>JAYFOJ010000004.1:0-92628 GCA_034932745.1 Erysipelotrichaceae bacterium | reverse complement strand
TATAAAGTTGATCAGTAAGTCGCAAACAAAAATACTAAAAAACTACTAATTATCGTCTATTGATAGGATAGCCATGAATCCTTCTTGTGGAACTTCAACAGAGCCAATTCGTTTCATTCTCTTCTTGCCTTCTTTTTGTTTCTCAAGAAGCTTTTTCTTACGAGAAATATCTCCACCATAGCACTTAGCTAGAACATCCTTGCGCATAGCTTTAATGTCGACTCTAGCGATGATTTTTCCACCAATCGCTGCTTGAACAGGGATTTCAAATTGCTGCTTTGGAATGATATTTTTTAATCTTTGAATAATGCCTAAACCACGATTGTAGGCATCTGGTTTAAAAACAATGCTCGATAAAGCATCGATTGTTTGACCGTTTAAAAGTATGTCTAGTTTAGAAAGATTGCCGGGCTTGTAGTCTGTGAGTTCATAGTCTAAAGAAGCATATCCTTTGGTATATGATTTTAGTTTATCAAAAAAATTATAAATAATTTCAGATAGCGGTATTTCATATGTCAATATAGTTCTAGTTTCATCAAAGTATTCGAGATTTTGATATATCCCACGACGATCTTGGCAAAGCTCCATGATTGGACCTACATATTCTTTTGGCGACATAATAGAAGCTTTGACATAAGGTTCTTCAATTTCGGAAACACTAGATAAGTCCGGAAGTTCGCTTGGGTTTTCTAGTTTTATCATTTCTCCATTTGTCATATGAATATGATAAATAACGCTAGGTGCAGTTAAAATTAGGTTTAATCCGTATTCTCTTTCTAGTCGTTCTTGAACGATGTCCATATGGAGTAAGCCTAAGAAACCACATCTAAACCCAAAGCCTAAAGCCTGAGAAGATTCTGGTGTGTATTGTAAAGATGAGTCGTTAAGGCAAAGCTTATCGAGCGCATCTTTTAAGTTAGCGTAGTCCTCACTATCGACAGGGTATAGACCACAATAAACCATTGGGTTCATTTTTCGATATCCAGGAAGTGGATGCTTAGTAGGGTTCTCTGCCGATGTAACGGTTTCACCAGGTCTAACATCTTTAATATCCTTAATTTGGGCGCAAATATATCCGACTTCACCCGCTGATAATTCTTTGAGTTTTATTTCTTTCGGCGTTCTCATTCCTACTTCTGTTACAAAGTAATCCTTGCCAGCTGCCATTAATCTAATATGATCTCCAACCTTAACGCTTCCGTCTCTAATGCGGACTAGAATAACAACACCGCGATACGAATCGTAGTAACTATCAAAAATTAGAGCTTTTAATGGACCTTCAACATCGCCTTTAGGGGCGGGAACAAATTTAACAATATTCTCGAGAACTTCATGAACATGGAAACCAGTTTTGGCAGAAATCTCAACCGCTTCTTGCGCTGGAATTCCAATTCTCTTTTCAATCTCTTCTTTTACTAATTCAGGCATCGCACTAGGTAAATCAACTTTGTTGATAACTGGTATGACTTCGAGGTTGTTATCGACCGCCAAGTAAACATTAGCTAGAGTTTGTGCCTCGACTCCTTGAGTTGCATCTACGACCAAAATTGCGCCTTCACAAGCCGCTAAAGAACGAGATACTTCGTAAGCAAAATCAACATGCCCTGGAGTATCTATTAAATTAAAAATATATGTTTCGCCATCATCAGCCTTGTACTTCAAAGTAACGGCATTAAGCTTAATCGTAATGCCTCTTTCTCTTTCTAAATCCATCGAATCGAGAAGCTGTTCTTTCATTTCTCTTTCTTCGATTGCTCCTGTCAATTCTAAAATACGATCAGCAAGGGTTGATTTGCCGTGATCGATGTGAGCAATGATTGAGAAATTTCGTATTTTATCCTGTGGGAAACTCATAACTATAATATATTAATATAATTGTCATTTTATGACATTATTTTTCTTCTTAGAATTGAAGAAATCTTTTATTTCTTCGTTCAAATCATCAACATTTAAGACAACTCGGTAGTCGTCCCATTCGTTTCTGAATAAACTTCGGTACTGATTCTGCATATACCGCTCATCGATTAAAAGCACTGCACCACGATCGCTTTCACTTCTTATTACTCGCCCAACCGCTTGCATAACTTTATTCATCCCTGGATAGGTGTATGAATAATCCTTACCCGGCAATTCTTTTGATCGATAGTATTCGGCAATTTTATCGCTTTCAAAATTAATTTTAGGTAATCCGACACCGATAATAACAGCGCCTATTAGTCGATCACTAACTAGATCTATGCCTTCGGCAAATGAACCTCCTATAATTGCAATTCCGATGGTGGTATTGTCCGGTTTAGGCTTGAACTTGTTGACAAAATCCTCTTTTTCCTGGTCGGTCATTTCTTTTGTTTGAACGACGAGTTCACAATCGGAAGGAACATTTAAATACGATAGCAACTTATCTTGATACTCATAACTTGGTGCATAAATTATATAGTTACCAATACGATGAGAAATAAACGCCTCGATATACTTTGCAACTTCTTGATATGATGCTTCTCTTTCAGAATATCTAATCGACAGTTTAGGCGCTACTAAGAGTCTTAAATTCTCTTTTGGAAACGGAGATTTTAACAAGAAATATGAATCTTTTTCGATATCACCACCGAGAAGGTTGATGTAATAGTCGATTGGTGAAAGTGTAGCAGAAAATAGAACACTACCTTTAACAGAGTTAAGACTTCTTTTTAAGAAGCTTGACGCGTCTAGACATGATAGATGTAATGTCACATTCCCTCTTTTTCCTTGCCCCACCTTTATATACGAAATATATCTTTCAGAGTAAAAATCGAATATCTTGATAAACTTGTTAACATCCAAGAAGAAATCCAAAAGTTCTGGATTCATAGATTTGTTATCGTTTTTATTGATATCCTGAACCGCTAAAGAAAAAGAATCTAAAACTCTAAACATTTTAGAATCAAACGATGTAATAGTGTTCTCATTAGCAGGATATGTTTCCCTAAATTCATTAAACATTTTTGTCATTCGTTTCAACGAATTCTTGAGTTTTTTATTGTCTATTTTTCTCGAAGCTTTTTTAGCGTCATTATATTTTTTAGATGAAATCGATGCACTATACATATCGCGAGAACGATCTATTAGATTGTGTGCTTCGTCGACTAAAACTAAGAAATTAGATGTGTCTCCATCGAAATATCTCTTCATGTAAACAAGTGGATCAAACATGTAGTTGTAATCACAAATGATGATGTCATTAAATAGCGAAAGATCTAGTTCTAACTCAAAAGGACAAACTTCGTTTTCTTTTGCAATTTTGCATATCGTGTCATAAGTAAAATCCGAATACTTTAAAAGTGAATTCTTGATTACGCTTTGTATTTTGTTGTAATACCCTTTTGTAAAAGGACATTCATCAGGATTGCATCCTTTGCCTTTGGAAAAACAGATTTTATCTTTTGCGGAGATCATTATTTCATATATCGATAAACCCTTATTCTTAAGGATTTTTATTGCATTATACGCTGACTCTTTGCCAGAATTTTTAGCGGTTAGATAAAAAATCTTACCTTCGGAATTTTGCTCTATGCATTTTATAAAAGGATAAATTGTCGACATCGTCTTTCCGATTCCGGTCGGGGCTTCGACAAATAATTTTCCGCCTTTTTTGCCTATAGAGTAGGCATATTTTGCTAGTTCCCTTTGGCCAGAGCGATACCTATCAAATGGAAACGATAGCACTTTAATCGAGTCATTTCTTTCTTTGTCTTTGCGGAGAATAATCTGGTAAAAAGCAAGATACTCCGTCAATAATTTTTTAACATAAATGCTTAGCTCATCATACGTAAAGGAATAGTCGTCGATAAGCTTTTCATCGCTTACTCCTTGTCTAATATACGTCAGCCTGATTCCTATTTCTGATAGTTTTTGTTCGTCCGCAAACATGAAGGCATAACATTTGGCTTGTCCTAAGTGCCAATCTATTTGTTCTTTGCGAAAAACCGGCAAGCTCATCACCGTGGTCTTAATTTCGTCGATGATATAGCGATTATCTTTCTTGATAATGCCATCCGCTCTTCCTTCAATAACAAACTCAAACTCGTCGATTTTTATCGTTCTTTTTAGTGGATACTCAGAAATATATTCATTCCCCTGTTTTGATTGATAACTAGCGTGTATTTTACTTCCTTCATTCATTGCGGAACGATTAAAAATTCGAGAATCAATATCGCCTCTACGAAGAAGAAAATCGACAAGTTGATGAACCGATAATTTTATCGTAAAACTCATATTAACATTTTAAAGAAAAAGACTAGAAAATTCTAGTCTTATGTACTATTTCAAGATGATACCTTTTAGATCCTTGTAGCCGTTGACAAAAGTCTTGTAATCCATCTTCCTCTTCCCTTCGATTTGGATTTCCAGTAATGAGATTCTTCCATCTTTTGCTTGGAGAATTAAGCCATTTTTATCTGCTTCTACAATCTCTCCGACTTGACCAGTTATTTTATCGTCTAAAAACTTGGCATTATACACTTTAAACTTCTTGCCATTTAAAAGAAAATATCCACCAGGTTTTTCACTAAGTCCACGAATCCAGCCGATTATACTTTTTGATGACAAATCAAAAGAGATTTTTTCTTGCTCTGGTTTGATGATTGACGCAAAAGTAACTTCGTCGTTATTTTGTGGGATGCCTTTAATTTTTCCTTTTAGGAAATCTGGAAGTAATTCTAAGATTAAATCACCAGCAACTAAAGAGATTTTATTAAATAGAGTTGTCGCGTTATCTTCGTCAGAAATCTGTACTTCCTTTTTGCCGTACATTTCCCCCGCATCCATTTCTTTTAGCATCCGCATTAAAGTAACACCGGTTTTCTTATCACCATTAATCAATGCAAATTGCACTGGCGAGGCTCCTCTAAGTTTTGGCAAAAGTGAACCGTGAAGATTGATACATCCAAGGGTCGGAATATCTAGCAATCCTTGTGGCACGATTTGTCCATAAGCAAATGTTACGATTAAATCTGGCTTTAGCTCGCGGACAAATTCAAATTCAAGACGAATTTTAATTGGTTGAAAAACTGGTATTCCATACTTTAACGCTATCTTTTTAGTTGGCGAGATTTCGATTTCGTTTTTGCGACCTATCGGTTTATCGGGTTGAGATATCAGCCCAACAAAGTTGTAGCCATCTAAAATCATCCTTTCAAACACATGAGCGGAAATTTCCGGAGTTCCCATGAATATTAATCGTGCATCTTTTTTATTCATAAATACCACCTTTATATCTTTGATATAGCAAAATCATTATAAACTTTTAGACCTCTTTTAATCAAACAATTAACCATTATGTCTTTTAACAATTATTTAATTGTTGCTAATAAATGCCTTTTTTGATAATATAACAAGCGTTGCAAATAGAAGAAGAGGATTAAGAATATGGCAAATATTAAATCGCAAATCAAAAGAATCAAAACTAACGAGCAAGCTCATTTACGTAATGCTGCTGCAAAGAGTGCTGTTAGAACAGTTATCAAGAAGGCAAAGAAAGCTATTGAAGCAAAAGATTTAGCTGCTGCCGAGACTTTAGTTGCTGAAGCCTACAAGCTCATCGACAAGTCAGTGTCTGATAAAGTTCAACACGCCAAAACAGCCGCTCGTCAAAAGAGTGAAATCGCTAGATTGGTTAATGGTTTAAAGAAATAGTTATTTTATTTTAAATTTAATTAAAAATAATTCGAAAGCATAGAAGCGGTCTACAAGGCCGCTTTTAATTTTGATATCCAAATCTTGCAGTGAATCTAATACATCTTTCAAATCTTCCATCGACATAGTGAAAGCATTTCTCTTCATAATTTTTACTCTTATATCTTTTATTTGAAGAATAGACGCAATTTCTTCAACGGTTTTTCCTTGTTTTGTTAAATACACAATCTGCCAAAGTAATCTAAACTGATTGCCGAGCATTGATATTAATGTAATCGGCTCGACATTGTTAACTCGTAAATCTCTAAATAAAGAAATGGCCTTCTTATTATCTTTTGCTAGAAGGTAATTAAAGATACCAAATGCATTTTCCTCTAAAGGCGCTGAAACCAAAAGACATACATCCTCGTAAGTTATGTGATCTTTATATAAAGCTAGTTTTTGAGCCTCATTGATAAACATATTCAAATCACCTTGGACGCGATTTGATAGTTCAGAAATCGCATCACGATCAATTTTCACGTTTAACGATTCTGTAAAGTACTTATATACATAAGTGTCCCAGTCTTTTTTATCTATTGATAAAAGTTGAAACACTTTACCATTTTCTTTTATTATTTTGGTAATATCGTTTTTTTCATCTATAGTCGTTGAATTAACAGTAAAAATGAGATCGGTTGCTTCGTTTGGTTTTTGAAGATATTTGATTAAAACCGAAAAGTTCTGGTCCGCATCCACTTTGTTTTTTGTTCTTGAATTAGATAGGAAATAGCAGTTCTCAAGAACAACTATTTTTCTTTCATATCCTAAAGGAGTCAAATTGGCCTCGTCGACTATATCCTGCACCAGTGTCTCGTTTGCGTCGTATTTGACATAATTTATCTCATCAAAAAAATCCAAACGTTCTTTTGCTATCTTTTTAAGACGATTTTTTATCATCACTGATTGATCGCCGTAAACTAAATACAACATACTTTATATTGTATATAATTTGCTTAAAGAAAAATAGTTTTACATTGAGTAATAAGTAATCGTGCCTTCGATATCAGTGCGTCTAATGGCGATATCGTATTTCTTTAGCAATTCAAGAGTTTCACTATTTGGATGTCCGTATTTATTCTTTCCCACAGATATCACCGCTTCTTTTGGTTTGACTTTATTAATAAAGTCTTCACTCGTCGAAGTCTTTGAACCATGATGACCGATTTTAAGTATGTCAGATGAAAGATTCTTGTTTTCGAGTATTAGCCTTTGCTCCACCTTTTTAGAAGCGTCACCCATTAAAAGAAACGTCATTTGTGGAATCGAAAACGATATAACTAACGAACGGTCGTTATCATCATCCAAAGATAACGGCTTATTTAATGAATTCAAGGTGATATTTCCTATCTGAATCGGAAACATTTCGTGCTTATTAACGTATCTTTTGACTTTAAAACCGTTAATAAGAGAGTCTCTAGCGCCCATGTGATCGTAATCTTCGTGAGTGATAATTAGGTAGTCAATCTTATATATTCTTTTAGATTTAAGATATGGTATAAGCGATTCCTCTGCTAAGTCATATTTTAAATTACCTCCAGTATCGATTAGAGCTGTTTTGTGTTTGTCTCTAATTAAAATCGAATCACCTTGGCCAACATTGATAAAGCTCACCTCGCTAGTAAAAGAATTTTTAATTGGAATAATATAAAAAATCATTAGTGAAACCATTAAAACAAAAGATAACTTTTTCAATGGCTTTAATTTAATCGATGCAAAGTATACAAAAGATATTAAAATAACTAGATAGATTAAGATAACGAATTGATTCATTTTGGGTAAATGGAAAGAAACATTGATTTTGTTCATAAAAGACAATAATTCATTTATTGGACTTCTTATTTTTTCTACCAAAAAGAAAGCAGGAATCTTGTAAAAACATACCAAACTAATGAATAAGAAAACTAAAAGAATCGGAAATAAAAAGAGTTGGATCAATGGTTCCAAAATAGAAAAATCACCATAATACGATATCTCCATGGGTAAGACAAACAGATAAAGTACCACCACTACAAAAATCTTTTTCTTAATTCCTTTTAGGTGTCGGAATGAATTAGTTAGTAAATGTGCAAAAACTGTAACTGAGTAACTTACAATAAAACCGTCTTGACTTGCTAAATGAAAATCAAACAGTAAAAGGATTATTCCAGACAACCCAGTCACTGAAAGATATGAAAATCTTTTATTGAACAAGAAATCATTGATAAACCTAAGAAGAAAAATAAGAGAAATTCTAATTATCGAAAATTTAGGAAACACAAATACGAAATAAGGTAGAAGAAAGAGAAAAGACATTGCCCTTGATGCTCTATCACTAAACTTCCTTTTTAATACTCTTTCAATAAACCTAAGCAAAAATGAGAGATACAAACCACTAGATGAGCAAAGTCTAATCATGTTTAACGATGAAAAATTGCTAATAATTTCGCTTTTGTCTCGTCTTGAAAACATAATTGAGGACACTAATGAACTAGTTTCACTAGAAAAATGAGATAAAAAGTCTTTTCTCATTTTATTTAGCCTAAGAAATGAGTTAAATTTAACCGTCGTAGTCTTAGGAAATATCTGGTAACGGACACCTTTGTTATTCAGATAATTAGCAAAATCAAACCTACTCTCTATTTTCTCTGATTCTATTAGTTCTTTATTACCTTCAATTATTAAAATATCCCCTATTTCTTTGTTCGTATCTTTTTCGTAAACATATAACTTTTCAAAATCACTAGATAAAAGATAATAGTTGTTCGATACTTCCACTACTATTCCTTCATAAGAAGTTTTTTTGATATCGATATTTATAAAAGAAATAGTAATGCCGATAAACAAAAATAAAGAGCTTATTACTAGTACTTTTTTCGATATTTTTTTCCAAATATATATAAAGAGCAAAAATGAGATGATGGAAACTATTAGTGGGGAATTATTTAGCGATAGGCCAAGCCAAAAAGAAACGAATAATACAAGTAAAATCACTCGTGTAGGGTAATATAATTCCGCACTTTTTTATATGTCGCATTTCCAATGCCGTAAACATCCATCAGACTTTCAAGTGTAAAGAATTGTCCATTGCTCGAGCGGTAAGAAACAATAGAATTTGCGATCGAGGCAGTAATGCCGTTTATTCCCATCATTTTTTCTTGGGTGTCTTTGTTGATATTCACCTTTTTGATTTCGACATTATTGCAAACGTCGGTTAAGTCATACTTAGGGGCAATATAATAGGTCATACCAGATTTAAGTTCTGCGGTATCAAAATACGCTAATTCGTCTGTGTTACTAGTTTGTCCACCCGCAGAGATAATCAGGTCACCCATCGTAACTCCTTGACTCAATACATAAGTTCCTGCCCGTTGAACCTCGCCTTCTATCGTTAGTGCGAATGTGTTTAATGAAGCACTGTCGCTAACACCATCGTGAATTGTCCCGATGTTTGGATCGATGATCATGAACGCAACGATGACGACAAATACCGCGACCACCACGCCTATAAGAATCTTGAACATAATAAAAACCTCCTGCTACTTGTAGGAGGCTTTTTAAATAGAAACTATTTATTTTATCGAAATTTCGATAACTTCAACTTTATATGAAATATTGGCTTTAACATCGACTATATCGCCAACTTTCTTACCGATTAGGGCTTCTCCTAATGGACAAGCATTGCTAATCTTGTTGTTGATTGGATCAGCTTCAGTGGTTCCTGTAATCGTATAGCTTTCGATTGAGTTTCTGCTCAAATCTTTAATCTTTACAACTGAACCTAAACCGATTTTCTTAGAATTTTTTGGAGATTCTTCGATGACTTCACAGAAATTAAGAATTGATTCAATCTCTAATATTCTTCCTTCAACTTCTGCTTGTCTTGCTCTAGCAGCGTCATAATCTGCGTTTTCGCTTAAGTCACCTTGAGCGCGAGCTTCGGCGAGTTGCGTTTTTACTTCTGCTCTTTGATTGTCGATAAGATCGCGGAGTTCTTCTTGTAGCTTTTGATAACCAGCCTTGGTTAATTTTACTTTTTCTGTCATTGATAATCCCTCCAAAGTCAAGCGCTATTATATCAATATAATTTTTAAAATTCCATATTTTTATTTGTTACTAACTTCTATGAAATAGAAAGCTATATAAAATAAAACGGATTAGAAATAAGAAATGTTACTAGTAAATTTTAAACTTTTATTCGACGGTAACTGATTTAGCGAGATTACGTGGCTTGTCGACATTCAAACCCTTTTCGGAAGCAACATAGTACGCTAAATAAAATCCAATCACGCTCTTAACTAGAGGCGATAAACAAACCTTTGAATCTGGAACAGAAATTGTGTCTTCTGGTTTCTTTAATGATTCACTCACCACTGTAAACACCATGGCACCACGGCTCTCTACCTCTTTTATATTACCTCTCATCGCTTCAGCGGTTATCTTATCAGAGATGAAGACCACCACCGGAGTATTCTTTGATATCAAGGCAATCGGCCCGTGCTTTAGTTCGCCACCTGGAAAACTCTCGCTATGTATATAAGATACTTCCTTAAGCTTTAGCGATGCTTCCATCGATAAATCATAATCAAACCCACGACCTAGATAGAACAAATCTGTTGAATCTTTAACTTTTAATGCGATTTGTCTTACTTCTTCTTTTCTTTCTTTTAAAATCTGAATCGATTTGATGACATCTTTTAAATCGTCGATCAACTCTTTATTGTCCACGATTGCGGCGGTTAAGATTGCTAATAGTGTGACCATCGCAGCATATGCTTTAGTCGAAGCAACCGCAACTTCTAATCCGGCGTAAAGTAGCAATGAATAAGTTGCGTTTCTTTCTAGTGATGATCCTTTAGTGTTTGTGATAACCAAAACATCTTTGTTCTCTAGCTTTAATATCTTATGGCATCTAATCAAATCGGCGGTTTCTCCAGATTGAGAAAGCATGATGTAAAAAGTCTTTTTATCGCTCTTTTTTGGATAATATCCAAATTCCGAAGCGATGTATACTTGTGCATTCTTGCCGATATTTTCAAAATAACGGGCGCCAATTAATGATGCATGATATGAAGTTCCGCAAGCGATAAAGACGATTGTATCTGCGTTATCTATTGCTTCGATTAGTTTTGGATCGAATACAAATCGATTAGCGTCGAAATAATTATCGATTAACCTTTTTATAACTGTATCTATTTCATCGATTTCTTTTAGCATGTAATGCGGATACCCTTTTAAATCCTTTACTAATAGATCTGCTTCTTTAGTAGAGAATTCGGGTTTAATTTCTTTACCATTCATAAAGATGTGTTGTTCATCTTTTGTGACATAGCCGTATTGTCCATCATCCAAATCGATAAACTTTTTTGTTAATTTAATCATCGGAGCAGCATCAGAAGCAAGCAGAGATGAGTCATCGCAAACGCCAATTAATAGAGGCGATTTGTTCTTAAAGAAATAAAGTTTAGTGGGATCATCTTGGTATACAAGCGCAATCGCATATGAGCCATGCAATTCTTTTGAGGCTAATGCAAGGGCTTTTAGAACATCATTTGTCTCTTTAAAATAAAAGTCGATGAGATTAACTATTACTTCGCTATCGGTTTCACTTACAAAGTAAAACTTTTGTTCGCTCAATTTTCTTTTAATCTCTTTGTAGTTCTCGATAACGCCGTTATGAACGAGCGAAAATTTTCCTGAATTTGAAAGGTGCGGATGAGAGTTAATATCATTTGGCTCCCCGTGCGTTGCCCAACGAGTGTGTCCAATACCGATATTGCTGATAATGCTTTTTGGGGTTTTATTATCGAGATTATCGACAGAACCACGGAATTTAAATATTTTAATTTCGCGGTCTTCGACAAATGCTACACCAGCAGAGTCATAGCCACGATAATCGAGATCGTGCAAACCGTTAATTAGATAACCACGGACATTAAGTTTACCAACACAACCAACAATTCCACACATATGTTTTGCCTCGCTTCACTTTTACTAAAACAAAAGATTATTATGATTTTAGCAAGAAATCATTTCTTTATGTTAATAAAACTTACATTATTCGTATAGACAAGTTTTTTGCATGTTACACGTGTAAAGTTATTTTTGCATTCAAAACAGTAATTTTTAGTTGAAAAACGAAGTCAAAAATAATCGATTAGTTCTACATTTTGAATTTTTACTCATAATTTTGTTTGTGTTTTTAACGATTTAGACTTAAAATCGCTCTTATAAAAGAGGCGTAAAATATGGCTAAATATACAAAAGAAGAAATTCTTAAAATTGCCAAACAAGAAGACGTTCGCTACATCAGACTGCAATTCACCGACATGATTGGAACAGTGAAAGCTGTTGAAATTCCTGTGGCCAAACTCAAGGATGCTCTAGATGACAAAATTATGTTCGACGGTTCATCAATTGAAGGCTTTGTAAGAATCAAAGAAGCCGATATGTATCTAAGTCCTGATTTAAACACATGGTTGATCATGACATTCGAGGATAGTACATATGGCAAGGTTGCTCGTTTGATTTGTGATGTTTATACTCCACAAGGTAAACCATTTCAAGGCGACCCTCGCTATATCCTTAAAAAAATGGTGCGCAAAATGCACGAAATGGGATTTGAAACATTCAACGTTGGCTTTGAACCAGAATTTTATCTATTTAAGCTAGATGAAAGTGGAAAGCCAATTCTCCACACCGCAATCGATAATGCTTCATATTTCGATCTCCAACCATTTGATGGCGGAGTATATGTAAGAAGAGACATCGCTTTGGAATTAGAAAAGTTAGGATTCCTCGTTCAAGCTTCCCATCACGAAGTTGGACCAGGACAAAATGAAATTACCTTTAAATATGATGATGTATTGTCCGCGTGTGACCGCGTGCAAACATTCAAACAAGTAGTTAAAGTTGTCGCTAAAAAGCATGGATACGGCGCTACTTTTATGCCAAAACCGATTTGTGGTCTAGCAGGAAGTGGAATGCATACTAACTGTTCATTCTCCGATAAGGATGGTAACGATATATTCTATGATCCAAAAGAAAAGAAATTAGGATTATCACTCGTTTGCAAAAAATGGATGAGTGGCATTATTAAGCACACACGTGCTCTTGCATTTATTACTAATCCAAGCGTCAACTCTTATAAGAGATTGGTCTCTGGATATGAAGCACCGATTTATGCTTGTTGGAGCGATAGTAATAGATCATCACTGATTAGAATTCCTGCTGTTAGAGGAAATGGAACAAGAACAGAAATTAGAAACGTCGATCCAACCGCTAATCCATATCTTGCCCTCGCCTGTATCTTGGCGTGTGGCCTAGATGGAATCGAACACATTAAAGAAAGCGATTTGGTCGCTCCTGTTAATGACAATTTGTTCGAGTTAACCGATGCCGAAATAGATGCGTTAGGAATTCAAAGACTTCCAGCTTCATTGCACGAAGCGACCCAAGAATTTAAAAAGTCAAAGCTCCTAAAAGAAACTCTTGGCGAACACACATATAACAAGCTAATTACCGCTAAAGAATTAGAATGGTTCGAATATTCTAAAGCAATCAGTGAATTTGAATTAAAACGTTATTTCTAAAAAAGAAGAGGATGATTACTCATCCTCTTTTTCGTTATCTTCTTCGTCCTCAGCTTCTTCCTCATCGTCATTGAATGCATTGAATACTTCAATAACTTCTTGGAATTCAGCATCGTCTTCGATATCTTCCAAAGTGCCGTTTTTATTATATTTCATCGCGAGTACTTCATCTTGATTATCGAGTTCGTAAAATAGAACATAAGAAGTTTTTCTTGCCTCATTATCGTACGTAAAAAGGATTTCGCAGATATGTTCTATTCCTTTTTCGTCGGTTATGATCATTTGGTTATCATTAATTTTTTTCATATTATTTCCTCATCCTCATATAGGTGTTTAAAATCTCTTCTGCCGCGATCATGTCGACCACTTCTTTTTGTTTTTTGCTATTCATTCCTAAATTAGACAATGTTCTATGAGCAGAAACGCTAGTCAATCTTTCATCTACCATTACTATTTTAAGATCTGGATATTCTTCTAACAACCTTTCTTTAAATAGTTGGCAGGCCTTGCCCATTTCGCTCATTTCGCCACTTAAGTGAAGAGGGAGCCCAATAGCTATTTCTTTAATATTGTTCTCTTTCATTAGTTGAATAACGCGCTCTTTCGCTAGGCGATAGGCTTTATCTTGAAAACGAAAAGTTTCGATTCCGTGAACGATACCGATTGTGTCGCTCATCGCAATTCCTAAGGTTTTAGTTCCTAGATCAAGTCCTAATACTTTTTCCATTTACTTAACCATTTCTTTAACAAGTTTAATAGCAGAATCGATTTTTGATGCATCTTTTCCAGCACCAGAGGCAAAATCCGGTCGTCCACCACCTGAACCACCGAGTTCTTTTGCAATCATTCCAACCATTTTTCCCGCACTTAAATCCTTGATTTTACTAGAAACTGCAATCGGTAAAGTTTCTTCTTCTGAACCAATCAATACCACGATTGAATTCTCGTGTATAGTCTTCAAACTATCAATAATGAGTAACAGTGTTTCCCTAGAAACATTAGGTAAGTATTTAACGAGAATATTTTTGCCATTGACGTCGGTAAATTCTTTTTTCAAACTTTCGCTCATGTTATTAGCGATTCTTTGGTTGAGAAGACTTACTCTTTGGTTGAGTTTTTCTTTTTCGTCTAATAGTGAGCCAAGTTTTAAATCAATTTCTTTTAATGAAGATGCACCGATTTTGTTTTTAACACGCGATAGAATATTTTCACGATATTTAATGAGTTCGTATGCGCCTTCGCTTGTTCTGAACTGAATTCTTCGTGTGCCAGAAGCAACCGATTCTTCAAATTCGATTACAAATATTCCGATGTCTTGAGTATTAGTTACATGTGTTCCACCGCAAAATTCTTTTGAAACTTCACCAAATGAAACCACGCGAACAAAATCACCATACTTTTCGTCGAATAAGGCTTTAGCGCCTATTTTCTTTGCCTCTTCAATTGGAAGGATTTCTGTCTTTCCTTTAATCCCCATCGCAATCCAAGAATTAACTTTCTTTTCAATTGACGTTAAACTCTCATCGTCAATTTTTTTATTGTAGTTGAAGTCAAAATGGACATATTCGTCGTTAACAGCACTACCAGCCTGATTAATTTCTTCGCCAAGAATTTCATCTAGCGCCGCTTGAAGAAGATGGGTAGCTGAGTGATTTCTCATTATTTTCAGCCTTCTTAATTCATCGATTTCAAGCAAGAAGGTGTCACCGATTTCAATTTGTCCAAACAAAACATCGACGACATGTAAATGTTGCTTGTTAGGAGCCTTGATTACTTTTGTTACATTTGCGGTCGTAGATTTATTCTTGATTGTTCCACTATCGCATACTTGTCCGCCGCTTTCGGCATAGAAAATAGTTTTATCAAAGATAACTTCACCACTATCCGTTAAAGTGTCAACTTTTTTGCCATCCTTAAATAGACCGACAACTTTAGCTTTTATCGGTTCAAAACCATATGTGAATTCGCTCTTAGTGGTAAACTCGATTAAATCTTTTGATTGAGAAGACATACTTTGAGATCCACCACGGGCAGCGCGAGCCATTTCTTTTTGATGTTTCATTTCTTTTTTGAAACCATCCATATCGACCGCGACATCTAGTTCTAAGCAGATTTCTTGCGTAAGTTCGATTGGAAATCCGAATGTGTCGTATAGTTTAAATGCATTTTCACCTGTAAGAATCTTTTGGCCTTCGACCATTTTTCTTAATATAGCCTCGCCATTATCGAGTGTTTTTAAAAACTTTACTTCTTCAGCCTCAATCATTTTTTGAACTTTTTCTTTATTCTTAATTAATTCTGGGTAGTAACTTTTCATTACATCGATAACAACTGGTACTAGTGTGTATAAGAAAGGTTTATTGATGCCGATTTTTTGTCCATATCTCATCGCTCGACGAACGAGGCGTCTTAAGACATATCCGCGACCTTCGTTTGAGAATGATTCACCATCGCTAATAGCAAATGTACATGCCCTAGCGTGATCGGCGATAACGCGGTAGGAAACTTTGTTTTTTCCCTCGTAAGGTAATTTCGCCAGTTTCTCTGTCGCTTTAATTATCGGCATGAATAAATCTGTCTCAAAGTTCGTTTCGGTTCCTTGCAAAACACAGCAAATTCTCTCTAAGCCTGCGCCGGTATCGATGTTCTTGCTTGGAAGTTCTTTGTACTTCTCTTTTTCAACTCCTTCAACGGCGTTGAATTGCGAAAAGACAATACCCCATATTTCAATATAGCGATCATTTTCAATTTCTTCTGATAATAGTTTAATTCCGATATGGTCAGGATCCCATTTTTCTCCTCGGTCGAAAAATACTTCAGTATTCGGGCCACAAGGTCCCTCACCGATTTGCCAAAAGTTGTGTTCAAGAGGTATTAGATGATCTGGAGATAACCCACTATCTATCCATAGTTTTCTTGTTTCTAAATCGGTTGGAAAATAAGTGACATATAGTTTCTCTTTGTCAATAGCAAACCACTCTGGCGAAGTTAAAATTTCGTACGCCCATGGCACTACTTCTTTGCGGAAGTAATCACCAATAGAAAAGTTTCCTAACATTTCAAAAAAAGTATGGTGTCTAGCTGTATGCCCGACATTTTCGATATCATTAGTGCGAATTGATTTTTGGACGTTGGTGATTCTTTTTGAAGGCGGAACTTCACTTCCGTCAAAATATTTTTTAAGCGCCGCAACGCCAGAATTAATCCAAAGTAATGTTGGATCATTATGCGGGATTAAAGATGCGCCTGGTTCGACTTTGTGTCCTTTGCTTTTAAAGAAATCAAGCCACATTTGTCTGATTTGGACGGATGTTAATTTTTTCATATATTCTCCTTAGAATAAAAAAACGTTCCTTAAGGAACGATTGACTCGCGGTACCATCCTTATTCATCAAGAAGATGCTCTTAATTAGGTCCTTAACGCGGATAACGGCCGTTATTAACAGCTCGAAGGAAGTGGCACACAAGTCATCGGTTTTGCCATTCTCACCAGTAGGCAATCTCTTTAAACTTAGACAAGTTTAGTTTCCTTGTTGATTTATTTAATTCTAACATACATTAAAGAAAATGCCACTAAATGTCAATTCGCTTTTTATTGCGATAAACTTCCTCGATTAGGCCACCACCAAGACAAATGTCTCCGTCATATAAAACGGCGGCTTGACCAGTTGTGACTGCCTTATATGGGGTAGCAAAAACAAGTTCTAGAGTGTCTTCATCAATAAAATTGATTTTAACTGGATTATCTTTTTGACGATATCTAAACTTCGCCATTAATGATGATCCATTTTGTGGTCTATCCGTAATGAAGTTTAGATTCTTCACAATGCAACTTGTCGAATATAAATAATCGTTCTCGTCGCCACTAGCGACGTAAAGGATGTTATTGATAACATCCTTTTTAACGACAAACCAACCCTTTGCAAGTTCTCCTGAGATGCCTCCAAGTCCTAATCCTTTTCGTTGTCCAATAGTATAATACATGACTCCGTCATGCTGTCCGATTATTCGATTGTTCTCAATATCGACAATCTTTCCCTTTTTAGCAGGGATATAATTCTCGAGAAACTTTTTGAAGTCTCTTTCGCCAATAAAACAAATTCCAGTTGAATCTTTTTTATCCATTACCGAAGATAATCCGAGTTGATGGGCAATTTTTCTAACTTCTGTTTTGTCGATATCTCCAAGAGGAAAAATTGATGATTTCAATTGCTCTTGTGATATTTGTGACAAAAAGTATGTTTGATCTTTGTTTAAGTCAAAAGATTTTAAAAGATAGGCTTTGCCGTTTCTATCGATTCTTTTTGCGTAATGTCCCATCGCAATCATATCAAACCCTTTAGACTTAGCAAATTTTAAAAACGCATCAAATTTTACATATTTATTACAAAAAATATCTGGATTTGGAGTTCTTCCCTTTTTGTATTCACTCAAAAAGAATGAAAACACTTCATCCCAATACTCTTTGACAAAGTCAATTCTCATTATTGGTATGTCTAATTTCTTTGCCACCGCGCAAGCGTCGTCCCAATCTTTTTCTTGTGGGCATTGTTCATTATTAATAGTTGGATTTCCTAAGTAGTCACCATTTGCTAGGGCGTCCCAATTGCGCATAAAGCACGCCGTTACTTCGTGCCCGTCTCTTTTTAAAAGATAAGCGGCAACAGCAGAATCGACACCACCAGATAGACCAATCATGATTTTCATAACGGCCATAGCTCCTTGCTATCGAGTATTAATGTAAAAGGTCCATCATTAGACGAAATAACATCCATATCAGCCCCAAATAATCCGGAGCTTACTTTTCCATGTTTTTGTTCTAATTGAGAATTAAAATAGTCATAAAGATCTTGAGCCTCACGAGGATTTAAGGCATCGATAAAAGATGGTCTACGACCTTTAGTCGTATTAGCGTAAAGCGTAAACTGAGAGACCGAAAGAATTGAACCATTAACATCTTTAATCGAAAGGTTGATTTGTCGATTTCCATCGGCAAATGCTCGCAAAGCTAAAACCTTATCGACCATTAAGTCGACTGTTTCTTTTGTGTCACCACCACCAAAGCCGACGAGAAGAAGATATCCTCTACTTATCGAAGCGATTTCTTTATTCAGCACCTTAACAGATGCGCTATTTACTGTTTGTAATAATACTTTCATAAAAACAATACTATTATAGAGAAACCAAAGCGAAATTGATATAATCAATTATGTATATGATTAAAAAGCCTTTAGCGTATCGAATAAGACCGACTTCTTTAGACGAAGTGATTGGACAAGAACATTTGGTCGGAAAAGATGGTTTCTTGAGAAAATCTATCGATAATCATGCGATGTTTTCGCTTATTTTTTATGGCACACCTGGATCTGGAAAAACCACCATCGCAGAAGCTTATGCAAGTTCGATGAAAGTGAAAGCTGTTAAATTAAATGCGGTTACATCTAGCAAAAAGGATTTAGAGAACGCGATCGAAGAATGTAAGATGTTCGATGAATCATTTGTCATCATCGATGAAGTTCATCGACTAAGCAAGGACAAACAAGACGTCCTTCTTCCTTATATTGAAGACGGAACGATTTATCTTCTTGGCGCTACGACTGCTAATCCATACATGTCGATTAATAAGGCGATTAGATCAAGAGTTCATCTATTAGAAGTAAAGAAACTATCCAAAAATGAAATTATTGAAGGGCTAAAAAGAGCGATATCCCATCCAAATGGATTAAATAATGAACTAAAGATTAGTAATGATGGCCTTGAATATATAGCCGATATCACCGGCGGAGACATGCGTTACGCCCTTAATTATTTAGAAGTATTGTCGATGGGCGATAAAAAGAAACTTAATCTTGAAGATGTGAAAAACGTAATAAAAGTTCCTAACTATTCAATGGACAAAAACGAAGATGAGCATTACGACTCCGTTTCTGCTTTACAAAAGTCGATTCGAGGTAGCGATGTTAATGCTGCTTTATACTACTTAGCAAGACTCTGCATAACCGAAGATTTGGATTCGATTGAAAGAAGATTAATCGTCACTGCATATGAAGATATCGGCCTTGCTAATCCAAGTGCAGTAGATAGAATATATAACGCGATTGAAACTGCCAAAAAAGTCGGATTCCCAGAAGCTATTATTCCACTTGGCTTTGCGGTTTGTGATTTAGCTTTATCGCCAAAGTCAAAGTCGAGTTGTCTTGCGATAGAAAAGGCGATGAATTACGCTAAAGATCATCACTTGGATGTCCTTGATTATTTAAAACTTAATCCGATCAATATTAATGAAGAAGATAAGTATCCATACGATAGACCAGACATCTGGGAGAAGATGCAATATTTGCCAGAAATCATCAAAGACATGAGTTTCTTCGAACCTTGGGAAAATGGCGCTTATGAAAAGGCACTAAAACAAAACTTTGATCGACTTAAAAAGATTAGAAGATCATCTAAGATTAGCGATCTTAAGAAATAAAAAAGCAACCACTTGAATCGGTTGCTTTTATTTTTATTAGTTCGTTATTAGCGAATGTATTCGTGAACGATTGGTGGAACTTTGATTTCAACTTTGCTAATTTTGAATGATTTTCTGATATCTTCCATGACCTCTTCGTAATTAGCAACATTTGTATAAATCGTACACAATTTCTCGCCTTTTTTAACTGCGTCTCCGACTTTTTTATTTAGAATAATGCCTGCTGACATATCGATTTTATCTTGCATAGTGGCTCTTCCGGCGCCTAAACGCATCGCGCTTTCTCCAATTTCAAGACAGTCGATTTTAGAAATATGTCCATCTTCTTTTGAGATGACATCTTTAACGATTTTAGAAACGATAAATTTCTCTGGATTGCGGATGTAACTAACATCTCCGCCTTGTGCTTCGACGAATTGGCAGAGTTTTTCAAAAGCTTCGCCGTTAGCGATCTTCTTTTCGAGAAGTTTTCTTCCTTCTTCTTCGGTTTTACAAATTTTTGCTTGTTCGAGCATAATCGATCCCGCTTTTAAACAAAGTTCGACTAAGTCTTTTGGTCCGTGACCTTTTAAAGTTGCGATTGCCTCTTTAACTTCGAGGGCATTGCCTACGGCAAGACCCAAAGGTTGTTCCATATCGGTTAAAATTGCACGAGTGTCTCTATTCAAACCATCGCCAATCGAAACCATTGTTTCCGCTAATTTTCTAGCGTCATCGATATTCTTCATGAACGCTCCACTACCAAACTTAACATCTAGCAAAATAGTATCGCTTCCAGATGCTAATTTCTTAGACATGATTGATGAAGCAATTAGTGGGATTGATTCAACTGTTCCAGTGACATCTCTTAATGCATAGAGTTTCTTGTCCGCAGGAACTAAGTCGCCAGTTTGACCAACGATTGCCATTCCAACATTTTGAACTTGCTTTAAGAAACGTTCGCCAGAAATTGCGATCGACATGCCTGGAATAGATTCCATTTTGTCTAATGTTCCACCAGTATGCCCTAATCCTCTACCAGACATTTTTGCGAGTTTCGCTCCGCAAGAAGCCACTAGAGGTCCTAATACTAGCGATGTCTTATCACCAACACCGCCAGTTGAATGCTTGTCTACTTTGACGCCTTTGATGCTCGACAAGTCGACAACATCTCCGCTATGTTCCATCGCGTCGGTTAAAGTAACGATTTCAGACTTTGTCATTCCTTTAAAAATGATTGCCATAGTAAAGGCTGAAGCTTGATAATCTGGGATGCTACCATCGGTATATCCTTTGACAAAGAAACGAATTTCTTCTTCGCTTAATTCCTTGCCATCTCTTTTTTTAGTAATAATGTCTACCATTCTCATAATGTTA
This sequence comes from Erysipelotrichaceae bacterium, assembly GCA_034932745.1. GTDB lineage: Bacteria > Bacillota_I > Bacilli_A > RFN20 > CAG-826 > JBAYST01. The sequence goes on along the minus strand of JAYFOJ010000004.1, from coordinate 71,520 downwards.
TTTCCTCTTTTTAAAACACCATAGTATTCTAACACATGCTCTTTAACTTTTTAATATGTTATTAATAAGGAAAATAGTAGACTGAAATCATGGATTTTGAAAAACACTTAGAGAAGTATCTAGATAAAAAGCAAATTTCTGAACTTATGAATTCTCTTGAAAAACCCAGTCTTCATGGAGCGTTATTGAACACGAATAAAATGAGCGACGAAGCATTTATATCGCTTTTCCCGAATGTGAACAAGCATCCATTCGTAGAACACGCTTTTATCTACGATAAAAATGAATATGAATTGGGCAAAAGCATTTATTACGAACTAGGCTGTTTTTATCTTCAAGAACCATCGGCGATGATGCCTTCTTTTTTGCTTAAGCCAAACGGCAATGATAATGTCTTAGATCTATGTGCTGCTCCAGGTGGAAAAACTGTACAAGCATCTTTATTGATGAATGGAAACGGTACCATTATTGCAAATGATATCGCTAGAGATCGGGCTTTAATCATTCTCGAAAACATCGAGAAAATGGGCTTAAAAAATATCGTTATAACTAATAATGATTTTAGTAAGATATATCAGAATTATTTAGATTATTTCTCTAAAATTATTCTCGATGCACCATGTTCTGGAAGTGGTATGTTTCGAAAAGCAATTGAAATGAAGGAAGACTGGTCTTTTAACAAAGTCATAAAATTTGCCGAAATTCAAAAAGATTTGATTTTAAAAGCGTATAAAATGCTCGCACCTAATGGGACAATGGTTTATTCTACTTGTTCTTTCTCTTACGAGGAGGACGAGGAAGTCATCGAATATTTGTTAAAAAACACTGACGCAAACGAAATAAGTATTGATGACAATCGAATGTTTTTTAAAAGTTCAAAAAGCAATCATGGAATTCATCTTTTCCCTAATTTATTTCAAGGAGAAGGACATTACATTTGCCTAATAAAAAAGCCAGGAATAGAAAATATTCAAAAAAACAAAAATGTTCAAAGCGACAATTTCTCCATTGAAAACAAAAATAACACTGACACCATCAGGTTTGGCGATACTAAATTTTATTTAAAAGGTACTATAAGGAATAAAGGTCTTAACATAATCCGCTATGGTGTAAAGTATTCAACGATTAAAGGACACGATGAGATTTATGATTTTCATCTAAGCAGAACAATAACTAATTATGTCGATTCAGTCGAAATAAATGATAATGAATTAACAAAGTATTTAAAGGGTGAATCATTACCATTAAAAACTAAAAAAGGTATGGTTTTAGTTAAGTATAAAAATATTCCGGTTAGTTTTGGAAAATCGGATGGTTCAATCATTAAAAACCACTACCCAAAGCACCTTAGAAATCGTTTCTAAGGTTTTCTTTTATAAAAGGGTTCTAGAAAAAGACTTGTAATTAATTACGGGAAGTAATAAATTATATTCAAACTTTGATTTCAAGGGAAAGGAGAAAACCAAATGAAAAAAAGTTTACTAAAATCGTTGACTATCGCCGGATTAGTACTCTCATTTGCATCTTGTGGCGGCGGATCAAGCAGTTCCGAAGGACCTGCTCCAGTATCCATGACTATCGCTCAAGCTACTGAATGGGATTCAGAATCAAGCGCACCTGTCAATGATGGACAACTCGTCACCATCGCTAATGTCGCTGTTAACAACAAATATGGCAATACATTAATGGTTCAAGAAACTTCAGGTACTTCACTAAGTGGAATTCACTGCGTCGAAGTATTAGCAGCTTCCGCAAACCCATTCGGATGGAAAGACGTTGTAAGTGTTACCGGTACAGTTGGATCAGAAGATGGACGTCCTGTCATCAGAAATGCAGAGGTCAAGTACGCAGTTGACGAAGCTACATCCAAAGGTAAAGGTGAAATCTATGGCTTTGGAGCACTAACAAGAGCAGGATTTGATAGTCTTGCAAGCCGTTCCGCATCAGGCATACTTGCTTGGGGCGGTCTAGTTCAATTAGCATCACTTCCAGGAACAGTCGTTGCTGGAACACCAAGCGAATTTAAGGTTGTATTCCCAGGCGAAAAAGTCGAGGCTACAAACCCAATCGCTATTCCAGTCGTTATTCCAGCATTAACCGAGGCCGAAGCTGCTGAAGTTAATGGATTCTTCGCCGATACAACCAATGGCGAAAGTTCACAAGCAGTCCCAGCTGTTGTTGGCGACGCTTTCGGAATTTGCGCTCCTATGTATTGGGTCGGAGACACAGTTGGATTCGTATTTGGACCTTTCGGAGTTAAGCTCTCAGATCCATGGTCACCAGTTCAAGGTGTCTTTGCTGACTGGAGTGAAATGGGCGCTGAAATCAGCAACTTGATTTCTTCACCACTACCAGATTTGAAAAAAGATGGAACACAAATCTATAGTTACGTCATCGATGAATCCAGTTATATGGAAGTCAACGATGGATTCGTTACTGGATTATTGGTTACCGCTTATACAGATGATGCAGATGCAGACTTCACTATTTTAAAGAACCGCATCTTAGCTGATACTCAACTCGATTGGACTATTGCCCAAGAAGAGGAAGGTGTCGTCGTTATTCAAGGTGCAACAAAAGTTGCTGAAGGATCTTCTGAAGAACCTGAAGTCGTTTCAAGTGTTGAAATCGACAACATGGGTAGTTATCTTGCTATCTTCCTCGGTGGCGTTGCTACAGTTCACGACTGGGCAAGTGCTATTGCAGGATGGGTTGAACTCATGAAAGCAACTACACCAGCATTCGAAACAGCTATTCCAGCATACGCTGACCCAGCTGCCACTGACTTCGCTGGCACTGCCGAATATTATGAACAATACGGCGTATATCTCGTCAATATTCAAACAACCACAACTTCAACATACGATTACGCTGCTGTATTAGTAGCTGCCGGATTCGTTGCTACAGTTGATGGAACAGACACATACTACGTCAATGAAACATCTGGCGAAGCTGTCTATATCGATTTGAGTACTGTTGCAACAGATGGCCTTGTTCAATTACAAATCTTCCCAGTAGGCGCTTAATCCTTTAGGAAAAAGTAAATTTAAAAACCACTTACTAGAAATAGTGAGTGGTTTTCTTTTATATTGATTTGTATTTTACCGGATTTAGTTCTTGCATCAACTTGTGGTCTTCTGCTCTTAAAGTGAAAGTTATTTCTCTTTGAACTCTCGACTTAACAAGGTTGGCTAATTCTTGATTTGATATTAATTCGTATTCTTCTTTATATATTGGTTTTAAGAACTTAATAATAACTGGATACTTTTTATAATGTGGGTAGCCTTTCAACACGCGTGAAGCTCCAATCATCGCAAATGGAACAATTGGGACTCCTGCTCTAGTTGGAGCGCGGAAAGTTCCTTGATGGAACTCTAGAAGCAATTTTTGTGGATCTCTATTTCTAGTTCCTTCTGGGAAAATGACCCAGTTCTTTTTATTGTTGATCAAGTCTTCTTCCACCATTTTCATCACTCTTAACGATTGTTTTAAATCGTCGCGATCCATGAAAGCCCCTTCAAGACTCTTCATAAAAGTACCAACGAATGGAATTCCGCCGATTTCTTTTTTACCGACGAAAGTTGTCGGCTTTTCCAATGCGGAAACTAAAAGAACAGGATCGAAATCGCTCGAATGATTGCCAACAAAACACGATACCCTATCGCTTGGAATATTCTCTAGACCTTCAAATCGGTATTCGACATTTAGATCTTTGCTTACTTGAAGCGCAAGCTTTCTTCCGCCGAGGTATTTCTTTTGTATCGGATACTTCTCGGGGTGCTTTGCGTACTTAATCATTTTCCAAAGATAGTACCAGTATATCTTTGGTCCTGCTTTAAGGATTGGCAATATGAATCTAGTTGTTTTTGGCATAATTCCCTTAGAAAGATAATAGTTTATCTTTCGAGATAATTTCAAGAGTTTCCGTAATTACGAAAAGACCATGCTCTTCATCTTTTTCAATTCTACCCCTTATTAAAACATGTGTTCCAATAGGAAGTGTTAGTAAAAAACCATTAGTCGATTTAAACCAATCAGAAATTGGAATTATTGTTTTCTCGACATTCGAAGTAATAATATTTTCTTTTTCGATTATCAATTCTCTTAGATAAGAATTAACCATTTGACCAAGACGGCCAGAAATCACTATGTCACTAATCATGATCAAAGTATAACTGACTTATCGTAAACAAAGTCTCAATGTTTTTTCTTGAAAAGAATAGTGCAAGAAATTGGCGGAATAGTAAGGTTTTTAATTGCGATTTCGCCGGTCAAATTACCACCTTTGTATGCATTTAAAAAGTAGTAATAGTCTGCTAAATCATAGAATATCGTTTCTTTCGAAGGATTGATGACGATGAGCAGTTCTCCTTTTTGAGACTTTACTACCGTCTTTTTATTTTTGATGATGATTGCACCACTATTAAGGTTGATGAATTCGAATGAATTGTATAATTTTGAAATATTATCTTCCTCATAAAAGGAAATCAATTTTCGCATTTCGACAAGACTTTTAAAATATGTGATCATTTCACGTCGGCTTTCGACCATCTTGTAATCCATTTCGTTATAGCGATCTAAAAGATTGTATGTATTATCTTTCCCATACTTTGTTAAGCCTAACTCTTGACCCATATGAATAAATGGGATTCCTAATGACAAAATCGTTAAGGCATTAGCGAGTTTTACTCTTTTTAAAATCGTTTCTTCGTCTTCGTCGTAATTTGATGACACCAATTTATCAAATAAGGTGTTGTTGTCGTGACATTCAACATAGTTTATCGATTGACTAATCGATACGAATTTCGGGTCGTAAATCGTTTTATAGCAAGAGCCGAGGAAACTATATATCATTCCGTCTCGATATGAATAATCTCCATTGATATATCCTTTTCTTTTTAAATCAAAAGACGATCCTTTGATGATGTCTCTAAATGTATCATTGAAAAAAGATATATCTGGGTTCAATTTTGCATTTTCGATTGTGACTTTCTTTTTTTCGTCTAAAACCGTTGCGATGTTCCATCCTTCGCCATAAAACATGAAATTAGGCTTAATTTTAAGTATTTTCTTCTTCAGTTCATCGATAGTTAATTTATCGATCATTCCCATCAAATCAAATCTAAAACCATCGACATCAAAAATATCTGCAAAGTAAAAAGCTGAATCGACAATTAACTTTCTCACCATCGCTCTTTCGGTATTTAAATCGTTGCCACAGCAAGAGCCGTTTGACATCTTTCCATCTTTTTTCTTTCGGAAGAAATAAGAAGGAACAATTTTTTCTAAATCCGAATTCTGGTATTCAAAAATGTGATTATAAACAACATCCATGACTACCCCTATTCCATTAGCGTGCATTTCATTTATCAATGCTTTGAATTCGACTAAACGCGAAGTTGGATTCGAAGGATTGACCGAATAACTACCATCAAGAGCAAAGAATGATGTGATGTCATAACCCCAGTTATAAGATTTTCTTACATCTAAATCGTCGACCAAGGCAAAATCGGTGACTGGAAGAAGTTGAATATGTGTAATTCCTAAATCTAACAAATAATCAAAACCTGCTTTTTCTCCCTTGAGAGTTCTACGATTCTTTTCGACCATTCCTAAAAATTTACCTTTAGCGTCGATGTCGGTCGATCTTTGAATGGTAAAATCTCTAACACTTAGTTCGTATATAATACTTCTCAATTTACTACTTTTTCTGTTAAATCTAATGTTTTTTACATTATTTGTTACATTGTCTAAATCTACAACCGATGAACTTTCACCATTTAATGAGACCGATTTGGCATATGGGTCGTTGGCGTATCTTTGAATGCCTGAATTAGTTACTAGATACCGGTAATTAACATTTTTAAGATCGCCATTAATCCGAATTCGATATATGCCTTTTTCTCCTCTTGTCATCGGCGATATTCTTTGTTCCTGGCCGATGTAATAAGATATCATTACGCTACTAGCAAGCGGAGCCCATAAAGCAAAGTCTGTGCACTCTTTATGATATGTTGGGCCTAAATCGTTTCCTTCGTAGGCAAACATTTGGTCAAAATTATCGAAATCGGTTGCACTACTGACATCGACAAAAATACGATTTCCATTTTCATCTAATACTTCGTATGAATGGCCGAAAGCAAATTCTTCTTTGGTTTCGTAGACAACACGTACTATTCGTCCGTCGACTGATTCGTTAACAAAACTATATAGAATAGGTGTTCTACCGTCTTTAACGATGATAATCTTTCGATCTTCACCGTGGTAATCGTTGGTAAGAATGTATATTTCGACTCGCTTTAAAGAAACGAGTCTTGCCTTAACAAATGAATCCTTCATATTTATATGATTACGACCGCTGTCGCGTATTCTACTTCGTGAGCAATTGAAACATTGTCATATCTTTGGTTATGGTAAAGGATATATGGCGCTCCATTATCATCTGACAAGACTTCAATTTCATTAAGAGACATCTCAAACAAACCCTTTTTGTTTGCTTTTAAAAATGCTTCTTTAGCAGCAAAGCGACCAGCAAGAAATTCTTTTTTCTTATCCTTCAAGTTCAAAAGTTCAATTTCTCTTGGAGAAAGAACAAGAGATATAAATCTTTTGCTCAATTTTATTCTTTCAATTTTGACGATATCTATTCCAACCATTTTGACTCCAAATTATTGCTTTTGCGTACTTGTTAGCTCTGAACTCCCAACATCAGGTTGTTTATCAAAACCAGCGTCGTGAATCAGAACTTTGCAACCTTTTGAACTTCCTGGTGAATCTGGCGCTGCGGCGACAATTCCTTCTTTTTGTAGACGAGAGAATATTTTACCAGCGCGAGAAAAACCAAAGCCGAATTCTCTTTGAATGCGGGAAATCGAAGTGTAATCCTGTTGCATTACCATTTCTTTGACATCGAGATATTTTTCATCTCCAACAGAGCCTTCTTCCATTGGACCGTAACTCGGCGTAACTGGGTCTTTAGAGTGATCTAATAGATCCATGAATTCTTCGTTATACTCAACTTTATAGTTCTTCTTTAAGTATTCGACCACTCGCACTATTTCTTTATTCGAGACGAAGCATCCTTGAAGTCTTACGCAACCGGTGCGAGAAATCAAAGGAGACTGGACGAGCATATCGCCTTTACCTAAAAGCTTTTCTGCACCACCTTCACCGATAATTGTTACAGAATCAACTGGACTTGAAGTCATTAAAGCTACTCTCGTTGGGAGGTTTCCTTTAATAACACCCGTAATGACGTTAGTCGATGGTCTTTGGGTTGATATTGCAATATGAATACCGCAAGCTCTTGCCTTTTGAGCGATGCTCACGACATATTGCGAAATATCTTTTGCGCGATCGACTAGATCGGCATATTCGTCGAGGATAACAATAATATATGGAAGCCATTCGGCGCCTGGATGTTCTTTACAATATTCGCGATATGACTTCATATCGTTACTTCCAGATTGCGCTAATATGTCGTAGCGTCTTTCCATTTCTTTATCGAGTTTCTCCATGCAAACTTTTGCTTTAGCGGCCTCGGTAATAATCGGACAAAGCAAATGTGGTTCATCAGCATACATTGCCATTTCTACACGTTTTGGATCGACGAGAACAATCTTTAAATCATCTGGATTATTTCTCATAATCAAAGTCATGATTATCGAATGAATAAAGATTGATTTACCACTACCAGTGGTTCCAGAGATAAGCATATGTGGGAACTCGCTAAAATCAGCGAAAATAACTTTTCCGGAGATGTCTTTACCAAACGCTACCGACAACGGTTTCTTATCAAAAGGTGGCAGAGCATTAAGGATATCTTTAAAACCAACGGTCGTGATAACAGCGTTAGGGAGTTCAAGTCCACTATAAGGCTCACCCTCAACGATAGGTTGAAAACGACCAACGATACCTCCTAGTCTTAACTGGATGTCATCAAAAGCAGAACTAACCGTCTTGACAGACACGGCGCTATCGTAAGAAACATTAAAACGTGTGACAGATGGTCCGACGACGAATCCGACACAAGAAGCACCAATGCGGAAATTTTGAAGAATTTCGTTAATCTTATCTTTGCGTTGTTCGGCTACAGTGTTATTTTTAGTCGAGGAATCTTGTACCTCGTAATCGTTTAATAAATTAGATTCAGGCGGAATAAATTTTACTCTTTGTTTTTTAACAACAGGCTTCACAACTGGCTTTTCTTTGACGATATTATCCTTTTCAATAGGATCGACAAATTCAGGTTGAACACTAGTTAAATCAGGTACTGGTTTAGCGCCAAAGTCGAGAGACATTTGTTCGGTTTTGACTGGTATTTCTTCAACGGTTTTCTTCGATGCTTGAACTGGTTGTTCGATTTTATCGATTACTGGTTTACTAATCGTCTCGTTAAGTTGTTCTAGACTATTAGCGTCTTTTTGAAACTTTGCTCTTTGAAGCCCACCGTTCGGAGTGTAATTCGTATCTGCAAAAGAAAGGGAACCTTGAGATGGATTATCGTTATTATAAGAAGCTGCTTGAATTTGAATTGTCGGTTTTTTAATATCTAAATCGTGTTTTGGTTCATCTTCTGTTTTCGAGGCGTTCAAAATTGTTTCTAGTGTATTGTCTTTAACAAGACTCTCAGTGTTTTTCTTTGGTGCTGGTATTTTTTCAACTGTCTTTTGTTTTTTAACAATCTTTACCACTAAAGGAATCATAAATAAAGCAATGCCTAAGAAGAATACCAAACTGATGATTAGAATTGCTTGAGAACTAAGATTAAGCCATTCATTTAAGGCTGAAATCAAACTGTCACCTATTACGCCACCGCCGACTTTTAGATTTGAAACATTAGGAAATAGGCACTGAAACATAAAAGGCCATTGATGAATGTAAGCGGCGTTATAGTAATTAGCCGGATCATAGAGTGTTTGAATTTTTGTTCCTAAGGACGCAAATACAATTCCTGGTTCGAATATATAAGTAAGAAGCATTTGCGTAGCAATTAATATAATCACAGTCCCAGTAACATATGCTCCGATGTGTATTTTTGTATCTTTTTGTCTAAAGATTAAAACTATTCCAATCACGAAAAACAATGCGTAGAAGAAATAGGATGTAAATCCGAAAAGGAAAGTAAATGCAAAAGTAAGTGTTCGACCGATATATCCGACATCAAGAATCATGATGACTGAAATTAGGCATAAGAATAAACCTAAAATAATCTTCATTAACTTGCTACTGACTATTTTATTGTTTTCATTCATGAAAAAAATCCTCAAATCTATTATATGAGTGTAGTAAGAAATATTCTAGAAAGAAATAGAAAGAAAAAAGCGCTTTTGGCGCTTTTACTATTCGACTTCTTCAATAATTGGAATGACAACAGGGTCTCTTCTTATTTGATAACGAATGGTTTTTTTGACGCGATCCTTGAATATTTCTTGAACCTTGTCTTTATCAAATTTATCCGATTTCAATCCTTTTTCTAATTCTTCAATAAAGATATTGGTCACTTCTTTTAGAAGTGGTTCAGCCTCTTTCACGAAGACAAATCCGCGCATTTGACAGTCTGGTTTAGCAATGATTTCTTTTTTAGATCTACTAATCGTGGTTGCAATAATGACAACTCCGTCGACGCCTAATTTTGTTCTTTCTTCGATTATTTGATTTCCAACCTCAGAAACTCCAAGACCGTCTACCAGTAATTCGCGAACATCAATATTCGAATTTTGAATAATTTTAGCAGTCCCGTTTTCCGCAATGTCTAAAACCATGCCATTTTCCATAACGAATGTATTGGTGTGATTTAATCCAATGTTCATTGACGTGGCTAGTTTGGCATTAGCAAGAAGTTTAGAGAAAAGACCTTTAACGGGTAGATAGTACTTTGGTTTAAATATTGCTAAAAGCAATTTTAAATCGTTCTTACGAGCATGCATTCCTGACAACTCTTTTTTCTTGAGATAAACAACTTCACAACCAGTTCTAAAAAGTTTATCGACTGTCGCGGTAAAATCTTCTTCAATACTATCTGAAGGTGGCGAAGCTAAAATGAATGTATCGGTTGGTTTTAAAAACATTTTCCGATCGTTTAGTTTTCCTTCAGCGAGTTCTGAAACATGATCATACAAAAATTCGCGATATCCTAGGAATAGGATAACCATGTCTTGTTCTCTACATCTAAATATATCATCGGCATTGAGGATGTTTTCACTTGGAATTTTACTTACTCCAAGACGCTCTAATTCATCCAAAATTGCTTTTGTTTCATGACTAAACGCTAGTTTTTTGTGGTTAGCAACGCAGAGGGTAATAATCTCTTGAATACCATAGGTATTTTCCCAACTTGCAGCGATGAAAACTCGGCCCTCAGAGCTTTCTAAATATGGGGCTAAATGGCCAGTTAATTTGTGGTTAGGGGAACAATATCCATCACTATCGGCAGAAAGTGATTCAGTCATTAGCAATAGAGTGGGTCTTCTTGCTAAATCTCCGATAGCTTGTAAATCGAATAGATAATTCGGATTATTTGTTTCGTAATCGACAATGTAGTCACCAGAATAAACGATCTGACCCTTATCGGTCATAATCGACACGCCGAAACTATTAGCGGCATTATGACACGTTTGAAACAATCTTACTTCGTGACCAGCGATTAAAAAAGCCGATGAAGTCCTTACAACTCGATAATCATACTTAACTTCATGAGAAAGAAGAATGCGATGACTATTCAAAGTGAAAAGAGATGAAGTCGTTCCGTATACAGGAGCAGGAGCTTGTTCATAAAAAAACGGAAGCGCACCAACTTGCTCGTCGTGAGCGTGGGTCAAAATGTATCCTTTTACTCTATTTTTGTTTTTAATTAAGTAGTCTGGATTAGGGATTGAAAAATCAATTCCTGGTGTTAATTTATTTGGAAATTTCAATCCGGCATCGATGACGATGATGTCGTTGTTGATTTCCACTACAGTCATGTTTTTACCATTCTCGTCTAAACCACCGAGAGCAAAAACCCTGATTTTATCTGGCATATAAAATTCTCCTTGTGAACATCAGAATATACTATCTGATAAAACTAAAGTTATTATATAACTATTGTGAAATTAAATAAATGAAGATTACTCAATATTTTTAGTGGCGACGATATCGACACCAAGTCCGAGAACATTTTTTATTACGACGTCTCCTATTTTTATTGGGGCATTAACCCCAACTTTATTGATTTCATCAACAATATCAAACATTCTCCCTTTTGGGGCGGCTGGAATCGTTTTCACCGACACAACTGTATCGATTCGGTTTTTTACTCTTACCGTTGAGGTCACGATTCTAACTGGGTTTGTTACTTCTGCTTTTGCGTAAGCTTCGCCTTTAGGACAAAGGTTACCAGTAACCTTTAAATTATCATCTATTGAAAGATGACAACCGCGCGGGCAACAAATACAAATCATCTCTTTCATTTTTCAATTATCCTTCTTTCGATTCTAATCGCGATATCGTCTTTTAACGAATTAATGATATCACTTGGTATTTTAATCATTTCCATTTCACTCGGGATTAGAACTGGTTTAAATACCTTTTTTATTGTCGATTGTGTGCTTTCCACTATTACATAGACGTCTTTAATAGGTTTTCTTACTCTAAACTTGAAAGTGGTTGTTTCTTTAGTATCTAAATCTATTATTTCTGGAATAACATATCCAACATTTTCACCATTTAATACTTTCACTCTTCGAGTAACTTTTTCTCCATTTTTTATGTACATAGCAGCGCCGTGACCAGCGTTTCGACCTTCTTCGCTTACGAAGTCGACTAAATCGTGGACGTGTAAACAATTCCCGCAAGTAAATAAACCAGGAATTAGTGTTTCCATATTTTCGTTAACAATCGCACCCTTGGTCGAACCAATCGGACAATTTAAATCAGTCAATAAGCCAACATTTGGAATTAAACCAATCGATAATAAAAGCGTGTCACACTCGAATTCTTTTTCCGTTCCTGGAATATATTGAAACTTTTCATCGACTTGAGAAATAGTAACCTTTTCGACTCTTCCATTCCCCACTACTTTTGAAACCGAATGGGAAAGATACAAAGGTATATCGAAATCATTTAAACACTGGGCGATATTGCGGTTCAGACCATTTGAATATGGCATAATTTCAGCAACGCAAAGAACTTTTGCGCCTTCAAGAGTCATTCTTCTAGCCATGATTAAACCTATGTCTCCACTACCAAGAATAACTATTCTTTTACCGACTAAATAGCCATCAATGTTCAAATACTTTTGTGCTGTTCCTGCAGTGATAATTCCGCTTGGGCGATCACCAGGAATCTGAATCGCTCCAGCATTTCTTTCGTAGCAACCAGTTGCCAAAACTAAGGCTTTAGCCTTTAAGTTCACATAACCATCGAGACGATTTGAATATGTCACTACCAATTCTTTGGTAATATTTAAAACAGTTGTATCGAGTTTTACTTCAATTCCAAGTTCGCTTATTTTATTTGCGAAACGGGTCAAGTACTCAGGTCCTGTCAATTCTTCTTTAAATTCAGTTAAGCCGAATCCGTTATGGATACATTGGTTTAAGATGCCACCTAGTTTGTGATCTTTTTCGATAATTAGGATGTCCTTAATACCATCGTTATATGCCTGAATAGCCGCTGCCATTCCAGCACTTCCTCCACCAATAATTATCAAATCACGTGTTTTCATAATTTGATCACTTGCTTTCCTTTAGTTGCTCTAATAGGACATTGCTATCTTCCTTATCGTATAAAACCTCTAGAGGCGATATATGATAGAAATTAGCTAATTCTTTTACGATTAATGGTTGGCAAAAACCACCTTGGCACTTTCCAAATCCCGCTCTTACCCTTTTTTTCATCGCTTTAATCGTATGCGGAGGGCAATTTCTCGTAAGAACATCCCTTATCTCACCCAATGTAACCTTTTCGCAACTACAAACAATTTGCCCATAGTCAGGATTTTCTTTTATTAGGATATTCCGATCGTGAATTTTCAAGGCTTTAGGACGAATGTATCTTCTTACTTGCGGATTAAAACTAGTGTTTGGTTCGAGTTTAAATATTTTGCTTACGAAATTCTCAATTATGTATTTTGCAATCGCTGGCGAAGCAACAAATCCTGGGGACTCAATACCGCCGACATTGACGAAATCCGGTATTCCTTTTGGAGTTTCGATGACGAAGTCATGCCGAGACGAGGTCGCTCTTAATCCCGCAAAACACCTAATCGTCTGATGAAAAGGGATATTAGGAACCATCAGTAATGATGATTCTCTAATTTTCTTTAGTGTTGGTAAATCGCACGCAAAATCTTCACGGTTATCAACTAGTTCAGATGAAGGACCAACGAGATAATTACCAGAAGTCGTCATCGTCACTAAAATACCTTTACCTTTTTCGCTCGGTAATGGGAATATAACATGTTTCACTAGTCCAGTTCCGTAATGATCGAGAACAAAATATTGTCCTTTACGAGGGGTTATTTTCCAATCTACCGGTGAAACCATATTGGCGATTTGATCGCTATAAATGCCAGCGGCATTCACAACCATTTTAGCTTTATAGATGTGATTATTAGCGGTTTTTACTTCGTAATGATCTTTATTCTTTTTAATAGCGATGACTTTTTCGCTTAAGAACAATTCGACGCCGTTATCCATGGCGTTTTCCATGGCATGAACGCACAAATTGAATGGGTCAATAATACCTGCGGTGGGCGCGAATAAACCACCTTTAACTTCTTTAGTTATATTTGGTTCCATTGCGATTACTTCTTCTTTTGATAGAAGTTTAACTTCGACGCCATTTTCTTTAGCACGAATTACCAACTCTTTTAATAGAGGCAATTGCTCATCGTAAATGGCAATCGTCAAAGAGCCAACTCGTCCAAAAGGTACATCGAGTTCTTTAGTTAAATCGTCGTAAAGTTTGTTCCCTTGAACGTTCATTCTAGCTTTTAATGAACCAGGCAAAGGATCATAACCGGAATGGATGATGGCGCTATTTGCCATACTAGTCACATTCCCGACATCATTTTCTTTATCTAAGACAGCGACAGATAACTTGTAACGCTTTAATTCACGAGCTAGTAATGAACCAACAATGCCCGCACCAATAATCAATACATCAAACATTATATGTTTCCTCTTATCTTTTATATATTAACATTATGATATTACTTTTTACAAAACTATAAAGAAAAAATGCGAAGTCTTACGACTCCGCATTCTTATTTCTGTTTTATTACTTATGGAACTTTCTTGGTCCCTTGTGGAAATTATCTGGACGGTCGGTGTGCTCTACTTTAGCAGGACGCTCGACATAGTCTGCTGGTTTTTCTTCGAATTCACGATGAGAAACTTTAACTTTGCCGTGGTCATCTATTTCGATTACGCGAACTTTAAGTTTGTCTCCGACTTTGACGACATCAGATGCTTTATTGATATAGCCCCATCCAAGTCTTGAAACGTGGCATAGACCATCGACTTCACCGAATAAACGGACGAAAGCACCATAGTCTTCCACTCTTACGACTTCACCTTCGAAATCTTCACCAACTTTAGCTTCGCGAACGATGTCCATAATCATTCCTTTAGCCTTGTTAATTAGCGCTCTTTCCATGTGATAAATCGTTACTTGGCCATTATCGTCGATATCGATTTTGACGTTATCGCATTGAGCGATGATATCATTGATAACTTTTCCACCAGTGCCGATGACTTCTCTAATCTTGTCGACATCGATGAAGAAGGTGTCCATCTTAGGAGCGTATTTTCCGACATCTGAACGAGGTTCAGCAATCGTGGCTTCCATCACTTTTCTTATTGCTTCTCTAGCGCCATGTGATTGGGCAAGAGCTTCTTTTAATACTTCGCGAGTAACACCTTTGATTTTGATATCCATTTGTAAGGCAGTAATACCATTTTTGGTACCAGCAACCTTGAAATCCATATCGCCAAAGTGATCTTCTAAACCTTGGATATCGGTTAAAATTGTATAAGGATGTTTTCCATCTAGTGGACCGCTTGAGATAAGACCCATAGCGATACCGCTAACGACGGCTTTGATTGGAACGCCGGCAGCCATAAGCGACATACATGATGCACAAATCGAAGCTTGAGAAGATGAACCATTTGATTCCATAACTTCTGCTACAGTTCTAATTGTGTATGGGAATTCTTCCTCGCTTGGAATAACGTAGCTAAGAGCGCGTTCGCCAAGAGCACCATGTCCGATTTCACGACGTCCTGGAGATCCCATCTTACCGATTTCGCCAACCGAGAAAGGTGGGAAATTATAATGATGCATCCAACGTCTTGTATCTTCTTCGGTTAAATTGTCGATCATTTGAGCATCGCTTTTTGCACCGAGCGTAGTAATCGCAAGGACTTGAGTTTGGCCTCTTGTAAACATTGCGGAACCATGAACGCGTGGAAGCAAATCTACTTGAGCGTTCAAAGGACGAATTTCATCGACTTTACGACCATCTGGTCTAATCTTTTCTTCAGTAATTAAACGTCTAACTTCATTAGCGACGATTGTTTCGAGTACTTCTTTAACCATGCTCAATGTTTTTTGACGAGTCTTTTCGTCTTCGTATTTACGAGCATCGTATTCGTCGATAAATTCATTCTCTGTATCTTCGATAGCATGTTGTCTTTCTAACTTATCGAAAATCGAGATTGCCTTGCAAAGTTTTTTGGTTGCACGAGCATGAATGTCTTTTTCGATTTCTTCATCGACTTTATAAAGTTCGATTTCTCTTTTTTCTTTACCGACTTCTTTAATGATTTTTTCTTGGATAGCGCAGAGTTTTTTCACTGCTTCGTGTCCAAACATTAAAGCGTCGAGCATTTCTTCTTCAGGAACTTGATCTGCTCCAGCTTCGACCATGTTAATCGCTTGCTTTGTACCTGCGACAGCAATCTTCATGTCCGATTTAGTCCATTCATCCACTGTTGGATTAATAACTAATTTGCCATTTATACGGCCGACATAGACACCAGCAATAGGACCATCGAAAGGAATATCAGATACTCCTAACGCAAGTGAAGAACCAAACATTGCGGTCATTTCTGGGGTGCTGTCCATATCAACAGATAACACGGTGTTAACGATTTGTACTTCGTTTCTAAAACCTTCTGCGAACATTGGTCTGATTGGTCTATCGATCAATCTGGCGGTTAGGGTAGCGTGTTCGCCTGCTCTACCTTCACGTCTTAAGAATGAGCCTGGAATCTTGCCAATTGCGTACTGTTTTTCTTCATATTGAACAGTTAGTGGGAAGAAATCTCCCTCTTTTGGATTCTCTGAGGCACATACTGTGGAAAGAACCACGGTCTCGTTTAATCTCACAACGACTGCGCCATCTGCTTGCTTAGCAATTTCGCCAGTCTCAACAACGAGCTTCTTTCCTTCGAACTCAAATTCGAATACTTTTTTCATTTTTTTCCTCTTTCTAAATTTTTAACGGAAGCATTATAGCACATATACGCGCGGATGCAAAAATAAAAGCACCCTTTTAGGTGCTTTGTTTTCCTCTTGTTGTTATTTACGAAGACCGAGTTCAGCGATCAGTTTGAGATATGAATCTCTATCATTGACTGCTAGATAATCGAGTAATCTTCTTCTTTTGCCGACGAGAATCATTAGTCCTCTTTGTGAAACGTGATCTTTTGGGTTGGCCTTCAAGTGAGCGGTCAACTTATTAATCTGTTCAGTAAGAAGAGCGATTTGAACTTCGGCAGAACCAGTGTCCTTTTCGTTTTTGCCAAAAGACTTGACGAGTTGGGAGACCTTTTCTTTTGTTAATGCCATCGATTTTTCCTCCTTGTTTTCTACTTAGCTTATTCATCGGAGAGCGTTGAGGAATCGCTTTTCAACGGATAAGTCGCTGTTAGTAATATACAACCAATACATCTATTTCGCAATTACTTTTTAAAGTAATAGATAGCGTCTACAACGTCGCGACCGATTTGAGCGATTAAATCATCGGTATTTTCGAATTTAAGCTCTGGTCTTATGAAAGACAAAAAACTGACTTCAATATCTTTATTGAGAAGTTCTTCTTCACCATCGAGTACGTGAACTTCGACAATCGGCTTACTTAATTTATCGATAGATGGATGAATGCCAATATTCGCTATAGCTTCATGTTTTTTGTTATCGAAAATGGCGTAGCAAATATAAACTCCGTTAAGTGGTAAAAAATAATGACTTTTTAACTCGAGATTAGCGGTCTTAAATCCAAGTCTTCCACCGTTGCCTAAACCTTTGACAACTGTCCCTTTAATCGAGTAATACCTTCCGAGTAAAATATTAGCCTCTTCGATATCGCCTTTTTCGAGTAATCTAATGATTCTAGAAGAAGAAATTTTTCGATTTTCATAATCGACTAAATCGATATCAATCGTTTTAAAATTCTTTTTTAAATCATCGACACTGCCTTCTTTATTTTTACCGAAGCGGAAATCTTTACCGCAATATATCGACGATGGATTTAGTCTTTTTAAGACTTCGTCGATGAAGACTTTCCGATCAACGTTCAATAGTTCATTAGTTACTTCCATAACCAATAAATAACTGACTCCAATTTTGCTAAGAATTGCTTCTTTATCTTCGATTGAGGTAAGGACTAAATTATCGTCGTTTTTTAAGAATAACTTTGGAGAAAAATCAAAGGTTAAAACACCGACTTTTTTGTTCTCTTTTACCGCGGATTCTATTAAGGTCCGATGACCGATATGAAGACCATCAAAATAGCCTAAGCATAGGGCACAGTTATCATCTAATTTTGGAATATTATTCAAGTTGAACTTAATCGTTTTCATTTTGGATGCCTCGTAAGCAGTGATAGAAACCATCATCTTCTTTTTGATATACCGCTAATAGTTTTTTTGTAATACCGTAAACCGCAACAACTTTATCTTTAGTTAGTAATGATAGTTTCCCACCATTTAATACAATTTTTTCTTCGCTACTATTTAAATTATAAGAAGGCATGAATGGTAGTGATTTATTGATATCGATTATTGATGTTTCATTCAATGTATTGATCTTTGTTGCGTTATTGATAAAATAGCGTCCTACTTTCGTTCTTCGTAATTCTAGTAAATGCCCAACTGTTCCTAATTTTTCAGCAATTGTCTCTCCTAGAGTTCTTATATATGTCCCTTTTGATACATCACAAGCAAAAGTAATGATATCGTTCTCATATGAAACTAGTTTGATTTCATATACCTCAATCTTTCTAGTTTTCCGAGCGATTTCTAGACCTTGATGAGCCATTTTATATAAAGGAACGCCATTGACTTTGATCGCACTGGTCATCGGAGGCAGTTGTTCTTGAACTCCGATAAGACTAGATAGAACCTCTTTAATCGCGCTTTCGGTAAGAGTCGGTACTTTTTTATTTTCGATAACTTCTCCAGTTAAATCGCCGGTTGAAGTTTTAACCCCTAATTTCATAGAGGCGATGTATGACTTATTCAAACTCTCGATGAATTGTCCGATTTTGGTCGCAGAACCGATAGTCAAAATTAGTAGACCCGTCGCAAACGGATCTAATGTTCCAGTATGACCAACTTTTCTAGTATTTAAGATGTGTTTTACTTTTGAACAAACATCCTGACTAGTCCAGTCTTTATCTTTATCGATTAAAATTATTCCATCCATGCTTTGAAAATTCTAACTAAAATAATATAATTATTTAAGCATGAAAGCAATTCGAACAATTCTTGCCTGCCTTAGAAAAGCAGATCAATCATACAATTTAATTCAAGATGGAGATAGAATTGCCATCGGTATTTCAGGTGGTAAAGACTCTCTTACATTACTATATTCTCTATTTCTTTATACCAAGTTTTCTCATAAAAATTTCGTCATTAAGCCTGTTATTTTAGATTTAGGTTTCCCAAATTTTAATCCCGTAAAGATTCAGGAATATTGTAGGTCTTTAGGAATGGAGTTAATCGTCAACGACTCAAAAGATGTTTATAAGATATTAACTATTCAGCAACAAAAAATGAATCTTAATCATCTACCATGTTCGATTTGCAGTAGGATGAAAAAGGCGGCGATTAATAAAGTGGCTAAGGAGCTAGGGTGCAATAAAGTGGCTTTTGCGCATCACGCTGACGACGCAATAGAGACACTTTTCATGAATGAAATCTATGGGGCTAGAATCGCGACTTTTACCCCTAAAATGACATTAGAAAATGCTGGTATTGTGTTTATTAGACCGCTTATTTTGTGCCGTGAAAAAGAGATTGAAAAACTTGTTAAAGAAGAAAATATCCCAGTCGTTCAATCGACTTGTCCCGCGGACAAACATACTTCTCGCCAAGATATCAAACTAGCCTTAAAAGGACTATATAAGAATATTGAATGTTCGGAAGAAAATTTCTTAACTATGTTAAGCAATTATGAAAGAGTCGGATTATGGGGAGACGAGTTATCTTATCAAGTCGATCAAAAGGGACTATATCTAAAACCTGTCGTCACGCCAAAAGATGAAGCCATTTGTCTTGATATCCGTTATCAAGTATTTGAAAAAGAAATGAAAGTAAGTCACAAAAAAGAATATGAATTCCCAGACGAGTTTATCGCTAAACAATTTCTCATCTATAAGAAACTGATACCGATAGGAACCATAAGATATATTGAAGAAGAGAATAAGATTCATATTCAAAGATTTGCCATCTTGAAGAAATATCGCGGTAAAGGAATTGGAAGAAAAGTATTTGAGTACTTTAATAAGATGTTAGAGTCTAGATATAATCCCACCACTTTATATCTTCATTCGATGTGGAAAAGAAAAGATTTCTATAAGAGTTTTGGCTACATCGAAAATGGTAAGCCATTTATTGAAGCCGGAATAAAACATGTCGAAATGATTAAAAAAGTCTAGCATTTGCTAGACTTATTTTTTATTGATTAGATCCTCGAGTTGTTTAGCTTTCTTGAACGTTTCATCGAGTACAAAGGTTAATTCTGGTACTCGTCTTGTGTCCATTCTTTTTGCTAATTCGCTTCTTATATATCCTTTAGAACGCTCCAATACTTCCATTCCATTAGCGATATCTTCATCTTTGATAAACGAGACGAATATTTTTGCGTAGGAGAAATCTTGGGTGACCTTAACTTCTGGAATCGAAACAAATCCAAGACGTGGATCTTTGACCTGAAATTGAATAATCTCTGCGAGATTTTTTGCAATTAAAGATTGAATTCTTTCGACTTTACTGGCCATATTATTTTTTGTCCTCCACCATTTCAAAGGATTCAATAATGTCTCCTTCTTTGATGTCGTTGTAGTTCTCAATTAAGATACCACATTCATAACCAGACTTAACTTCTTTTGCTTGGTCTTTTTCTCTTTGCAAAGAGCCGACCTTGCCTTCGTAGGCGACGACGCCTTCGCGAATGACACGAACTCTACTATTAGACTTAATCGCACCATCTGTCACCATGCAACCAGCAATTGTTCCCAAGTGAGAAACTTTGAACAACCTTCTTACTTCGGCTTGTCCAGTGACTTTTTCGCTAAAGGTTGGCTTTAGCATACCTTTGGCAGCGGCTTCAATTTCTTCTAATAAAGCATAAATAATTCTCTGCAAACGAATTTCGACATGCTCCGATTCAGCTTTTGCACGAGTTTTGGCATCTGGTCTAACATTAAACCCGTAGATAATTGCATTAGATGCACTGGCAAGCAAAACATCGCTTTCAGTAATGGCGCCTGATGTCGAGCGAATAACATTGATTTTAACATCTGGAACATTGATCTTTTCTAGCGAGGCTTTAACAGCTTCCGCAGAACCGGTTGAATCAGCTTTCAAGACGATGTTAATGTTTTGAATTTCGCCCTCTTTTTTAAGATTAAACAAATCTTCTAAAGTGGCTGCGCTACTTGATTTCTTTTCTTTCAACTCTTTGAGTTGTGTTCTTCTTAAAGAAATCTCTCGTGCTTCTTTTTCAGTCGGGAACGCCATGAAACGATCGCCTGCTTGCGGTACTTCTGTTAAACCAATAACGGATACTGGTGTAGAAGGTAAGGCGGCCGTTAATACTTTGTGGAATTCATTGGTCATTCGACGTGCTTTACCATAACTTGCGCCGACGACGAGATAGTCACCAGCATTAAGCGTTCCGTTTTGAACTAGTAAAGTGGCTTTTGGACCTTCAAATTTGTCGAGTTCCGCTTCTAAGACGGTGCCTAGGGCATATCGTCTTGGATTAGCTTTTAAATCTTGAACTTCCGCAACCATGATAATTGCGTCTAGTAGTTCGTCAATTCCTTTTCTTTTCTTTGCTGAAATCTCAACCGTAACATTTTCACCGCCAAATTCTTCGGCGATAATGTCGTGATTCATTAGTTCAGTCTTAACCTTTGAAGGATCCGCTCCTGGCTTATCCATTTTATTAATCGCGACGATGATTGGAACACCAGCCGCTTTTGCGTGGTCGATAGCCTCGATTGTCTGAGGCATGACTCCGTCATCAGCAGCAACGACTAATACGACGATATCTGTAACGGAAGCACCACGACTTCTCATCGCGGTAAAAGCTTCGTGCCCTGGAGTGTCGATAAAAGTAATCTTATGTCCGTGAACTTCTTTTTGGTAAGCGCCTATTTCTTGCGAAATGCCACCGACTTCAAAATCGACGAGGTTTGAATCTCTAATAGCGTCGATTAATGTGGTTTTGCCGTGGTCGACGTGACCCATAATCGTGACTACTGGAGGTCTAGAGACTAAATCTTTAGGGTCATCGACTATTTCGAGGTTTTCAAAGTTCTCTGCTTCGACGAGATTTTTCTTTTGGAAATCAAATCCGTATTCGAGACAGACAGTTCCAATCATCTCATCATCCAAAAGAGCGTTAATCGTGACCATTTTTCCTTTTAGGAAAAAATATTTGATGATATCGCTTGGAAGTACGTTTAATGTCTTGGCTAATTCACCAACTGAAATCGCTCCAGTATAAACGAATACTCCGTTATTAACTTTGGTCGATGTTTTACTAGATGACACTTTCGTCGAGACATTAACTTTTCTATCTACTTTTTGATCTTTTACCATAATTCTCGCCTTCTTTCTTAATTAAAATTTATGATGATTTATTACTTAATTCCTAAAAACTATTTTTCGTCTTCTTCGTAATACTTGTCGTATTCATCGTAGTCGACATCGTCGTGTGCTTGTGCTGGCTCATTACTATCATGTCCCTCTTCTTTTTCGAGTTCTTTGAGTTCATCTTCGGTGTAAATAGACATTCTTTGTGATGGATCAACCGTTGAAACGACGTTTTCACCAGTCTCTTCTTCATCTTTTTTCTTATTACGTTTGAATTTGTTGAAAGTTGTTTTTGCGCGTTGAGCCTCAGCTTCTAATTCTTTTTCGAGGTCTTCAAGAGTCTTAGTCGTCTTAACGGACGCTAACGGAGTAACTGGGGTAACGACCTTTTCAGCTTCTTTATGTGGAGCCTCAGCTGGTTTACTTGTAGGAACTTTCTCCGCTGCTTCTGCTGGAGTGGCAGATAAAATCTCTTCGCGGTCGATTTCAGCTTCGAGTGATTCTCTTTCTTCTTCAGAAATATTCGCATTCACATCAGCGTAAACACGGGCGCTAGGGGCAACGTATCCTTCTGGAACAGCTTCTCTAGTTTGAGTGCTGCTAGCAACTGGTTTAACTTCTTCTTCAACTTTTTGTGAACTGGCAGCAAAAGCTTCTTGAGCAACTTTTTGCTTTCTTTCAATGTCGAGTCTTTCGAGTTCTTCAAATGTTTGATAGGCAATACCGGCTGCTAAAGCGGTATCTTGTTCTTTAATATCGATACTATAACCGGTTAAACGGCAGGCAAGACGTACATTGACACCTTTTTTACCGATAGCTAGTGATAAAGAATCGTTTTTAACAACAGCAGTTGCAGCCTTGTTAGTGCCATCCATTTTAATGCCAAGAATTTGAGCCGGTTTTAGTGATTCCATAATAAATAGAGCTGGATTTTCACTGTAAGTGATGATATCAATCTTTTCTTTTTGTTGGCCATTTCCTAATTGAGCGACAACCTTTTGAATACGGCTACCATTTGGACCAATACATGCTCCGGCAGGATCGACGTTTGGATCGTGACTATAGACGGCGACTTTTGATCTTTCACCTGCTTCACGAGCAATACCTTTAATGATGATTGTTCCATCATATATTTCGTGGATTTCTTCTTCGAAGACTCTTTTTAAGAATCCTTCGTTACTTCTTGAAACGACGATATGGGCACCTTTTGGACCAGAGGCAACATCAGCGACAAATAATTTAATATTATCGCCAACCGAGAATCTCTCATCTCCGATTAATTGTTGTCTTGGTAAATAAACCGAAGCACGTCCGATATTAACGGATATACCATTCTCTTCAATCTTTTCGACTTTGCCAGTGATGGTTTCACCGATTTTGTCTTTATAAGCCTCATATAAGGCGTCTTTTTCAAATTCTGCTAGTTTCTGTTTCAAGACGGTTTTAACAGACATGGCAGTAGCTTTTTTGATTTCTTCAGTTGAAACAGGGATAACGAATTCGTCCCCGATTTTAATCTTCTTATCAACCTTTTTAGCATCGGTTAAAGATATTTCCAAGAAGTCATCTTGGACATCTTCGACGACGTTTTTGATTTGAGCCATATCGATTGAGCCTTTTTCGGCATCGATTACCACTCTAACATTGGCGTCTTCGCCACCTAATTGTTTCTTAAAACCCTTTTCAAGTGCTTCTTGAAGAGCTTTTAAAATGCTTTCTTTGCTAATTCCCTTACTGCTCTCGAGTTCGTCTAATGCTTCGAGAAATTGTTTTGCGTCGTACATACTTCTACTCCTTTAGAATTTTACCGCTAAACGTGCTTTTGAAATGTTCTTTAAGTCGATATTCAAGGTCGTTGTTTTTGTTTTGACCTTATAAGTAATTTCGAGATGGTCGCCATCGACTTTTTCGACGACACCTTCGATGATGTTCTCTCCCTTTATCGGGTTATTGAGATGAAGATTAACGTAATGACCAATGTATTGATGGAGTCTTTCCACCTTGATTGGTTTTTCGATTCCAAGTGACGATACATCTAGAATATACTTCTCTTCGATCAGATTACTCTTATCGAGAAATTCCGATATTTTCTCTGACGCTAGCGAAATAGATGCCATGTCGATTGGTTCGACTCGATCTAATACGACAACGAGGACGGACATTCCGTTTTCTTTGCGGAATCCAACTTCGTTTAGTTCGTATCCCATTTGTTCTACAAATGGCAATAGTGATTCTTCAATTATCTTAAGATTCATCTTTCCCCCTTTTAAATACAAAGAGTGGCAGTCAAGCCACTCTTGTAAAGAGTATTTGGTATAAGTTCTACCGCGTATATACTACGAAATAATCGTTCAAAATGCAAATAATATATTATTTAATCATGATCGCCTTTAAATAATTAAGGTCATCTTCTGTTGTAACCTTGAAGTTTTTCTTATCGCCAAGAACCATTCCGACATCCACTCCGAGTCTTCTTACTAATTGAACATCATCGCTAGCGTTAGCGACTTTATCATCGAGTGCGTATTCGTGTGCTTTTAAAATTAGACTATATCTAAACGACGCTGGTGTCTGTTCGGAATAAGTTTCTTTTCTTTCGATTACTGAGTCGACTTTATTACCTGACTTAGAAGTAATAATCGTATCGATTGAAGGGATACAAGTCGAAGCTGCGCCATACTTCTTAACGCACTTGATACTATCGACAATAATTCTTTCATCGACCAAAGGTCGAGCGGAATCGTGAATTAAAACGATGTCGTTTTCTTCAGCTTTGATTGCATGAAGTGCATTACAAACGCTTTGTTGACGGGTGTTGCCACCGATTACGATATGCTTAATTTTGTTAAAACCATAGGTATCGTGATATTGAATCGCATCATCAAAGTAATCGTTAGGAACAACGATAGCGATTTTATCGATTAGACTGCACTCTTGAAAAGTTGCCAAACAATAGTAAACAAGTGGTTTGCCTTTGACATCGATAAAAGCTTTGGGGATTTCATGATTCTTCATGCGGACGCCTTTACCGGCGGCCAAAACGATTGCAATATTCATAATTTACCTAAGTGATTCTACCATAAATGCGGTACGTTAATCATTTGATTAATGATATGGGTTGACAGTAACTGGGCCATCTGTACAAATAACCGTCGTGGTTCCAGCGCTAGCAAGCCAGTTACTTCCACGCTGAATAAGACGCCATTCAACTTTCTTTCCACCATAGTTTATTCTCGATAGTTTTTTGCAACCAAAGAAGGCATTGTAACCGATCTTTTTAATGCTTTTAGGAATTGAAAGAACTTGAAGATTGATGCAGTTAGCAAAAGCGCTAGGTCCAATTTCAGCAATTCCGTTTGGAATAATAGCGACTTCAATATCGATGTTTTGCGTAAATGCATGACCACCGATAGCGGTTAAATTTGGTGGTAAGCCTTTGGCTTTGTTGTATTGAATTGTAGTAGTTTTCTTTTGAACTTGGGACTGTCCTTCACCGCTTTGTGGATAGCCATTTACGACTTGCTTCCCGAAGCCTGGATAGCCTGGCGCTGAGGCTTGTGCAGCTTGTGCGGCTTCTAATGCTTTGGCATTTTTGATATAGATATGATTATGAAAAGACTGACTATAAATAACCGTTAGCGTAACTGCGATAACAAATGATAGGAGCAAGTATATAGTTTGAAATAAAACGTGAACTTGAACCGTTTTAATCGTCGCTATTACCTCACTGCTTCCATTAATACTCGCGACGATATCGTAATTTATTAATAGTTGCGGTAATACAAAGAATGATGCTAAGGGGATCAATGATTCGATAAAGATAAACACAAATGACCACCATGCAAGAACAGGAAATGCTTTGAACGAGGCTAATCGTCCAGTAAATAATCCGACTAGACCAACGATAAAACTAATGAATAGTAGTATAACTACTAAACCGATAGTGCCGATTATAGAGAAGACGATAATATTAGTTACCATTGCTCCCCATTCAGGACCAATCGATTGGCTTAAAATAGTTTGTAAAAAGTAGAAGAATTTTACGACTCCGGAATAAGTGTCTCCCGCAATAAGAGTAGGGTCGACATTTGTCCCACCTCTAACGATAATATCGATTGATTCAGAGATGAATTGATAGCCAGTAAAAGAGATTCCAATATTACTACCAGAAATATAAGTCGATTCAATTCCAAAACTAAATGTTCCCCAAGCAAGCAACGCAAGTGGAATAATCAAACATCCTAAACCGATTAACAAAAGAGAAGAAAACGTCGTTGCAGGCGTCCATCTTTTAATAATTTTCATTCCATTTAACATTGTTCTTGTTGCCATAGTAATTACATTATACACAAGTATTTAAACAATTGTGTTTATCGCTTTTATATCTTTATAGAATAAATAAAAGGCACATGCCTGACGTGGATAAATCCATAGTCCAAGAATACCCGCAGTTAAAGCGACGAGAATATCCCATCCGATATAGCTGAATTGAAGACAGAATAATTTCCATTTATGTCCACGCATCATTTCGTGTGACTTTTTAAAGCATTCCCACACGGTTAAATCTTCTCTTTCTTTTAGTAAAAAGAATGTTAAGGAATAACGATAGGCTGCAATAATTCCAGGAATGATGAAGAGCAAAGACCAAGCAAAGACTAATAATGAATATAATAGAAACGCTCCAAGGTTGCGACCAAACTTCTTGAAACCATCAAAGACACTCTCAAAAACTGGATCAGTTCCGCCAACTGCAGTGATTATACAGCCAAGATATCCGACCAATAGCGGTCCAGATGCAATTAAACCGATTAAGCCGTAACTACATGCACTAGTTAATCCAAAGATTAAAACCATGATTAAGGTCAGCACTATAAACTTCGAATCATAGC
This sequence comes from Erysipelotrichaceae bacterium, assembly GCA_034932745.1. Lineage (GTDB taxonomy): Bacteria > Bacillota_I > Bacilli_A > RFN20 > CAG-826 > JBAYST01. The sequence goes on along the minus strand of JAYFOJ010000004.1, from coordinate 44,537 downwards.
GTTTAATGATATCTCTAGCTTCGTGTCGATATTCAGCGGATTTTTTCATATTGTGTCCTTCTTTATATTGTATATTTTAGCAATATTATTGGATTCTTGTTAATAAATATAAGAAAGACTGCGAAGTTATCGCAGTCAATCTTGAACAATGATAGTACTAGTCTTATTTATTGCGTCCGGTGCCATCGCAATCGCCACCAGCGGTACCGTTATCAGCACCTTGTCCTGGGACGAACGTTTCATCTCCACCGTGATGTCCGTGACCACCATTTCCACCACAATCACCATCGTGATGATTGCCGTGTCCATCTCCGTGGAACGCTTGTCCATCAGCAAACTCGTATTCGATTACTTGGTTGCCATTTTCATCAAGAGTAATGTAGATAAAGATTTCTCCTCTTTCTTCATTATTCATGAATTTGATATAAATGAATTTACCGGTTTCGTCGTTAAGTGTTACAAACGAATATTTGCTGTGTTCGGTTTCGGTTTTTCTAGATAAAGAGATGTATTGATAATCGCCGATTGTTTCTGTTACAGCAGTCATTTTCTCGACCATTTTTCTGTTCTCTCTTATTTGATAAGAGAAGAAATTGGCTTCTGGATCGTTATATGCGAACACTCTAATCGAACGAGTTTCGTCTAGATGAGCATAGAAGTGAAGTTCAGTAGCTTGAGCGGCTTCATCGACGATTTCAACACCTTTGACAACATAGTTTTGTTCTCCAAATACTAATAGTCCGTCAAGAGTGGTAAATGTCAAATTTTCGTCAACGGTTACATCTCCATCACCATTTCTCATTCTGATTCTGGCGTTTTCTTCGATCGAAGGTTCTTCAGTTTCAGATCCAATCGCTGGATCATCCGAAGTAGTTTCATCGACTACATCGCCATCTTCACTGGTGTCGACATCTCCCGCTTCTTCGTCTGTTACTTGTGCTTCATTGAAATAAAGATAGAATTCGCTCTTCGTTCCATCAATACCAGCGATAGTCACTACTGCGACATACTTATAACCTTCTAAACTACTTTCGTATGTTTTAATGGTCAAAGCTTCTTCGCTAGTCAATTGATTGTAGATAGCAAGATACTTATCGACTAAATCCAATTCTTCTTCTGTTCCTTCATCGGTACCGTCACCTGGATCTACATCAGTATCGCCTGGGATGGTTGGATCTTCGGATGTCGTTTCGGTTCCTGGATCGGCTGTCGTGTCTCCTGTGTCCGGATTCTCTCCATCTGCGAGCATTAAGATACTCGAAGAGGACGCGATTGCGTATTCGTGAATAGGAGTTTTGGCCGACAAGGCAACTTCATTACCGATTAGTGGACCGTTTGAATCCTCTAAATTACCATTGGGCTGTAAAGAAAAGCTGCAGGCCGACAGACCAAGAACGGCCATTGCGGATAAATACAGAATTTTTTTATTCTTCATATTTTCCCCTCCTACACTATTAACGTATTATTGGTTAAAAATATTTGAGTAAAAAAAATTATCTAGTCTAGTTCTTTGAAAAATATGTCAATTTTATCTAGCGAAAGTTCGATAACTAAATAAGATGGATTTAGCCCATCGCGTGGGTAGACAAGTGAGCCTGGGTTCGCGTAGCATACGCCATTAACTTTTTTTAAATATCGCTTATGTGTATGACCGAATAAAACAACCTTGATATCGTTATCTAACAAGAACTTATCGTCCTTTGTCATCTGACTTAGATTATGAATCATAAAGATGTTACCGTATGGCGTTTCGATAATTGCGGTTTTTTGATAATCGGTAAAGTGATCACAATTACCTTTAATCGAAAAGAATGGTTCGATGTAAACTTCCTGTAGTTCGCTATCTCCAAGATGTAGAAAGTAATCTGCAGGTTGTTCGATATGAAAAACTTGTTTTAATCTTTCATTATCGCGATGTGTATCGGACACAATAACTAACTTAATTTTCTTTTCTTTTTCCATGTTGGTATTATATTACCACTAGTCACTTTAACGATGAAACTCACATTTTAAATATTTTTATTTATTTTATTTTTGGCACTCTTGCTTGACGAGTGCTAAACTAATGTGTATAACTAATATTGACAAGAGATTGTCGTAGGAGGATTTATTTATGGATATGAATCAAGAACCAAATTATCAAAACGATGAAAACATCCTCGAGAAATTCGGTCGCAATATAAATGAAGAAGTTAAAAAGGGTAAAATCGACCCCGTTATCGGGCGCGATGATGAAATAAGAAAAATCATTCAAATACTAGCTCGCAAAACTAAAAATAACGTCATACTAATCGGTGAACCAGGCGTTGGTAAAACCGCAATACTTGAAGGATTAGCAGAAAGAATTGTTAAGGACGATGTTCCTAATACTTTAAAGAACAAAGAAATTTATGAATTGGATATGGGCTCTCTCGTAGCGGGCGCCAAATATCGTGGTGAGTTTGAAGAAAGACTTAAAGCTGTACTTAATAAGATTAAAGCATCTGAAGGTCAGATTATTCTTTTCATCGACGAAATTCATTTAATCGTAGGAGCAGGACGCGCCGATGGAGCACTCGATGCTTCTAATATGTTAAAACCAATGCTTGCAAGAGGAGAAATAGATTGTATTGGTGCCACAACTTTAAATGAATATCGCGAGTACATTGAAAAAGATCGCGCACTCGAAAGACGTTTTCAACCAGTCTTAGTCAATGAACCAACTGTCGAAGACAGTATTTCAATTTTACGTGGCCTAAAAGAAAGATTTGAATCTTTCCACGGAGTTAAAATTACTGATAACGCCTTGGTGGCTGCTGTTACATTATCTGATCGTTATTTGACGAATCGATTCTTGCCAGATAAGGCAATCGATTTAGTCGATGAAGCTTGTGCTGCTACTAAAGTTGAAATCGAATCAATGCCAGCAGAACTAGATGAGGTTGAAAGAAGAATAAGACAATTAATGATTGAAAAAGTGGCTCTTCAAAAAGAAAAAGATGAATCATCATTAAAAAGATTGGCCTCACTGAATGACGATTTAGCGAAGGAGAAAGAAAAAGAAAAGGTTCTTCAAGATAGATGGCAAGGCGAGAAGAAAGACATCGATGAAGCAAAACAAATTAAAAATGATTTAGAAAGATCGAAATTTGCCCTCGATGTCGCTTATTCAAAAGGCGACTATCAAAGAGCGTCTGAACTTCAATATAAGGAGATTCCTGAATTAGAAAAGAAACTTAAATCTATCGAAGGAAAATCTAAAGAAGAAGCAAAGCTTTTATCGGAAATAGTCGACGAAGACGCAATTGCCAAAATCGTCTCTAAAATGACGAATATTCCAGTATCGAGAATTGAAAAGGGAGACCGCGAAAAGGTTCTCGATTTAAAAGAAATATTAAAAAAGAGAGTCATCGGGCAAGATGAAGCTTTAGGATTAGTGAGTAATGCAATATTAAGACAGCGCGCCGGGATTAAAAATCCTAATCGTCCGATCGGATCATTCTTATTCCTCGGACCGACCGGTGTCGGTAAAACCGAAGTCGCTAAAACATTAGCAGAGGCATTGTTCGATAGTGAATCTCATATCATTAGAATTGATATGTCTGAATATATGGAGAAATTCAGTGTTTCTCGTCTTATCGGTGCCCCGCCAGGATATGTCGGATATGAAGAAGGTGGTCAACTAACCGAAAAGGTTAGAAGAAATCCTTATTCTATCGTCTTATTCGACGAAATCGAAAAAGCTCATCCAGAAGTTTTCAACTTATTACTTCAGATTTTAGACGATGGTCGTTTGACCGATTCTCAAGGTCGAGTAGTCGATTTTAAAAATACGATTATTATCATGACGAGTAATCTCGGAAGCGAGGATATCTTAAATGGTCATAAAGAAAACGCTGAAGCTCTTTTGCACAAGACTTTTAAACCGGAATTCTTAAATAGAATCGATGAAATCGTGTACTTCAATCCTCTTGGAAAAGAAGTGCAATTCAAGATTGTGAAGAAGATGTTAAACGAACTTTCTGATCGACTCAAAGCACAGTATTTCTTATTTACCTTTACGCCAAAGGTTGAGAAATATGTTATCGACAATGCCTATAGCGATGTCTATGGCGCTCGACCGATAAAAAGATTTATCGAAAGTGCTATTGAAACGCCAATTGCTGAGGCGATTATCAAAGGTAAAGTTAATACAACTTCAAAATATGTTGTCGATATTAAAGAAAACAAAATCGATATATCAATTGCGAGTTAATTATTAATAGAAACAGTCTAGCGTATCCGGCGCTAGACTTTTTTCCAATTTTATTCACTACTAACTTATATATATATAATATATGGGTGTGCATAAGGAGAACATATGAATTCAAAAAAGAAAGTAGGATTATTTTTCTCTTCGCTAGTCGCGGTCGGCATTATAACTGTCGTACTTTGCGATAACGCAAATAATAATCGCTTCAAAAACGTTTACGGTGAAGGCAGCACATATACGCTTAGCGTCGATTACAGACTTGGGACTCTTACAGCTAGCTCAAGCACTGGATATACCTCGAGCACATATGGCCCTGCAATCACCTCATTAGGAAACTCGATTGGTTTTTCATTCGTCGATGGAATGAAGAGTTCGACTTCGAGTACACCGGATCAAATCATCGGACAGCTAAAAGCTAGTAGCGGACTTTTCTATAACACTACTGCAATTACTGGCATTAAATCGATTACTGCGAATTACGTAAGTACTAGCAATATGACTTTGTATCTTGGGACGTCGTCAAATCCAACTCAAAATACAACTACTATTACAAATGGAGTTGCGATTAATCTAGATAACTCATATTCGTATTTTGCAATCAAGAGCGGATCTAACTATGTTAACTTAACTAGTTTAGCAATCACTTACACATGTGATGGTACCGCTACTCCAGGTGAAAGTAGTTCGAGTTCATCTGAAGAAACTCCAACGAGTAATCAATACACTTTAGTGTCTTCTAGTAGTGATTTGACCGTCGGCTCTTCGTATTTAATGGTCGCCGCTAATTCTGGCAACTACTACGCCGCTGGCGCTCTTACATCGACATACCTAACTTCAGTTAGCGTTACTGCACCAGTGAGCAATACGATTACAATTGCAAGTCAAGCTGTTGTACCATTCGTGTTAGGTGGCTCTACTGGAGCTTACACTCTTACTTCAGTTTCTGGACAATTGTATTCATCTGCCGCTAAAAACGTTAACTACAGTTCAAACGGTACTGGAACCTGGTCGATTACGGTTTCAAGTGGAGTTTCCACTATCACTTCCACTACGACATCTTACGGAAGTATTACATATAACGTAAGCAGTCCAAGATTCACAACTTATACATCTGGACAAACCACGATTGCTTTATATAAAAGAGCAGGTTCACAATCTGGCGGAAGTTCTTCAAGCGAAGAGACAGTCACTTTATCTTCGATAGCCATTACTACTTCCCCAACTAAAACATCTTATATTTCTGGCGAAGCACTAAGCCTTACCGGAATGGTTGTTACCGCTTATTATTCCGACACCACAAGTGCCGTTATTAGCAGCGCCAACTATACGACAAACCCAGCAAGCGGTACGACACTTAGCACTGTGGGTACAACTTCGGTCGTCGTCTCTTACACTCTTAATGGAACGACTAAAACAACATCATTTGATGTCACTGTTTCAAGCGCACCAACAGTTAGCGTTACAGGAGTTACCTTAAATAATTCTACGCTCAGTCTTAATGTCGGCGGAACCTCAACTTTGGTTGCTACCGTCGCCCCAAGCGATGCGACAAACAAATCCGTTAACTGGTCGACGACAAGCCAAAGTATTGCCACGGTTTCTTCTAGTGGATTAGTAACTGCGGTTGCAGCTGGAACAGCGACAATTACTGTTACTACAGTAGATCAAAGTAAAAGCGCTTCTTGCACCGTGACCGTTAGTGCGGTGACAAGTCCATCTGGTTCTTATCGAATTCAATTTGATACCACAGGTACAAGTGATTCGAGCACCGAATATACGACTTCAACTCTATTATCGAGCGGTATTACTAGCGGATCAGATTATATTTCTTCGATAAGCGCAACTAGCAAAGCATATCGTGGAAACGGCGGATTAAAACTCGGAAGTAGTAGCGCAGCCGGATCATTTACAATCGCTTTATCAAATTCCGGTAAAGTATCGGTTAGAAAGATTGTTCTTTCTGCCAAAAAATATTCGACAGATACGACATCCATGTCGATTAATAGTTTGACCGCTCAAACGATTTCAAGTTCGACTTTTGCTGAACTCGAGTACACAACTTCTGGTACAATCTCGACGATCAGCCTATCCGGAACTGGAAAACGCTGTTATATAAGTTATATCGATGTCTATTATGGTGAACAAACCGCCGTCAATATGACCGCTGTCACTCTTAATAACACCACCTTATCACTATCGACAGGCGGAGTGTCAAACCTCGTCGCATCATTTAGTCCTACTAACGTTTATCCAACTCCAAGCGTTGTTTGGTCAACCGAGAATTCAAGTGTTGCGACTGTAGTCGGTGGCACTGTGACCGGTGTCGCAGTTGGAACCACCAATATCATCGCAACTGCTACTCAAGGTTCAATTGTTTTAGCAGCTTCTTGCTCAGTAACCGTTAGCGTAGCAACGAACTATACGACTAAAACGATGGCCTATGATTATCAAGATTACATGGATAATAACTACTACGATAATATGGATTCGATGCCAACTTCAGGCACGGTTAATCTATTAGTAATTCCAGTCAAATTAAATAACTATGCGAATAATGCTACTGAAGCCGTTAGAGAAAAAATCCGATTGGCATATTTTGGTACTGAAGCGGAAACTGGTTGGGAATCAGTCGCATCGTTCTATCATACAGAATCAAAAGGTAAGTTAACCATCACTGGAACGGTCTCAGGTTGGTATAGTGCTAGCTATGGCACCAGTATTACCGAAGATCAAACAACGACATTAGTTACTTCGGCAACCAACTGGTATAAAACTAGTAACAATTCAAATGGTCAAGAATTTGATTCAGATAATGATGGTTATATAGATGGAGTTGTTTTAATTTATAATGCTCCGAATAACTACAACGACAACGATAATCTTTGGGCCTACACATACTGGACTCGTGTTACTTCAAATAAATCATCACCGACTGCTAATACTTATTTTTGGGCTTCATATGATTTTATGAACGAGTCCACTAATTGTACGATTGATGCACACACTTATATTCATGAACTTGGTCACGTGATGGGATTAGATGACTATTATAACTACGATTCCACCAGTAAATATGGTGCTGCCGGCGGGTTTAGCATGCAAGATTATAACGTTGGCGAGCATGATCCTTATTCCAAAATGGCATTAGGATGGATTGATCCAATTGTCCCAACTGGAAGCACAACCTTGACCATTGCTCCTGGAGACGCCGTTGTTCTTTCTGCTAATAATTTAAGTTCCAATTCCCCTTTTGATGAATACTTGATTCTTGATGTTTATTCGCCAACAGGTCTAAATTACTTCGACTCTACCTATAAATATGGCGGAAGTAGTTCGATGTATCCGCAAGGACCAAATGTCGTCGGTATAAGAACTTGGCACGTCGATGCTAGATTGATGAAGAACTATAGTGGTTCAACCCCAACACTAGCAACGACAATCGTCTCTGGTAGTAAATATGTTCACGCGATGAATAACTCGACGAATAGTACTTATGGTTCACTATACGCGAGTTACCGTAGCTATAAACTACTCCACCTATTACAGGCAGGTGGCACTAACACTTATCAAAGCAGCGGACAATTCTCCACATCCGATGTTTGGACAGCTGGTAAATCATTCTCGATGAGTTCATATGCTTCATTCTTCGTGAACTCGGGAAAGCTCAATAGCAATACTACATTGCCATATTCGTTCTCAGTAACTTCGATTAGTGGCACTAACGTCACAATCTCGATTACGAAGAACTAATCTCTAGTAATTAGATAAAAGAGCGGTTTCAACCGCTCTTTTTTACTATTTGCACTGTTAATTCTTTAAGTCTATTGATATAAAACATTACTCTAATTCTTCGTAATAATATGAATAATCGATTCCTTTGAGAAACAATTCTCTATTCTCGATATCGTTCGTCAATGCATTTTTTAATAGATTGTATATTGGCTTTGAATCAACAGGACTTCTTTTCATGGCTTTTAAATAATCATCTTTATTTATTATCGACCAGTCAACGCATTTTCCTAACCTGTCGATAAATAACATATCCAACCAGATTCGCGTAGCTCTACCATTACCTTCCGTGAATGGATGAGCGATGTTCATTTCGATGTACTTATGAACTATTTCATCAAATGTTGAATCCTTCATCATGTCTAATGTGCTTAAAATTTGAGGAAGGAAGTCTCCATTAGCAAAAGTGAACCCACCTTTAGATATCGTTTTTGTTCTTATTTTTCCTGCAAAAGGATAAAGTCCTTCAAATAAATAACTGTGAATTTTTTGCAAGGCAATGGTTTTTCCAATTTCATCAGTTTCAATCAAATTTGTTTTATAAAAATCATAAGCTTTCTTTTTGCTTTGTTCGTCTATAGGATCAAGCATGCCTTGAATCCAGTCTTGAATTTGTTTCTTATACTTTGATGGGATGATGGTTAGAAGTAAACGTACACCTTCTTCATTAATAACATCAGAAATGTATTTCTTATTATCTTTTGCGTATAATTTAAGTTGTCCACAAAATGGAGACAACTCCGGATTCCTTGCTTTGACATTATTCCAGTATCTTCTAGCAGAATTAGGCTCTACCAAAATATCAATAAAGTCGACTGCAGAGTACCACCACATCGACTTTCCATTATCCCAAACCGCTCTTACTTCTTTATTATTAAAATATCTAATTGAATGTTTTATCATATAAATATGATAACATAGTCATAATCAGTTGTCCACAAAGCGAAGACAACTGAAAGACAATAACTTGACAATAACGCGGAAATATTTAGAATAATAAATAGACAGCTGACACAAGCTCAGCTCTTGCCTCCATTTATTGGAGGTTTTTATTATTCATGTACTAGCCTTAATAAATAAAAAAAGTAGACTATATCTACTTTAAATGCGAATTGGTGCCTCCTCCCGGAATCGGACCAGGAATAGGTCCTTACCATGGACCCGTTATACCACTTAACTAAGGAGGCAAATCTTAGTAAGACGCGATAATTATTATCTTTTATTTATAAAGATATGTCAACGACATAATTACCCATCAAATCATAAACAAAGGCATCGGTGATTTTGACTTTAACTTTTTGGCCTTCTTTTAACTCGATTTCGGAATTAACATATATGTTACCATCGACATCGTCAGGAGCGTTCCAATAACTCCTTAAAAGATATTGGTTTCCTTTTTTACCGACGATAAGCCCTTCCATGACTTCTCCGATATGGGTTTTGTTCTTTTGATAAGAAATCTTCTTTTGGGTTTTCATCACGAGATCGAGACGAGCTTTCTTTTCTTCCTCACTAATTTGATCGGTGAATTTAAACGCTGGGGTATCATCTTCTTTTGAATATGTAAAAGAACCTAGGTGATCGAATTTAACATCTTCCATGAATTTTATTAATCCATCGACGTCTTCTTTGCTCTCTCCTGGAAATCCAAGCATGACAGTCGTTCTTAAAACAGCGCTTGGAACGCGATTCTTGATTTTATTGAATAAATTCATCAAGAGAGTCTTATCGCCTCTCCTATTCATTCTTTTGAGTATTGAAGATTCACTATGTTGAATCGGGATATCGAAATATGGCGTCAATCTTTTCTCTTTACCGAATAACTCGATTAATTCATCTGAAATCTCATCTGGATATAGATACAAAAGACGAATGTATTCAAATTGCTTAATCTTGAGGAGTTCTTTTAATAAGTCTTCTACTTTTTCTCGATGTGGTAAATCGATACCATATTTCGTCGTGTCTTGCGATATGACCACTAATTCTTTCACACCTTTAGCAGACAATATATGCGCTTCATCGATGATTTCTTTCATCGGACGAGATTTAAATTTTCCTCTTATTAAGGGAATGGCACAATAAGAGCAACGATTATCGCATCCATCAGAAATCCTTAAATACGCTGTAAATGGCTTTGTCGATAATAAACGCGAATGATAGTCGAGTCCACCACATATATTTAAATCTTTATCTAGGGTTCCTAATAAATCATTGAAATGTGGATAGTCTCTAATCGGGATAAATAACGATATTTCAGGGATTTCTTTTTTTAGAATTTCTTGATATCTTTCCGCTAGACATCCAACGACTACTAGCTTTGCGTTCTTATATGAAAGCATGTCAAATATTGTTTGAATTGCTTCTTTTTTACTGTCCTCGATAAAAGCACAGGTGTTTACTATTATGATATCGGCGTCTTTTGGATCATTGGTAAGAAGATACTTATCTTTTTCCAGTAATCCTAAAATCATCTCGCTATCGACGAGATTCTTCGCGCATCCTAAAGAAACTAAACCAACTTTCTTCATTATCTTTTACTAATCAATGAAGTCAATTCGTATATCGTTAATATAATCGAAAAGACAAATAATCCAAAATAGCCAATCTGAATCGACGTAAACGGAGAATTAAACACGAAGCAGAATTGAACTGAATAAGCGACGAGGAATATACTGGCAATTAAACTAAGAATCTTAGCGGCTAATCTCTTTCTTAAAATGCGAAGAATAAGAGCAGCTAATGCCAAAGCCACTGCGATGATTATAAATATCATGTATGCGATGTTAATTGCGTCCATATATACCTCCTACGTCCTTTATATAGTAAACTCAAAAATAATTTTAACCAAATGTTATTCGGTTCTTAATGCTACAACTGGATCTTTATTAGCAGCAATGCTCGAAGGAATAATGCCTGCTATTAAGGTTAACGATATCGAGATTAATGGTAATAAGATAGCGCCATACCAAGGAACCGCAATAGTTAAATTTAAATGAGCAAGGGCATTAATGATGAGCATAATCGGGATGTCTAAAATAGCGGCAAAGCCAACACCAATGACACCTGCTGCTAGTCCTGTTATTAGTGTTTCAGCATTAAACACTCGAGAAATATCTTTCTTTCTTGCACCAACGCTGCGTAAAACACCAATTTCTTTGGTTCTTTCTAAAACAGATACATAAGTAATAATTCCGATCATAATTGAAGAAACGATTAAAGAGATAGAAACGAAGGCGATAAGGACATAACTAACTGAATCAACTACTACTTGTAAGGACGCAAAGACCGTCCCCATCGTATCTGTAATCGTGACTTTTTTATCGCTCGAAACGCTAGCGTTATAGTCTTTAATCATATTCGTGATTCCTTCTTTAGAAGAGAAATCAGTTGGATAGATTCTAATCGCTGAAGGAGTTGTTTCATCGACGTAGCCGAAATCGTTTTTGCGATCGATGAAATCAGCAGCCTTAGTCGATTCTTGGAACAATTCACCAGTATACATATCGTAATCTGGATTTGCTAATTGGTCTTTTAAGACCGTTGCATCGCTAAAATATTGATCGGTTGGATTAATACCTTGATTGACTAAATAAGAATATAACTCTGGCGAATAACCAATACAGCCACTCATACTAGTAGCGGTAACCCCTGGTTTATCTCTAACGATACCGACCACTTTTAATTCGAGTGAATTATCGATTATTCCCTTCATTTCAGGAGAAGAATATCTCGATTCGTAGTGATAGCCTAATGTCGAACTATCGGTAACTTTTTTATATGATTGAGCCTTGATTTCAGTCGAAAAGTTAACATTTAATAAGTCCGAGAATGTCGATCTAAATTTTGGACCCTCTGCAGGTTCTGGAAGCATTCCATTATATGGAGTATCTTGTGCGATGTAATACGCGAGTTGACTCATCAAATAGGAAGGATCTTTTACGCCCATTCCAAATAACAAATAATCGCTGACTTCATTGTATGAATCGACGCCGAGAATAACCTCGTTATAAGCCTCAGGCATTCTACCTGCTAAAACATCGTATTGGCTCTTTAACAAATCCTCATTATCGATTAATTCAGAGAAGGCATTGACGAAATAACTTCTTACACCAGATTCGACTGATGAGAAAATATAGTTTCGATATGTGTCTTGGACTAATTGACTATCGTCACTAGCGTTTTTCACCCGATAAGTATTAGATTGCTTTAAATATGAGTATTGATCGCTTAGATTAGTGAGCGCTGTGATTTTATCGTTTTGATTGCCATCAATATTGGTTTTTTTATAGACTCTTAAGCTTTGCGAGTAACTATATTGAACGGCATTCCACAAATGCCCATATTTTTCTTGAGTTGCTGGGTTTTCTAAGAATAATTTTAATGAAGCAGTATCGTTTTGCGTCGTCTTAGCAAGTGATGTAACCATGTTCGAGGCAGTTGAATTCTCTACTATTTCATCACCAGTAGGATATTGATTAAATTCATGATTATTAGTTGTTCCTAATAAAGATGCCAAAGAGAAATCGGGTGCAGATTGATATATCGTCATTGGATAAGATGACATTGCGTCCGTCTCAACAGAGGAAATGTAATTATCAAACCCAAAGGAGACCGACATAATTAAAGCAATACCGATGATGCCAATAGAGCCAGCAAAGGAAACTAATATCGTTCTTGCTTTCTTAGTCATCATGTTATTAAAAGATAATCCTAACGCAGTAAAGAAAGACATTGAGGTCTTCTTCTTTCTAGCATTTGGATCGGTTAATAAAATAGCTTTTTTCTTCGCGAGGAAATCATTCTTCTCTTTTAAGGTTTCACCTTCGTAAGGATTGGTGTCACTAACTAAATCTCCATCGCTCATTCTTATGACTCTTGTCGCATATTTATCCGCAAGATCAGGGTTATGAGTAACCATAATAACCAAACGATCTTTTGAGACCTCTTTTAGAAGGTCCATGATTTGAACACTAGTTTCACTATCAAGAGCACCAGTTGGTTCATCCGCTAAAAGGATTTCTGGATTGTTGACCAAAGCACGAGCAATGGCCACTCTTTGCATCTGCCCACCAGACAACTGGTTTGGTCTTTTTTTAATTCTATCTGCTAGACCAACGGTTTTTAAGGCTTCAATTGCTCTTTTTCGACGCTCAGCACGACCAACTCCTGATAAAGTAAGAGCGAGTTCGACGTTAGAAAGAACGCTAATATGATTGATTAAATTATAGGATTGGAATACAAAGCCAATCGAACGATTACGGTATGTGTCCCAGTCTCGATCTTTGTATTGTTTGGTCGATTTGCCTTCGATGACCAGGTCGCCGCTTGTATAACGATCCAAACCACCAACGATGTTTAAAAGGGTTGTCTTTCCACAACCAGATGGACCTAAAATTGCGACGAATTCGCTTCTTCTAAAATTAACACTTAAATCTTTTATCGCATGAACGATTTCATCGCTCATGACATAATCTTTTGTGATATGTCTTAGTTTTAACATATTAAATTCTCCTCAACTTCCATTCGAAGTTTGGCGAACCAACCGTTCCTGGAATATTTAATCTAGCCGAATTGCCAAGTCCGAGGTAATCCCACATCGGAAGAATGGTCATCTTTGATGGTTTGTCGATAATATATTCCAATAGCCTTTGAAATACATCCTTATCAGTATGAATCAGGCGAATTATTCTCTTCTTGTTCTCTTTCGAAAGGTTTTTGTACCAACCCCATAGCGTCTCGTTATCGTGAGTGCCACTATAGACGACGAGATTTTCATTATCTTTGAATCCTTCATCGAAGATAGTGAATTGTATGACATTCATCCCTGGAAGATGATATTTGTCGCGAAGTTCATAGACACTAGGCACTAAAAGACCTAAATCCTCGGCGATTAATGATATCTTCTTGTGTTTCAAGAATAATTCATCAAAGAAATCACTACCTGGACCCTTTCGCCATTCACCTTCGACGGCATCTTCGCGATGTGCAGGGATGACGTAGTAAGTATCAAATGCTCGGAAGTGATCCAATCGTATAATGTCAAATAAATTATTCATATACGCAATTCGGTCGATTAAGAAGGCATACTTGTCATTCTTCATTTTTTCAAAATCGTAGATTGGATTGCCCCATCTTTGACCTTTTTTGGAAAAATAATCAGGTGGAACTCCACCGACAAAGCGTGGATTATAGTTCTCATCCAACAAGAATTGGTCTCGGTTAACCCAGCAATCGACACTATCGAAGCCGACATAAAATGGGAGGTCTCCGATTACTTTTATTCCTTTTTCGTGAGCGTATGCTAACACATGTTTCCATTGTTTAAATGCTATATATTGAATAAAGACAATAAAGTTAACTTTATCGAGATGCTTTTTTGGTAAAGTCCGATGCTTTAAGAAGTAATCTCTTTCGGAAGTTTTCCATTTATTCCATGGTTTGTTCTTATTAAGATAAGAGAAAATCATATAGGTCGCATATTCCATCACCCATGGATTCTTTGTCTTAAATTTCTTTAGTCCATTTTGTGGACCTTCCATGTATTTACGATAAGCTTGTCTTAAATACGGAAGTTTAAAATTCCCGACAGCGTTATAACGAATTTTATTCGTTCCATCGTGGAAGTTTGGAACTTTATCGATTAAACCATCTTTCTCGAGTTCGTCGAGCGAAATGTATCGATGATCAATCGCTTTTGAGCACGTTGTTAAGTATGGCGAAAAGCCTGGACCAAGTGGATTTAACGGAAGCACTTGCCAGTAATCAAAATGCTTTTTTCTTAGCCAATTTATAAATTTAAATGAAGCATCACCAAAATCGCCGATTCCGTGACGACCGGGTAGTGACGCAACAGGAAGAAGAATACCAACGTTTTTCATATACCTATAATTATATAGGTCGCACTTTGAAGGGCAAGCAAAATGCAACAATATTGAATTGACAAAAAAAGTCTAGTTTTACCCAGACTTTTTCGAATAATTAGTGTCCTCCAGGACCACTTGAAGAGCCGTATGTGGCGTGAACATTGCTCGTCGACCACGTCCAAGAACATAGACTTGTTACGCTTGAAGCAGTACCGCCACTATATAGTTGAGTCATTACTTCGACTCCATTTGTAATTTGGCCTTTAACTAGTTTATAAGTTCCCGCAACCATATTAGGTGCAGAGAAGTAGACTGATTGACAGGCTTGAGTTGTCTTAACCGAGAATAACGGAGTGCCATCATTTGATTCAATAATGTAGTAGTCGCCTAAGTTACAGTTAGTTCCTTTTGTTAATATCGAGTACTGAGTTCCTCTTGTAGCGCCAACTGCCATACCGCTTGAACCAATAGCGAAGATCATTCCGCCATCTTGTTGAATGTAGTTGCCATTATCTCCACAATCTAAAGGCCCATTGTTATTCGCGGTTGGTCCTTCACAAACGACAGTACCACCAGTAATGATAATATTGCCATTGGAGTCAATTCCGTCACCGACAGTATTTAGATAGTGATAACCACCGCTAAGATTAATAATTCCTGTCGAATTCATCGCTGCGTTCCATCCATCATCACGAGAACGAATATTGCTATTACCGCCATTGATATTAATGGTCGGAGCTTCAATTCCTTCGTATGATTGAGTAATCGTTATATTCCCATTGGTTAAAGTAAATGTATTTTCGGCATGGATTCCATCATCATCGCTCATTAGCGAAAGGGTTCCACTAGCAATTGCAATACTAGCGCCACTATGAATAGCGTCATCATGAGAAGAAACCGTGATTGTAGCGTTACTAATCGTGATATTACCAAGCGCTTTAATTCCTTTCATCGATTCAGGAATCGTCGTCTTGTTCGTGTCGGTTTTAACAGTTGAACCACCACCAGCGATTAATTGAATTGTGCCACCATTAATGACAACATCTTGTTCGGCATCAAATCCATCGTATTTTGATACTATAATGATTGAACCGCTATAGACATAGATTCCGTCACCAGTTGCTGCGGTGTCTTGTCTTATAGCGTTACCATTTAAACTGGTAATTCCAACACTAGGAGCGTCTGCTCCACCGGATGTACCAAAATATATACCGTCATGAGCTTTTAAACCATTGTTCATCGTCATGATTGTCAATTCACCGTTTTTAATTTTTAGTTCATCATCTGTTCCAGCACCATTATTAAAAGATGAATTAATTGTTAGCTTACCAGTTCCAACAATACTTAGATCGCTGTTAGCAAAAATTGCGGCAGTATCTTCCCCGGTCCAAGAAGAAACTAAAGATGAAGAACGATTATCGTTGATTACGCTAGTCGATAATTCAACTTTCTTAATCTTGAGTTTTGGATCTTTATAAGTACCGCTATTTTGTTTTGAAAAAATCGGAGCACCAAATGAGCAAGAAATATTGACGCCGTTTAATTGGAGTTCGACAGTGTCGACACTGGCTGTACGATAAGCATCAATAAGAATCTGACCGTTGGTCAATTTGCCACTTAAAACATAGACTCCCACAGCCTTAATAGTAATAATGTTTGTTTGATTATCGATTGTTACATTAGTCGAATTAGATGTTATTGAAGCACCATCTACTAAAGAGATTGTAATTGCGCCAGATTGCTCGTATCCGCTATTACCATTCTCACTCGAATCTGGTTCTAAATCGCCACTGCTTAATCCGACCGATTCTCCATTAGCGCTTTTTCCATCTGATTCGTTTGCGCTTTGATTAGAAAAAACACACCCGCTCAATAAAGGGATAATTGCACCTAACAAAAAGAAGTTTTTCTTTTTCATAATTATGTTCCTCGAATTATATACAATAATCAAAATCAAATTACTGGTTAATATTTAGGCATTTTGTCGAAAGTAAGAAATGGTTTAGAATTAGTCTTCATATTTTCGACTTGAATCGTAACTAATAAGTCTCCATCGTAATTATTAATCGATATGACCTTGCCAACGATTTCTCTCGTCGCGTTTTTCACGACTGGAACACCATCGATTAATTCCATTGATTGACCGAATTTATCGTTATTTAAAGAGTGAGATGTTCCAAACCTAATCGCGATATCGATTTGTTCATTATTTAAAGCTGAGAAGCCAACTTTTCCATTTATTTCTAACTCTTTACCAGTTTCAGATTGACCGCCGATAAGCATGATGATCTTATCGTAGTCGACTTGCGTCGCCCAGGCGCACGTCATCCCAAAATTACTCTTACCTTTAGATAAAGAAATAACATTTATTCCTTGAGCGGTTAGTTGAATGTGTGACATCTTATTCACCTTTAACTTTCTTAAAGAGTTTAGTCAGTTCTTCTTTATTAAACATCTTAGGAGACGGATACAAAGGATAAGCTTCTTTATAGGCATGCTCGACCATTAAAGGTATGTCTTCATCTTTGATGATATCTTTAAAGTCAGATGGAATATTCATCGCCTTATTCGTATTGATAATGTAATCGATGAACATCTTTGCTTTTACTTCTTTTGTATCGCTCTTATAAGTAATTCCAGCGTAATCTCCTAGTTCTGCTAGTCGATTATCAATCTTATGATCGTATTCTTTTAAAACGATAGGGAGAATTACGGCATTAGCTAAACCGTGTGGCAAATTATACTTTCCACCTAAAGCATGTGCTATTGCGTGAACGTAACCAACATAGGCTCTAGTGAATGCAACTCCAGCCTTATACGCCGCTAATTGCATATTATTGCGATACGATAAATCGGTTGGGTTGAGATAAGATTTCTCTAAATTATCGACGATTAATTTTGTGGCATCCAAGGCATTCTTTCTCGTTTTTTTAACATTAGAAAATCCAATGTAAGCCTCGATGGCGTGCGTTAAAGCATCCATTCCAGTCGTACTAGTGATTCCTTTTGGTAAACCTACTAATAAGGTTGGATCTAAAATCGCATATGGTGGGATTAATTTTGGATCATTAACCGAGTACTTATATCTAGTTGCATCGTCGACCACCACGGCGGCAACAGTGGTTTCGCTTCCAGTACCAGCGGTCGTTGGAACTGCGATTAGGAATTTTAATTTATGACTGACATGAAGAACACCTTTCATCTTTGAAATTGGCTTAGATAAATTACTCGCTCTAGCGGATACTAATTTAGCACAGTCTAGTGCAGAACCACCGCCAAAACCAACGATCGAGTGAAATCCGCCTTTATTGAAAATTTCTAATCCTTCTTCGACGTTTGAGATCGTTGGGTTAGCGACGACGTGATGATACACATCAAATCGAATGTTTTGCTTTTTCAATTCTTCGATTAAAGGGTTTACTAATCCTAAAGAAAAAATCGATTCATCGGTGATGATTAACGTATCGTTAAAGCCGTTTTCTTTTAGAACTTCAGGTATTCTTAAAACACTATTAGGACCACTGACGATTTTTGGTTCTCTAAAATTCATTAGATTAGATGCCAAAAAAAGTAATCTTTGATAGATTCTAGCAGGTATTACTTTAAATTTATTCATACATTCTTTTCTATCGACTAAATCTTGACATTTTTCTTAATGTCGTCGGTCGATTCGTTTACTGGCGCTACATTAGTGCCAATTGGTAAATCAGGTTGATTTCTAAGTAGCATATTGTCGCACACTTTAAAAACTCGATCATGAATCATTTTTAAATTAGTTTTAATCGTAACAAATGAAAGTAGTAAGAAAAGACCAATCATTAAAAAGCCTGAACCAGTGCAAACAAACACTAATCTAAATATCGGAAAAGGTAAGCAAACACCAACGATGATGAGCACCGCCGCAAGCGAAAGCATGACGATTGAACCCATCGGTATTTTCTTTAATGTCCGGTTGTATTGTTTTTCCAGTTTCTTTACTTTTTTCATCAAAGGATGGTTTTCATCCCTTTGCATGGTAAAGACGGTCTCGCTTTCAGCATCGACCTCTTCGATAACATCCCAACCGAAATGATAATATACTTCTTTCATTTCTTGTTTCTTGAGCAAAGGGACTTTAACTTGTTTATTCTCCATATTTTTCCTTCAAAGAATTGAGTTCTTTTTGGATTTCAGATTTTATTCTACTTTCTTCATTGAAGAATTGTTCCATCTTTTTAGCGCGATAGAAGACATATGCAGCAGATAAAGTCGAGAAGAGAGTCGCCGGTAATCCAAGAGACAAGAGCCAGAGTACAGAGTTGAAATTATCTTTCATCACAATCCACATGACCAATAAAGCAGTGACTAGACCAACGGAAAGAACGAAAAATACATATAACGGCCAAACCGGCGGGTATTTTAGGTTGTTGATCTTGCTTTCTAGGGCAACTATTTCTTTATAATAAGGCAAGGCAGTATCTCTTTCAAATTCGATAACAGCGTTACCTTTTTCTTCTCGTCTAGAAATGATTTTCCACTTAAATGACTCCATTTCACTAACGAGTTTGTCTTCGTTCACCAATGATACTTTTTTAATTAATTTTTCCATATTTATAGTTTAAATATACATTTAATGTTGTGCAATTACAAAACACTCTTATTTCAAGTTACGCTTGTCACATTTTTTTTATTTGATAATATTAATGTATGCCTAAGACAAGAAATGCCAAGGCAAAGATTGGTACTAAGAAACTAATCAACCTTGCAATGTATGCACTTCTTTTAAAAAAACCTTATACCGAAATATCAGTCAAAGAGATTTGTTATAGAGCTGGTGTTTCAAGGATGTCTTTTTACCGCTACTTTTCGGCTAAAGATGATGTAATCATCGATGTTTGTGATTTTCAATTTGAAAACTTTTACGAAAAGATAAAGGTTCTTAAAAACCCAACTTGGGAAGATGTTTTTCTCATCGTTTTTTATTACTTCAAATCTTGCCGTAGAGAAGTAGCGTTATCAAAAAGAAGTGGCTTGCAGTATTTAATACTTAATCAGTTAAATTCATACATGAAATATATCGTTAATAACGTTAAGAGCGAAAAAATACCACCTATTGCAAACGCAAACAAGGTGGCAGCGCCGTTTTTAGCAGGTGGATTCTTTATGATTCTTATGGACTGGATTGAAAGAGATATGGAAGATAGCCCAGAGGAATTAAGAAACCTTTTCGTTGATTTCATTGAAAAGTCTTTAAAAAATACGAAATAAATTATTCGTCGTTATCGTCGTAGATTCTTTGTCTTCTCGAATCTTTTACTTGTAGAAGAAGTTCTTTAAGCGTGTATCTTTCAAGAGGAATTGCAATAAGAAATCCACATAAGAAAGGTAAAGCGAGATAGAACAATGCCGCAGAAGCTTTAATAAACATTGCCGAGAAACACCAAAGCAATATCTCAATGGCTAAAACCATTAATATCTCATAGATGAGAAATTGTCTTTTAGCCCGATATAAAAATCCGTAATGAACTAGTCTTAAGCACATCGAAAGAAAACGATTTACGATATATGGCCAGAAAACGATATGAAGAATTGAAGCCGCTAAAAACATCGGTGCGTTACTATAACCATCTTTAAGCAAGACAATCGAGCCGATAATTCCTAAAAGGAAAATAACTTCGTAGATAATAGAGGAAATAATCAAAACGGTCTTCTTACGCTTTTGAAAATCATCTATTTCGAGTTTCTCATCAATTTCGTTCATAATTCTTACGTCTTGTTGCCTTAAAAAATTCTAATCCTAGAGACATAAAAGTTCTAGTGATTATCTTCTTTTCGCTTTTATCGAGGTTCATGTATTGGCCTAAAATGTCTTTTAAGCAACCGGCGATATGGTCGAGAACCTCACGAGTGGTTTTCATCTTGGTCGATAAAGCTAATTTGTGCATAACGGTGACGAATTTTTCTCTTTCATCCATATCCATTTTGAGTAAAACACTTCTCAAGGCAAAATGACTTGCTAAAGACATCCTAGATATCTCTTTTGCTTTTAAGAAATCGTCGCCATCGATTTTCCAGTTATAGAAGTTATGCTGTTCGATAATTCCGATTCCCTTTGAATAAATCGCGGTATAAGTATCAGATTGTTCAAGAATCATTCCAACGATTGAAGATCGAGGAATAATTGTTTTGATTCTTGGTCTAATTCTTTGATAGCCATCTTTTTGAATTACTTCCTCTAAAAATCCAGGACCATCAAAGTTATAGATTTCAATAATTCGATCTTGAACGTTTTCTGGTACGAATGAACCGGCGTACATTGCAAGGTTTCCACCTTTACTATGACCGCCGAGAATGATTTTAGAAGATGGGAACTTATACGCTAATCGCTCGACGTATTCGGCTGCGCTTTTTTGTCCATTGGTTTCAGGGGTAAAAGACATATTCAGATTTTCTTTCCAGCCAATTAATGTAATGTCGGTACCGCAAAAAGAAATGAATAGATCTCCGTTATCTAATAGAAATGTCAATGCTGAAAACTGCTCTTCTTTTCTTTCACTTACTAAATCGATGTATTCGTATACTCTTAAGTTCGAATATCTCTTCGCCTTGTATAATTTTTTTGCAAATTTCACATCTTGCTTTGGTAGAACGCATTGTTTGATTAGTAAATCACTTTTAATAAAACCACGGAGCATATCTTTTAGAATATCAAAGTGAATGTTGCATCGATCTTCGGCATCGCAAAAAGGAAGATACGCAATTCCGGACAAGGCTAAAGCGTCGATTACGTTTAAGTCTTTATCGATGAAACTTTTATCTCCGTTTTTTTCAATGTAATCAAAGATTGTTTCCATGATTTAATTATATTTGAAGTAGTGTCTATGATAAAGAACTATACAAAATAGATAAAATAAAAATAGGCATCGTTCGATGCCTATTATCTCATTGAGCTCATTCTAGAAATCGAATTTAACGTCTTCTTTTTTAGCGGCTTCTGCTTCGAAGAAATCTCTTGGAGTAAATCCTCTTCCTTTAGCGACGATGTTGCCTGGGAAAACAATAATCGCAGAATTGTAAATTCTGACATTAGAGTTGTAGAAGCGACGTGTCGCTTGTAAATTCTCTTCGACTTCCGCACTTGCATCTTGAAGCTTTAAGAAAGTTGAATCAGCTTTTAAAGTTGGGTATTGTTCCACCACGACATTAATCGCACTCAAACCTTTTGTTAACTCGTTAGCGAATTCAGTCTTTTGAGCCATCGTGGCACCAGTAGCTGGTTTTCTCATTGCGATAACTTTTTCAAGAGTTTCTTGTTCGTGCTTTGTGTATCCTTTTGTGGCGGCGACCATCTTCGTTAGTAAATCGAAGCGCTTTGTTAAAGCAACATCAATCGAAGATTCGCTTTCGTCAATTTTTACGACCATTCGACGGAAATTGTTAAGAGTCGAGATGTACCAAACTAAAACTACGAAACCCAAGAATAGAATGACACCGACAACGATTAGAACGATTTGCCAAATTTCCATAATATTTCCTCCTGTTATTGATTTTGGAATTTGCTTGTATTGAAGCGTAGATCTTCAATTATATCTTTGGGCATCATTAAGTCTTTGGTAACGCCCATCAAGCCTTCGTTAGTAAGCGGAGTTTTGATGTTGAACTCGAAGTGGTTCTTTTTATCATCGAGCGCAAAATGAAAACTATTGTGTTTAAATGCCGCGTAGATTTGACCGACATGATTTTGTTCAAAAGTGAGTAGGTGATCCATAAATAATGGCGTAATCATATAGAAGAAGAATTCTTCATTAGTGGAATATATTTTAAATTTCTTATTGAACTCTATGCTTTCGGTTTCCACTTTCTTTAGTCCAGTAAGATTAAAACCATCTAAAAATTGAGATTCTCTAATAAGAATTGAATCATCGAATTTGCGTGGAAGCGTAAATAAGATATAGCGGCCGATAAAGTACGGTTCATATGTATAATACATATGTCCTTTAGAATCGGAATGAGAAACACGACGTTCTAAGGTTAATTCGCTGGTCTCAAACTTAATGCCGTCGAACTCACCAGAATAATAGTCTTCACCGTGGTAGCGATCTGGACGTGGGAATAGTCCCATCGACAACATATTTTCAACATTAATCGACTTGCTTTGGTCGTATGTTGCGTCTTTATAAATACCATCTAATATCTGCTTAATGACAACACCTTTTATTCTCTTGCTATATTTACGGTTTTCACTACCGGCCATTCCTAAAAATACCGAAGCGGCGAAAACGAGAATGATTCCCGTTACTAGTCCGATGACGAACACTGCTTCTACTTTACTATCGGTGAAAAGAATAAAGCCAAAGATAAAACTTGCTAGCAAGCCGACCGCTAGTAAGATAAATCCGATTTCTGATTTCTTTTTGTAGGACTGAAGAAGGACTAAACGCTCTTCTTCTAACTTTTGTAATTCCACTTAAAAGACCTCGTTTCTTTTCAAGTATTCATTATGAATAAAACTAATAAGAATGTAAAGACAACGAAAAGATTTTTTTGAAGTCTTTCAAATAAGCAATAATTGCTATTGTTTGCTAGCTACTTGAGTAATCTTTGAGTTGTAGATTTGATTAACGTCATTTTGTTGATGGAGAAATTTGACCAAAACTACCAAATGCATGATTCCCAAAGTAATTTGACCAAGAATAAAGAATGTAAGTAAATACAAAACACCAGTTAAGCGAGAAGGAAGGTTGTTTCTAATCGTATAAGCATTTCTTCTTTCAATAATCTTATACTCCCAAACAATGCCGTAAATGCCTATGGTAATAAGAGATAGGAGAATTACTGCAAGTAATCCTCTCGTATGTTGTCCGTCTCCTTCGCAAGCAATGTTTGTTTCTTTTGCAAAAGCATGAATGATGTAAAGTGGGTAAATGCCCAAAGTAATGATTCCAAGGAAAAAATACTTCCAGAAACCTCTATTGGTTTTGAGTAATGTGTTCATTATTATCTCCTTTGATAAGTACATTTTTGCACTCTCGTTTCTAATAAACAATCAAGATTTTAGTTAGCGTGTTTACAGTTTTCATCATTTTGTTGCCTTATAATCGTCAAAGCGATATATTTACATCCGGGAATGATGTCTCCCAGATTCAAATGAATCAAACCGCTTATACGCTGATGACGTCTGTGCCGTTTTTTTGCACAGATATGTGCATCGGCTTTTTTATTAAAAAGGGGGGCTTATGTTTTTCTTATCACTAGCATTGATTCTTATTGGTGGCGTTGTCATTGGTTACTTATTCAAGTTAATTAAACTACCATCACTAATTGGTTATTTACTAATCGGTATCCTTTTTGGCTATTTTGGTTTAATTGATCAGTCGATATTAAATATCTCCGCTGAATTAAGAAAGATTGCTTTAATTATCATTCTTATTAAAGCTGGACTAAATCTTGATTTAAAAGACTTAAAGAAAGCAGGAAGACCCGCTATCTTATTAAGCTTTGTTCCTGCATGCTTTGAAATGATTGCGATTGGACTAGTTAGTCCGTACGTTCTTGGCCTAACTTATAATGAATCATTTCTTCTTGGAGCCGTGATTGGCGCTGTATCTCCCGCTGTCGTTGTTCCAAGAATGGTTAAAATGATTGAAGACAATCAGGGAACAAAGAAAAGCATTCCGCAAATGATTATCGCCGGTAGTTCATGTGACGACATAGTCATGATTGTCTTTTTCACTACCTTCTTAACGATTGAAAGTGGTAACGGATTATCATTGATGACCTTTTTGAATGTCCCAATATCGATCATCTCTGGTATTGGTGTCGGAATCCTAATCGGTTTACTACTAGCCTTTCTTTTTAAGAAAGTTCATATGCGAGATAGCATTAAGATAACTTTAATATTAGGTATCGCTTTTGGTCTTGTCGCTTTAGAAAGCTACTTCGGGCAATGGTTTGGTTTTTCAAGTCTCTTATCCGCGATTGCACTTGGAGTTGTCATTTTAGCTAAAAGAAAAACTGCCGCGATACGGCTGGCAGCTAAAGCGGATCGTCTATGGGTAGTCGCTGAATTATTTTTATTCGTCTTAGTAGGCGCTTCTATTAAAGTAGAATACTTTCCAATGTACTTCTTACCGGCATTGTTAGTAATTGGCGTTGGCTTACTCATTCGCTTTATCGGTGTTAATGTTTCGCTGATTAAAACTGAGTTAAACATTAAAGAAAGATGCTTTACCACTATTGCCTATATGCCAAAGGCAACTGTTCAAGCCGCTATTGGTGGAACTCTATTAGATTTAGGTATTTCTAGTGGAAACCAAAGCACTATTAAAGCAGGAACAATAGTCTTATCGGTTTCGGTCGTGGCAATATTACTGACCGCTCCGATTGGCGCCTTCTTAGTCGATATCTTTAAAGATAAGCTAGTTAAGAAAGAGGCTGTTTAATCAAGCCTTTTGAGCAACTTGGATATTTCATCCATCTTCTTATCAAACTCTTCCCCATTCGCGTTTTTGACACAACTAGCGATATGGGTGGTAATAATCTCATCGTTAGCTTTTTTTAAAATGGCTATCGAAGCCAATATTTGATTTGAAATGTCGACACAATACTCATCAGCGTCGATCATCTTTGAGATTCCGTCTAGTTGTCCTTTAGCGACGTTGATATACTTTTTAATTTTTTCTTTGTTCGCTTTCATTCGCCGTATCCTTCAAAACGATATCCAGCATTTTCGATTGCCTTTACGATATCTTTTTCGCTAATCGCCACTTTAGATGTCAGTGTCGCTTTTTTGTCTTTTAAACTCACGTCGACACTTTCGACACCTTTTAATTCTTTTAAACCATTTTTGACATGCATAGCACAATGTTCACACATCATGCCTCCGACCTTAATTACTGTTTTCATTGTTAACTTCCTCCTTTTTATTCTTTTTATGAAAGTTAATTCTTTTAAGTAAAAGAGCATTTATAACGACTGTTAATGATGAAATAGACATAATACCCGAAGCAATCATTGGGTTTAAAGATAACGCTAACGGAGTATAAAAGAGTAACCCTGCTGCTAGTGGGATTCCAATGATGTTATAGATAAATGCATAGAACAAATTCATCTTGATGTTCTTTACCACTTTTTTTGATAAATATAATGAATTTACTAAGTCCAATAACGATGGGTTCATTAAAACGACATCTGCACAATCGATAGCGACATTAGCACCGCTACCAATCGCGATTCCAATATCAGCGGTCTCTAAAGCTGGAGCGTCATTAATCCCGTCGCCCACCATCGCCACCAATTGACCATTGGATTGAAGTTTATTAACGATCGCTTGTTTCTCGTTTGGTTTTACATTCGCATAATATTCTTTGATTCCGACTTTACTCGCTAAACTCGAAGTCGCTAAAGCGTTATCACCACTAATAAGGACGAGGTGATACTTTTCTTTTTTTAATATTGCTAATGCTTTTATAGCGTCTTCTTTAATTGCGTCTACCAATTCAATAAAGGCGATTAGTTTGTGATCGATAGAGACATAAACTAAGGTTGAATAATTTTCTTTCCCCAAAGGAAGTTCTTCGTTAACGCCGATTTCTTTCATTAGCTGAGCGCTTCCAATATAGACGTCCTTGTCTTTATAGGTTGTTTTAATTCCTAAGCCTGGCAAGTTATCGAAATCTTTTATCTCGGTTTTAGGAGTCTTCTTATCTTCAAAATACTTTACGATTGACATCGATAAAGGGTGATTACTCTTTTCTTCTGACGAATAGATAATCGAGTCGATATTGCTATATTTCTTATTCATAAGAACGTAATCGATAATTTTGAGATGTCCACTAGTAAGGGTGCCGGTCTTATCAAAGGCGATCGTTTTTACTTTGCTCAAAGATTCAAATGCCTGAGCAGATTTTAGTAAAATGCCGTTTTCTGCTCCTTTACCAGTTCCGACCATAATCGCAACTGGAGTGGCTAAACCTAAAGCACACGGACAAGATATAACTAATACCGAGACGCCAAAGTTAACCGCTAGTTCGATATCTTTAGTTACTAAATACCAAATGGTGAAAGTTAATAAAGATAAAACAATGACGATTGGGACAAAGACTGAAGAGACCTTATCTGCTAGTAAAGCCAAGCGAGCTTTAGAAGAAGAGGCTTCTTCGACGAGACTGATAATTTTTGCTAAAGTTGTATCTTTTCCTACGGAAGATACCTTAAATAGAAAGAAGCCATTTTGATTAATCGAACCACCGATAACTAAATCTCCAACTTTCTTATAGCGGGGTAAAGGTTCTCCAGTTAAAGCGGATTCTTCAAGATATCCATAACCTTTGGTGATTGTTCCATCAATTGGAATTGAATCACCTGGCTTAATGACGATAATATCTCCAACTTTTAGATCCTTCACCGCTACTTTAAGATACTCATCGCCATTTTTAACGATCGCGGTATCTGGAGTTAAAGATAATAGGTGCTCTAATGATGAAGTTGTTTTATCTTTAGCAATTGCTTCTAAGAATTTGCCAAGACTGACGAGAACGATAATCATTGCCCCGGCTTCAAAGTAGACATTATGATACCACTTATGGATTAAATCCATATTCATGGTCGCTTCACCGATTACGACTTGAGAAAAAGCAAAAACGCCATAGATAAAACTAACTAAGCTGCCTAACGAGATTAACGACTCCATTGTTGGGTGTAATTTAAAGAGGCCTTTAAAGCCCTTGATGAAGTAAGAGAAATAAATGACCATAATCACAAGGGTTAGAGACATTTGAATTCCCAAGTTAACTGAATCTAGTTCAAATAATGGCCAATTGAACATTGCTCCCATTGAAAAGTACATTAACGCGATTAATAAAGTAATCGAAACAATGAGTTTAGCTAATGTTGTATTAAGTAATCTCTTGCGGAATGATTTTCTCTTCGCGTAATCGTCTTCGTAGACCGAGGCTTTATAGCCAGCCTTCTTTACATTATCGATAATTGATTCATCATCGATCTTGTGCGAAAAAGTAACTTCCATCGTGTTAGTTAGTAGACTAACGTTTGCTGAAGTTACTCCATTACCCTTAAGAGCGGCTTTCTGAACATGTGATTCACAAGCCGAGCAGAACATTCCCTCAATTTTATACTTTCGTTTGATCATAACTAAAGGTTAATATATACCCCCATAGGGTGTCAAACTAAGTGCTCATTAATTATAAGAAGGATGGGTTCTTTTTGACATATATTTGTTTTAATAAAGAGGCTAGTATGGTGTAGATAAATAATACGCCGATAACATATACGAAGAAGATAGGCATAATCTGATAGAAATCAAACGCATTATTAACATACGGAATATAGCATAATAGCGAAGCTAGTATTGAAGTTACTATCGTAAAGAAGTAGACAGCATTAGAGGCTTTAGAGTGGAAGAACGGGATGTGTTTAGATCTTAATACGTGAATAACAATAGACTGTGTCCACATCGATTCAATAAACCATCCGGTTTGGAACATCATCGCAAATAGCACCTGCTTATCAGCGGTTAGACTACTATATTGACCGCCGAACGCCATCGGTCCAAAGACGAAGAAGAGCATGAGATATGTCGTTATATCAAAGATGGACGAGACCGGACCAAAGGTGAAGATAAATCTAACGATATCTTTAGCTTCCCATTTCCGTGGCTGGAGCAGATACTCTGGGTCGACGTTATCCCAAGGTAAGGCTGTGCATGAGATATCGTAAATCATATTAAGTAATATGAGTTGAACTGGAAGCATCGGTAAAAATGGAAGCATGATACTAGCGATGACCACCGATAGCATATTGCCGAAATTCGAACTAGCGGTAATCTTAATATACTTCATCAGGTTGTTATAAACCTTACGACCTTCAATAATTCCTTCCTTGAGTACATTGAGGTTCTTTTCAAGCAAAATAACATCCGCAGATTCCTTAGCGATGTCGACCGCAGTATCGACACTGATGCCGATATCGGCTTCTCTCATCGATTGTGCGTCGTTAATGCCATCCCCCATATAACCGACAACGTGACCCTTAGCCTTTAATAACCGAACAATACGGGCCTTTTGGTCTGGAAGGAGTTTCGCAAATATGTCGATATCTTCGATACGAGTCTTTAATTGAGCATCCGTTAATTCTTCGACCTCTGTACCGAGCATGATATGTTTTGTATCAAGACCAACATCTTGACAAATACGTTTTGTAACCGCTTCGTTATCTCCAGTTAAAATCTTGACCGTTACTCCGTAATGGAGAAGATCTTTTATTGCTTCTTTTGCTGATGGTTTGGCTGGATCTAAGAAGGTTAAATAACCAATTAATACCATTTCTTTTTCGTCGTTAATCGAGAAAGCACCAACAGGAGATGGATTAGTCTTTTGAGCCACCGCTATAACGCGCATGCCATTAGCGTTTAAATTAGCGACATTAGTGTTTATCTCTTGCTTTAATTCTTCTGTTAATTCTTGCACTTTACCATGGTATTCAACATATGAACAGACGCTTAGAATTTCTTCCACCGCGCCTTTAGTAATCATTTGAATTTTGTTCGTTTTGTCTTTTACCACAACGCTCATTCTTCGACGAGTAAAATCAAATGGCACTTCGTCCACCTTTTGATAGTCGGTAATAAGAGTTTTAAACTCGCGATGTTTATCCGATAATTCGGTTGTCTTGTTAATAATAGATAGGTCTAGAAGATTCTTAAGACCAGTTTGATAGTATGAATTTAAGAATGCATGTCTTAATACTCTCGTATCATCTTGTCCGTGAACATCTAAGTGTTGCTCTAAAACGACCTGGTCTTGCGTTAAGGTACCAGTTTTATCAGTACACAAAATGTCCATCGCGCCAAAATTCTGAATCGAGTCTAGTTTCTTGATGATGACTTTCTTTTTCGACATCATGTTCGCACCTTTTGCTAAACAGGTGGTAACGATCATCGGTAGCATTTCAGGCGTTAGGCCAACAGCGACCGAGATGGCAAACAAGAAAGCACTAAGCCAGTTATTTTTTGTAAAACCATTTATTAGTAAAACGATAGGAACCATGACGAGCATGAAATAGATTAAAATCCACGATACCGATTTAATTCCTTTTTCAAAACTAGTCGGAGGTGCTTTCACCGTTAGTGTTTTTGCGGTCTCTCCTAAGACGGTTTTCTTACCAACTTGAACTGCAATCATATTCGCCGTGCCGCTTAAAACTGTCGTTCCCATAAAGACAAGATTACGAACATCTGTTATCGATTTAGATATCGGTTGAGCGCAAGTCGGACATTTTTCAATTGACTCTGACTCGCCTGTTAAAGCTGCTTGCGTTATAAATAAGTCTTTAGCGTCTAATATTCTTCCATCGCATGGGACGACGTCTCCAGCGGCTAAATGGATGATATCCCCTACTACGACTTCGTCGATTGGTATTTCTTTTGCGACTCCGCCTCTTATGACCGCGGTCGTCGTCTCGACCATTGAAATCAGACTTTCCATTGCTTTAGAACTCTTTGCTTCTTGAACGAAGCGGAGAACTCCTGAAAAGACTACTAAGGCAATAATGATAGAGGATGTGACATAATTTCGATCGTTCGGATCTGCTAAGATGACGTCGGTGATAAATGAGACAGTCGCGATAACGAATAATATTCCTGTGAACGGATTAAGAAACGCTTCGGCAAAACGTCTAAATGCCGACTTCTTCTTTTCTCCACTGAATTTATTGTTGCCGTATTTGTCTCTTTGTTCTTCGATGATGTCTTCATCTTCGCTTAAACCATTCTCGGATGAAGAAAAACTTTCAAAAAGCTTTGCTTTATCCATAGCGGCAACTTTCTTTAAATAGTCGTTTGATGTGATCTTTGCACCCGCCTTAACGCGAATGAAACTCTTTTTATCCATAAGATTCCTCCTAAATGAAAAATAACACTAGGAACGGAAAAGCGAATAAGCGTTAGTGATAATCAGTACTTAGAACTATCTTAATTATAAAATATAAAGTAGAGGTGAGTGCACAATCAAAAAACGAATAGTCG
Source organism: Erysipelotrichaceae bacterium (assembly GCA_034932745.1). Lineage (GTDB taxonomy): Bacteria > Bacillota_I > Bacilli_A > RFN20 > CAG-826 > JBAYST01. The sequence continues at coordinate 13,633 of JAYFOJ010000004.1, read as the reverse complement.
CCTTAGCGATATCCTTATTGCACTGTCTAGGCAGACCATCCATAGCACTCACCTCACCTTCAATCATTACAAAGACTATAACACTATAAAATAGTAAGACAAGTTTTTGTTGTGCATTTCGTTTTTAAATCTTCAAAATTGCATTTTTATTAAACAAAAAAATCGTAAAATCGCAATTCCACATAAAACAATGTAATGAAATATCTATTTACTAATTCACAAGTTACACATGCTATTTTATTCTGTTGCCTCGAATTACATTGGAAAAAAAATCAAAAAAACTAATATCTTCGGAGCGAAAACCGACTGAAGAACTATCATTTCCGTAAATTTTTAAACTTTCTTCGTACTCATTCATCATTTGAATATGTATAAGCATATCATGGACAATTTGTTCAAGCTTTTTATTTACTTGTTCTAGGTTTTCGGACGAGTCAGAGTTTATTGGCTCGCATCTATGCTCTAATTTGTTTCTTAGTTCGTTAAAATCTAAATAAAGCGGATCTAAAAATTCGTTGATTTTATCTATTCTATATTCTTTCGCTACCCAGTATATCGAGTATAAAAAAGGATTACGATAAGATAACAATTTACTATTTTTAAAAGTGAAAATATTATTTATTGATACCTTTTTTGGATCAATGCCAACTTTATAGTAGTCATTCAAAAAATAAGCTATTTTGTCAAAAAATGAATAGAACTGCACAATTAGTGTAGAATACTTGCGTGAAATCATGACTTCTGGGTATGTATGTATAGCCAACAAATGAGTTTCGAATTCCAATAGCAAAAAGGCTCTTACTAATTCAACATATTTGTCATTATTTATTAAATTTTCTAAAATTACATCTTGCTCTCCGGGAAGTCTCTCCTTTGGAAAAATTTCAACAATTGGGTTAATAGAATTTGAGCGAGTGCTTAAATCGGGACTCGTGATAAATTTCTCTTGGGAATATGAGGAACGAAGCTTCTGCAAATCAGAAAGGTCTTTTTCAATACTTTTTATTCTATTATCTTCGAAATCGGGAGTCAAATTATCATATACATTTGATAATTCGTCAACAAAGAAATTGTAAAGTTTGTCGAGCGAGCAGAATTTAAAAATATAAAATAAATGTTGTTTTAAATAAAGAACTCTATTGTATCTAATCATTCCATTTTTTGGATTAATCGATAGTGCTTTATTGTACATTTTTATAACGTCACAATACCTATTATGCAAAGAATAATGATATGCCATGTTATTGTATAAAGAAATCATTGTATCTGGCGATAAAGCATCTTGAATATCGCTTTGCCCGGCTTTCCTAAGTAATGCAAAACTTCTACTAATTAATTTTATTGGTTTATAATGATTGTCATCCGTAAAAAAACAATACTCATCTATCGCTTTAATACTATTTTTTGTTAAACACGCGGAATACGACGTTGCTATAGCATCTACAAATTCTGCTTCTTGATATATGTTAGCAAATACATACATGCCCTTTTCGTAGTTGTTCAAAATTTTTTCGCAAAAAAACAAGTCAGGATTATCGTAAATCTCGTTGAAATTAGACTCGTTGACTAATATTTTTTCCATTTACAGCCTATTATCAATAATAATATATACTACAATAAATGCTTTCATAGATAAGTACTATATAAAACAAAACGATGAAATTTAAGAAATAGTTATATAACAAACTTTGAATGTTCTAACTTTGGTGGTGGCCCAGGCCGGAATCGAACCGGCGACACAAGGATTTTCAGTCCTTTGCTCTACCAACTGAGCTACCGGGCCACTTTATAAAAAAATGGCGGACCATACGGGAATCGAACCCGTGATCTTCTCCGTGACAGGGAGACATGTTAACCGCTACACCAATGGTCCGTACTTGCCTATAATCTCTTATAGACGCGATATATATTATCAATGATACTCAAAGAAAAATCAAGACTGTTTTTCTTTAAAAAATAAAAAGAACCCTTACTGAATAGTAAGGGAACTTTTCTTAGTTGTTTATAGATACTAATAATTCTCTGCTAATCGCTCAAAGTACGCTCTTGGATGAGAACATGTTGGACATTTTTCAGGTGCCTCTTTGCCAATATGAATGTGTCCACAGTTACGACACTTCCAAACGACTAGATCCTTATCGATAAAGACTTTACCGCCCTTTACTCTTTCTAATAGTTTAAGATAACGGGCTTCGTGTTTAGCTTCGATTGCCGCGACTGCGCGGAATAAACGGGCGATATCTTTAAAACCTTCGGCATCGGCTTCTCTAGCCATTCTTTGATACATGTCGGTGGTTTCGTAGTGTTCACCGTTAGCGGCATCTTGAAGGTTGTGTGCTGTGTCAGCAATTTCTCCGCCTTCTTGTAAAGCTTTAAACCATAACTTAGCGTGTTCTTTTTCGTTTTCAGCGGTTTCAAGGAACAACGCTGCTATTTGTTCATAGCCTTCCTTTTTTGCTTTGCTTGCATAATAAGTGTACTTATTACGGGCTTGTGATTCTCCTGCAAAAGCATCCATTAAATTCTTTTCAGTCTTTGTACCTTTTAAATTCATTTATTATTTCCTCCGTAATATTAATTATATTTTATATTTAAGGCATTGCTACAATAATGCTTTGTTACCTAACAAATTTTACCAAATACTTTCTTAAATGCCGATTGTGCAGTGATTCTGCATATTTTACACTATCAATTATAATATCGCGTCTTTCAAATTTATAAGTTGAACTAATCGACATTTTTTTCGATTCATATTTGAAAAAATTATTATTACAATCAAAATATATGACATCTATACCGTCGATATGCTTGACTAAGTTTACTATTTCCAACACTTCGTTTTTTTCATAAGTCCAACCGCAAAATACATAAATGCAATTTTTCCTATATTTGCGATCATATTCCGCAATTTTACTTATTTTACCATCGATTATGGTCGCAATAGTCGTTTTTAGTGCCTCTAGATCAAATGGTCCTTTTAAACTAATTCCTCTACTTTTCGTTTTAGAAATTCCAAATGCGTAAGCATTAACTTTCATTTTCTCTGCTTTTTCATTAATCTCTTTTTTTGAATTTTTCTGATTAAAATACATGTTACAGAAACTATCGTATCTAGCCAATAAATCTGTTGTTCCTCTAGTTACTTCTATACCAATTTTACCTTTTTTTACTCTTAAATCAGGTTTATCACTCAATTCAATCAAAACTCTGTTTTTAAAAACAAAACGTGCAAGCGTTTTTGCTGCTAAGTATTCATAATATTGAGAACCATATATGTTGTTTATTTTTTTCATTGTATTAATCAATCACCGATTACAATCCACCAACTATAACAAAATTAAGCACACTATTTTGTTCAGGCATGGTAAATTCATACTTCCAATATGGTTGATCAGAGTATGTCTTTACAATTTTTTGACCATTGAGATACACATCTAGGTCCGCATCATAAATTACATTAGTTTCAAATTCCACCACTACACCAGGTTCGTATGATTCTTTTAAATTGGTAGTCACAGATTGATAGTCACCTGTTAAGGTTAGCAAATATACATTAGCGGTATCATTGTAACTAGATAGTCCTAAAGATAGTAAAACGGTAGCACTAATTAACAAGTAGTTTCTCTTCATGGTTATATTATATAGTTCATTCATTATAATGGTTATTTTTTATTTACGTAAATTTGTAAATTTTATAGTGGCACAAAAAAACAGCACTGACTATGTCAATGCTGTTGTGTTCATTTGTTTGCGGTGGCCAGAAATGATACAATGGGCCACTTGCTAGAAATGTGGGCCACCCGCAGCTAATGTCTTCTTTTAAACAATACTAATTCTGGATTCGCACCTTCAACACCATATGTGCAAACCAATATTATTTCAGCATTTGCCACTATTCCAAAGCATCTATTATTATCTACTTCAAGTTGATTGCCTAAATAAGTCACATTATCATCTAAAAATTTGGCTTTCATACCTGAAGGTAAGCGATATTCGAGATTGACATATGCTCCAACAAGTGCGCTTAGACTTTCTAATTTTGGCATGCCTTCGATGTTTAAATTATTTATTTCTTCGATTAATTGTTTTTTAAAGGCATCGAATTTTCCATTATCGCTTAGTTCTTTATGCCTTTTCCAATAGTCAAGATTTGGAAGCATACCTCTCATATACTCTTTTGCTTGTTCTTCATTAAATCCTTCTTTTACCATATGAGGAATACAAACATTAATTAAATCATCCATATCGTTATATGTATAAGTGCCATCTGCATAACACCACTTGCAATATTCTTCATTCATTGAACCATCTTTATTTCTTCCGATGATTTCATCTTCTAGTGGCATGCCACAACATTGGCAGATTAATTTATTAGGCGAACCTAAGAGTGTATTAATCGACACGTTATATAATTTTGAAAGCAGTTTTAAAGTTTCTGTATTTGGCATTGTTTCACCTGCTTCCCAGCGTGACACAGCTTGCCTTGTAACGAAAACCTTTTCCGCTAACTCCTTTTGTGAATAACCATTTTTAATTCTAAGTTCACGTAGTACTAATTTTGTTTCCATATAAATCACCTCAAGACACTAAAATAATAACATTTACTTTAGGGAGTGCTAAGCAACACGTTGTTGCGCTAAACCAAATTCAAAACAAAGTAAAAACAGTCCTGAATGTATCAGAACTGTAGTTAACGATTGGTTGCGGGGGGAGGATTTGGACCTCCGACCTCCGGGTTATGGGCCCGACGAGCTACCAGGCTGCTCTACCCCGCGATATCAAGGCCGTGTGGACGGCCCCTTAGAACCTTAGTTATTTACGATTCTTTCTACGAGCATTTTCGGATTTGAGTTTTCTCTTTAATCCTTTTTTCAAGTAGAACTCTCTTTTGCGAGTTTCTTGGATGGTACCGGCTTTATTGACTTGGCGTTTAAAACGTCTGAGAGCTTCGTCTAGTGATTCACCATCGCGTAATACTGTCTTAGGCATTTCTTCCACCTCCTCACATAAAGAACTGATACGGCTTATCGCCTTCGTCTATTATATTTATATATAACTTAATTTACAAGTGAAAAATCTAACATTATTCCGTGACGATTTTTACACCACTAGAAGCACCGATACGAGTCGCACCTGCTTCGATCATTGCTAAGGCCTCGGCTTTGTCGTGAACTCCACCGCTTGCTTTAACGCCCATCTTTGGTCCAACGGTCTTTCTCATAAGAGCGATATCGTGAACAGTTGCACCACCAGTAGAGAATCCAGTAGAGGTTTTAACAAACTCTGCTCCAGCGGCTTTCGCGGCTAGACATGCCTTAACTTTTTCATCATCGGTTAGTAAGCAAGTTTCGATAATTACTTTTAGTAAAATATCTCCACAAGCGTGTTTAACTAATCTAATTTCATCTTCGACGTATTTAACTTCTCCGGCTTTTAATTTGCCGACGTTAATGACCATATCGACTTCAGTAGCGCCCATTTTAATTACTAATGCCGCTTCTTGAGCTTTTGTTTCTGGTAAGTTCATGCCTAATGGGAAACCCACAACCGTACAAACCTTAACATCGCTTCCTTTTAGTTCGTGGGCTGCTAATGGAACATAAGCAGGATTAATGCAGACGGACATAAAGTCGTATTGACGTGCTTCAGCGCAGAGTTTAACGACTTGTTCTGGCTTTGCATCTTGTTTTAGCAAAGTGTGATCAATGAATTTATTTAGTTTCATAATTGTTCCTCCAATGGACTAATTGTAGCAAAAGAAAAGGCCGTAATAAACGACCTTATTTCTTTTCTTCGACTTTAGTAGCGGCTTTTGCAGCACTCTTTTTGCCTGCTTTTTCGGCTTTGACTTCAGCTTCCTTAGTTGGGAATTTTCCGTCGACTAGAACGGCTTTGCCGTCATAGAAACCGCATTTTGGGCAAACGTGGTGTGATTTAATCATTGCGCCACAATTTGGGCAAGTGACTAAGCCAGTGACATTGAGTTTGAAGTGAGTTCTTCTTAATCTTTTAGTTCTTTTCGAAGTTCTTCTGAATGGGACTGCCATTTGACTATTCTCCTTTTAAATAACTTTGTTATAAACAACGTGCTTAATTATATTAGTATTAACTAAATAAATCAAATTTTTTTAGACAAGTTATAAAAAAATGGAAATTAGTTTGATTATTACTACATTTGGTTATTATGATATTTAACTTCAATAATCGTATTAATCTGATCTTTAGTACCGCTTAAAGATACTTCGATATAGTTCTCACTATGACCGCGAATTACTTTATTCTTCTCATCGTAGTTTTCAATTAGGACGTGTAATGTCTTACCATTAAAGCAATTCTTATATTCTTCCCATAGTAAATTAGATAATTCAATTAATGACTTGGTTCTTTCTTTTTTAACTAGCGGCGGAATCTGATTAGGCATCTTGCTTGCTAAAGTGCCCTCGCGAGGCGAAAACGGAAATACGTGAAGCATTGAAAAGCCAACTTCCTTAATGAAGTTCGATGTTTCGATAAATTCTTCATCGGTTTCACCTGGAAATCCGACGATAACATCGGTTGTAATTGCGATATCTGGCACCGCTAATTTAATTCGTTTAATTTTATCTAGGAACGCTTTCTTATCGTATTTACGGTGCATTCTTTTAAGCACTTCTTCTGATCCGCTTTGTAAAGGAATGTGAAGATGTCTAGCGATATTGGTTCTTTCTTTAATTAGCGTAATTAACTTGTCGTCGATTTCGCTTTCTTCAATCGAAGAAATGGTTAGTCTTTCTAAGCCTTTTAATAGAGTTAACTCATCGACTAAATTAGAGAAAGTATAATCGGATAAATCACGACCATACCCACCGACATGAATCCCAGTTAAAACGATTTCCTTGTAGCCTTTAGTAAGAAGCTCTTTAGCCTCTTGAATGATGTTGTCCTTATTACGGGATCTCATCTTCCCTCTTACTAGGGGAATAAGACAATACGAGCAAAAATTATCGCATCCATCTTGTATTTTGAGATACGCTCTTACATTTTCAGCATACGAAGTAAGACTCAACTCTTCGTAATCGAACTTGCGAGGATTTGCTTCGGTTAAATCGATTGGTTTATGATCTTGTTTAAATTGTTTGATTAGTTCTGGAATTTGACTTCGATTAGATGTGCCGACGACGATATCGGCTTTAATGTCATCTTTAACAAATTCGTGATGGCCTTGTGAATAACATCCCATTACGATGATAATCGCATGAGGATATTCATTTTTAAGTTTTCGAATATGTTGACGAGATTTTTGATCAGCGGTCGCTGTAACCGAACAAGTATTGATTAAGGCAATGTCGCAATCTTCGTTACTGCTTTCGCTATATCCAGCATCCAAAAAAAGAGCCTTCAATGAGGCACATTCGTAAGAATTAACTTTGCAACCGAGTGAGAATATTTTAAATGTCATAATGTGTTCCTAATAATTTTTCGTCTTTGCCATTCCATAGATATGGTCGGAAATAAAACCGCTTTTATGAAGGTTATCGATAAAATCTTCACGAGAGTTCATAAAGTAGGCTTCGACAACTGGTTTTAATCGATCGATCATGTGACTGTAATCTGGTCTTTTGATGTACTTATCAAATAAGACGATTTTGCAATCTAATCTTCCTTGATTGTTGAGTATGTATATCGTGTTCGTGTCGTAATGGAAGAACGCAACTTCTTTGCCATTGGTACCGATCTTTACTAGTTTGGTAAAGAATGAATCAAATAGCGATGTCCCGTAGGCGTCAAATGGATCGATCGCACTATCGACGAAGTTTTCTCCTAATTCATTATATGGATAAGTTAACATTTTCTCTGGTTCCTTTGAGTAGATAAGATTTAAGGCAAGAGAGAAAAATGGGATATATATTTTGCTCTTATTAAATGTGAAATAAGGCAGTTCTAACGTTCTTTCTTTAACTGCGGTTAAAAAACGAAGATGTTCGGTTTTAATATCTTTATTGATGTAATGTCCGACGTTAGCGATTTCTTCTTCGATTGCTTTTTTATTTTGATACGCAAGGATGATAATATTTGCCCTCATCACATCGAAGTCGTTGCCTTCGGAGTCATATAAAAAGGCAAAACGAGGAAACTTATTCAAAATCTCGCGGTTTTTCATAAAGAAAAGATGTTCGTCTTTTTGTTCAAAACGAATTCTTTTTTTCTGTTTAAGTTCTAATAACTCGTAGATGTTCATTGCTTTGCCTCGATGAGGAATGATAGCACAGACAATATCGTAATCGCTGCAGTTTCGCTTCTTAAGATTCTTCGACCTAATGACACGTTCTTAAATCCAATGGAGTTCATTTTCTTTACTTCTTCTAAAGTAAATCCACCCTCTGGACCAACTAAAACAGAGACGCTATCTTTTAGTTTCATCTCTTCGATTTCTTTTTTAAAACTAGAGGTTCCACCCGCTTCACCTTCAAAGGCAATGAAGTTGTGATTCTTTAATATCGACTTATCAATCGATGAGATATCGATGATTTTATTAAGGGTAGGAATCGTTAAACGTTTGGATTGCATCGCTGCAGCCTTAACGATAGATTGAAATCTTTCTAGTTTCTTTTTGATGTCTTCTTGCGCAATTTTTACAATTGAACGTTTCGACTGGACTAAAACGATTTCGCTAACTCCTAACTCGGTGGCCTTTTGTAAGACCAAATCTAATTTGTCACCTTTTACTAAACAATAAAATAGCGTAATAGAAGACGCTAATTCAGGATTAAAATCATTCTTTTGAATTTCGGTAATTCTAAAAGGACGAATCGAGTTTATTTCATAAATATAAGGAATATTATCGACGACTAGTTCGATTTGCTCATGCGGTCTTACCCTCATTACGTTTATTAGGTGATGAAGATCATCTTTGGTAAAGACGATTTGACCATCTACTTTGTCGACGAAATATCTTTGCATTATTTTAAGAAATTCCCCCGCCCATCTCGATAATCGTGGGCATAAAGAAAGTAAAACGCCATAGCGATATTTAAGACATAAATCGAAATGACCGCGGAAAGATAACTAACCCATCCTAAAGAAAATGGGAAATATAAAACGCTAAAAACTCCAGCGAATAAAGCGATATTTAGTATCAACCACAAGATTCCTTTTTTGATTTTGTGTTGATAGAAGAACGCGACACCGCTCCAACCGATAATGAGCGATAAGACAAAACAAACAGAGCGTGATTTCTGTTCAAAACCTTTAATTTGGTCACCGACAGCGCTAATTTCTGATGTGATTTCGACCGTTTCGCTCGTCATCCCTTCAAGGGGATGTTTACAACCGCAAACCGGACAAATATCGTTATCAAATTTAGTTAATCTTGTACCACAGTTACGACAATTTGGCATACTTTTCTCCTGCACGAAAAATCATATCACAAAATAATAGAGTTTATATTTATAAAATGCATTTACCAACGATTTTTTACTTTTTCAGCGAAGCCAAGGCATTTCTTAAAAATGATTTTCTCATCTCCGACATCGATCTCGCCACTAAAGTATCCAAATACTTGATGTGCAGTTTGAGAAATGATGACGGCATTAGTGCAGTCCTTACGGTCTATTAAAGGATGGAAAGTAATGTTAACTTTCTTGTCGCTAGATACTAGTTTCCAGTCTTTTAAGAAATCGTCTTTTCCATTTCGATCTTTGGGAATATCAAAGACTATGTCTTTAATTTTATATACTTTGTCATCGTAGAATATCATGTTTTCACTAGATGCTTTAGTATCTCCAAAACCATATCCAAGATTCCAACCGATTCGATGTCCATCACATAAAGTATTAAGACTCGACCAATACCACGTGTTCTTATATGTCCAAACACCCCTACCCCAGTCTAAAACACCATAAGTATCTAAACCGAATTCATGTTTGATATTGCCATATTTAAATCCACCTTGAGCCCGCAAGAGATTTATTTTTTGATTATAGTAAAAATGTTTTGATTTCTTAAATGGCGTGGCTATAACCATCGAGTGTGGAGTCGTTTGCTCTAACTTGATGTCGCATTCAAAACTTTTGCCCTTTTCCACTTCGTCCAATTTGACGACTAGATGCCTTTTACCGTGATTGTTAATAAACATAAAGGAATAACCTTTACCTTTTATTCCAACGTCACCATTCTGACTAGTGGATGGAAGCCTAGTTTTTCCTTTAGGAAACCAGAACATGTATGGTTTATTGATAAATGTTTTGTTTTCGAAATTAAGAATCGATAACGCTCCTAGTCCCATATATGAGTTATCAGCGATCGTTAAAGCGATACCATAATGCTCGTCACCGATATAATAGTAATCCCACTCCTTGATTCTCATCTTCCTAGCTTTAATTTTAGTTCGATCGTATTTTCTAACTAAAGAAAAAGCGTATCCTGCTTCGAGTAGATTACCATTACCATCTAAAAGTTCGCCTTCTACTAATTTGTGTTCTTCCATAAACACTCCTTAAAAAAGATTTTTAAAACTATCGTTATCTTTATTATAAACATAACTAAGAAAAAGGCTTCGGTTATTTTGCCTTGAAATGAAATATATCTATGATATAATCGCGGTGTTAAAGAACCGTTAGAAGTATCTAAAAGGCTTTACGTAAGGAGAGCTTTATGGATGTTTTTTTACGGTTAGAGGTCAAAGAACAAGACGCAGTTAAAATGATTGGTTGGCTTCAAAACCAAAATATCACCAAGTATTTAAACGAGGACGTCAATTCCCCATACCTACTGCAAAAAATAATAGACGATAAAAGAACCGATTTTTTAACTTATTATCTCAATCAAGATGGTCGTTTCTTTTTAATCGATAACGAACAAGGTTCGATTGGATTTATCAATCTTTTTACCATCATCGCTAAAAAAGAATACGAAGTAGTAATCGCAATTGGAGACGAAATCAACTGGGGTAAGAAGTACGCTAAAAAGGCACTAGAGAAGATTGTTAAAGAAGTTTTTTATAATTGGCGAATCAATCGCTTAAACGCTAAGATACACGTCGATAATCATCGATCAATAAACCTATTCGAGCATCTTGGATTTGTCAAAAGTAAAACCGATAACGATTATCACTATTACTCTTTAAACGAAAGAACTGTGTTTTCAAATATTTATCATTAATAATCGGTCTAATAAATAAAAAAATGTAGCATATAACTACATAATTTTTAATTGGCGGAGACGCAGAGATTTGAACTCTGGCGGGTTACTCGCCCCTATCGGTTTTCAAGACCGACCCCTTCAACCACTTGGGTACGTCTCCCTATGGTTTAACAAACATGTCTTGGTGGACCGTCCAGGACTCGAACCTGGAACCATTCGGTTATGGGCCGAGTGCTCTAACCATTGAGCTAACGGTCCGCTTATAAGTAGATTGGTGGCTGCGGGGAGACTTGAACTCTCGACCAATCGGGTATGAACCGAACGCTCTACCAACTGAGCTACACAGCCAATATGTGGTGGAGCTGAAGAGACTCGAACTCTCGACCTCCTGAATGCAAATCAGGAGCTCTCCCAACTGAGCTACAGCCCCACATCAATGCGAGAATTAACCCTATATGGTCGAAACTCGCATAAATGATTATAACAAAACGAGATATTTTTGCTACAAAAATGTAATGAAATAACTAGTCTCTTTCTAAAAAGATACTTTTTATCTATAAAAACACATCATTAAGTTTTCATTAAACAATATGCTCAAGCATATTAGGCAATTTAATTGTAAACATAATAAACTAGTTACCGCAATTCCACACTATTGGTAAATTGTTCGGGTTCCAATCTGAATTCCAACCATCTGGTTTCTCTTCAACTTCTATATAAATTACTAAAGAATGACAATTTACGAAAACTTCACTGCCAATATTTATAACACTTTGTGGAATTATAATTTGAGTTAAAGATTCGCAGGCACAAAATGCATAATCGCCAATAGAAGTAACGCTATTGGGAATAGTGATTGACGACAAGGAAGTGCAACCAGAAAAAGCACGTGATGATATCGTTTTTAATCCAGAACCAAGAACAACATTTGTAAGAGAACTACAAAATTCGAATGCATTATTAGAAATAAGCGTTACTTTATCCGGGATAATTATTGATGTAAGAGATCTACAATCATAGAAGGTGCTCCCGACTATTTCTGTTATGTTATCGGAAAGAATTATTGATGTAAGAGATATGCATTCACAAAATGCTGAATATCCAATAGACGTAACACTATTAGGAATGACTATTGAGGTTAGAGATACACAGCCATAAAATGCATTATTTTCAATTACTTGTACGCTATCAGGAATATTAATTGAAACAAGGGAGGTGCAGCGTTGAAATGCAGCCGAACAAATTATAGTCACACTATTTGGAATTGTAATTAATGATAGAGAAGAGCAATAGTAAAACGCCAAATAACTAATTGATGTCATTGTAGCTGGAATACTCACCGATGTTAAAGAGGTACATTTATAAAATGCCCATTTGCTAATTGATGTGACACCATTTGGAATACAATATAAATCACATGCTTTGTTTGCTGGATAGCATATTAAAGTTGTTACGTTTTTGTCATATAATACACCATCCATAGAAGCAAAAGACTGGTTAGATTCATTAACAGATATTGATGTTAAAGAGGTACAACCAGCAAATGCACAATCGCCAATGAAAGTAACACCATTTGGAATTGTAATTGATGATAAAGATGTGCAATTGTAGAAAGCGTATTTGCTAATTGAACTTACTGGGATGTTATTTATTACGTTAGGAATATTAATAACACTACTAGCGTTGTCAAAACTCACAATTTCTATATTATCATCAGTGCCATTTTGATTGATTGTATATGTTAGACCATCTATTATTCCTATTCTTGAATTCCATTTCACGGCTTTACCAGAATTCCATAGATTATTCCATCCATCTGGTTTTGTTGCCTGCACTACGTAAATAGTTAGACTATCTCCACAATCGCTAACTATGTTGTTTCCAATTGTTTCAACGTTTCCGAGTACGGCAAGCGAAGCTAAAGATACACAATATGAAAATGCAGAATTACCAATAGCTAAAACGCTTTGAGGAATTACGATTTGAGTTAAAGATTGGCAATCATAAAATGCACAGGTGCCAATTGTTATAACACTGTCAGGAATTGATACAGTTTTTAACAACGAACAAAATGAAAAGGCATTATCTCCAATCGAGGTAACACTATCAGGAATAGACATAGTTTTTAACGACGAACAATGTGAAAATGCATTATCTCCAATTGAGGTAACCGAGATTCCATCGATTTTATCTGGTATTGTAATCGTCAATAAAGAATTATCACAATCGGTGATTTCGATATATGGGTTACCTAGGGTGTCTTTGAATATTATGTACGTTAATCCTTGATATTCTCCACTACCTAAAGAATTCCATATAACCATGTCACTATTCGGAATCCACAGATTGCTCCATCCAGCTGGCTTACTTGTTGGTTCAGCATAAACCTTGAGGCCACTATTGCAACCAGAAAAAGCATTATCCAAAACAGAGATCACAGAACTTGGGATAGTTACATACGTCAAAGATTCACAGTTAGAAAAAGCATATGATTCGATTGAAGTGACGCTAT
>JAYFOJ010000003.1:0-150548 GCA_034932745.1 Erysipelotrichaceae bacterium | reverse complement strand
AAACAAAAAGAAGGCAAGAAGAGAATGAAACGAATTGGCTCTGTTGAAGTTCCACAAGAAGGATTCATGGCTATCCTATCAATAGACGATAATTAGTAGTTTTTTAGTATTTTTGTTTGCGACTTACTGATCAACTTTATATAATAAAAACGAGGTGCTACATATGGCAAGTAATGATTTAGCAATTCGTTTTACTGAAGACAAATACGCAACTAGAACGGAAGTTGCGAAAGATTTAAAGACCCCTCTAGTCGATTCATTTTGGAAGATAATCAAAGATTATCGTTCAAACTTCACTCGCGTTCTTTCTTTAAAAGCGGTCGATAACACATATTTAAATTACTGCGGTTGTCAAACCATCACTAACTCGATGAATAAAATCGAAATGAAGTTAGTGAAACTTTTCTCGAAATACACGAAACTCGATTCAAAAAATGGTGACTTAAGAATTTTCCAGAACAAGTGTGAGATTAATTCGCTGTTTTCAATCGCTGGTAAATACGGACTTGATGTAGATGAAAATTACCTTAGAAGTTTAATCGATGGAAAAATTACAACAATCGCTAGTTCTCATCGTCAATTAGCAAATTATGTAGAGGCCTTTAAAGAGGCTAAAAGATTATACACTTCTCCTATTGATGAAGACTTTATCGCTAGCGTATACGCCAAATTAATTGGCAACAGTGAACTTATTTCGCTATATAGAACTGAAAATGATCAAAACCCAGAGAACAGAATGATTATTGACCGTCTTTATACATCGGCTCCAGTTTCTTCGATTGAACCAATGATGGCTAATCTCTTCCAGTTCCTTAATTCAACCACCCAGAGCGAACTAGTTAAGTCGCTAGTGGCTTATTACTTTATTAACTATGTAAAACCATTCCCTAATGCCAATGACGAAATCGCTGTCATCGTTGCAAAAGCAATACTTTCACATAGTGACATAGACGAGTTGGCCTTGTTCCTACCATTAGAAGTACTCCTTTTTGGCGACCAAGACACAATTGCTCGCCTTTTCGTCGAAGTTCAAAAGACTAACGATGTCACATACTTTTTAGGTTTTGGTTTTAAGATGGTCGATACTTTGCTCGACCAGATGCTCGAACTAATTAATAATCTAGAAGCTAATACATTAAAAAATGACTATTACCACGAGGCCAAAATTGAAACAGGTGCCATTTCACTTTTTGAAGAGGAAGCCAAAAAAGAAGAAGCAAAAATTCCTGTTCCTACTCCAGTTGAAAAAACAGCCGTAGTCGAAGAAAAACCAATCGTAAAACAAGCGGTGGTCGAATCTCCAAAACCGACGGTGACCGAAAATGAAAATCAAAAAGAAGAGAAATCAGAACTTGCCTTCTCGATGAATTTGCCGATTCTCGACGAGAAGGATGCTTGTCGTTTAGAAGAGCATCTTCTAGAACTCGATCCAGAATTAAAAAAAGGACAAGCCTATTTCTATGCTAGACATTGTACGATGGGTAAGCGTTATACTATAGGTCAGTATAAAAAAGCCCTCGGTTGTGCTTACGAAACCGCAAGAACATCAATGGACTCGCTTGCAAATCTTGGATACTATCGTCAAGAAATGGTTAAGAATAAGAAAGTTTATACGCCTATTTCAAAGAAATAAAAGAGGAATTATATGTTAAGAATTTTATCAGACACTCTCCAACCAGTTGTTATTCTCCTAATAATTTTAGGAGTTGCAGCAGTTATTGCAATTGTTGCTTTTATAATTTATCGTTTGCTCCATCTAAAGATTAAAGATGATGATAAGAAAAGTGATAAAGAAATCGCTCAAGAAGAATTAGACCGTATTCTTCAACCGATCGATGATGAAGAAACGGCAAAAAAAGTGTCGGAATACGACCAAGATGAAGAAGACAAAAAACAAAAATAAAGTTTCTCGTCCTAAAGCTTTATACATTCATATACCATTTTGCTCTCACATTTGTGCATATTGTGATTTTTGCAAAATGGAATATTTTAGTTATATCGTAGATAAATATCTTCCTAGTTTATTCAAAGAGATAGATTCTTATAATATCAAAAAGCTTGATACGATTTATATCGGTGGTGGGACGCCAACCTCATTAAGTGATGCGCAATTAGCGTCTCTACTAATTCATGTTTTTCCACTTACTAAAGATGTAAAAGAATATACAGTTGAGGCCAATGTCGAAAATTTAACTAAATCAAAACTGCAACTTCTAAAAAAATATGGCGTGAATCGTTTATCGATTGGAGTCGAATCCACCGACGATAATATTTTAAAGTCCATTAACCGGGTCCACACCTTTAGCGAAGTAAAAAGAGTAATTGAAGAAGCGAAAGTTGTTGGATTCGATAATATTAATGTCGATTTGATTTTGGGTCTACCAGGAACAACAATTAAAACAATAAAAAATGATTTAAAGAACCTTCTTAGTCTCAATGTTCAACATATATCTACTTATTCTTTAACTATTCACCCACACACAAAATTTGGCGTTGAAGGTGTTGAAGAAGTGGATGAAGAAACTTCGAGAAGAGAATACGACCTAGTACACGAAATATTGACGATCAATGGCTTTGATCATTACGAAATATCCAATTTTGCTAAGACTGGATATCAAAGCATGCATAATTTGACCTATTGGAGAGATGAACAATACTATGGAGTGGGGCTTGGTGCTTCAGGGTACATTGGAAACATTCGTTACACGAATACAAAAAATATTAACAAATATATCGCAAATAATTACATCGATTATCGGGAGATAGTGGCAAAAAAAGATGACGAGGAATATTTCATCATGTTAAATCTTCGAACGAGTGAAGGGATTGATGATAAAAAGTATATAAATCATTTTGGCTACTCATTTATAGAAAAACATAAAGAAGCATTAGCGGAATTTGTGGAGTCTAAATTGATCAAAATAGAGCAAGGCAAGGTAATAGCAACTTATGATGGAATGATGGTTTTAGATTTCCTAATTAAAAGGTTTTGCGCGTAGGGAAACCATCATTATTTGTATGATTTTTTGTAATTAGACCAAAGGTCTTTTTTATTTTGAGTAAAATTAGCACTTATGTGTTGACACTGCTATTTATGCGTTATAAAATGTTAGCACTCCAAGAAAAAGAGTGCCAAAGGAGGTAAGTATGACCCTTAATCGTCGAGACCAGATTCTCAAATATATCGTCGAACACTTTATTAAGACAGCTCAGCCAGTTGGTTCTCAAACTCTTATTGAGGAATATCACCTACCATATAGTAGTGCGACAATCCGCAATGAAATGAATGCTCTTGAACAAATCGGATTACTCGAAAAAACCCACAGTTCAAGCGGAAGAGTTCCATCTAGTGAAGGCTATCGTTTTTATTGCGAGTATTTACGCGATAAAGAAGTATCAGAGGATTTGAAATATAATCTTCAAAAAGTTCTCGATGAAAAAACTAGATCAATCGAAGAAGTAATTAAGGAGAGTTGTGAAATTCTATCTCATATGACATCCCTTGCTTCTGTAGTTCTTGGACCTAACGCTAAAGAAGAACACCTTGCTAGTATTCAGCTAATTCCACTCGGTCCTCGCTCTGCAACGGTCGTGTTCGTAACAGATCGTGGCTATGTCGAGAATAAGACATTCGTTATTCCTAATGAAATGTCGATGGAAGAAGTCGCTAAATGCATGAAAATGTTCAGCGATCGTTTAATCGGTACACCAGTTTCCGAATTAGTTATAAAAATGGAAGCTTTAAGACCAATTGTTAATGATTACGTTATTGGACACGATGTCGTTTACAAGACACTTCTTGAAACATTCTTGAGATTTGCGAGCGATCGCCTTCTCCTTTATGGTAAGAAAGAACTTCTTAATCAACCAGAGTTTCTCGATGATGCAGATAAGATTAGAAAGATGATTAATTTACTAGATTCACCTGAAAATCTCATCGATGTCGAAAAGAATTCGGAGCGTGATTATAAAGAGGGAAACATCACTATTCATATCGGAAATTCGAATGAAGAATATCCTGATGTATCAATCGTTACTACGAAGATTAGAGTTGGAGACGAACAAGAAGGAACAATCGCTCTTGTTGGTCCAACAAGAATGGATTACGACAAAGTAATGAGTGCTCTTGAGTACTTTGCAAAAGAACTAAGTAAGTATTATGGAAATGATAAGGGAGGTAATAATACGTGAACGAAGAAGAAAAGAAAGAAACCAAGGAGGTTGATGCCGAAATGGATATGAAAAAATCTTTCAAGGAAAAAATCAACAAGAAAGACGAAGAAATAGCCGTTCTTAAAGGTGAAATCGACCATTGGAAAAATGAGTATTATCGAGCTTACGCAGATACTCAAAATCTAAGGAAAGCTCTTGAAAAAGATCATCGTGAAGCGGTCAAATATCGCGCGGAAGGTTTCATCGAAAAATTGCTTCCAGTCATCGATTCATTCAATATGGCTCTTCAAACAAAACCAGAAGATCCAAAAATTAGAAACTATTTGACGGGATTTGAATTCATCTACAACAACCTAACGAGCGCAATTGAATCCGAAGGCGCTAAAGAAATAAAACCACTGATCGGAGAAAAGTTTGATGAAGCAACAATGCATGCGGTGGATGTAGAAGAAAAAGACGGTGAACCAAATCTAATTACTAAGGTTTATTCCGTGGGGATAAAACTCCACGATCGAATAATTAGACCAGCAATGGTCATAGTCAGTAAAAAGCCAACATTAAAAGAAGAAAAGAAAGAATCAGAAAAAACTGATGCATAAAAACATTTAGGAGGAAACTTAAAATGGCAAAAGAAATTATTATCGGTATCGACTTAGGTACCACAAACTCGGTCGTCAGTTATTTACAAGCAGATGGAAAAGTAAAGGTTATTCCAAACCCAGAGGGTACGAATACTACTCCTTCTGTCGTTGCTTTTAAAAAAGACGGCGAAGAGATCGTTGGAAATGCTGCGAAAAGACAAGCAGTAACAAATCCAGATACAGTCTCTTCTATTAAAAGAAAAATGGGAACAATGGAAAAGGTTCACATCGGATGTATCAACAAAGACTTTACGCCTCAAGAAATCTCGGCTAAAGTGCTCGCTTACATGAAAAAATACGCTGAAGATAGCGTTGGTCATAAGATTGAAAAGGCTGTTATCACAGTCCCTGCATACTTCAACGATGCACAAAGACAAGCAACAAAAGATGCTGGTCAAATCGCTGGATTAGATGTCATTCGTATCATCAACGAACCAACCGCGGCCGCTCTAGCCTATGGTCTAGACACTGGTCGATCTGAAAAGATTCTCGTGTTCGATTTAGGTGGTGGAACATTCGACGTTTCGATTCTAGAAATTGGAGACGGAACATTTGAAGTTATCGCTACTGCTGGTGATAATCACCTCGGCGGAGATGACTGGGACGCTGTTGTGGCCGATTGGATTAAGGCACAAATCAAAATCCAAACTGGCGTCGAACTAAATGACAAGATGGCGATTCAAAGATTCAAGGACGCGGCCGAAAAAGCTAAGATTGAACTATCTAGTTCCTTGAATGCAACGATCTCTCTTCCATTTATTGGTATGAGCTCTAGTGGACCAATCAACTTTGAGACAGTATTAAGTAGAGCTAAATTCCAAGATTTAACAAAACACCTATTAAAGAGATGTGAACAACCAGTAAAACGTGCTCTTAGTGATGCAAAACTCACCGCTAAGGATCTAGACCAAATTCTTTTAATCGGTGGTTCGATTAGAATGCCTGCCGTTCAAGAATTGGTGAAAGAATTAACTGGAAAGAATCCAAATCTTTCAGTCAACCCAGATGAAGCTGTGTCTATTGGCGCTGCCATTCAGGGTGGAGTAGTTTCTGGAGAAGTTAAAGATGTCGTCTTGCTAGACGTAACTCCATTAACTCTTGGCATTGAGACCCTAGGAGAAGTAATGACTCCGCTCATTCCAAGAAATACGACTATTCCAACGACAAAGAGTCAAATTTTCTCAACAGCCGCAGACAATCAACCAGCGGTCGACATCTCGGTTTATCAAGGTGAAAGACCAATGGCTCACGATAATAAATTACTAGGCCATTTCCAACTTACTGGTATTAAACCAGCTCGTCGTGGACAGCCAAGAATTGAAGTTACATTCTCAATCGATGTAAACGGTATCGTCAAAGTTAGCGCGAAAGATCTTGATTCTCAAAAGGAACAAAACATTACGATTTCTGGTAGCGGTGGTTTAAGCAAAGCCGATATCGACCGTATGGTGCGCGAAGCTGAAGAAAATAAAGATGCCGACGAAAAGAGAAAAGACGAAGTTGAAATCAAGAATAAAGCCGAAACTTACATCAACGAAATCGATCAAGCGATGCAAGAAAAAGGTGACGGTCTTGAACCAGTTCAAAAGGAACAAACACAAAAGTTAAGAGATGAACTCAAAACCGCTCTTGATAATAACGATATCGAAACCCTTCGTAATCGTATTAAAGAATTAGAGCAAGCTGCAGCATACATGCAAGGCGCTCAACCAAATAAATCAGCCGCAAGTAACGATGAAGCGACACCTGGCTCAAATCCAGATGACGTTGTCGATGCTGATTTTACCAAAAAAGATAAAAACGGCGGTTCAGCCGCTTAGTCATTAACATCATCATGGTCTTAAGGGGCATAATGCCCCTTTTGACCTAATAGAAAGGAAATTCTATGGCGGACAAAAAAGATTTATATGAGGTACTTGGAATTAATAAAAACGCGACAAAAGACGACATTAAAACCGCCTACCGTCGATTAGCAAAAAAGTACCATCCTGACAACAAAGAAACAGGCAACGAAGCAAAGTTTAAAGAGGTTCAAGAGGCCTACGATATACTTTTCGACGACCAAAAACGTGCCGCCTACGATCAATTCGGCCATGCCGCTTTTGATCAAGCTGGTGCTAATCCAGGCGCTAATCCTTTTAGTGGATTTAATAGTTCTGGTGGAAATCCTTTTGGTGAGGAAGGAATTGATTTAGGAGATATTTTCTCATCATTCTTTGGTGGTGGAACATCAAACAGAAGTTATCGAAAGAGCGGACCACGTCGTGGCAGTGATGTCGTGATGAGAGTCAAGGTCGATTTCATGGATTCTATCTTAGGCCGAGATATTAGTGTTCCTTATACATACGATTCTTCTTGTCCAAAATGTGGTGGTACTGGTGCGGCCACTCCTAGCGACGTGCATACCTGCTCACATTGTGGTGGAAGTGGATTTGTGAAGGTACAAAAAAGAACGATGTTCGGCGCTATTGAATCGCAAGAAGTTTGCCCGACTTGTGGTGGCACTGGAAAAGTAATCACTAATAAATGTGAGAATTGTCACGGAAGCGGATTTGTTAAGACTAAAATTGACTTAAAAGTACATATTCCTGCCGGAATTTCTAATGGTCAACAAATTAGAGTATCCGGTAAGGGTGAAAGAGGAGTTCAAGGCGGTCCTAATGGAGATTTATACATTGAAATCGTCGTTAAGCCACATTCTCTTTTTGAACGCGATGGTAACGATATCAAAATTGAATTACCAATCGATTTTGTCGATGTTTGTTTAGGAGTTCAAGCCGAAGTCCCAACGGTTTATGGCAATGTCATGGTGAACATTCCCGCTGGAACACAACCAGAAACAACGATTCGAATGAAAGGCTGTGGCGTTAAGGATCTTAAGACGCAAAAACCAGGGGATGAATATCTCAAGATCAAAGTCATGATTCCGTCGACATTAACAAAAGAGCAAAAGCAATTGCTGGAAGCTTATAAAAGTGGAATTTCTCCAAAGGAATCCTGGCTCGAAAAATTTAAGAAGAAGTTTAAATAAGTTTAAAACCACCTAGTATTTTTTAATTATTAGTATAATAATACTTGGGGGAGAACCCAATATGAAGTGCCCAAAATGTGGTGCTACAACACCGAAAAACGCAAGATTTTGTCCAAGCTGCGGAATTGAATTAGCTGTAGACGAAACCGAAACCGTTGAATCAGAAGTAATCGATGAAGCTTTGAAAGACCCTTTCACTAAGTCTAAAGAGAAAATCAAAGCTGTTTTTATCAAAATCAAAGGAATTCTTATCATCGTGAGCCTTTCTTTAGCTATGCTTCTAATTTGGACTTCACTATTGAATGGTAATTTGATAATCAGCGCTAATAATAGCTCGGTTAGTAGAGATTTTGGATACTTTAGCTATTTCTTATATAGCATCTGGATCGATATTAAAAATGGAGCATATGGAACGGGAGCACAGGCATATTTACCGGCTTCGATTTCTTTGCTCTTTATTATTACTAATATAGTCATTACGATAGTTTTTGGGATCAAAGGAATACTTAATGCAAGAACCGCTTTAAAAAACGAGACCGATCCATCGCTTAAGAATAGCGTCATAGTTTTGATTTCGAATACCATTTTATATTCAATTCTTTCTTCAAGTTTAGTTTCATATCTATCAAATCAGTCATTTGATGCTTCGCTTATCGGCATCGGATTCGGTCTTGAAATATTGACTTCATTAATTTCATTAACCGTATTCATTTCTTTAATATTTGAAACATTCATGAAATTTGAAAAAGATAAGATTCTCCAGACGATTGAAAGAGCATTAGCGATAATAATCGCATCTTTTGCGCTCATGAACATTCAATCTGGCGGACAACCAATCTTAAAAGTCGTCGATTCTAGTGGGAAATTAATCGAATTATGTAATCCAATATATTTTGCAATCAAACCTTTAAGTGATTTCATCGGAAATGGCGATGTTTACGTAATTACTACATCCGTTTTAAGCTTATTCGACGTAGTTTTATCGATAGCTGTCATTATGTGGTCTACAATCATGTTCTGGGTTGCAATTAGATTTGTTCACGACGAAATCGATACCAAGACTCTTCTTAACACGACGATTACCGCATTTGTCATCGGACTTGTTTACTTAGTTCTCGTAAGCGTTACTTCTGGAACTTATCGTTTATATCCAGCTAATTTGCAAAACAATTACATAGTAAAAGTTGAAAGTGGTGCGAGTACTTCGTTTGCGCAAGGCTTCTTATCTTTAGCTTCCGGAATTGCAATCTCGGTTATTGAACGAGCACGAATAACAAAAATAAGAAGTGTTGGAAATTAGCAATTAATGAAAGCCTCCCTAGATAGTAATGGGAGGTTTTTTAATGCACTATGTTAAACAATTAACGAAAGACGATTGTGGATTTGCTTCCTTGAAGAATCTTCTTGCTAATCTTTTCAAAGATTCATCTTATCTTAATTTAAAACAAGATGAAAACCATGGACCATATTCATATAAAGAAATAACTGAAATCGCTATTAACGAAGGCGTTATTTTAAAAGGATTACGTTTTGATAAAATCGAAGAACTATCGCAATTTGTTAAAAACAAACCGACGATTGTCTCGATAAAAGAAGAATGTACTCTTCACGCCGTTCTAATCGTTAAAATTAAAAAGAAATCAGTCACATATCTCGACTCAAATAAAGGTGTTATTTCTAAAAGAAAGGAAGATTTTTTTGACCAATGGGATAGAACAGCCTTAGTCGTTAGCGATTATAAAAAGAATGATACGAAGATTTTTAACGACAAGTTTGTAAGTAAAAGAAGTATTTCGTTGGCAATTATTTTTCAGTTGCTTTCATCAATAGCAATGATGGTTGGGATACTGTTTTTAGATAAGAACATCTGGTTTGGCTTATCGGTTATTACATTTGGTTTAGCGGTGGCGCTAGATTTAATTTTCCGTTCGCGTTCATTTAAAATACTGAAAGCGATCGATTCTAGATGCGAAAGTAAAGAACTCATTACGAATAATGATTTTGATTTATATGTCGATCGTCTCGAAGATTACAAAAAGTCATTTGTCACGATTATTACTTCAAGTGTGTCTTCGGTTATAATGTCCGTCTTCATCATATTTATTCTTTTATTAAATAATTACCACAATGTTTTTTTAATCGCGGTAGTGCTTATCATCGAATTATTCGATTTATCATTTTTAAATAAACACGAAGAAAAACGTAGAAGTGAATTAGAACAGTTAGAAAGTCAGATGAAAAAATCATCTCACAATGAAGAAAAGCATATGCTTTTACTCAAGCTCCATAGTCTTTCTTACAAATATGGTTACTACAAGTACTTTCAAAAGGTTTTTGAGTCCTTCATTTTAATTATTTCAATTATCTTAATAATGCTCATGGACGGAATTATAAATTTCCAATACATAGTGTTTTACTTCTTCGTCTTAGAAATGCTTAAAAAGGGAATACGTTATATGCTAAAACTATCAAAAACGATAGCAAACCATCGTTTTATTAAGGTAAAATTAATCAACATCCTTACGGACAAGGCTTCAAAATGATTAACACTTTGTTGCGATTATGGTATTATAAAGCCCCGATTTATGGAATTAGATTTTACATCTATTAAAAAAGAATACGAAGTCTATGAAAAAGTCTACTTAGACCTTTTAGAGCAGACTCTATTGACTTTAAAAATCAAATGCTCTCCTATCGTTAGCGTCTCTTTGATAGACGATATCGCGATTCATTCGATTAATCGGGAGTATCGTCATGTCGATCGCCCAACCGATGTTATCTCGTTTGCTTTCTTGGATGGAAATTCGAATAGAGCAAAACTCTTGAGAAGCAAATCTGAAGTAGTTTTAGGAGATATCTATATATCGATTGATCGAGCTAGTGCGCAAGCAAAAGAATATGGGCATAGTGAAAAAAGAGAGTTCCAATTTCTCTTCGTCCATGGTCTACTTCACTTACTGGGTTATGATCACATGAAAATAGAAGACGAACATATAATGTTCCCTTTGCAAGAAAAGATTTTAAAATCTTATGAGGAAAATCAAATGAAAAAAGAAGAACTTATCAAAAAAGCAATGGAAGCTAGGAAGTTATCACATTCTCCTTATTCACATTTTGCGGTCGGGGCGGCAGTCTTATGTAAAGATGGGCAAGTATTTTTGGGATCAAATGTTGAAAACGCTTCCTATCCTCTTAGTATGTGCGCCGAACGTAACGCTTTATATAACGCCATCATGCATGGAAAAAAGAAAGAAGATTTTGAAATGTTTGCTCTTGTAGCAGATACCGATGAACCTTGCTCGCCATGTGGAGCATGTAGACAGGTAATTTCTGAATTATATCCTTCTGACGCACCAATTTTGATGGCCAACCTTAAAGGAAAAGTAAAAGAAACAAACGCTAAAGAATTACTTCCTTTCGCCTTTGATGCTAGCGATTTGGAGAACAAATGAAATCCGGATTTGTGGCCATTATCGGTCGTCCAAATGTCGGTAAATCTACTATTCTAAACGCTATCTTAAATACCAAAATTTCAATCGTTACAGATAAATCGCAAACGACGAGAAATAATATAAAAGGTATCTATAACAAAGAAGGAGTGCAAATCGTTTTTGTCGACACTCCAGGGATTCACAAACCATTTAAAAAACTAGGGTCAGAAATGAATTCAATGGCATATTCCGCAAGCCATGATGTCGACGCCGTTATCTTAATGGTAGACGCCTCTCTTCCATATGGTAGAGGAGACGAATATCTTAAAGAACACTTGAGTGTTACTTGTCCTCTTTTTGTTGTGTTTAATAAAATCGATCAAACGACGATTACAAAGATCACTGAACTTAAGGAGAAGTATTTAAAAGAATTTCCAGATGCACATTTTGTTGAAACGGTTGCCACAGAAAAAGTTAATGTCGACTTATTGATTAAAAAGATTATCGAAATTCTTCCGGAAGGACCAGCGTACTACCCAGAAGAAATGGTGACAGATCGCGATATTACTTTTAGAATTTCTGAAATAATCAGAGAAAAAATTCTCAAAATACTTAAAGAAGAAGTTCCGCATTGTATAGCGGTAAAGGTGACGTCATATAAATGCGAGAAAAAAGAATGTACCATTGAAGCGACGATTTTTGTCGAGAAGGATTCACAAAAAGCAATCGTCATTGGCAAACAAGGTCAAATGATTAAAAAAATTGGCATTAATTCGCGAAGAGAAATCGAAAGAATCGTTGATAAACATATATTTCTCGATTTAACAGTCAAAGTAAGAGAAGACTGGCGCGATAGCGAAAAGCTCCTCAACGAACTCGGATATTTATATAATAAAGAGTAATGAAAGCAATTATTTTATCGATTGTTCAATACAAAGAAAAAGATGCAATTATCCAAGCGATAACTGCGAATGAATCTTTTTCTTTTTTGGCAAAGGGAATCTTGAATCCAAAGAATCCCAATTCGATTATCAATAATCCGATGACGATTGCTGAAATCGAGCTTTCTGATCGGGCTGGTTTGAGATACAAAGTATTGAAAACGGTTTCCGTTATTTCTTCGCCATTATCGTTAAACAGTAAATTAGAAAATTTGGCATCTTTGCAAATGATAAATGAAGCGACATCAAAATGCTTATCAGATGAAGAAAAATACAAGATATTTAGTTGGATAGAAGACGCTATTTATCGTCTTAAAAAAACCGATGAATATTTGCAGACTCTTCTCCTTGTTTTCGCCAATGTTTTAAAAGCGGCGGGATATGGTTTTGAAGTAAATCGTTGCGTATTTTGTGGTAAGAAAACAGATATCGTCGACTTTTCTTTCGTCGATGGTGGTTTCGTTTGCCGCGATTGCCAACAAGATGAAATTGCATCAGGGTTTTCAAAAGAAGAAATGAAATATATTAGATATATTTTTAATGCCGAAGATTTCGAAGATACAACATCAATTGTCGTGGACGCCAAATCAATGACTAGAATACTCGGTAAGTTTTTAGAGTTTATCAAAGATAATTTAGGGGTTACAATTAAGAGTTCTGAGCTTCTTCTACATTGATAATATACACTCATAGTATGTTGACATTCACACGCACGTAGCATAGTGTTTTTAAGCGCACATTTGGAGGCACACAGTATTATGGATAAGAAATTTACATTCGACAAAGTGACGAATCATTTGGTTACATCTGGGTTTTATTATCCAGGTTCTGAAATCTATGGTGGTTTAGCAAATAGCTGGGATTACGGTTATCTCGGTTCGGAAATTAAAAAGAACATTCAAAGAATGTGGTGGAAGAAATTCGTTCAAGAATCATCGACTAACGTTGGGATTGATGCTGCTATTTTAATGAATCCACGCGTTTGGGAAGCAACAGGCCACGTAACAACCTTTAACGATCCACTAATCGATTGTAAGAGTTGCAAGGCTAGACACCGCGCCGACCAATTAATTGAAAGCGCTCATCCTGAAGTCGATGTCAATGGCATGAGCTTCGAAGAAATGGATCGTTTTATACATGAACACAACATTAAATGTCCAGTTTGTGGCAAGAGCGATTTTACTAATATTAGACAATTCAATATGATGTTTAAGACGCATGTCGGCGTTACCGATGATAGTTCGTCCGTTGTTTATTTAAGACCAGAAACCGCTCAGGGAGTTTTTGTTAATTTTAAAAATGTTTTAAGAACAACAAGACGAAAATTACCTTTAGGTATTTGTAATACTGGTAAAGCTTTTAGAAATGAGATTACTCCAGGTCAAATGACATTTAGAATGAGAGAATTTGATCAAATGGAAATGGAATTCTTCTGCAAACCAGGAACTGACTTAGAATGGTTTGCTTACTGGAAGAAATTCTGCTTAGGCTTTTTAAGCAATCTTGGAATTAAACAAGAACACTTGCGTTATCGCGACCACGAAAAAGAAGAATTAGCATTTTACAGTAAGGCGACGACTGATATCGAGTATCTCTTTCCATTTGGATGGGGAGAAGTATGGGGAATCGCCGATAGAACAGATTACGATTTAAAACGACACATCGAATTCAGCGGTGAAAGTCTCGATTACCTCGATCCTGAAACAAACGAAAAATATGTTCCATTCTGCATCGAACCTTCGGTTGGACTGGATCGTCTAGTGTTGATGACATTATGCGATGCCTACGACGAAGAGGAATTAGAAGGCGGAGATTCGAGAATCGTTTTAAGGTTGCTTCCGGCTTTGGCACCATACAAAATTACAGTGTTACCACTTAGTAAGAAGCTAGAAGACAAAGCTCACGAAGTCGAAATGATTCTTCGTAAGTATTATTCCGTTTCATATGATGAAACCGGCAGTATTGGCAAAAGATATCGCCGCGCAGACGCAATTGGAACGCCATTCTGTGTAACAGTAGATTTTGATTCTCTACAAGATAACTGCGTCACGGTTCGCGAAAGAGACTCGATGAGACAAGTAAGACTAAGCATTAATGAATTGATTAGCTATTTCAATGTGAAAGTGTTCTTTTAAGGAAACTGGTAAATAATGGCGTTTGACATTAACTTAATAAACGATGTTCTCAAGCACGCCAACATAGTTGACGTCATTTCGAGTTACATTGAAGTTAAACAAAAGGGTCGTAATTATGTCGCCCTATGTCCTTTTCACGACGACAAAAATCCTTCGATGCAAATTAGCCAAGAAAAACAAATATTTAAGTGTTTCGTTTGTGGAACTGGTGGAAACGCCATTAAGTTCGTAGAACTTTATGAGCACATATCGTTTTTCGATGCGATGCGTAAAGTTGCAGAAATATCGGGTTTTCACGATGATCGTTTACTGAAACCGGTAAGTAAAGAACCGATAGACGACGAACTAACCCCTTTAAAAAAGTGTCTTAATGACTTAACAACATATTATCAATACGCTCTAGCAACAGAAGAAGGAAAAGATGGTCTAGATTATTTTGAAAAGCGTTTTTTAAACGCTGACATAAGGAAGAAGTTCCAACTCGGCTATTCTTTTAAAGATGGCAAAGCCACTTGTAACTTTTTACAATCAAAGGGAAATTCATTAAGAACAATTGAATTAATTGGTATTGCTGGTGGAAGCGGTGCGAATTTCACCGATAAAAATGCTGGTAGAGTGATATTCCCAATTGCTGATCAAGATGGACAAGTAATCGGATATAGTGCTAGACGTTTAGTCGATGACGATTCGCCTAAATACGTAAATTCGCCAGAGACTAAGTTATTTCATAAATCTGATATTCTTTACAATTTTCATAATGCCAAGCAATTCGCCAAACGGGAAGGTTATATCTACATCCTAGAAGGTTTTATGGATGTATTCGCATTAGAGAGAATTGGTATTCATTCTGCAGTTGCACTAATGGGAACTGCGTTTACCCAAGAGCACATTAGGATGTTAAGGAGTCTTAACGTCGAACTAAGATTCTGTCTCGATGGCGATAAGCCTGGTCAAATGGCCGAAATGAAAATCATCGACCAGATGAAAGACACCGGTATTAATTACCAAATAGTCGATAATGGTGGTAGCGACAAAGATCCAGATGAAATCTTAAATGAAGATGGCGAATTAGCGCTTAAGCGCTATTTGAATAATCTAATCTCGCCATTAGATTTCGCTTTTAATTACTACCTTCAAACCTCACCAGTTACGACAATCATCGAAAGAAAAGAATTAGTTAAGAAATTTTTGCCAATTCTTGTCTCGATTAAATCAGCGCTCGAATTTGATAATTACTTGCGTAAACTTTCAGCGATTACCAAATTTGAAGCCGAAGCAATTAAAGATTTGGTAAGAAGTGCTAGAAATAAAAGCGAAGACGAAAAGGAAGATGTTTTTAATAATTTCCATCCTGAAAGAAAGGCCATTAGGAGATTCGAACTTGCTGAGCGTGAGATTTTATACCAAATGATTAATAACGCGTCTGCGGTGGCCTTTTACGAGGCAAAAATCGAGTCTTTCTTCGATGAAGTGTATCGTCGAATCGCCGATTACGTAGTGGATTATGTTAAAAACAATAATGCAATAGATGTTAATGGGCTCATCTCATCAATTGAAATAAGCGGTGATCCGCGTTCAGATGAGTTAATAAGGGAATTAACGGATATTTCTTTCGAAAGAAATCACCCGAGTAATTGCAACGAAGATTATCTAGATAGCATCCTAAAAACGATTAAGGAAGAAGAAAAAAAGATGTACGACGAATCGCTTCTTGAAAGGATGTTACAAGGTAAAGATGAATTAGAAAAAGCTCGAATTATCGCCGACTGGAATCGGCGCAAGATGAAGAAAAAGGATTAAGGAGAATCATTATGGCGGCAAAGAAGAAGCAAGAAATGACTGCGAAAGCGAAAAAGATTTTAGAAACTAAGGCAAAGAAAGCCGAGGCTCCTAAATCAAAGAAAGTCCAAGAACCAAAAGAAAAAGTGAAAAAGGCCAAAGCGTCAAAAAAGAAAAAAATCGATTCTAGCATAGCTACTCTTGAAGAAGTTGAAGCGAAACTCTTGAAGAAAGCCAAAGCACAAGGCTTCATCGACCAAAGTGAAATATATGACGCCCTAAATGAATATGAATTAGACGATAATGTCGTAGAAGATCTCATAAGTTTCTTCAAAAGCAAAGATATCGAAATCACTAGCGACGACCTCGAAGAGGAAGAAGAGAAAGAGGAAGAAATCGACGATAGTAAAATTCCTTTAGACGCTAATCCTGATGAAGTCGAAGAATTTCTCGAACCAGAAGAAGGGGTGGTCGAAGACCCTGAAGTTCAAGAAATCGAAGAGATTGATCACTTTGGAAACATCATGGCAGGTGAAGTTCGCGTAAATGACTCCGTGAAGATGTATCTCAAAGAGATAGGCAAATATGATCTTTTAAAACCTGAGGATGAACCGATTTTAGCAAAACGCATTCTCGAAGGTGACCAAGAAGCAAAACAAAGATTGATAAACGCTAACTTGAGATTAGTTGTTAATATTGCTAAGCACTATGTTGGTCGTGGAATGTTGTTTTTGGATTTGATTCAAGAAGGCAATCTAGGTCTAATGAAAGCTGTCGATAAATTTGATTATACGAAAGGTTATAAGTTTTCAACTTATGCGACGTGGTGGATTAGACAGGCTATCACTCGTGCAATAGCAGACCAAGCTCGTACGATTCGTATCCCGGTGCACATGGTCGAGACGATTAATAAAATGACAAGAGTTCAAAGACAACTAGTCCAAGACTTAGGTCGTGAACCAACTGCAGAAGAAATAAGCGATGCCCTCGAAGGTGCTTTGTCACCAAAGAGAATTCGCGAGATTCAAAGAATTGCCATGGAACCAGTTTCTTTGGAAACTCCAATTGGCGAAGAAGACGATTCACACTTAGGGGATTTTATCGAAGACAAAGAATCGGAGTCTCCGAGTGAATTTACGACTAAACAACTCTTAAAAGAAGAGTTATATTCAATTTTAAAGGACTTAACAGACCGCGAGGAGCGAGTTATAAGACTCCGTTACGGTTTAGATGATAATCGCCCAAGAACTCTCGAAGAAGTTGGTAAAGAGTTTGGAGTTACAAGAGAAAGAATTAGACAAATTGAAGCGAAAGCGATTCGCAAATTAAGACACCCAACAAGAGCAAAGAAACTCGGAGATTATCGCAATAAACTATAAATATGAAACTTTCAAAAAGACTACTTGCTATATATGACATGGTTCCATCGAGCGTCGTTGCAGATGTTGGAGCGGATCACGGGAAACTCATTATTGCACTTGTATTGAATGGAATTGCCTCACATGGCTACGCCATCGAAAACAAGAAAGGTCCTTTTGAAAGACTTAAAAAAGCCGTTGAAGACGTTAATCTAAGCGGTAAGATAGATGTATTGTTAAGCGATGGAATATCTGATATTCCTAGCGTTGTTAGCACAGTAATCATCGCCGGGATGGGTGGACACCTAATCGTCGAGATCTTAAAAAAAGACGTTTTAAAACTCGCTAATGTTAAAACAATTATCGTCGATGCTCATAATGCTGTTCCAGAATTACGAGATGAAGTAACAAGACTCGGTTATATGATAAGCGACGAAGAGATGGTCGAAGAATGTGGCAAATTCTATGAAATAATTAAATTCAGCAAAGCTGATATTGCCTTTCTTTCAGAATTAGATAAAGAATTCGGACCAGTTTTAAGGAAAGAAAAATCGATTGTTTTTAAAGAGAAACACGAATCCAGAATCAAATCGATTGATGGATTAATTGAAACAAAAGATATCGATAAAACTAGAGTAACCGAACTCAAAGAAGAAAAAAGGAGAATTAAAAGCATTTTATGAAAACCAAAACATTAATCTCTAAACTCGCTAAAAGGTTTCCCAAAAGACTCGCAAAAAGAAACCACGACTACGTCGGTTTGATGGCGGGGAAGTTAAAAGAAGAAGTCAAAACAGTCATGCTTTGTTTAGATTTTGACGAAGAAGTTTACGAATTTGCATTAGCTAAAAAACCAGATCTTATTATTTCCCATCACCCTTTTATCTTTGGCTCAAAGGCTAAAGTACTAAAGGCTGATGAAAACAAAAGAATTCTCTATGAGAAAATTACGTCATTAGATATACCTGTTTACTCGATTCACACTAATTTTGATGAAGGAAAAGGCGGAATGAATGATGCCTTAAGCAAAGCTTTAGACTTAAAGAATGTCTTTTCACCTGAATCAGAGCCGATGATGCGATGTGGATATCTTGATAAGCCGATGGCGATTGTCGACTTCGTCGAATATGCCAAAAGAAAATTAAATGTCAGCTATGGTCTATTGGTCAATAGTGGAGTGAAAAAGATATCTTCCGTTGGAATTATTGGCGGCGGCGGCTCACACGATTGGTGGATTGCAAGGGACGCAGGAATGGACATTTATATTTCTGGAGATGCTCCGCATCACGTAAGAAGAGATATCGTAAGAGCAAAATATAATTATCTCGATTTGCCACATGAGATAGAGAAGATATTTATGAAAACAATGGAAGAACTTCTCCATAGTTACGACTCTAGCCTAAAGATCATTATTGTCGATCACGAGCAACTTCCAATCGTTGTCTAACGATTATAATTAGAATCTAAATATTCATAAATCGCGTCGATTGTTTCTATTGGAGTAGATGCTCCACTAGAAATAGCGACGTGTTTTTTACTATGTAAATCAATGCATTTTAACTCATCTAAATGCTCGATCATTATCGATAATGCTTCTTTATGGGCATGCTTAGCTATTTCGAACAATTTGTTTGTGTTGCTACTCTTTAAAGAGCCGACGACTATAATGGCGTCGACGCTCTTGTCTAAATTGATAATAGATTCTTGTCTTAAACGAGCGGCGGAGCATACTTCTCCTTCAATAGTTGCACCAGGAAAAGCCTCGATTATCTTATCGAAAACAACCTTTAAATCCAAATAGTTAAGAGTTGTTTGATTAATGACAAAAATTGACCTATTAGTAGTTTTTTGGTTGTTTTTAAGTAATTTATCATTATATAAAATAACGTCTTTTGATAAGGATAAAGCACCAATTGTTTCTGGATGATTTACTTGTCCTATATAGATAACCAGACTCCCTTTATCTAAAGCTCTTTTAATAGCATCTAAATTCCTTTTTACACGAGGACAAATAGCATCGTAGACGATTAACTCTTTCTTTTTCGCTAAATGATTCATTCTTATGTCGTGCCCGTGAGCAGAGAAAACAACAATAGATCGATTAGGAACTTCTGCTAGTAGTTCCAAATATGTTTTTCTATTATCAAATAACGTAGTTATTCCGTCATTGCTTAATTTATTAATTACATCGTCATTATGAACTAGCATTCCAATGACATAAACGGCACTATTTGGGTGCTCTTTTTTTGCTTTTTTCGCTATCTCAATAGCTGACGTAACTCCAGCACAATATGCGGTTGGTTTTAAGATTGTAATTTTCATTTCTAAGACATTCTACCATATTTTACATAGTAAAGGACTGCTGCATTTAGTATAATTACATTCGGAAGTAAATATTATGAAATTTAACTCGTTCTCATTAAAAAAGAGCATTATAAATGCTCTAGACAAGATGGGGTATCAAGAAACTACCCCAGTTCAAAGTGCCGTTATACCTGGCGCTCTCAAAAGAAATAGTTTAGTCGTGCAATCCGAAACTGGCAGCGGGAAGACGCATTCTTTTCTTATACCTATTATCAATAATATTGATATAAATAGGAATGATGTGCAAGGCATTATCATGTCTCCAACTAGAGAACTTGCAAAGCAAACGTATGATTTTGCCATCCAACTAGCTAATTACATTCCAGGTTTAAAAGTTAAACTCGTTACTAGTGGAACAGATCGCCAAAAACAAGAAAAAAGCGTTGGCAATTCCGCCCATATATTTATCGGAACTCCCGGAAGATTAAATGACCTTCTTATCAGAGATAAGTTGGTGGAAATTAGTCAAAGCGCAGCGTTAGTGATTGATGAAGCTGACATGATGATGGAAATGGGATATTTTCAAGATATCGATTCGATTGTCACTTCAATTAATAATCCACAAGTAATGGTTTTCTCTGCTACATATCCACAAAAGTTAAAAAATGATATCGAAAAGTATACTGAACCAGAAAAAATCATTCAAATAAATAGCAAAGCTAAAACTGCTATAACCGTTACTCACTATGCTATTGATCGAAAGCACAAGGATATAAACGATGTCGTCGAGAGCTTTATAAGAATTAAGAATCCATATCTTCTTTTGATATTCTGCTCAAGAAAAGATGAAGTTAATGATTTATATCATTATCTCCACGATAAAGGTATTAAATGTGGAATCATACATGGCGACCTCGAGAGCAGACAAAGAAAGTCGATGATGAAAAGGGTCAAGAGTGGCGAATTTAATGTCGTTGTTTGTTCAGACATAGCCGCTAGGGGAATTGATATTCAGGATGTATCGACAGTTTTAAACTTCGATTTACCAAATGAAACTGAGTATTATTTTCATCGCGCCGGCAGAACCGGAAGAATGAATAAAAATGGCGAATGTTACACTCTGTATAATGTTGATACACTATCAAAGATTAGCAAACTTCAGAGTTTAGGTGTTTCGTTTAAATGGCTAGCGTATAAGAACGATGACTTTGTCGAAGACGAAGGTCCGGATTATCGTAAGAATCGTCAAAGACCAAGACCAGTTACGGAATTGGATAAAGAAATTAAAATTGCTACCAGCAAAGCTAGAACTAATAAAGTTAAGCCTAATTATAAGAAAAAAATTAGATTAGCCAAGGAAAAAGTTATCCGCAAGCATCGTCGCGAGATGATAAAAAAAGATATTAGACGTCAACAAGTTGAAAGATATAAAGAGGAATCTAAAAATGGCAGATAAGAAACTATTAATTGGTAGTCATTGTGGACTTAGCGCTCCTGATTTTTACTTAGGAACGGTTGAAGAAGCCCTAAGCTATGGTGAAACAACTTTCATGTTCTATACTGGGGCGCCACAAAATTCTCTTCGTAAATCTCTAGATGAACTAAAAATTAAAGAGGGAAGAGAACTGATTAAAAAATCTGCAATCGATGAGACAAAGATTGTTGTTCACGCTCCTTACATAGTAAATTTAGCAAATGATAGCGATTTAGATAAGTGGAATAGTGCAATCAAGTTTATTCGTACAGAGTTGCAAAGAGTCCATGGGTTCGGATGTAAAACTCTTGTGCTTCATCCTGGCGCACATGTTGGTTTGGGCGTCGATCACGCCATTGAAACAATCGCTAAAGCGATAGACATGGTTTTTGCTAGCGACGGAACAGATGTTAAAATCGCTCTTGAAACCTTAGCTGGCAAAGGAACAGAAGTTGGAACGACCTTTGAAGAGATTCATAGAATCATTTCCTTATCAAAGAATCAAAATCGCCTTGGATGTTGCATGGATACATGTCACTTGAGCGATGGCGGCTATGATATTACAGATGTCGAAGGCATATTAGACTCTTTTGACAAGATTATCGGACTGAATAGATTACTCGTTCTTCACGTTAACGATAGTAAAAATATAAGAGGAGCTCACAAAGATCGCCACGAGAATATTGGGTATGGCGAGATTGGCTTTGATGTTTTAAACGCCTACGTCAATAATCCACGGCTTGTAAACGTTCCGAAAATTCTTGAAACTCCTTATTATAATGAAAAACCTCCTTACAAGGAGGAGATTGAAATGTTCAAGAATCAAAAGTTCGTCCCTAACTGGAGAGACAAGATTTAAAAACTATCTATTTCTTTTTTCAAAGTTTCAAAAGCCTCGGCTTCTGGAACTTTTTTAATAATTTTACCCTTTTTAAAAATTAGATACTCGTGAACGCCTCCAGCGATACCGATATCAGCATTTTTTGCTTCGCCAGGTCCGTTTACAGCACAACCCATTACGGCGACATGAATTGGCTTTTTAATCGTTTCTAGATATTCTAGAACCATTTCAGACATTTTGACGACGTCCACTTGAGTACGGCCACAAGTAGGACAAGATACCAAGGTAGGATAATCAGGGTAAAGGCCGACATCATGTAGAAGACGTTTTGAGGCTATAACCTCATCACATGGATCTCCAGAGATTGAAATTCTAATAGTATCTCCGATTCCTTCTAAGAGAAGAGGTGCCAATCCAGCGGTACTTCTAATTAGCGAAATATCCTTTGTCCCTGCTTCGGTTATACCTAAATGTAACGGATATAAAGGGAATCGCTTACTCGCTAATCGATAAGCTTCGACGGTTTCTAAGACGTTTGAGCCTTTTAAAGATAAAACGATATCTGTAAATCCCATATCTTCAAGTATCGCAATGTGTTTCGCAGCCGACTCGACCATTTCTTTTGCGGTATACATGGCCGAATAATCATGAATTGAAGTATCTAAAGAACCAGAGTTTACTCCGATTCTAATCGCTATTTTCTTAGCCTTGGCCATATCGACTACTTTTCTTATTTTATCAATAGACCCAATATTTCCCGGATTGATTCTGATGGCGTCACATCCGTTTTCCATTGCTAAAAGCGCAAGGCGATAATCGAAATGAATATCGGCGACCAACGGAACTTTAACTTTTTCTTTAATTAATTTAATCGCTAGTGCATCTTTTTCGTCCATGATTGAAACACGCATGATTTCTGCGCCTAAGTTAGCACAGCGACTAATTTGCGCGGAAACCTCGTCGACATGTTCTGTTTTAATATTACACATCGATTGAATCACAACTTTGTTTTGATGCCCTAAAGCAACGCTTCCGACGTTAATACGTTTTGTTTTTTCTCGTTTGTTCATGTCTTAAATTATATCATCGAAACATTTTTTTTCTATCAATTAGAGATTATCTATGATAATATCATATTTGCAATTTTTAAGGAGACTCAATATGGCAAGTAAAAATCGTAAGTCAGTAACACTAAAATGCACCGAGTGTGGTGAAGAAAACTATATTACTTCTATAAACAAGAAAAACGATCCAGATCGTATCGAAAAGAAGAAATTCTGCTCTCGCTGCAACAAAATGACAGTTCACAAGGAAAAGAAATAGGAGCAATCCTATTTTTTCTTTAATAGTTATCTATGATAAAAATCATCACTTTTGATTATGGCAATGAAGATTTAACTTCCAACACTTATATCTTAATTGATAGTAAAAAAGATGCTTTGGTAATTGATCCAGGAAAAGAGTACCTGGGAATCGTCGACTATCTTAAGAAGAACGATTTAAATCTTAAAGGTGTTCTTTTGACACATGTCCATTACGATCACATTAGAGGGATTCCAAATATAATTTCAAATTTTAATGCTCCAATATATTGCCATTTCGAAGATTCAAATAAATTTGAGTCATCATATTTAAATTGTTCAAAATTCATGAACTGTAATTTCGAAATAAAACTCAATCCGATTACTCTTACTGACGGGGAAGTATTATCTAATCTTTTAGAAGAAGATATAAAAGTCATACACACTCCATTCCACACGAATGGATCTGTTTGCTATTACATAAAAGAATCAAAGATTCTTATCTCTGGTGATACTTTGTTTAGATTTACCGTTGGAAGAAGCGATTTACCAACCAGCACGCCGAAGGAAACATTTACATCCTTAAGAAAACTCGCTGATCTTCCTAATGACGTTAATGTTTATCCTGGACATGGCGACAAAACCACTATCGGATTCGAAAAACAACATAATAAGCACTTCAAATATAACTAGTTATATAGTTACCGTATGACTTGATAATGTACATAATTATGCTATTATTAAGTCGAGGTAATTATTTATGCCAAAAATCAAACCAATAACAGAGTTACGCGATACAAACAAATTATCTGAAGAAGCTCATGCCTCTGATGAACCAATATTCATTACTAAAAACGGTTATAACGATTTAGTCGTCATGAGTGACGAATACTTTTCCCAGTATCTTAATAACAATGCTCAAAGAACAACGAGAAAATATGAAAACTCACTTATTGAGTCCGAACAGTCGAATTGTTTTGGATTCATTAAAGTTGCATGTGCAACGCCTAACGTTTTTCTATGCGATGTTAAATCTAACGCTAAAGAAATAATAAAAGTCGCGCAAGACGCATTTGATAAAGGTGCCAAATTAATCGTTTTCCCAGAGCTTAGTTTAACTGGTTACTCGTGTCGCGACATGTTCTTGCAAAATGGCATTCAAGAACAAGTCGAAAAAGGAATCGAACTAGTAGTTGAGTTTTCAAAGAAAACTGATGCATTACTTTTTATTGGTGCGCCTTTAGAAAAAGATAACGCAATTTTTAACTGCGCAATCGCTATTTATAAAGGGGTAATACTCGGTGTTATTCCTAAATCATATATTCCTAACTATAACGAATTTTACGAAGCTCGACAGTTTAAGCCCGCTTTAAGCGAGAATAGTGAAATTGCAATTTCTGGAAAGTATTATCCTTTTGGTACAAAACTGTTATTTAGAAACGCTGCTTATCAAAAAATGATTGTCGGTGCAGAAATATGTGAAGATCTTTGGGTTCCTAATACGCCTTCAACTAAAGCGGCAATGAATGGTGCGACAATAATCGTTAATTTATCTGCATCTAATGAGTTAGTCGGGAAAGGAGACTATCGCCGAAGTTTAGTGTCCTCGACATCTGCACGTCTAATTTGTGCCTACCTATATGCCTGTTCTGGAAACGGTGAATCGACAACCGATTTAGTTTTCGGCGGCCATAATATCATCGCTGAAAATGGAAAGATCCAAAAAGAGTCGGAAATTTTTACAAATGAAACGATTATCAGTGAAATCGATGTCGAGAAACTTTTAAACGAAAGAAGAAGAATGAGTACTTATACCACTATAAGTGGTGAATATAGAATTATTGATTTTGAAATGCCTCTACAAGTGCCGTCGATTACTTTTAACATTAAAAAGAATCCATTTGTTCTATCAAACAATATAGAAGCCTCCGAAAGATATCGATTAATTCTTAAAATGCAAGCAATGGGGCTTAAAAAGCGTCTAGAAGCTTCAAACAATAAAAAAGCCATCATCGGCCTGAGCGGTGGTCTTGATTCGACTCTAGCCCTTTTGGTGACAGTCGAGGCATTCAAAATTATGAATCGAGATCTCAAAGATATTGTCGCGGTCAATTTGCCATGTTTTGGAACGAGCGCTAGAACTCATAATAACTCGATACGTCTTTCAGAAGAACTAGGCGCTTCTTTCAAAGAAATAGATATAAAAGATTCAATTAAGCAACATTTTAAAGACATCGAACTCGATGAAGGTGACCGAAGCACGACTTTTGAAAACGCACAAGCGCGCGAAAGAACTCAAGTTTTGATGGATTATGGAAACAAAATCGGAGCCTTAATGGTCGGAACTGGAGATTTAAGCGAACTTTGTTTAGGCTGGACTACGTATGGTGGTGATCATATGTCGATGTACGGCGTTAATGCTTCGATTCCTAAAACTTTAGTAAGAGCGTTGGTTAATCAATACGCTCAAGATCATGAGAATTCGCGCCAAACATTATTAGATATAATCGATACTCCAATATCTCCAGAATTACTACCGACAAAAGATGGAGAAATAGAACAAAAAACTGAAGATGTTGTCGGCCCATACGAACTCAACGATTTCTTTATATATTATTTCTTGCGAAATAACTTCTCACCAAAGAAGATATTATTCCTCGCTAAAATTGCTTATAAAGACATATATAGTGAAGAAGTGATTAAAAAATGGCTGAAATTATTCTTAAAACGTTTCTTTATGAATCAATTCAAAAGGTCTTGTCTTCCTGATGGAGTGAAAGTTGGAACGGTGGCAATATCTCCACGTGGAGATCTAAGAATGCCATCCGACGCAAACGGTCAAGCGTTAGTCGATTCACTCGACGAATAATCACTTTACATTGTAATGTAATAATCTTTTGTTTAAAATTATTAGGCGATTAATATGAAAGGAGAATAATAAATATATGGTAAACGTAACGGAATTAAGACCAGGTAATTACTTTATCGAAGAAGGAAACATCTTTCAGGTTTTGGACATCCTTTTAAACAAGACCGCTATGAGAAAAATGGTCGCTAAGCTCAAGGTTAAGAACCTTAGAACTGGTGCGGTTACAGAAATTTCTCGCAATAGCGGATATGGAATTGAAACCATCAGACTTGAAAAGAAACAGATGCAATTCTTGTACGATAGTGGTGACGCATTGGTCTTTATGAACCAAGAAACTTACGAACAAATCGAAATAGCAAAAGAGCGCCTTCAATGGGAAGTTAAGTTCCTTAAAGGTGACGAAATTGTTGAAATCGTTTCTTACGAAGATGAAATTCTCGGAATTAACATGCCAGCAAAGGTTGCTCTAAAGATTGTTGAATGTGAACCAGCGGTTCGCGGTGATACAGTTAATAAAGCAATGAAAGATGCTATCCTAGAAACAGGATTAAAAGTTCGTGTCCCTCTTTTTATAGAAGATGGAGAAATCGTTCTCGTTCGTACTGATACTGGCGATTACGATGGCAGAGCATAGGAGGAAGAAAAATGACTATTGAAATTTGGGTCTTCGTTCTCTCTCTCGTCGGAGTACTTCTCGTCGGGGGTATTGCAGGGTTCTTCATCGCTCGTTGGTGGTTCCAAAAACAGATCAAAGAGAATCCGCCAATTAATGAGAAAATGATTAGAGCAATGTTCGCTTCGATGGGCCGTCCAGCTAGTGAGAAACAGATTCGCGAAATCATGCGAAATGTTAACTCACAAAAGTAACAAAATAATTAACACTTTAGAGTAAAATCTAGAGTGTTTTTTATTGCGGCGGAAGTAG
The DNA here is from genome assembly GCA_034932745.1 of Erysipelotrichaceae bacterium. Lineage (GTDB taxonomy): Bacteria > Bacillota_I > Bacilli_A > RFN20 > CAG-826 > JBAYST01. The sequence continues at coordinate 123,345 of JAYFOJ010000003.1, read as the reverse complement.
AAGGGGATAAAATCTGTTTCGAGAAACTACGTAGTTACAAACGTCAACATAAAACACTGATATATTCTACATTTTGAAACAAAAAAAGCCTATGTGGATTACTTTTACACACATAGACTTTTATACTAAATATCTACTAATTAACTACTAACTATTTCATCCAAGTTATCTTTCGCTCGGTCTTTTTAACAATGCGTCCAATATTGGTGCGATGTCTGAAAATTAAGAGGGCGGAAGATAGAGTCATTACCACTCCAAATACCCAACCAGAAGCTAGGGTGTTTCCATACATTGCAATTAGACCAAAACCAGGTATGCAAGTGAGCCAAGCTCCGATTGCCGCAATGATGGAACCAACGATGGAAGCTAAAGAGATATATTTCTTAATTTTGAGGGTAGTAAAGAATCCTAAAACAGACACTAGACCAACGAACCAAGATCCGAAAATAGCGGTAGAGAAAGTTACGCTTGCTGCCTTACCACCTTTGAACTGGGCGAAAACTGGGTAACAATGTCCGATAACTGCGCCTAAAGATACTAACCAGTAAACCGGCCATTGAATTATAAAGTCAGAAGTTTGATTAAGTAAGATGTCGTTTGCGCTTGCGACTAATGGTCTTGTTCCAAAAGGAACAATTGTTAAGACGGCCCATAAAGCCCACAAAGGAATAGCGACTTTTATAAAATCGAACAAGTAAACTAAGAAACCATATTTAAATCCCCATAGCCTGGATGCATTAGTACCACCAGAGTTATGGCTTCCGAAATCTCTTGGATCTTGTTTAAAAAATAGTTTGCCGATAATGACACCACTAGGGATAGAACCGAATAGATATCCGATTATTAAACAAAAAATTGCAAGACCTATATTATATAAAATAATATCCATAATACCTCAAACGATTTCCGCTTTTTTATTTTACTAAAAGAATATATATTTACAAGTATAATGTACATCTCCACGCACATGAAAGCAGGAGGAAACCATATGGCAGATATCACTAAAACATCATATACCGCCGATGACATCGAAGTTTTGCAAGGTCTTCAAGGCGTTAGAAAAAGACCGGCTATGTATATAGGCTCAACAAACTCTACTGGTTTGCATCACTTAGTTTGGGAAGTTGTCGACAACGCTGTTGACGAAGCCTTATCGGGTTTCGGAGATAAGATTACAGTAACCATCCATAAAGATGGTTCTTGTAGTGTTCTCGATGAAGGACGAGGCATTCCTACTGGCATTCAGCATCAAACTAACAAATCAGCACTAGAGCTAGTTTTCTCTGAACTACATGCTGGTGGTAAATTTAATAATTCAGTTTATAAAAGCGCGGCCGGATTACATGGTGTTGGTGCTTCTGTTACCAATGCACTGAGCGAATGGCTCGACGTCACTGTTTATCGAGATGGTCAGATTACTCATATTCGTTTTAAAAATGGCGGAATGATTGATGCACCAGTCGAAAACATCGGTAGCACAAATAAACACGGAACATTAGTCAGATTTAAACCTGACGCAAAGGTTTTTTCGACTGTTGAATTTAAATGGGACGTAATTTACAACCATCTACAAGAATCTGCCTTTTTAATGAAAAATGTTCGTTTCATCCTAAAGGATGAGAGAACCAACCTTTCCCAAGAATTCTTCTACGAGAACGGTCTTAGAGAGTTTATGGCGGCGGTTAATCAAAATAAAAACCCACTTACTCCGATTATTGATTTTGTTGATGACAAAAGTGAGATAAATATCGAGATAGCAGTTCAATACTGTTTAGAAGATTACAATGAGACTTTATATTCTTACGTTAATAACGTAAGGACAAGAGATGGTGGAACTCATGAAACCGGGTTCCGAGCAGGTATCACAAGAGCAGTTAATGATTTCGCGGAATCAAATAAACTCTCAAGAGGAAAAAAATTAGACGGTAACGACATAAGAGAGGGATTAACCGCTATCATTTCTCTTAAGATTCCTGAGCAACTTCTCGAATTTGAGGGTCAAACAAAAAGTAAGTTAGGCACACCAGCGGCAACGACTGCGGTTGCTAATTTTATCTACGATAAATTTACATATTATTTGATCGAAAACAAAGAAGTTGCAGTTCGCATTATTCAGAAGTGCATTGACTCACAAAACGCTAGAATTGCTGCTAGAAAAGCAAAAGATGAAGCAAGAAGCACCAAAAAAGCCAGACAAGAAATAATTTTAAGCGATAAACTAACTCCAGCCCAAAGTAAGGAATATCTTAAAAACGAACTATTCATCGTCGAGGGCGATTCCGCTGGTGGAACAGCAAGAAAAGGTCGAGATAGAATACATCAAGCAATTCTTCCACTACGTGGAAAACCTTTAAATACCGATTCTGTATCAATTGATAAGCTCCTTCAAAACGAGGAATTTGCAACCATTATCAACACAATCGGAGCTGGATTTGGACAAAGTTTCGATATTAGCGATATCAAATACGGGAAGGTTATCATCATGACCGACGCCGATACAGATGGAGCGCATATTCAAACACTCTTACTGACCTTTTTCTATCATTACATGAGACAATTAATTACAGCTGGACACGTTTTTGTTGCCGTTCCTCCTTTATATCGAGTTTTCAAGGACTCAGGAAAACAAATGGTTCAATTGTATGCTTGGAGCGAAAAAGATTTAGATGCTGCAAAAAAGAAAATTGGAGCAGGATATAAAATCTCCCGCTATAAGGGATTAGGTGAAATGAACGAAGTTCAACTCAAAGAAACAACAATGGATCCAAAGAGTAGATTGCTTATCCAAGTAAAAATTGATGATCCTTTATTTGTTGAAAAGCAAGTTGGCATTTTGATGGGAAAAGATGCTTCAGTAAGAAGACAATGGGTTGAAGAAAATGTTGATTTCAACGAAGTTGATACCTTCATAAACGAGGTGAAGTAACATGGCAAAGAAAAAGACTGTAATTGAGAATGCACCAATTGTTGAAAATATTTCAATCGAACCATTAGAGAACGTCATGGCGGAGCGATATGCTACGTACGCAAAGTACGTCATTCAAGATCGAGCGATTCCAGATGTAAGAGACGGGCTAAAGCCAGTTCAAAGAAGAATTCTCTTTTCGATGTATATGGACGGCAATACTTTTAATAAACCGACGAGAAAATGTGCTCATACAGTCGGAACAGTTATGGGAAAGTACCATCCACATGGCGACTCATCAATATATGAAGCTCTTGCTCATATGAGCAAAGAGTGGAGAATTCGTGCCCCTTTAATCGACTTCCAGGGCAACAACGGCTCAATAGATGGCGATCAACCTGCAGCATATCGTTATACCGAATCTCGCTTGAGCGAACTTTGTAATGAAATGCTCAAAGATATCGATAAAAACACTGTCGATATGCAGTTAACATTTGACGATTCTGATTTTGAACCAGTTGTTTTGCCATCTCGCTTTCCAAACCTACTTGTGAATGGATCTGAAGGTATCGCTGTAGCGATGGCAACTGAGATTCCGCCACATAATTTAAACGAGGTTTGCGATGCTATAATTTATCGAATTAACCATAAAACTGCGTCAATTGATGAACTACTTACGATCATTAAAGGTCCAGATTTTCCTACAGGCGGCATAATCTACGACGGAGATGGTCTTAAGTCCATTTATACAACTGGCAGAGGTCGTATTGAAGTGGTAGCGAAAGCCGAAATCGTCCAGCAAAAAGATATCCAACAAATCGTTATTACCGAAATTCCATATAAAGTCATCAAAATCGATATCGTCTATGAAATAGACAAAATAAGACATTCAAAGGCAATTGACGGAATACTTGAAGTAAGAGATGAGTCTGATTTCTCTGGTATTAGAGTCGTTATCGATATTAAAAAAGACGCTCGTGCCGATTTGATTCTTGGTTACCTCATGTCCAAGACTTCTATGAAGTCATCATATTCCGCTAATATGGTGGCTATCGTTGATGGCCGTCCGAAGACATTAAATCTCATTGATTTCATTGATGCCTATATCAATCACCAGGTCGACGTCATCACAAGAAGAAGCCAATTCGACTTGAAGAAGTTTAATGACCGTCTTCACATTGTTATTGGTTTAATTGAAGCATCTATAAATATAAATCGTGTTGTCGAAATTATTAAGATGAGTAAAGATAAAGCGGATTCAAAGCTCAACTTAATGAACGAGTTTAAATTTTCGAACGAACAAGCCGAAGCTATCGTTATGATGCCTTTATATAAGCTAAGTCATACCGATGAAGCAACGCTCGAACAAGAAAAGGAACAACTTCAAAACGATATTAAGGAACTAGAAGAGATATTGGCCGATCGTAAAAAACTCGATAAAGTTATCTGCAAAGACTTAAAAACTATTGCGACAAAATATGGAAATCCACGCCGCACAATCATCCAAGAAAAAGTTGATTTTAAACCAATCAATAAGCGCGATTTAATTGCAAAGGATGAAGTGATGTTCTCAGTAACCAAAGATGGTTATTTCAAACGCTCATCTCTTAAATCTTTTGCCTCATCTGGCGTTAACGCCATCCCGACATTAAAAGACGGCGATTTTATTGCCGCAATCGGTAAAGCATTTACTACAGACTTCCTAATTTGTTTTACAAATTTAGGAAACTACCTATATGTCCCAGTGTTTTTGATAACCGAAAATAAATGGAAAGACGAAGGGGTTCACATCAATAATATCGTCGCTTTTTCTGGCAGCGATGAAAAGATAGTTAAAGTAATTGTTGTATCGAACTTTAGAGCGGATATTTTTATCGCTCTTGTTACTAGAAATGGACAAATCAAAAGAACATCTCTTAATGAATTCGAAACGACTAGAAAAAGTAAACCAATCAAATGCATGAGATTAATGGCAGGAGACGAACTCATCGACGCTCGTGTCACGACCGGGAACAAGAACATCATGGTTCTTTCTGAAAATGGCAATGCGTCGCTATTTAATGAGAATGAGTTAACCCCTTTAAGCATCAAAGCGGGTGGAGTTAAGTCGATGAACAATCTTCATAACGACCATGTCGGTGCTATCCTGACATTTGATCAAGACGAAAAGAACAAAATAATACTAATAACGGATAATGGTTGCGAGAGAATCTTTGATATTAATAAAGTTACGCTCACGTCACGCCTAGGGAAACCATCATTGGCCTTTAGAAGTTTCAAAGGTGATCATCATCATCTAGTATTTGCCGAAAAAATCACTAAAGATGGAACAAAGATGGACTTTATCGGATTGGATAATGAAAGAAAAACGATTGAGTTCTCTATCGAAGATTTCCATTTAACCGAGATTGACAAATATGCAAAAAAGAACATCGAAAAATTGGGGCCAAGAACGCAATTTGAATGGTTGTTCTCGTATCAGAATCAGGTCGAATGTGTCGACGACAGTCTCGTATCACAACCGATTGTTCTGAAAGAAAAAGAAATAGTAAAACCAGAAGAGTCCGCTCCGGTAGCTGAACCAAAAGAAGAAGGAAAAGGGACGGTTGAGCAGATATCGATATTCGACGATTTAAAAGAGTAGGGGAACCTATTCTTTTTTCTTCATCCAAAACCGATTGGCAAAATATAGTCATCTACAATTTAATCGACTAAAAGCCTACAACATAAAAGAATTTTTATGTATTATTAAGGTGTAGGAACCATCAATGAATAAAAAGTATATTCCATTTGCTCACGCCAAGTCTCTTCACGAAATCGATATCGATTTTTTTAAGAAACTCGGAATCAAAACAATACTAGTAGATTTAGATAATACGCTTGATTCTTACAAGGTCAAAAAACCAAGTGAGAACACTGTAGAATTAATAAAAAAGTTTAAAACACATGACATTAATGTCATTATCGTTTCAAATAATAGAAGTAAAAGGGTGAAACCTTACGCCGATATGTTGGGAATAAAAATGACTTCGATGAACATGAAACCGTTTCCTAATAAAATCAAAAAGTTAATGAGAAACGACTCATTAAATGCTAGTGAGACAATTCTTGTTGGAGACCAACTTTTAACCGACGTAATCGCTGGTAATAAAGCCGGTCTTAAGACGATATTGGTCGATCGTTTAACAAAAGAAGATCAAAAAATGACGAGAATAAGAAGAATATTTGAAAGACCTAGAATTGCCAAACTTCGTAAATTGAATCTACTAAAAGAATGGAGGGACATTCTCGATGAGTAAGATTACAAGAGTACTACGATGCAATAGTTGCGGTGTAGTTTTGCAAAGCAATGATCCAAATCTTCCTGGTTATATTCCTTCTGACTTGTTTAAAGAAGACTCTGATCGGGTTATCTACTGTAATGATTGTTATCGAGACCTACAAATCAACATTGGGAAAAGTTCCCATCAAATCGATAGCGATACGTTGAAAGTCTTAGATGACGCTGTAGCGTCGGATGCATTAGTGTGCTATGTCGTTGACTTGTTTGCTTTTAATGGAACGATAAACCAAGCTTTAGCCAATAAAATTAAAAATAACGAAGTATTGGTAATCGGAAATAAAAGAGACCTTTTCTCTAGCAGTGTAAAAGATTCATCTTTAAAAGCTTTCTTAAAAGAAAGATTCTTAGCCGTGGGTATAAAACCAGTAAACGTGATTCTTGTAAGTGCGACTAAGAACTACAATATTCACGATTTCACTAAAGAAATCATCAAGCGAAGGAAAAGACACGATGTTTATTTAATCGGATCATCCTTATCTGGTAAATCTTCGATTATCGACGCTTTACTAACAGTTTTTAAGAATACTTCTAATCGTGAAATAAAAAGTGAAACATATCCAGACACAAGATTAAGAATACTTTCAATTCCTTTTGACAATTCTTCAACATTATATGAAATTCCTGGTTTTGTAAGCGATGATTCCGTTCAAAACCTTGTCGAAAAAGATGTAGCAAAATTGATCATTCCAAAAAAGGGAATCAAGATTGAAAAGAAAAGAATCTCCAAAGGAGAAACCTTATTATTAGGTGGTTTAGCATTCTATAGTCTAGTCGAGGGTGCGAGCTGCATCGCAAATGTATACACTAGCGAAAATGTCGAGTTAAAGAAGGTTAGTAGCAGTAAGGTATTAGAGTTTTTTAAGATTAATCTTATTAAGAGATTTCTAAGACCTGTAAGCGAAAGATTTCATGATTTTCACAACTATGACCTATTTGATGTTAAACTTAACGACAACGATAAGATGATCGACATCTCCATAAATGGATTAGGTTGGATATCTTTAAAGGCCAAGGGACAAAAGATTAGAGTTTTAGTTCCAAGGGGCGCATCGTTAATCGTAAGTGATTCAAGAATTAGGTAAAAATATGTTAACAAACTCACAGAAAAAGCAACTAAGAACAATTTCATTAAATTTAAAAATCAAATATCAAGTCGGTAAAAATGGTATCACACCACAAGTCGTCGATTTATTTGATAAAGCATTAACTGCTCACGAATTAGTCAAAATTGAGATCCTCAAAAGTCTCGATAAAGACATCATGGAGGTTGCTTTAGATCTCTCTAGTGATTTACACGCTGAAGTGGTTCAAATCATCGGTAGAGGGCTTATTCTCTATCGAAAAAACAAGAAAAAGGAAATAATTCATCTTTCAAAATGAGAAACATCATACTTTTTGGCGGATCTTTTGATCCTATTCATAACGGCCATTTGAACATGGCTAAAATAGCGGTGGATAAACTGAAGGCTCAAAACGTCATCTTTATTCCAAACGGTGTTTCGGTATGGAAGGAAAAGGAAACCATACCAGAAGACAAGTATCAGATGATACAGTTGGCCATTAAGGGGTTTAAGAATCTAAAAGTGTCGCGTTTCGAACTTAATCGAAAAGACAATTATACGATATACACAGTCCGTCATTTTAAAGAAGTTTATCCTTTGGATAATCTATATTTTCTAATCGGCGCAGACCAAGTAAATGAATTTCATCGCTGGAAAGAGGCTGAAGAAATATCAAAATTGGTGAGGATTGTATATTTTAAGAGATCCAATGTATTGTTATCTCAAGAAAATATTAAAAAATATAACATGCAAGCGGTGGAAGGGCCGGAATTTGATGTTTCTTCGACCGATGTTAGAAAACTGCAGAATATCGATATCCCTATGGCTGTTATCGAATATATCCAAGATCACAATTTGTATTTTATGAAGACAATTAATGGTTTTATCGATGGCAAAAGATTAGAACATAGCAAGTCCGTAGCTATGCTAGCTTATAGAATCGCTATCGCTAATGGAATTAACAGGCCATGGAGAGCCTATATCGCTGGATTACTTCACGATATTGGTAAGAACGTCGACGAAGACGAGAAAAAAAGAATAGAAAAAGAGTATAAAGCCTATTTACCGCTAAGCGATAAACTATATCATCAGTTTTATAGCGCCGAAATAGCTGCCAATGTTTTTCACATCACAGATGAAGATATTATCGAAGCCATTAAATACCATGCGACTGGTTGTAAAAACATGAATCCTTTAGCAATGATTGTTTACGCAAGTGACAAAATCGATCCGAAAAGAGGATACGATTCCCAATCGATGATTGATGGAATGCTTGCTGATTATAAAAACGGTTTCATAAATGTCTTAGAAGAGAACAAGAGGCACTTGGTTTTAAAAAATAAAGACATCGATAACAAGTTGACCAAAGAATGCATGTCTCAATATCTCAAGTAAGTTTTACCTAAGAGATATCACATAATACGATAGCCGACTAACAAGACGACAAGTCTATCATGAGTCGGCTTTTAATTTATTCTTTTTGTTTTCCGTAAAATGAATAAACGTAATAGGCCGTACTGGGAGATGACCGCAAGAGCGCAAGGCTGATAGTGATATGTGGTTATATATGCCTTTTACTATATAATTCAAAAATACATTAACTTCGCATAATTTCCATTATGTTAACCATATATACGACAAAGCAAGAATTAGTCTATCTTTTAAGTAATAAAATATTGCATACTAGCAAAAACATCAACATTCAAAAAGTAGACTTTTCCACATAACTCGGTATATATAAAACTACTAATTATCTACTAATATTGGTGCACCGCTGATGCCTATTCTTCGGTTCCGGTAGCGTATAACATCGACTCGTAAGCTTTTAAAATGAGCTTAATTTTATCTATTGGTAGGACTGGTATTTGAACCATTTCGCCGTCCTCGGCTATTGCGGTTTTCGTATATAGTCTCATCTTGTCTAGGCTACGGATCTGATTAACTACCGCAAGTGTTTTAACGCCCTCTTTTAGGCCTTCGACATATCCTAAATCGATATCACTTCTTGGATGAGGACCATGTTTATTTGTTTTTAATGGGCACACAATAACCAAAGGGTTATATTCGTTTGAATCTGCTAATACGACACCGTAATGTCGGTTTGAAAACTCAACATTGACGTTGTAACCCCAGTCAAATTCGTATATTTCTCCACGCTTTAGATTGTATCTAATCTTGTACTTTTCAGAAAAGGAAACGTATTCCAATTGTCTTTTAATCCATTCAAGTTGGCTTTTGATTCCGACCAATCCATCGTATTTTACTCCTTTGTTTATGTATTGCTCTCTTGCTTCCAGCTTGAATCTTTCGTTTTTCTCTTTATCCATATAAGAAAAATCCCCCTAATTACTAATAGAGGGATATTTAAATAATGCTAATTATTTGTTGAAAGATTTCTTTGCTAGTCTTAATCCGAAGTCGATTACACCTATTAACGCTATTGCTAGAATTGAAATCGCAAATACTTGAGGCATGTATGCATATTGGTAGCCTTCGTGAATAATAATTCCTAATCCTGGTATTCCTGGATTTCCCACTAAGACTTCAGCCATTATAGAAACTTTCATTCCTAAACCAATGCTCTGTATAATTCCTAGAATTATATATGGTCTGCTCATTGGAATCATTACTCTGAATACGCTATTAAATCCATATGGCTTTGCATCGATTCTTAAGGCCATCATTACAGACTCATCGATATTCTCTATGCCGGTCACGATGGATTCATAAATTATTGGAAACATCACCAAAAAGACAACGATTAGTAAGGCGTTCTCCGGAATTAGAATACATACCATTACCAATATGAGCGCCGCTGTTGGAATTGTTCTAAGAACAATAATCAATGGGTTCAAAAATACTTTAATACCTTTAAATAGTCCAGAGATAATTCCTAAAACAAACGCAACAATAAAACTAATAGCAAAAGCTAAGGCTAATCTTAATAGAGTTCCCCCTAAAGCTAGATAAGTCGATCCTTTGCCTAGTAAAACCCATAATTCCTCAAAAGTTCTTAAGGGACTAGGGAAAAGGGTCGAGTTAACTAAATACGAAATAAGCCACCATAAACCGAAGACAAAACATATTCCTAACAAAGTTAGAAGCAATGTTAACCAAGTTTTAGTGAGCTTCTTTTTCATTCAACCTCTTTACATTATATAACTCGAGTAATCATCGGTTACGTTGATGGAAGTTAAGAATTCTTGAATATCTACTTGTTCGTCTCCGCTAACTAACGCAAAACCATTTGGACTCGTTTCGCTAGTTTGGACGTTGTAAGCGATTTGAGACGTAAAGCCAAACAATGCTTTTTGTGAATCGGTATCAAGGTCGCTATCTATTTTCTGCTTCATGGTTAATGGGTCATTGATACAAGTATCAATTCGCTCATCGATTAAATCGAATTGGTCATCGAAGAACTGTTTGTGATTAGCGTAATACTCGGTGTTAACGAATAGTCCGGCCTGAGGAATCGCATCTTGTCCAGTTAGTGTTTTCCACTCTGTTCTTAAAGATGCAATAACGGATAACTTACCATATGTTGCTGCACTTTGATTGCTTAGCGTTGCGTAAAGGGCCGGCTGAGCGATTAAAACGTAATCGACAGGATTTCCTTCGTGAAGTCCGCTTGTTAGCACGCCTTGAGCGTCTGCGACGGCTCCTACGTAGTGTGTCGCGGTCGCTATCTCGTCGCCATAAATCTTTTTATAAACGATATCAGGAACTAGATTTTGCCCAAAAGATACAATGTAATCATCTTTAGTTGGCGCTGATGTCTTATTAATACCGACTAAGTACAAATTACCTCCGGTAAGAATTTTTGCTAATTTATAATTACTTGTATTGGTTTTAATTGATTTCAAACCATTGTAGAAGTCGAAGACCACCATTCCATAATTATCTGTTTGAAGTTGAGCTAAAACGTTAGCTGGGGTTGTATTAGTTGAGAATGTTCCAGTTTTCCCTTGATCGTAGAAAGCTAGAGTTGGCGCTCCCGAAGGGGAATAGACTTTTTGCCAGTTTCCGATGACATTATTCTCTGGAGTGCAACTAACTAACGTTAGACCAATTAGTCCTAACGCCATATACATTTTATTTTTCATTTATTATTCTTCCTTTTCTACTTTAAAAGTTCTGATATTGGAGTGCCAATAAGGTTAGCCGGTTTTTTAAGATTGAAGTTTTTCAAAATCGTTGCGCCAATGTCAGCGAAAGATTCTCTTTCTTCAATATATTTTCCGTCGTTAATCGATTTTGAATACATCAAAAGTGGGATTTTCTCTCTAGTGTGATCGCTTCCAACCCATGTAGGATCATTTCCGTGGTCGGCAGTGATAATCAAAAGATCATCTTTCTTAAGAAGCGGGATTAGTTCCCCGACCCTCTTATCAAAAGCTTCAAGAGCCTTACCATATCCAATTGGATCTCTTCTATGTCCAAATTCTGAATCGAATTCGACTAAATTAACGAAACATAATCCTTCTTTGAAGTCTTTAGACTTGCATTCTCCGATAGTCTTGTCCATTCCGTCTTCGTTTGAAATGGTTTTTTGAGTCTTTACAACTCCATATCCATCAAAGATGTCACCGATTTTTCCAACACAACTAACCATCAATCCATTATCTTGTAAAATGTTCATTGCGGTTGGAGTTGAAGGTTTAAGAGCTAAATCATGACGATTTGGTGTTCTTTTAAAGGTTTCAACAGTTTTGCCGATAAATGGACGAGCAATAATTCGACCAACTCTCCACTCTGGCTTCATACAAATTTCTCTTGCAATTTCGCAACAGCGATATAACTCTTTAACACCGGTTACTTCCTCGCTAGCAGCGATTTGAAGAACGCTATCTGCAGATGTATAAACGATTAATGAGTTGTCTCTCATTTGTTGTTCGCCTAATTCTTTAATGATTTCGGTTCCGCTTGCGGCTTTATTGCCAATAACTTTGTGCCCGGTCTTTAATTCTAGTTCAGCAATCAATTGCTTTGGGAATCCGGTATCTGTGAAAGTCACGAATGGTTGTGTGGTCAAAATGCCCATCATTTCCCAGTGACCAGTCATCGTATCCTTGCCATTGCTTAATTCTCGCGCTCTAGCACAGTAGGCGTTTGGATGGGCAACCTTAGTTGTTCCTTTAATATTTGCTAAATCGCCTAATCCTAGTGCGTTCATGTTAGGGAGATGCAATCCACCACACTTTTCAGCGATATGAACTATTGTGTTGCTTCCTTCATCGCCAAATTTTGCAGCATCTGGTTCCGCACCGATTCCAACGGAATCAGCAACGACAACGAAGATTCTTTTATACTTACTACTCATATTTTTCCTCCTGAAAACAAAAATATTTTAAACTACTTGCCCTTCATATACAAATCATATGCGCCCAGAATGCGTTGCGTAGATACATGCGTATAAATTTGGGTAGTTGCAATGTTAGCGTGTCCAAGCATTTCTTGCACCGCTCTTAACTCCGCTCCGTTTTCGATCATATGCGTTGCAAAACAGTGTCGAATGGTATGCGGAGAAATAGTCTTTTCGATTCCTGCGCTAACGGCGTATTGTCTGATCTTTTTAAAGAAGTATTGTCTAGATAAAGGTTTGCCATATTTATTTAAAAATAAATAAGGAGTATCTTTACCCTTGTTTTTATCTCGGACTTCGTGAATATATTTAAGGAGATATTCAATTGCAAAATCTCCAAGAGGAACTTTTCTTTCTTTAGAACCTTTGCCCATTACTTTAACAATGTTCTTTTTTAAATCGACATTCGAACGTTTTAAAGAAAGAAGTTCGCTGACTCGAAGTCCGGAGGCATACATTGTTTCTAACATCGCCCTATCTCTTATGCCATCTAACTTATTCATGTTTGGCATATCTAGAAGTTTCTCAACTTCTTGGACGCTTAGACAAATCGGTAGATGCATCGGTTTTTTGGGTCCGTCGACATCGACCAATTCGGTCGAAATATACTTTTCTTTCTTTAGAAACACCAAAAAACTTCTAATCGAAGATAGTCTTCTTAAGGTTGTTGAAGCAGACATTCCTTTTTCCATCTCTTTGCGGATAAATACTTCTAGATCTTCACCGCTTAAATCTTCCACTTGTTTTTTGTCGTTAAATATCTCAAAAAATCTTTTTATATCGTCGAGATATGCCTTGGAGGTCTCAATCGAAAGACCTTTTTCAGCGATAATGTATTGATTAAACAAATCAACTGCGTCTTTGATTTCCATTTTTCTTTTTCTCCAATTCGGATGCTCTTTTAAGCATTGGCTTTTGCATTTTTCGATTTAACTCATTGATGAGCAGTTTTGTTTCTGATTCTTTTTCGTGTTCTTCATAGTCGAAGAATGTCATTTGAACCGCAAGTTCGTGTGGATCTATTAAGTTCTGTAAAGTGACTCCCACTAGTCTAAGCGGTTCGCCATCGTAGCTTTTGTCGAACAATTTTATTGTTTTATCAAAGATAACATCGAAACTATTGCTCGGTGGATTAAATGTCATCGATTTGTTTTTGGTCTTAAAGAACGTATCTTTCATCACGATTTGAATCGTCGAGCCAAGTTTTCCTTCTTTTTCTGCTCGTCCACTAACCTCTTTACAAAGGGTTTCGAAAATCTGTTTAATTTCTTCGAAATCATTTGTGTCGTGTGGGAATGTCGTACTATTTCCTATCGATTTTACATCTTCTTGTTCGACTTCTATTTCATCAGATCCTTTTCCATTCAACCAGTCTTCAATTACAAAGTAAAATTTACCCATAATGTTTCTTATATCTTCGTTTCCGGCATCAATAGCGCGTTTTAAATCACCGATTGTTTTAACGCCAACGCTTTTTAATCTAGGCGCTGTTTTCCTTCCGATTCCAAACATCTTATCAATAGATAAACCAAACATCTTTTCAGGAATATCACGTTTTCTTATAATGACGATTCCGTTTGGCTTTTCCATATCTGAGGCCATCTTAGCTAAAAACTTAGTCGGAGCAATGCCGACCGAACATTTAAGTTTTGTCTTTTTAAATAGTTCAGCCTGGAACTTTCTAAAAAACATTACTGGGTCCTTAACCCCTTTTAGCACATCCGTAAAATCAGCGTAGCACTCATCTACGGACGCAATTTCCATCTTTTTGGTATAAGTCCTTACAAACATCATAAACTCGCGAGAAAGGACACTGTAGAAGTTAAAATCGACAGGTTTAACAATTAGTTGAGGGCAACAGGCTCTTGCTTTAAACATTGGTTGGCCAGAGTGAACGCCTAGTTTACGGGCTTCATAAGAGCAAGTTGAAACAATCCCACTTCTTCCGTCGTGACCAACCGCGACGGGTTTATTCTCTAAAGTGGGATCTTTGATTTCTTCGCATCGGACGAAAAAGGCATTCAAATCGATATGAACAATTATTTTACTCATACTTCATTATTATATAATGTATTTTTTATTATGTTAACCAGTATATCGAAATTAGATAATTTTCAGAACATCTTTTGGTGTGAGTAAATACTCCTCTTCTTGCTCTTTAATTGAAGCGTGACTAACAAATTCAAGTGGCACCGCTTTGATGATAAGGTTGCCTTTAAAAGACATTTCCATCAGTTTTGAACCAAGCAAACTTGCGAAGCCATTAATCGTTGCATAAGAATCATAGATAATGACTTTGTCATACGCTAATAATTTTTTAATTGCGTCTTGGTCCATTGGAGATTGATAAACTGCGTCAAAAATCGTAACTTGGGTGTTTGTCTTTTCAACTTCTTTTAGAAGATTTCTGACATTTGGGCCAACTCCGACTATTGCTGTTTTACCACCATTTCGTAATTCGATCCATTTGCCGTATTTTAGCTCACCTGTCTGTCCGCATTCGTTAGAAACACATACGTAATCTCTAGGGAATCTAATGCAGAAGACACCGCGATTGCTTTCGATAGATGTCTTAAAAAGACATTCTGCCGTAAAACTATCAGAAGCCATCGCAACAGTAACGCCAGGAATTCCAAGTAAAAATGATTCATCGTATAGTCCTTGATGTGTCTTCCCGTCAGGACCAACAAAGCCAGAACGATCGATGAGGATAGTTGTATCTAAGTGCATTCTTGCTAAATCGTGTGAAAGCTCGTCGTAGGCTCTTTGAAGGAACGTCGAATAAATAGAAATAATTGGATGCATTCCATTCAAAGCCAATCCACTTGACATAGTCAAAGCGTGTTCTTCTGCTATTCCGACGTCAATTGAGCGGTCTGGATAATTGGTAAATACTTTTTCAAGCGAGGAACCTTGAATTGTTGCTGGAGTAACGACTACTAAGTCTTTATGCTTCTCCATAGATTTGTTTATTAATTCTGAATAAAATTCAGACCAGGTCAAATCACAGTTGTTCTTTAAACATTCGCCAGTTTCGACATTAAATGGTGAAACACCATGCCAACGACCGGAATCATCTTTTTCAGCTAAGTCGTACCCTAAGCCTTTTTTGGTTCTCAAGTGAATAACGACTGACTTATTAGCCTTCTTGGCTTTCTTGAAAGCCTTATCCATTTGACGGAAGTCATGTCCGCTAATCGGACCGATATATGTAAAACCAAGATTATCAAATAATGTCGTAGGTATTAAGAAGTGTTTCACTTTATTTTTAAAGTGCAATGTCGAATTGTATAGTTTCATTCCGACTCTTGTAGCGAACATCATTTTCTTATAACTCCGCTTTGCGGATAGGTATAAAGATGATGTCGATATACTTCTAAAGAACTTCCCCATTCCACCGACTGGCTTTGATATGGACATATCGTTGTCGTTCAAGACGATAATAATTTTGTGATTACTTCCAGCGACGTTATTAAGACCCTCAAAAGCTAGTCCGTTAACGATAGATGCATCGCCTATAAAGGCGACGATGTCATATTTTTCACCTTTTAAATCACGCGCCACCGCCATACCATGAGCGGCACTAATCGAAGTAGATGAATGGCCCGCTTCGAATTGATCAAAAGGAGATTCTGCTCTTCTTTGATAACCGCTAGGACCATCTTTTTGTCTAATCTTATCTAGGCTTCTACCGGTCAATATCTTATATGTATAAGATTGGTGACCGACATCGAAGAGTAGTTTGTCTTTAGTAAAGTCGAATGCTTTGCACATCGCGATAGTCGCATCGGTAGAGCCGAGATTACTAGATAAGTGCCCACCGTATTTTGAAGTCACCTTTACTATGTAATCGCGTATGTCTGCGCTTAAAAGATCCAACTCCTTGTCGTTATAACTTTTAAGGAAGTCTGGATTCTCAATTTCTTCGAGTTTTATGCGCTTTAATTCCTTCTTTGACATATACTAATTTTCTACTAATTAACGACTAATAAGATATTATTTACTTTGTAATGACACTTTCAACCTTTGACTCGGCTTCTTTTAACGCTGCTTCTAAATCAACGATTATTTTTGAGCCTTCTTCGTATAATTTAATCGACTCATCTAAAGATAAAGTCTTCTCCTCTATCGCTTTTACTATTTGATCGAGTCTTTTAAGTTTATCTTCGAAACTGACCTTCTTTGTTTTATTTTCCGCCATAATCTTAATTCTCCTTTATTTTTGCAATCACGCTATCAAATGATCCATCGTTTACGATGGTTTTCACCGTTTGATCTTTTGAAAGGCTTGTAATCGAATTAATTATCTGCCCTTTATCGTCTACAGTAATCGAATACCCTCTTTTTAATATACTCTTTGGACTAAGGGAGACAAAATGTTCCTTCTTATACTTTAGAGTATTAACTCTATCTTCGATGCTATCTTTAATATATTTAGTCATATCTTCTTTCAAAGAAAGAACTTCTTCTTGATAGTCTTCGACCTGTCTTCTTAAAGATAATTCCATATCGCTTATAGCGTTGCTCAAGCGCTCTTGAATTTCGCGTTGATCAACTGTCGCGAGTTCTGCCGCTCCAGTTGGTGTGCTTGCTCTTTTATCAGCTACGTAGTCGACTAAAGTTACGTCTATTTCGTGTCCAACCGCGGCAATAACTGGCATTTTACTGGTGGCAATAGCCCTGACTAGTTTTTCATCATTAAAGGCTGAAAGGTCTTCGCTAGCGCCTCCGCCACGTCCAATGATGAGAGTATCCAAAGGATATTGCTGAGACTTCATGAATGCTTCATAGAGTTCTTTTGGAGCATTATCTCCTTGAACGGCCGATGGGAAAACATATATATCTGCAACCGGATAACGTCTTTTAATGTTGGTAACGATGTCTTTCATCGCCGCTGAATTAAGGGCCGTGATAATGCCAATGGCCGTTGGATAGATGTTTATCTCTCGTTTACGAGAAACATCAAAGAGACCCTCTTTTTGGAGCTGTTTCTTTAATTTCTCGAGTTCGACCAGAATCTGCCCTTCACCTTTGATGCTCATTTCGTACACTCTAAGCGAGTACGTTCCTCTTGGCGGATAGACAGTTATGCTACACAAAGCTTTAACTTCGTCTCCATCTTTTGGTTTAAATGATAGTTTAGATATGTAGTCTTTGAATAAGACTGCGCTTATTACGCTCTTATCATCCTTTAGGTAAAAGTAAGCGTGCCCATTCATCGCGATTTTCCAGTTCGATATTTCTCCTCTTACGTAGACGTAACGAAGATTCTCATCGTTTTCGATGAGCCTTTTAACGTATTCGTTCAGTTCAGTAACTGTAGTAGAAATATCCACTTCAATCATTTAAGAGTGTTCTCCAATATCGCGTTGACGAATTTGTAATCGGTTTCATTCAGATATTTCTTTGATAAGACGACAGCGACATTGATAACAACTTTCTTATCGACGTCTTTTACATAGTAAAAATGAGAATATGATAAGAATAAGATTGCTTGCATTAATCTTGCAAGTCTAGAGAACTTCCAGTTTTTAAGATTCTTACTAAAGGCCTCTATTGCTTCTTCTCGATGAAGAATTGCCGAAACGGTAACTTGCTTTACGTAAATATCTGCATCTTCAAAAGTTGTATCCAAATTGGTCGCGATTAATCCCTTGATGTCAAAGTCTTCTCCCATATCTAGATATGTCAGTGCCTGATAAATAATATTCATCGCCACTTCGTGCTGCTTGTTTCTTGTCAATTCCATGATGTTCTTGCCTCAGTCTTTCTTATAAATCTTTTCGATTGTGAAAAGGTTGTAATATTGATAAATTGCGACTCCAAGAAAACCTAATATGATGACGTGGAGTCCAATCATGATCCATAAGTAAATAATTGCTTCTCCGATTAAATAGCAAGGGATAATCATCGCCATATCAAAGATATAAAACACGACTTCTCCAACGAGCGCCCATTTCTTACCTTGCGAAGCAAAAACTCCAAGAAGTACTGCTCCAGCAGTGAATAGAATCGCTATTCCGATGATAATCGATAAGAAACCAACATCTCCCAAATTCATCGCCTCAAATAATCTAAAAACAAATGAATTGGTCGAAAAGCAAAGAGAGAAGTTGAAGAAACTTCCGCCGAGTTTTGAAGATAAGTATGTATCGGTGATAAAGAAAGCCGGTTCAAGTGCTTCTGTAAATCTTTGAACAATTCCCACTATTAGACCAGCAACATTTAAAACACCTGCCCAAATCATAATTCTCGATGACTTATGAAAAGCCCAGAACGCTTTGTTGTGGGCTTCGGCATAGGTTAATGGTTTTTTTTCTTTTTTCTTATTCGCTATATTTTTCATTTATGAAAACTAGTATCGCCTTTCGATTTTAATCTCGATATCATATGGAACTTGTTCGGTTGCAGTATCTAAAGCTGTGTGTATCTCTTTTTCGAGTAAAGAAACAGTTTCTTTTTCATCGATTCCGTTTTTCACATCCACCGCAAGCCAAATATGAACGACACCGCTTCTTATATATGTTCTAACTGGTCTATTCAAACGAATCTTTTGATTTCTCTTAAGTCGCTTACTCGATTCCGTAATGCCAGGAATTTTATTAATCGCATCACAAACAATCGATTCAAAAACTAAATTTGATATTCCAATCGTTCCTTTTTTCGCTAGGTTATCGATATATACATATTCTGCCATCAGTCTTTTCCTCGTGATTATTATATTTTATATATAGTAATCATGCAAACTAATAACTTTAATAATTAGCAATAAATTGTAAATTAAAAGCGATGGAATAAACCCACCGCTTTTATAAAAGTTAATGAATTAAATCGCTTTTTTGATGAATTCGACGGCTTTGTCGACCGTAAATCCAAAGTGTTCAATTGCTGCTTTGGCAGGAGCCGAAGTTCCAAAGGTATCAATACCCATGTTGAATTTTGCTAATCTCGCCCAACCGAATGTCGACAACATTTCAATCGATACTCGTTTTTCATATGGAAGGTGAAGCACTTCGTTCTTGTAAGCTTCGCTTTGACTGTCAAATATTTCTATACATGGCATTGAGATGACTCTAACATCGATGCCTTCCTCTAATAGTTTCTTTTGAGCCGCAACCGCTAGTGAAACTTCACTACCAGTAGCGATGACGTCGATGACGGCATTCTTGTGTTCTTTGGAGATTATATATCCGCCCTTACTTGCACCTTCATCTGATGATCCGTCGAGTAATGGCAAGTTTTGACGAGATAAAGCGAGCGCCGAAGGCGTATGCTTGCTCTTTAAAGCAATCTTCCAAGCTGTGTATGTCTCTCTTTCATCACATGGACGAATGACATTAATATTTGGCAAGGAACGAAGCATCGCTAAGTGTTCGATTGGTTGATGGGTTGGACCATCTTCACCAACAGCAATACTATCGTGCGAGAATAAGTAAATTGCTGGTAACTTGCTTAAGCAAGCCGTTCTAATAGCAGACTTCATATAATCAGCAAAGACTAAGAAACATCCAACATATGTTCTTACTCCGCCATGAAGGAGCATGCCGTTTTGAGCACAAGCCATTCCGAATTCGCGAATGCCCCAGTTGATATTGTGTCCGTATCTCGTAGTCGGTTCAAAATTAGTCCCGCCATTCAATTTGGTCATAACCGAGCCAGCCACGTCGGCGGATCCACCCATTAAGTTAGGAATAGATAACATATAAGCATTTAGTGCTTTACCAGAAGCATTTCTCGTCGATTCACTTGAACCCTTGACGAGTTCTGGAATCTCTTCTGGAAGATATTTTGTGACGTCCCAGTCTTTTAGACTCAAGAATTTGTCTAACTCAACCGAATTCTTCTTTTTGTATTCATCTAAAGTCTTGTTGTAGTTCTCGTAAGCCTTATGACCTCTTTTAATGAAAGTATTCTTAAAGTTTTCATACACTTCCGTTGGAACATAGAAGTCTTCGTGATCAAATCCATATACTTCGACTTTGGTCTTTTTTCCATCTTCCATTCCTAAAGGTGAACCATGTACTTTACTAGTTCCTTGCTTTGATGAGCCAAAACCGATAATGGTATGAACCATAATGAGAGTTGGTTTATCTTTGCTCTTTTTAGCCTCAATTATTGCTTTATCAATTGTATTGATATCATTTCCGTCTAATATTTCGATAACATTCCATTCCGAAGCTTCAAAACGTCCTTTGACATTTTCAGAAAAAGATAAATCGAGGCCGCCATCAAGTGTGACCTTGTTAGCATCGTAGAATAGAATTAATTTATTGAGTTTTTGATGTCCTGCTAGAGAAATAGCCTCTTGGGACAATCCTTCTTCTAAGCAACCATCACCGCATAATACGTATGTGAAGTGATCGACTAGTTTGTTTCCTTCAATATATTGGGCGGCTAAAGCCTGTTCAGCCATGGCCATACCAACTGCTTGAGCAATACCTTGGGCTAAAGGCCCAGCCGTTGCATCAACGCCAATTGTGTGTCCGAATTCTGGATGTCCAGGAGTCTTTGAACCAAGTTGACGGAAACTCTTTAAGTCATCCATCGTCACTTGATATCCACTTAAATGAAGCATCGTATATAAGAGCATGCTCGCGTGACCAGCGCTAAGGACAAAACGGTCGCGATTAATCCATGTTGGATCGTCAGGATTAGCGATGAGATGTTTAGTCCATAAAGTATAGAGAATCGGAGCACTTCCTAAAGCCATTCCGGGATGGCCAGAGTTGGCCTTGTTAATACCATCAATGCATAGCGATCTAATCGTTGTGATTGATAAATTGTCAATGTTCTTGTTGTCTACCATTTGTCTTTTTCTCCTTAAATTAGTAGTTTTTTAGTTATAATTTGGTAATTGTCTTATTTAACAAGAGCAATCCCTAAATCATCTAATTGATTTTGTTCAATGGTCGAAGGTGCACCACTCATCGGACATACGCCAGCGAGGTTCTTAGGGAATGCAATTACGTCTCTAATATTGTCAGTTCCGCTGAGAATCATTGTTAATCGATCTAAGCCAAACGCCATGCCTGCATGTGGAGGTGTTCCATATTGGAAAGCATCGATAAAGAACCCGAATTTACGCTTGATATCATCATCTGAGAATCCAAGAATTTCGAACATTTTTCTTTGAATCTTTTGGTCGTAGATTCTTAATGTTCCACCACCGGCTTCATAGCCGTTTATAACGATGTCATAAGCATAGCTTAAGACTTTGGTTGGATCGCTATCTAGGTATTTCAAATCCTCGTCGCGCGGTCTTGTGAAAGGATGGTGTGAAGATGTTATCTTACCGGTGTCGAGTTCTTTTTCGAATAATGGGAAATCGACAACCCATAATAGGTCATAGGTATTTGGTTTAATAAGATTGAGTTTGCGGGCATAACTGGTTCTTAATGCTCCTAGTAAGGCACATACACGAGCCTTTTGGCCGCCTGATAATAAAACTAGGTCATTCTCTTTTAAGTTTAAAAGAGTAATTAGTCCAGATTGCTCTTCGCTTGAAAGGAATTTAACAAAGCTGCCTTGTAAAGCTCCACCTTCAAATTTGAGCACCACTATTCCTTTTAAACCGAATTTCTTAGCTTCCATCCCTAACTCATCGATAACTTTGCGAGAGGTCTCACTAGCGGCATTAGGAACGACAATTGCTCTGATGTCTTCGACGTCTTTAAATCCATCAAAAGCACAGTTCTTTAATACTTTTAGACAATCGTGGAGTTTTAAATCAAATCTAGTATCTGGCTTATCACTACCATAAACTTCAATTGCTTCCTTATAAGGAAGTCTTCTAAGCGGAAGTTTTACATCATAGTTAATAACTGTTTTAAAAATCTTTTCGATTAAGCCCTCGGCTAAAGTAAGAAATTCATCTTGATCCAAGAACGAGGTTTCGATATCGATTTGGGTGAAATCTGGCTGACGATCTGCTCTTAAATCTTCATCTCTAAAGCAACGAGCAATCTGATAATATCTTTCTAGACCGCCAATCATTAGTAATTGTTTAAAGATTTGTGGGCTTTGTGGCAAAGCATAGAAAGAACCATGATGCAATCTTGAAGGAACGAAGTACTCCCTTGCGCCTTCTGGAGTAGAAAGAGTAAGTATTGGAGTCTCTACTTCGATGAATTTTTCTTTGCTTAGATATTCATGGGTTGTCATTTTAATCAAATGACGAACGTCGAGATAATGTTGCATCATTGGACGTCTTAAATCTAGATAACGATATTTAAGTCTCGTATCCTCTAGAGCATCCGTCTTATCATCTATGATGATAGGAGTTGTATTCGCGGTATTGATTAGTTCGATTTTAGAGGCGATGATTTCGATATCTCCAGTCTTTAGATTCTTATTCGGGATATCTTTCTTACTGACTTTTCCTTCGACTCTGATTACGTATTCATTTCTGATATCTGGCATTTTAATGCCATCTTTAACCATGATTTGAATAATTCCAGAGCGGTCTCTTAGGTCAATAAAAACAATCGAGCCTAAATCTCTTCTTTTGCTTACCCAGCCGATCAATGAAACTTCTTGACCGACATTCTTAATCGATAATTCTGTATTCCAACAGGTTCTTTTCATTTATTATTCTCCCTCGTGATCGTGACAATGGCATTCGCCATCGCCGCAGCAACATTCATCTTGACCTTCGCCGAAGAATGCATCGACTTTATCGAGTAAATCATCTATCGCTACTTCTTCTTGTTCTTTCTTTGCTAGGTCTTTGACGATAACAGTACCATTAGCTATTTCATCATCTCCGATGATAATTCCAAGCTTAGCACCACGTCTATCAGCCTTTTTAAACATATTAGCCATCTTTGAATCGACTAGATTAATCTCGGTTTTATAACCAGATGTTCTTAGTCCAGAAGTTAAATAGAAGGCTTGATTCTTTGCTTTTTCGCTTAGCGGCATGACATAGATGTCGATATCGTCGACGATGTCATCTAATAAACCATCATCTTTTAAGACAGAGTAGACTCTTTCGATTCCAAACGAGAATCCGACACCCGCCATTTTTGGCCCATCTAATTCTTCGACCAAGTTATCGTAATGTCCACCGGCACCAATTGCGCCATAGTTGACACCTTTTTTCGATGTATAGTGATATTCGAAGACTAATTCAGAATAGTAATCTAGTCCTCTTACCAATGTATCATCGATTTCGTAAGGAATATTCATTTCATCTAGAGCGATTAACACTTTATTAAACTTTGCTTTAGCTTCGCTAGATAAGTAATCGCTCATCTTTGGCGCTCCTAAAACAATCTCGTGATCACTAGGCACTTTGCAGTCAAGAATCCTTAAAGGATTGACTTCATAGCGAACCTTGCAATCATCACACATATCTTTGATATGACTTTCGAAATATCCTTTTAAAGCATTTCGATAGGCTTCTCTACTTGAAGCGTCGCCTAATGTATTAATCTTCAATGTAACATTCTCTAAACCTAAAGCGGTTAAGATAACGTAACCGAGGAATAATGACTCGACATCATTAAGGACGTTTTCTACTCCAAGGCTTTCAACTCCGAATTGGTGGAATTGACGATATCTTCCTTGCTGTGGTCTTTCGTAGCGGAATACTGGTCCAGAATAATATGCTTTTAATGGTAAATCTCGTGTTGCATATAATTTGTTATTAACGAAACTTCTCACGATTCCAGCGGTAAATTCTGGTCTTAAAGCTAATAAACGATCGCCTTTATCGAGGAAGGTGTACATCTCTTTTCTAACGACATCAGAAGATTCACCGACGCTTCTTTGAAATAGCTCAGATGGTTCAATGACTGGCGTTCTGAATTCAGAAAAACAAAAAGCTTCCGCAAAAGATTTCATCGTCATTTCAATTTTATCGTAGGCCTTAGCCTCTTCGAGGATGATATCGTGCGTTCCTTTTACATTTTTAATATCCATATCAATCGTCCTTTCAATAAATAAGAAGACCTTATTTATTATGCATGCTAATTATACAAACCGACGATAAGTAAGTCAAAGATATATAAGATATAATCTTATTATTAATGAATTAAACGAGAAATCTTTAAAACGCCAGAAACATTCGCGATTAGATTGAATACACTATTAAGTTTGTCTGTATTAGTGACATAAATGGTGAGATTTACATTGGTAATATATGTTGTCGTGTTCAATTTCGCATGAACACTAGTACAAGTTATTTTCTGTGAACTTAAAACATTCAGCACATCAGCCAGTAAAGAAGGCCGATCGCTAGCTTCGACGATGATATCGACTGGATAAGTTTGCTCACCTAAATTATCTTTCCAGAAAACCGATATTAATCTCACTTTTTCGTTTGCGATATTAGGACAATTTGTTCTATGAACAGTAATGCCTTTACCTTTGGTAATATAACCGACAATATCGTCTCCAGGAATTGGAGTACAACATGAGGCTAAACTAATAGCAATCTTGCCGACACCTTTACAATAAACTGGTAAGTCATCGTTACTAATCTGTTTGCCTTTATTGACGATTGGATTTGGATTAATTCTTTTTAGACCGAGGAAATCAACGATTGCGCTTGGCGTCGGTTTTCTTACCGCTACCCCAAGAAGTAATTCGTCGACATTTGGAAAGTTAAAGTTATCGAGGACTTTCTTATCAGAAATAAAATTCATCATTTCTGTCTCGTTGGTCACTCCTCTTTCTCTAAAAGCATCAAGACAAACGCCTTTTGCTTTTGAAATGTTTTCTTCGCGCATAATATCAGCGTTTTTCTTAATTAAGTACTTCCTGATACATGCCTTAGCATGTGAGGTCACAACAAAATCGAGCCAGCGAGAATTTGGTCCAGATGGATTTTTACTGGTTCTAATTTCGACCATATCGCCAGTCTTTAGTTTGGTATTAAGCGGCACCATGATTTTATTCACGATGGCACCGGTCGCACTATCTCCGACATGAGTATGAATCTTATAGGCAAAATCAAGAGGAGTTGCCCCGTTTGGAAGTTCTACCACTTTTCCTTTTGGAGTAAAGACATAAACATTCGCGCCGAAAATATCATTAGTTAAAGAATCCATGTATTCTTGCGCGTTTTCATCTTGCTCGCCGCTCATCGAAACGAAGTCTCTAAACCAGTGTAATTGATTCTCGATTTCTTTTTGTTCTTTTTGTGCGTTATACGATCCTTCTTTATATGCCCAGTGCGCAGCAATTCCAGACTCGGCGGTTTGATCCATTTCTTTTGTTCTAATCTGTATTTCGTAGACATTACCATCGCCAGATACAATTGACGTATGTAATGATTGATACATGTTTGGTTTTGGCATTGCAATATAGTCTTTAAAGCGGCCAGGTATCGGTCGATAAACTTGATGAATTAGACCAAGTACTTCATAACATTGTAATTCGGTATCACAAATAATTCTTAAAGCTAAAACATCGTATATTTCGTCAAACGCTTTACCCTTATGATACATTTTCTCGTAAATTGAATAGATCGATTTCACTCTTGATTTGACTTCAAAAGGAATATTATGCTCGAACAAAATATCAGCAATTCTTTTGCTAAGAGCGACTAATGATTTCTTGCTCGCGCGACTTCTTTTATTTAATAAACGAACAATTTCTTCAAACTTTTCAGGCTCGAGATACTTTAAACACAAATCTTCGAGTTCGCTTTTAATGATATTAATACCTAGGCGATGTGCAATTGGCACAAAAACATCGAGAGTCTCTCTACTAAGTGCGATTTGTCGATCTGGAGGTAAGGCCTCCAAAGTTCTCATATTGTGAAGACGATCTGCTAGTTTTACCAAGATAACACGGACATCTTGGGCCATGCCTAAGAATATTTTACGATGATCTTCGGCTTCGAAATCTTCAGAGTTTATCTTCGATAATTTTAATCTTTGAATCTTTGTTAAAGCACCGACTATTTTTGCAACATCGCTGCCCCATTTAGCCTCGATTTCTTCGACCGTAACATCAGTGTCTTCGACGACATCGTGAAGAAGTCCAGCACATATTGTCGCAGGTCCACCTCTAAGAGTGGCTAAAATATAGGCTACTTCTATTAAATGGTGATAGTATGGCTCACCGCTTTTTCTTAATTGGCCTTTATGTTTTTCAATGACGAAATCGTAAGCTCTACGGATGCTATTGCGGTCTTCTTCATTCGAAATATAAACGTCAAAAACAGACTTCAAATCTTCGAAGGTATGAAGTGGATAACCGCCATTTACTTTTAAAACTTTATTCTCTTCCATAGTTAATTGATTATATTATTTTACCAAATAAATATAAAGAGTAGTAAAAAAAGGATTGCGGAGTTAACCGCAATCCTCTTGATTATAGAGTAGAAATTAGCTATTGACGACAATGGTCGCAAGACCGATGTTGTATCCCTTATTAGCCGTTAAGATAATTTTGAATTGAGTCTTTTTGGTCGTAAGGGTTAATGTTTCATCAAAAGTAGTTAAGCCAGTGGCAGAGAACATCTTGCTGGCCAAGATAGTTCCAGACATATCTTCGACCGCTATTGTTGTTGCATCGCCTTCTGTTTTAGTATTTGTATTCAATGTTCCAACCAACTTTACGGTCTTAGCACTAGAACCGAAAGCAGGAGATTGAATTCCCATACCAGCAAAGTTCAATTTCAATGAGCCAACACTATAGAATGCTGGATCTGGATAGGTCTCTGGATTGTTTGAGATGTAAGTCCAGCCAGTTGGAATAGCCTTATTGATTGCTACATTTGCTAGTTCCTGACTAGGTCCTTCTGTCTCGCTTGTACTCGCGTGATTACCACCGCTTTCAGATGCACTGTTTTGTGGGTTGCTAGTATTGCAAGCCCCCAAAACTAGTAACAAAGCTGGGAATAAAAGAAGAGCTTTTTTCATTATCACAATTCCTCCAATTGTATTTAATTTATTATAGGTGAAAAACAAGTGTTAGTAAATACAAAAATGACACGCATATGCGTGTCATTAATTGGATTATATTATGAGCATTAAACCTATGCTAATTGCGGAGTGATTTCGACATATTGAGATAGTCTAACAATTTGATTAGCGCTATTTTGTGTGAAATCCTTATTTGTACCAACAATTATTGCTTTTACAGTATATCTGGTTCCAACTGTAGGAGCGGTAGCGTAATCAAAATGATAAACAGCTAATCTCCAAAAGCCTGTGCCAGTTCGAATCGTATTATTTGTTGTATCTGCTTCGCTAGTTATATAGTCAGCACTAGTAGAACTAGTGGAAGCGGTATTAGTTTTAAAGATGACATTCGTGAATGTATATACAACTCCTAAACTAGCTGAAGTTAACCCATCCATAAAAGCCTTGTATTCTGTAGTTGGAACAGCTGAATTATCAAATACATCAATTGTGCTAGCAGAATCCATTATGTACTGCTTCCCATCACTTGTTCCAGTTGTGATGCTTGTAGGAATGCATAAATATGAACGAGCAAAGTCTCCACCCGTTGAAGTACCTTTCTCTATATTTCCAGCAATATTGTAGTAATTTCCCGCCGTCATTCCTTGAGCAGTCGTCTTTAAATCACCAGTACATGCGAAATAATTAATCATAACAACACCTGATGAAGTAACACCAGTGGCAACACTATTTGCCGAAACATTGCTAATTATTTTAACATTAGATAAATTTAAACTTGTTTCAGCGCCAGCAGCAACACAAAGATTAACGGCTGGAACGTGAATGACATCAGTTGGTTCGCTACTTGAGTCAGATGATCCTGGTTCGCTTGAAGTTGGTTCAGACGAAGACTCGCCACCAGATTGAACTGGGGCGAATGAGGTAACAAGAATATTTTGTCTAACGACAGCGCCACCGCTCACGGATGTGCCGATTAATAGGCCTGTGAAAGTGTATGCTTTATCAACGTTAGCAGCAACAGCGAAGTTTAGTTCGGCTGGAGCATAAGCGATTGATCCTGGCAAACTTGCAGCACCAGTTTCACCGATTCCGGCGAAGTGGAAGTTGTAATATGTTCCACTAGCAAATACTGTAGCAACACCTGTGATGTATGTTGGCACATTTGATGCCATATCGAATGCATCCCATTGAGCTTTTGTCATTTGAGCAGCGGTACCTAAACCAGCGTGTGGGTTAGTGCCTTCACCAGCAGTAATTGTTGGTAGAGGATTGTTGGTAATCTGTCTAGCGCCTTGATACATTGAAGTAGTTCCAGCAACACGGACGAAATCACCGATACCTTGGGTTGGAGCAGAGCCTAAGAATACAAGAATAAATCCTGTTGCGTCTGCGAGAATAAATCCCTTTTCGTTCTTAGCGACGACGTTGCCTTCGATCGTGACTGCGCCTTCGGCGGATAGTGCACGAACTTGAGCGATTGTTTGAACATCGACTACTGGCTCACTGCTAGAAGTTGGTTCTTCGCTTGAACTTGGGGTTGGTTCACTTGAACTTGGGGTTGGTTCGGATGACGATGGATTTGGTTCCGATGAGCTACCTGGATTTGGACCTACACAGGCTCCAAGAAGAAGTAGCATCACTGGCAATACAATTAATGATTTCTTCATTATGAAATATTCCTCCTATATGTATTGACATATATAATTATACGCGAGCACCAAAATCAAGTAAAGTTTTTGATACTATTAGACCTTTTATTCTTTGAATTGTTATATTGTTTTTAGGAAATATGGCGATTGTAATAAAAAACAAGTATATATACTTGTTGTAAAATTGATGACAAAAAATAAATATTAATTATAGATAATAATCGAATGTATAATCGCCTGTTCTCCATAGGCCGAAATGGTAATTTGATTAGAACCTTCGATAGGTAAAATTACACTGCAAATCGTGTCTTCAATAGATGCTAATGTGTCAGCGGTATCATCGAGTTTTATGTAATTAGAACCATTAATCGAGATAGCACATTCATCGATATCAAGCTTTTCAACACCATCTTCCCAATCGGTGTAGTTATTTGCTCTAGGCGAGGCGATTACTCTAATTGCTTTTGCAACTAGTCCGTTAGCTAAAGTGAATTTCAAAACGCCGTTATATCTTTCGATTGGATATCCAATTAAGACGCCACCCGCACCACGTCCAACATAAGTCATTTGATCGATTGACGAGATGATAGGGATAATCGAACTAGATTCTGAATCGCTTGCGACTTGATTCATTGCAAGAAGAAGAGATTGGGTATCTTGATAATATGCTCCACTATTAACATTCTTGTTCGTACAATCTATTGTATAATTCGTCGAATAATCAGCGTCGTTAAAGGTGTCACCGTTAAAATAAACAATGTTTTGAGAACTGATTTCGGTAGAACTAGGCTGATAAATAGAATAACTTCCATTATCAGAAGCCAGTTCGAATTTGCATGAAGTTAAAACAATAACTGCAAGTGGTAATAAAACAAAAATCACTTTTTTCATATGTTTATTATACCTTAATCGGCCGATGTTGTTTCTTCAATTTTGAATTGAATATAATCGTTACCGTTATATGAGTGCGTTTCTATTTTGCCTACCGCATCAATAAAACCAATATCTTTCAATGATGCACGCGATATATTGAAGCCAACTAATTTAATACTCGGCGATAGACTTGTCATTATATGCTCTCCAGTTCGAGAAAAAGTTAATGCATCGCATTTAATATGCTTAAGCATAAATAATGGAGCGCGCCAGTCTTCACCAAAAGGAGAAAGCGATTCCAACAAGCGGTAATTAGATAGGCTAACATCCACTAATTTAATTTGAATGTTTTTACTGATAATCGATAATGGCGGATGTTTTCTTGCGATTTCGTTAAATTTAATAGTGAACTTTTCTAAATCTTTATTATTAATGCTAATCCCGCCTGCAAGGGCGTGGCCACCAGAAGTAATCGAAAACTCTGATAAGCCATCGAAAGCTTTAATGATGTCGAAACCTTCCAATGAACGGCAAGATCCCTTAAGTACTTCAGGATTAGCGGAATCCTTGGTAAAGACCACCACTGGTTTACGATATTCATTTAGAATCTTATTAGCGATAATTCCAATTAATCCTTCTTCGCAGTCGACTAAAACGACCAATCCATCCTGTTTTGAATCGATGTCTTCTAGATTGTCGATTGCATTTTTACTTTTAATCTTTCTTTGTTCATTGACTTCGATTATCCAAGCATATAAATGATTAATAACGCTCAAATCATTGGTCGTAAAATAGTTTACCAAGCGGTTAATGTTCGTGTTTTTGATAAGACGTCCAATGGCGTTGATCTTAGGTCCAATTTTCATTCCGATTGTCGATTCGTCGAACTTTTCGCCATCGCTTAATAAGTCGAGATTCTTAAACTCACCGAATTTATAATTGCTAAAAACATATCTAAGCAAATCTCGATTGTATTCTTTTAAAGGCATCATGTCAGTAATAAGAGAAATTGATGCCAAGGTCATCAAGTACTTATCAAAATGACCAATTAAAGCTGTTGCGAACATCAAAGAGACAAAACCTGCACTAGTTTTTATTTTGCCAAAATTCGATATCTGTGGATGCAAAATAACATCGGCTTCAGGAAGAGTTTTTTCGTATTCGTGGTGATCAATAACAATAATTCTCATCCCATGATTCTTACAGTATTCGATAGCCTCGAATGCGGTTACACCATTATCGACTGTAATCAACAATTTATAACCCTTTTCAACTATTTCTTTAGCCTTAGCAAGATTAATCCCGTAGCCATCTAGGTAGCGAGATGGAACATAATAATTGACATCATATTTTATTAAGGAAAAAGCCTTAACGACGATTGACGTCGACATAACACCGTCAGCATCATAATCGCCATAGACAATGATTTTCTCTGATTTCTTCATTGCATCTTTTACGATAGATATCGCTTCATCCATCCGATTAAAAGAAAGATGATTAGGTAAATCGCTAATTGTAAGTTCGCGAGTTAAAAACTCGTATTCTTCTAAAGAAATACCATAGTAGTTTAATAATTTTTCTAAGAAACTTAATTCCATAATTATAAATAAAAAGGCTACATAGTAGCCTTAAAATTAGTCATTGATGCCGATGAAGACTGCTTCTTCTGGTTCGGCGGTCTTTGATTTTGTTTCAGCCTTCTTCTTTTTCTTTGGACGGTTAATGTTGATATTAACGCGACTAAAGATTTTGAAGAAGAATTGGGAAATTGGGCCATATAATGTTGTAACCAATAAGGCGCCAATTATAATTCCGATCAACGCTACACCAAAAATCAAACTAGTTGCCGTTGGTCCAAAGCCAAAGAAGTCAATGGCTAGGTACCCAGCTAAAACGGTCACAGCAAGGATTGGCGCAAACGATAGCGCCGTTGCTTTTACCATGATCTCGTTTCGATGGGCGTAAGAATTGTCTTTAGTTCTTACAAAATCATCCTTTGCCATCTCGCGATCTTTATTCATGAAGATTACTTCCATAACCATCGTAACAAAGACGATTAATGGAAGGGCATAAATAAGTGCTTCGCTAGCAATAATTCTCGTCAACACGAAGAATCCAAGAGCTATTCCACCAGTCATACCGGTAATGATAAGAGATGTTAAACCTCTTGATAGACGATAACGAAGAATGAAATATATCCACATGAATCCAGATGCGACTGCGGTTGCAATAATAACCCAACTAGATTCTGGGACAGTAATATTTGCGCGTTCGCCTACTTTAAATGAGGCAGTAGCCTGACTATCTTCAGCGTGGTTTTCGATAAAAGATGTGAATAATGTATCTAAAGTGCCTTCTTCATGGAATCCCTTGTAATCGATGTAACCTTCAAGGGATGTCTCATAACTAGAATTGATTGAGCAAACAAGATATGTGTAAGTTACTGCTACATCGTCTTCGGTATCCGTTCTTGTGTAGGTTTGTTGTAAGTCATATTTCAACAATGTAGCATCGCTATCAGTGCCATTCACGTATACGTGAGTATTATCTAATAATCCCTGCACATATGCTGAATCCATACCGCCAATCGCGGTTTTTGTTTCGAAATAAATGTAATTCATTTCAGCATTATCAGAACCGTGATTGAATAGGCTTCCATTAATGGCACCAAAAGCAATCATTCCGGCTAGAGATCCGACAAATAAGATAGCGGCAATAATTCCAACTGGCTTTTTCTTCTTTGTGAAATCTTTGCCATCGTATGGTCCGTAATAACTTTGTTTTTCTTCATTTAATAAGTTAGGAACTTTATTTGAATCGACTCCAATTACTTCGTAATTACCAGTAAACTTAGTAGTATTTGTTAATAACCACATCATTCCTTTTAGCCCTAGAGTATTAAGGAGTAATGAAGCAAGACCGCCAAACACGACTACAGCCGCAAAGGTAACCATAGAAGCCCCGCCTAACCAATAAGCACACGCCCCAATAACGATTAGAGCAACGTGGATATCGACGATTGGAAGAAGTGATTTTTTTGAGGCTTCAGAATTAGCTTTTTTGAGGCTTCGACCACGATAGCATTCTTCTTTTAGCTTAGTCATGTAAATAACGCCAGAGGCGATCGATGCAATCGCAACTGCAAGATACGCCACCACTCCAGCAATGTTGAACTCTGCTGAGAAAACTAGCGATATCAATAGTCCGATGTAACAACTTCCAATTGCAAATGTGCCAATTGTGACGGCACCCCAACGGTAAAATACCGCTAGTAATAAGGCGATAATAGCAATGCCGACTAGTGCTGCAATGAATGTTCTGCTCCATGCGACAGTGGCTTGCATATTGTAATCAATAATGTTTTCGAAATAAGCAGGAACACCATATTCATACAAAAAAGTAACTTTGTAATCTAGGTGTTCAGCATTTAGTAAGTTGCAATAAAAATTTGCTTTTTGTGTACCATTTTTAATATCGGTATATGAATAACTTCCATCGCCATCAGAGTCGATTTCGACTGCAGTTGCGATGCTTGTTTCTGTATCGTCGAACCAAATCTGTGAAATGTCGAATTTAATGAGAAGTTTTTCCGCTTTCTTAGCGTCGTAATCAGCGTTACCTTCGATCATTTGCGAAATCAAGTCTTCGTCCTTAACGAAGTTATACGCTAAGTAGACATAAGTCTTTTTAGTATCATCTGCTTTTCTAACATTTAGGGCACCATCGCCTTCTCCGTTAGCGGTTTCGTTTATTTTCTTAGCCTCAGTAATAACGGCTTTAAATGCTTCACTATCTTTGTTAATCGGAATTACAACAGTTGGATAATCTTTGATAAAAGAAACATAGGCTTTGCTACTAGTCATGAATTCATCGCCAATAGCCATAACGTTTGTGTCGGTTCCTAAAGCAAATGTTCCATCAAAAGCTAAATAAGCTCTTACTTGGTTGTATCCTTCTTCGGTGTTTTGCGCTAAAACGATTTTGAGTGTATCATCACCTTCGGTGACTATATCATAATTACTAACTTTTGCGGTTTTAAGACGGCTTTCCATCACGGACGCCATTTCCTTAGAGGCACCTTCATCTTCTTGAGTTAATTCATCCCCGTTTTCTTTGGAAAGACGATAAACTAAAGCTCTTCCATCGGAATACTCAATGTTACTATTGGCTTGAACGAGCGTTGAACTAAAAGTCACTCCGACCATGATAAGGCCAGATATTGCTAAGGTTAGATAGGCTGCAAAACGTCGCATATTGTCTTGATATCCTTTCGTTATACTAAAAATCTTGCGCTAACGCGCTGACTTATATAATTTACAACAATTATATATATAATTCAATACAAAATTCAGGACAAAAAGGCTAATAAAAAAGACTGTTTTAAGCAGTCTTTAGTATTATTTATTATCGTATAATCAAAACAATTTGGCTTGATAGTCAATTTTAAGGTGTTTTAATGCCTTTTCAGTAACTACACGACCTTTTGGTGTTCGATCGATAAAACCGAGTTGAACCAAGTACGGCTCATAGACATCTTCTAAGTTAGTCGATTCTTCACCGATTGCATTAGCGACGGCATCTAATCCAACTGGTCCACCTCTAAACCTTTCGACGATTGTTTTCAAATACCTAATATCGACATCATCCAATCCGATGGCGTCTACTTTTAATGCGTTGAGGGCTTTGATTGCATCATCATATCCGATGCTGTCTTTACCTTCGTAATTAGCAAAATCTCTCACTCTTTTAAAGAGTCTATTAGCAATACGAGGAGTTCCTCTACTTCTTTTAGCGATTTCGTCCGCTGCTCGATCGTCTATTTTGGTGTTAAAAACTTTCGCAGTTCTTTCGACGATTTTCTTTATTTCTTCAGCAGTGTAAAAGTTAATCTTTTCAGTTATTCCAAATCTCGCTCTAAGTGGAGCAGTCAAATCACCAGCTCTTGTCGTTGCGCCGATTAATGTAAATGGGGACAATTCAATATTTAGAGTTTTGGCCGTTGTGTCCTTTGAAACTACTAATGAAAGATTGAAATCTTCCATTGCTTGATAAAGAATCTCTTCTACCGCTTTCGGCAGACGATGGATTTCATCAATAAAGAGAATCTCTCCTGGCTGCAAATCGGTTAAAATCGCCGCTAAGTCGCCAGCCTTCTCAATCGTTGGACCAGAAATGATTCTTATCGGTCCATGCATTTCATTAGCTATAACGTGGGCAAGGGTGGTTTTTCCTAGTCCTGGTGGTCCATAAAACAAACAGTGGTCAAGAGTTTCATTGCGATGCAAGGCAGCGCCAATAAAAACCTTTAAATTATCTTTCAAGGCTTTTTGACCAACATACTCATTTAAAGTACGCGGTCTAAGAGTGGTTTCTTCCTCGACTTCTTTATCGATTTTTTTGGCATCCATTAATCGAGACATTATTATTTCCTCAATTTCTTCAATGCAATAGAAAGGATTTCTTCCATCGAAGCATTTTCTTCGTTTATATCTGATAAAACTCGGTCGATTTGAACATTCTTAAAACCA
This sequence comes from Erysipelotrichaceae bacterium, assembly GCA_034932745.1. Lineage (GTDB taxonomy): Bacteria > Bacillota_I > Bacilli_A > RFN20 > CAG-826 > JBAYST01. Next base: position 87,748 of record JAYFOJ010000003.1, on the reverse strand, counting down.
AGTTGCTTTAATGCTAACTTAACATCTTCATAGCGATCAGGGTCACCTTTTTCACCAGTAATTTGTCCCTTTAAATCGAGAATAATCTGTGCCGCAGCTTTTGCTCCAATTCCCGGTAATCTTTTTAAATATGTAACGTTATTGGACGCAATAGCTTTCATTAACATTTCTGGGGTCGTTGCGCTTAAAGCATTAATGGCAGTTTTTGGGCCTAAACCTTTAACGCCGATTAGCGACTCAAAAGCATCTTTTTCAAGTCGAGAAGCAAAGCCAATCAAGAATTGGTCATCTTCTCTTACGACATAATGAGTGAATAAAAATATGCTTTGACCTATTTCATAGTCACTTGCATGACTAACGAAAACTTGATAGCCGACATCTCTTACATCGACTACGACATAATTTTCGCCTTTGAAGGTAATCTTACCGTTAAGAGAATAAAACATAATTTCACTCCTTTACTTAACCAACTACAACTACTAATAGGATAATTAAGATCAAAATGACAAATGCACTTATGAGCGAAGCTAGAATTGCTAAGTCAACTCTATGTTCCATATCGTTACTCGACATACTCAAATTCGAAGTCGCACAATTTTATTGTGTCTCCATCTTGAGCTCCGATTTTTGCGAGTTCATCGTCGATTCCAATTACGCGAAGATGAGTTATTAACTTCATCATTCCCTCATCCGTTGTCGTATTAGTCATTTTATAGAATTTTTCAATCTTTTCACCCGTGATGACAAAAGTATGAGCATCTAATCTATTAATAACGAATCCTTTTTCGTTTTCTACTGTATAGACTTTAACACCAGTATCATTACTATTTTCATCGTAAAGTGGGAATTGTGGTGTCTTATCGAGTAAATCAGCGCATTTATACACCAGTTTATCGATTCCTTCACCGGTCAACGCCGAGATTCCGATGACTGGTTTTTTGATCTTTGCTTTAAAGGCTTCAAGTCTTTCGTTAGCGCCATCTTCATCCATTTTACTAGCAACGATTACAACTGGTCTTTTTGACAAACCAAATCCGTAGAATTTAAGTTCGGCATTAATTATTTTGTAATCACTATATGGATCGCGTTCACCATCCATCGAAATGACGTGAACGATAACGCGACATCTTTCGATATGTCTTAGGAAGGTTAAACCTAATCCTTTACCTAAATGTGCACCTTCGATTAGTCCTGGTAAATCTGCCATTACAAATGATCTTCCATCCTTTGAAGAAACGACACCTAGATTAGGAACAATGGTCGTAAATGGATAATCGGCTATCTCTGGACGTGCTGCGCTAACGACGCTAAGAAGAGTGGATTTACCAACGCTTGGGAATCCTACTACGCCAACATCAGCTAAAAGTTTCAACTCTAAAGTGAGTTTCTTGATTTGTCCTGGCTCTCCATTTTCAGCAATCTTAGGAGCGCGGTTGGTTGGAGACTTAAAACAAGTATTTCCTCGTCCTCCACGTCCACCTTTAGCGACGAGAAGCAACTTCCCATCTTCATTTAAATCGCCCAAAAAACGATGCTCTGGCTCTTCAAAAACAACTGTGCCAACAGGAACATCGACAATTAAATCGTCCATTGAACGACCATATTGATTTTTAATGCCACCCTTTTCGCCTTCTGGAGCGATGAAGGTTCTTGAATGTCGAAAGTTAATTAGCGTATTAACGGCTTTATTGGCTCTTAAATAAATAGAGGAGCCACGTCCACCATTTCCGCCGGCAGGTCCTCCAAATGGAACATATTTTTCACGAAGAAAAGCAATGGCACCATCGCCACCCTTTCCAGATCTTACTTCAATTTTTGCTTGGTCGATAAACATAGTTTAAGTCCTTTTTAAACATTATACAAAAATGTATCAAAAAAGACCACAAAGTCATGTGGTCTTTTGATTATTGTTACTTATTTGGTTTCTTCGTAAACACTAACGCGAGTTCTAGTTTTGCCAACTCTCTCGTATTTTACGATGCCACTCTTTGTCGCAAAAATCGTGTCATCTCCGCCTTTTTTAGTATTGACACCTGGATAAATCTTTGTGCCTCTTTGACGGTAGATAATATTTCCGGCTTTGACCGTTTGGCCATCACCTTTTTTCGCGCCTAAACGTTTGGATTCAGAGTCACGGCCGTTTTTAGTTGAGCCAACGCCCTTTTTACTCGCAAATAATTGGAGATTTAATTTAAACATCATAGCGATGAATATCCTTTCTACATGAATTTAATCTTGATGAATTCGTGATTTGTTTCAGCGATTGTCATTAATGATGTGATGATTGTTTCTACAACAACTTCGTCGTGTTTGGATACTGGGTTCTCACTTTTTAAAAAGGCGTCGCCATCGTTTAACTTAAACGAGAAGTCCTTTTTATTTTCTAAAGAATTGAATCCTCCGGTAATTACTGCTGAAACAGCAGCGCACACGAGATCATGTCCCATCGGAGCACTATTAGCGTGTCCTTTGACCTCTAGTGACGAGAATTCAGAACCTTTTCCAACGACTAACACATTAATCATAACTATTAAGCGTTGATAGCTTCGATAATGAGACAGGTATATGGCTGACGATGACCAATAGTCTTGCGTTCATTGGTCTTCGCTTTATACTTGAAAACGATAAGTTTTCTAGATAAGCCCTGTTTTTCGACTTTAGCAGTAACTGTGGCTCCAGCAATAAATGGTTTACCAGTATTTACTTTTTTGTCTCCGATTAAGAGAACTTTGTCGAAAGTGTGAACAGCTCCGGCTTCGGCTTCGATCTTTTCGATATAAATCTTTTGACCGACTTCGACGCGGATTTGTTTTCCACCAGTTTCGATGATTGCGTACATAATGTCCCTCCCTTATAATTTCACTTAGGACTCGCTATCGAGGTACTTTGATAAGTTTTGAAACCTTTCCTATGCGGTTGTAGCTAGTGAGACGACAACGCATGTAATATAACAAAGTTATAATTAATAGTCAATAAATTAATTGGTAGTTTTTGCGGCTAAATGCACCGAGTTTCTTTAAATGAATAACAGAACTCCTTTGAAATGATTAAATGATCGATCATCTCAATTTCGATTTCTCTCGTCTTTTTAATGATTTCGATTGTTGCTTTAACGTCTTCATCTGAAGGAAAAGGCGTACCATTAGGATGATTATGTATTAAGTAGAAAAATGATGCGTTAGAAATAAGTAATTCCTTTACTACTTCTCTTGTCGAAATCGGCGAACCATTTTTCGTCCCCATGTATAGTTTCTTTTCTTTTATGACTTGTTTCTTTTTATTTAGAAAAACAATTATTAATACTTCTTGCTCTAAATTTGCAATTTCTATTTTGTATTTCTCTACGAGAAATTCTTGAACTTCCTTGCTATTTTCAGCGTTATAGATATTAGCAAGATTCACGCGTTTTGCAAGTTCAAACACTGCCGCTATCTTTGTCGAAACAATTGAAGATACTCCTTTGTACTTTTGGTATTCTTCTAAGTCAATCCTTGAGGCTTCGTGTAAGCCATTATTATCTCCAATGATTTGTTGAGCAATTTCTAGAGCTGAAAAACCTTTGGTTCCACTACCGATAATAACCGCTAATAATTCGGCATCTGACAATTTATAGATTCCGTGTCTTTGTGCTTTTTCTCTAGGACGCTCATAAGATGGCAAATCTTTGATTCTTGACATTGTTTAGTTCCAAGTAAATTTCCAACCGCCAGGAATAACCGCAGTTCCTTTATTTGACAAGAACAACTTATAGACCACAACTGCTGCGATAGCGACGGCCAATACAGCCATTACGGTCGTTAGGGTTATCGCCGCTCCAACGTATTGATTAGATAATTCTTCGACGCTCATGCTTTTAATCATAAATAAAAACCTCCTACTACAAGTAAGAGGCTTTTCTTGGTCGTGCTAATATTACTGCAATTTTTCTTTTTTCGAGATTAACAATCTTAAACTTTCTTCGTGTTTTTGAAGTTTTTCTTTTTCGAGATCAATTTTCTCTTTTGGTGCTTTTGCAACAAACGATGGGTTTGAAAGCATCTTTTTTGCTCTTTCAATCTCGCTTTCTTCTAATTTAATTGAATCGTTAATCTTCTTGATTAAATCTTCACTATTAGTGTCTAACTCGATTAATAATTCGCCATTATTGCACAAGATGAATTCACCTTTATGCTTTGAGATATCGGTTTCCGATACTTTGATATGTTTAGCGAATGCAAATCGAGATAAATAACTGTTGAAGCCTTCAAAATAGCCGACCGTCGATTTAATCATCAAGTCGACCGAAGCATTAGGCGCCATCTTGTTCTCGATTTTGTAATTGCGAACCGCTTTTATATAGTCGAGAAGTAGATTAACCTTATCGTCATCTTTACTATCGATTAGTTTTTTATTAAACACTGGATATGGTTCTAGAACAATCGATTCGAGATGATTTGGGAAATTGAGATATAATTCCTCGGCAATGAACGGAGTGTATGGATATATCATTAGTACGATGTCTTTTAGACATTTCATCAAAACTTGATATGTATTAGCAATTGCATTTTGATCATTTGACGACAAGGTCACCTTGCTCATTTCGAGGTATTGCGAGCAGAAGTCGTCGTAAACAAAATTATATAGATGAGAAGAAGCTGCGTTGAAATCATACTTCTCCATATTATTAGTGACGCTCTTGATTGTTTTTTCTAGGCGACTAATAATCCATTTATCAAGTGGAAGGAGTTCATTTACCACTAGTGGTTTTTCATCAAAATCACTAGGAATTATTCCCAAAATGTAACGAGCGGCATTCCAAATCTTATTTAAATAATTAGCGCTTGATTCGACCTTTTCTTCGATATATCTCATATCTTGCCCTGGAGTCGAATTCGTCGTTAAGAAATATCGAAGTGCATCTGCGCCATATTTATTAATAACTTCAATTGGATCGACACCATTGCCAAGAGATTTAGACATCTTCTTACCCTTTTGATCTCTTACTAGACCATGAATGGTAACGGTTTTGAATGGTATTTCTTTCGTATTCTCTAAAGCTTGGAAAATCATTCTTGAAACCCAGAAGAAAATGATGTCGTAACCAGTGCTTAAGGCATCGGTTGGGAAATAGCGTTTGAAGTCTTCGGTTTCTTCTGGCCAACCAAGTGAACTAAATGGCCATAAACCAGATGAGAACCATGTGTCTAAGACATCGCTATCTTGTTCCCAGTTCTTCATATCTTTTGGTGCTTCTTCACTTACTAAAACTTCGCCAGTTATTTTATTGTAATACGCTGGAATTCTATGTCCCCACCACAATTGACGAGAAATACACCAATCTTCGACATTTTCCATCCATCTTACTAAGACTTTTTCAAATCTTGCAGGAATAAACTCAACCTTGTTCTTTGTCTTTTGATTCTTTAATGTTTTAGCCGCTAATGGAGACATTTTAACGAACCATTGTTTCGATAACATTGGTTCAACTATAGCGTTGCTTCTTTCAGAATGTCCGACTGGGTGAACAATCTTCTCGATCTTGACGAGGTTTCCGGCCGATTTGATATCTTCTACTAATCTCTTGCGGCATTCAAAACGATCGAGACCATTATACTTGCCACACTTTTCGTTCATCGTGGCATTTTTGTTCATACAGATAATCTTTGGCAAGCCATATTTTTCGCCAATGACAAAGTCATTAGGGTCGTGGGCAGGAGTACACTTCATCACTCCGGTACCAAAGGCTAAATCGACATATTCGTCAGCAATAATTGGGAGTTTTTCATTGTTCGCAGGATTGATTACTTCTTTTCCAATGTATTTTTGATATCTCTTATCTTTTGGATTAACGACTAAGCAAACATCTCCGAACATTGTTTCAGGACGAGTAGTCGCGACAATTAGCGCTTCACTAGTGCCGACTACTGGATATCTGAAGTAGAAAAATTCTCCTTTATCATTGCTATGAATAACTTCGATGTTTGATAAGGCGGTCATTTGTACTGGATCCCAGTTAATGATTCTTTCGCCTTGATAAATTAAACCTTTTTGATATAAAGAAACGAAAACTTTGCGGACCGCCTTATTAAGACCTTCATCGAGAGTAAACCTTTCGCGTGAATAATCTAAAGACAATCCTAAAGTCGCCCATTGTTCGTGGATCGTTTTAGCGTATACATCCTTCCATTCCCAGGCTTTCTTTAAAAACTCTTCTCTTGTTAATTTATTGACATCGACACCACTTTTTCTTAATTGCTCCATTACTTTAGCTTGGGTTGCAATTCCAGCGTGATCCATTCCTGGAAGCCATAGCACGTCGAAACCTTTTGCCTTTTTATAGCGGGCAATAATATCTTGAATCGTCGTATCCCAGGCATGTCCTAAATGGAGTTTACCAGTGACATTTGGCGGAGGAATAACCATTGAAAAAGGAGTTTTTGTCTTATCTCCAGCTTGAAAGTAACCACGGCTTTTCCAAGTCTCGTACTTACCTTTTTCAACCTCTAGTGGGTTATATCTTTTTTCTAACATAGCACTTTCCTCCAATAAAAAACGCCCTTTAAACATAAAGGACGTCGTTAAACGCGGTACCACCTTAATTCGTTATTATTAGAATAACGCTCTTGAAATCGTTAACGCCGATATACGCAATGATTAATTGATCCTAACAAAACGACTTCATTAAATGTTCTTGACCCGTTTCCACCATCAGGGACTCTCTATTAAGAAGGGATTTAATTACTCCTTTTTGCTTAAAGGATAGTTTAATTATATCAATTAAGATTCCTAATTCAATACTTCTTACTAATTAAAGGAAAATAAAAAACTCGATTTCTCGAGTTAGTTAGCTAGAACTTTTTCAATCGCAGATTTTAGTTTATTAACCGCGATTTTATCGTTAATTGAAACTAGTATGGTTTCTTTGATGCTCTCCACCATTCCAATTTCTTTTAGATGCGATGTAATCTTCGCTTTTTCTTTCTGATTTATCTTATCGCACTTAGTTAAAACTAAAATAAATGGAATGTCGTGCTCGATGAAGAAATTATAAAGAAGAACATCATCGTGATTAACTTCGCGACGAGAGTCTAGTAGGAAAACGACTCCTTTTAATTTCTTGGATGTAGAGAAATATCCATCCATCAACTTCTGAAAATCGACAATTTCGCTACGACTAGAAATGGAATATCCATATCCAGGGGCATCGACTAGATAGAACCTTTTGTCGATATTGAAGAAATTAAGTAATTTTGTATGTCCAGGCTTTGAAGAAGTAAACGCTAGAGATTTGTTATCGCACAAAGCATTGATAAGCGAAGACTTACCAACGTTTGAACGCCCGACAATAAGAATCTCGTCCAAGATGTTGTCTTTTGGAGATTCTTCGTATGTCGGAGCACTTTTAATAAATTTAGCGTTACGAAAATTAATCATTTTATTTTCCGATTAAAGCAACCTTTAATGCATCATCGACAGTTTTCATGTAAACAATGGTCAAAGCCTCTTTAACTTCCTTTGGAAGTTCGTCGACCGATTTCTTGTTTTCATCAGGGACGATAATCGTCTTAATTCCGCTTCTTAGGGCCGCTAAAGACTTTTCTCTTAAACCTCCGATAGGTAAAGCGTTACCTCTTAATGTCACTTCACCTGTCATCGCAACATTAGGATCGACCGCTGTATGGCTTAAACAAGAGATAATCGCAGTTGTAATGGCGACGCCAGCACTTGGACCATCTTTTGGCACTGCGCCTTCAGGAACGTGAATATGAATATCGTTTTTCGCGAATAATTCGCTATCGATTTTATATCTAGCGGCATTTGCGCGCACATAGTCTAGTGCGATTGCAGCAGATTCTTTCATCACATCGCCTAAATGACCAGTCAAAATAAGGCCACCTTTACCAGGGAAGTAGTTAACTTCAATTGGTAAGATATCTCCGCCGTATTCCGTGTAAGCTAGGCCAGTAACAACACCGATTTGTTGTTCTTTTTCTTTTTTTGAGTTTTCAAATATTTCTGTTCCTAAGAACTCGGCAACTTTTTTAGGAGTAATATCGACTGCTTTAATTGAAGGATCTTTTACAATCGAAACTACCACTTTTCGAAGACAGCCCGCTATTTTTCTTTCTAAATCTCTAACGCCGGCTTCACGCGTATAATGTTGGATAATATAAGTGATTGACTCGTCGTGGAAAGAAACTTGTTCTTTTTTTAAACCGTTTAACTCGATTTGTTTTGGAATCAAGTGTATCTTTGCAATTTGGACCTTTTCGAGTTCGGTATATGAATTGACTTCGATTAATTCAAGACGATCTCTTAAAGGTGCGGGAACATTTTCAAGATAGTTCGCCGTGCAAATAAAGAGAACATCGCTTAAATCATATGGTTCTTCGAGGTAATTATCGTTAAACATTGTGTTTTGTTCTGGATCTAGAACCTCTAGCAAGGCCGAGCTTGGATCTCCTTTATATGAAGAAGCGAGTTTATCGACTTCGTCGAGTAGGAAAACTGGGTTTGTGACACCCGCTTTTTTCATACCAGTAATAATTCTTCCTGGCATCGAACCGACATAAGTACGACGATGTCCACGAATTTCAGCCTCATCACTAATACCACCTAAAGATGCTTTAACGAATTTTCGGCCTAAAGCTCTTGCGATTGATTTACCTAAAGATGTTTTGCCACATCCTGGTGGACCAAAGAAACATAGAATCGGTGACTTTAAATTACCAGTTAGTTTCTTAACCGCTAGATATTCGACGATTCTTTTCTTCACTTTTTCTAATCCGTAGTGGTCTTCATCTAGAATCTTTTCGACATTGACGAGATCTTCATTATCGATTGTTCTTTGATACCACGGGACAGACATGATTGTTTCGATATAGTTTTGAATAAGCGAAGCTTCTAGTGAGGCTTGTGGCATTAATTCAAATTTCTTTAATTCTGATTTGACCTTGGCTTTTACGTGTTCAGGATAAGGATTCTTTTCGAGTTTCTCAAGAATCTTATCAGCGTCTTGCTCGTCGAGCGTCTCGTCGCCTAGTTCCTTTTTAATCGCGCGCATTTTTTCGCGTAAGAAATACTCTTTTTGCGACTTCTCGGTCGACTCGCGAACGGAATCTTGAATTCTTCTTTCGAGTTCGACGTTTTCCTTTTCACCGGATAAGGCATTTAAGGTAAAGTTAACCAGTTTCTCAACCGAATTGGTTTCAAGAGCTTGCGCTTTTAAATCAAGACGCGCTTGTAAAAATGAAAGAAGCGAATAGCAAAGTACTGGTGCTTCCACCGTTTTAGCGATTTGATTGAGTAAATTCTTTGGCATTCTCGTCATTAAATCAGGCATTGAGTTAATGGTCTGAGTTAAAAGACGAACCAAATCTTCTTGTTTCTTTGCTTCGACAGTCTCTAATGTTAGAACTTTTCCATCGCAGACATAGTAACCATCGATTTCGCGGAAGTTATTTAATTCTACTCTTTCCGTTGGCATGACTCTAAGACGTACACTATCACCATGATCATTCGCGGTCGTTATACGACACAAAACCCCAACCTGAAAGATATCTTGGAAGGTTGGGTTTTCGATTTCTGGGTTAATTTGCGAGGTGATAAAAATCAAAGAATCAGCGGAAAAACGTGAGGCGTTAACCGCGTTAATCGAGATTTGTCGCCCTGCTTCGATAGTTTGAGGGCTTCCTGGGAAAAGGATTAGTTCCCTCGTAATAAGAAGCGGGAGCTGCAATGTTTGTGGCTTTTCGTTATTATCCATAAACATTCCTCCTTTCTAGCGATTATTAGTCGTTAGATTTGAATAATAAATCTTCGGCTTGACCGAACTTGATTTGATTGCGGAGTTGTTCAACTTGGCCGTGAAGCGCCTTTTTGACATCCTCCACTTTCATTTTATACATATCCGCCATCTTCGCGTATTCGAGTTCGAGTTCGGCGTCACCGATTTCGATACCTTCTGCTTTAGCAATGGCATCTAATAGGGTAATGTTACGAACGGCTTTCTCACTCTCTTTGTGGAGGTTAGCCATGAAGTCTTCTTCTTTTTGTCCGATGACTTCAAGATATTGTTGAAGGGTAAAACCAGATTGTGACATTCTTTGCTCGGTGTCTTTTCTTCTTGCTTCGACATCGCTTGCGATGATTTCTTCTGGAATTTCAATTGTTGAACCTTTAGCGATTTCTTCAAAAAGTTTTTCGAGATAGACTCTCTTAATCTCTTTGTGTTTTGCGTCTTCTAGTTCAACGCGTTTTGAGGCTTTTAATTCTTCGATGGTTTTAATGCCTTCGAGATTTAATTCTTTAATAAGATTCTCGTCTAATGCTGGGAGTTTCTTTTCTTTCACTTCGTGAAGAATAGTTTTGAATGTTGCTTCTTTACCTGCTAAATTCTCAACATATTTGGTTGGGAAAGTAACTTTAACTTCAAATTTATCTCCTGCTTTATGTCCGATGCATTGTTCTTCAAAACCAGGAACAAACATATGACTTCCTAAAGCTAGTTCGTAATTCTTAGCGGCTCCGCCTTCAAAGGCTTTGCCATCGACGAATCCTTCAAAGTCGAGAACAACTGTATCGCCTTCGGCGGCTGGTCCTTCTTTGACGATTAAAGAGGCACTATTTTCTCTAAGTTTCTCTAATTCTTTTTCGATTTCTGCTGGAGTAACATTGACGGTCTTTTTGCCAATCTTAATATCGCGATATTTTCCAAGTTTCACCTCTGGTGCAGTTGTAATAATAAACTTAACCTCGAGATCGCTATCGGAAATTTTAGTAACGGAGATGTCTGGTCTAGCAAATGGTTCAACCTTGTCTTGTTCGACAATGGCTTTATAAGCATCTGGTAGGAGAGTATTGATGGCTTCATCCATCATCTTCACTTCGTCTATTTGCTTTTTAGCTAGATTTTCTGGGGCTTTGCCTTTTCTAAAACCATCCACTTTTACTTCTTTCGCTAATTTATCGAAAGCTTTCTTTTGCGCGGCCTTCCATTCCTCGGCGGTAAAAGAAACAATAACTTCAGTCTTGCAATGTTCTAATTTCGTAAGTTTTCTTTCCATGAATTTAATCCTCCTAAAACATGCGACAAATGGAATTATATATTATATAAAAAGGCTAAACAAGTTAAACACTTAAAAAGTGTATTCGTCTAGCCAAAGTATTTATCCGTGATAAGTTAAAAACGGCTTAAAGCGTTTTCAATTTTTTCAATAATCGATCTAACCTTAACGATATCGATGTTTTCGTTATGGCATCTTTCTTCAAGCGATTTATAATCCTTGATTCCTAAATAGCGAATCGATATTTCAAATAGTGCTTCTAACATCTCGTCGCAGTCGAATTTTACCACTGTTGGATAGTTATAAATAATATAGGTTGAAAGCACGTTAATCGAGTTATTAACAATAACTGGATCTTTATATTTAATTGTCATCTTTTGAATCGCTTGTTTGAACTCATCAGCGACGAAAGGTTGTTTTAAATCCTTTGGTATTAGTTCCATAATCGTATCTTCGTGAAGGAATTTTACTTTCTGGTCGTATTGCTTTTCGACGAGCATCATTAAGGCAAAGGAACGAATTGATTGTTTCTTAGTGCTCATCATCATTTTTTCGATGTCTTTAATATAGATTCTTATATCTTTATCTTTGAGGCTTTGAAGTCCTGCTAAAACGATTTCTTCTTTATCGCTAGTCAAGTATTCGCGTATTTTGTCTTCGTCTAATACATTAGAGTGATAACTATCCTTTTCAGCCTTTTGAATATATTGCTTAATCGATTTAATTCTCTCTTCGGCTTCTTGTGAAAAATATGGAAGATTCTCGTAATGTTCCATTTCTTCTTTTGCTTTTTCGTAGCGGCCTAAAGTCACTAGCAACTCGATGTGCATTTTCATCAAGATTGGAAGTTGTGTTTCAAGAATTGCCCTTTTGCTTTCGATAGTCTTTAAAGCTTCTTCAGGCTTATTCAAAGCGACAAAAGATGCGACGCGATAAAAGATGTCGTTAGGAGTGTCGCTATCCGCGGTTAATTTAATGACAAGTTCGTAGTTCTTCTTGTCCATCAATGTCTTTAATGAATCCATATCTTATTACCATTTCTCCAGATGTATTTTATCTTGTTCTAACTCTGGTTTCTTATCTTTTATAGTATAGAAATTAGTATCATCTTTTGGATAGCCAAAGGCAATAATTGAATGAGGCATGATATGACTTGGTAAATTAAATAATTCTCTTTGAGCCTTCATTTTACCTTCTTGTGGGAAAGTACCAATCCAACAAGAACCGATTCCTAAATCATGGGCTGCTAAAATCATATTTTGTGCGGCGATCGAGCAATCGACTTCCCAGAATTCATTAATCGAAAGCTTCTTATCTCCTAAAACAAGTATGGCCATTTTAGCCCTTAGTAAAGGAGACGCCACTAATAGACCGACAAGTCCCGCCATTTTCTTAAGAGTTTCTTTATCTTTAACGACGAGAAAATGCCAATCTCTTTTATTCATTGCAGTCGGACCTGATTGACCCGCTTTTAAGATTGTTTTAATTGCGTCTTCACTAATATCTTTATCACTATATTGTCTAACACTTTTTCTTGTAAGAATTGCATCAATTGTATCCATAGAGTATCTCCAAGTTGATTATACATCACAAGGTGAAGGCGAAAAACCGTAAGAATAAAAAGCTCGCTCATTTCTGAGGGGCTCAAATGGAATCTTCCGATTCCGAGTGTGGTTACATTTTGCATTGTTTTTGCCATTTTCTAAAATTCATTTATTTTCTCTTCCTTATGGAATATGTTGTTATTAACAAGAGCGGTACATTTTATGAACATTAAAGAAACAAAAACTAAATCGATTGAATTCTGGAACGAACACTTCAAGAATTTGCAGTCATTCAAGATACAAAAAGGCGATATCGTCCTCGATACTCCTTTAGATGAATGTTTAAAGTTTGTTGGAGATCATTGTGAGAGCGTTATCGACATCGGATGTGGAGATGGCGTTTGTTTAATGGAGATTTCTTTAATCGGAGAAAAAGTTAAATCTTGCTTAGGAATTGATTCGTCCGTTAATGCGATTAAGACCGCTAAAGAAATAGTTAATCTATCAAAGATAGAAAATGTAAAGTTCGCGGTTGGAGATGAAACTTATCTAGCCACCATTCCTTCAAAGAGCGTCGATGGGATATTTTGTTCGAACTTTCTTGATGTAGTGCCATCGAATATTAGCGATAATGTCATTAAAGAAATGAGAAGAATAATCAAACCTCAAGGTTATATTCTTTTAAAGTTTAATTTCTTTCTTACGCCACTTCTTATCGAGAAACTCAACATGGTTGAAATCGAAAAAAACACCTATTCGATGAATGGTGTTATTCGGGCGATGAATCGTTCAACAGATGAATGGATTTCACTATTCCCTAGTTTTAAAACGATTAAAATTGATGAATTCGAACGCGCTCCTGGTCTACCAAAAGATCGTTTAATTCTTCTTCAAAATAAATAATTAGTTTGCAGTTCTTATAACTTGTTTATGTTTATTTTTATCTTTTAATAAGACGATTGAAATGAAGGCTCCTAATAGGATAACAACCGTAATTCCAACGATCAAGAAACAAGTACCAGTCGATAATTCGTTACCGAAGAAGTCAATTTTAGTATCAAATCCCACTTGGAGATTGTTTATTGCATTTTCAGGCAAATCTTTTGCTAACTCTTCGGTCACTCCACGCATAAAGTAGTAACGGAAATTAATCGTTCCATATGTCCCTGGTAAGAACTTAATGAAATTCTGAATGCCACTTGAAAACTGAGAGATCGGCATATAAGCGCCACATAAGAAACCATACATCGATGAAACCATCGTTGCTAAAGCCGTTCCGACTCCTGTCGACTTAATAAAGAACTCGATAACTGTCGCTAAAAGAGAACCAAATAAAGTTAAAAGCATCATGTTTAAGATAATCATCATTACATCGCTAAACGATAAATACCAACCAACAATAGCTATATAAATAAATCCAAGTCCTAAACACGCAAAGCACACGATTAAAGTTGTGATGAAGTTCGATATTAAATAACTAAGAGATAGGATAGTTCTTTTAACGGGAGTAACAAATATATCGTCGACGATGCCGTTAGCCTTGTCAGAGATAATAATTGTATTGCTACAAAAGGCAATCGTTACACAAGAAGTCGCAAGAATTGATGAAACGAGCCATCCAGCAGAAAAGCCATCGATAACGCGAGACGAAATATTAACTCCTTCTGGGATGAACATTTGTAATGAACTAGTGTACACACTCTTTAAAAATGTCACGAATAGAACTAGTAAAATAGCAGGAGTAATAAGGGAAACAAAGAATGTTCCTTTATCTTTAAAGTACATCTTGATATTGCGCTTAATAAGATAGAGTAAATCAAACATATCCTTATTCATTTTCAAGCCCTCCTTTTAGTTCTTTTCCGGTAACTTTTAAGAAGACTTCATCCATCGTTCCTTTTAATAACTCGACATCTTTAAATAGTGTAGGATGCGCAACAATAAAATTCTTTCCTTCTTCAACGTTCTTAACTTCGACTCGAATAAAATCATCCTTCTCTTCAAATTTCATTTTTTCTTTGACAAGAACATCGATTAAAGCCTCACTCTTATCGTATATTTTAATAAAGTCGTGAGCGTATTTATTCTTTAGATTGTTTGGTAAATCATCAGCGACGATATGCCCAGAATCAAGTATCACAACAAAATCGGCGTTCGCAGCTTCTTCCATATAATGTGTGGTTAAAAAGATGGTTACTTCTTTATTGTCCTTAAGCGTATTTAAACATTCCCAAACCATAATTCTAGTTTGAGGATCTAATCCCGTAGTCGGTTCATCGAGAATCAAAATCTTTGGTTTATGAATAAGAGCGCGTGCGATATCGATTCTTCTTTTTTGTCCACCAGACATTTTTTCTAGTGTTCTTTTAAGAAGCGGCTTTAGTTCTAATAAGTTAGAGAGTTCTTCGAGTCTTTTTTCAAAGTCCTTCCCTCTAATTCCGTATAAGGCGGCTTTAAGCCGTAAATTATCATAGGCCGTTAGTTTTTTATCTAAACAAGAGTTTTGAAAGACAATACCGATCTTCATCTTTGTTTCATTTGAGTGATTATCGATATCAATTCCATCGATTAAAATGGATCCACTATCTTTTTGAGCAATTCCAGCGATGACATTTATGGTCGTTGATTTACCCGCACCATTAAGACCTAAAAAGGCAAATAGTTCGCCTTCTTTAACGCAAAAAGAAATATCATCGACCGCTTTGACTGGTCCATAATGTTTCTTTAAATGTTTGACTTCAATAATATTACGTTCAATTTTATCCATCTAATCACTCCTACTAATAACATGGTTATTCTATAGGGATAATCTCAATCTTACAATTTTATTCTATAGAATCTTAATCGCGTCTTGAATTGTCTTTTCTTTAGCTTCTTGACCGTATTTATCGACTTCGGTTTTATCTCTTATCTCGTGTGTAAGGCAACAAGGACCACCGATACACCCACTTATACACGCCATTCCCTCGATGAAATTAACACTACTATCCTTTAAAGTGAACTTGTTTAAAGCGGATTTGCAATTGACGATTCCGTCTGCGATGATTGGCTTTAAAGTAAAATCTAGATTCTGTTCTTTAATTGCTTCTTTTACGGCATCGCTTAATCCACCTGATCTAGCGAAGATTCGACCATAGTATGAAGCATTATCAAGTTTTGATTCTTCTAATTTTGAAGCATCTATTTCTTTTGAATCGATTAATGCTTGCAGTTCCTCAAATGTTAAGACTGAATCAACATATTTACTAACATTTTCCTTGTGTAGTTCATCTTTTTTAGCAATGCATGGTCCAATGAATATTACTTTAGATGTCGTATCAACACTTTTGATATATTTAGCAATCGTCGCCATTGGAGACATATTATGGGAGATACTATCTTTCAAATTCGGATAGTTTTTATGAATAAGAGTAACAAAAGCCGGACAACACGAAGATGTTAAAGTACCTTTTTCGCTTAATTCTTTTGCTTCGCTAAACGAAACCATATCAGCGCCAAGTGCTGCTTCAACAACACTATAAAAACCTAATTCTTTAATTGCACTTATAACTTGTCCCAAAGTCGCATATTTGAATTGTGACGAAATTGAAGGTGCCACCACTGCGTAAATATGTTCATTCTTTGAATAATTAGACGATTTAATCATTTCGATGACATCAGTAATGTACGATTTATCCATGATCGCACCAAAAGGACACTGACTAACGCAATGGCCACATCTAATACATTTTTCTTCATTAATGTTCGCTGCAAAATCTTCGCCCATTGAAATGGCTTTAACTTGGCAAGCACTCTCGCAAGGTCTTTTGAAATCCATGATTGCTTGATACTGACATGCTTTAGCACACAAACCACAGTTTATACACTTGCTTTTATCAATAACCGCCATTCTAGTCTTTGCGTCAAAAGAGATCGCTGATTTATGACAAGCCTTTTCACATCGATGGGCAATACATCCTCGACAAGAAGATGTCACTTGATAACCGCCGACAGGACATTCATCACAAGCCACTTTAATAACTTCGACAATATTAGGATTATTCTTATCCCCACCTTGAGCCATCTTCATTCGTTCAAGAACAATGGCCCTTTCTTTATAAATACAGCATCTCATCGATGGCTTTGGTCCTGGAATAATTAAAGATGGAATCATTGAATAGTTTTCTAGAAGGGTTCCATTCCATGAATTCTTTGCAATTTCTTTTAATACCTTGTATTTAAGTTCTTGAACGTTAGTGTCGAATTTTGCCATATTATGCCTCCAAGTTACTAAAAGTAACTAACTTTAATATTCTTATTCATTTTCTTTAAATTCTCAGATAAGGCCTCGATTAATTGAAGTTTGGTCGAGAATTTAATTGGTAAACCTTCTTTTTGATGGGCTGGGTTAATGGCGCAACCAACAAAGAAGTTAATGTCTGTTGCATCTTCAAATAATGCTCTAGCGATTTGGCTAGCCCCGTCCATTTTGTAACTCCAATCAAAATACTTGTCGTTACTTGACAAAACATCTAAAGAGTATTCATACACTCTATTTAAAGTGATAACACCCTCTGTAACTAAATCCACTCCTTGGATTCTAGCGGTCGGAGGTATCTCTTTATCGAGATAATCTAACGGAAATTCTAATTCTTCTTTTAAATGGTCAGCGGCTAAATGAGAAGTCGTTCCGCCACAGACGATATGTTTACCATCTTTTGCGAAGAATAATGACATCATTCTTTCATCGTCTTCTTTAATCGATGCAGGACCGATAATTAGATTAACTTGTTTTCTTCTTTTGATTTTGATGACTGCACATGTCGCATCGTCACCAGGATGTTTAGCGTATAGACCATTAACGTGACTGATAAGAATTGTCGCTAACGATTTACTCGATAGATAATCGCTATATAAACCTTCCATAAACTCGATTACATCATTAATAGACCAACCAAAGTTCAAACTCTGTCCAATTCCAGCGTGTATCACTCCATCAGAGACGATAAATATAGCGTCTCCTTCTTTTAAATTCACCTTGGAATGAATGATTCTTTTTTGTTCAATTGTTTCTTCATTATACGGTAAAGGAAACAATTTTCCTTCCCTTAACATAAAGCAAGGTGGGTTATCAAAGTTATATATTTCGAGATACTTATTATTCTTGATTTTCGCAATCGTGAATGTTGAATACGCAATGCCGCGTTCTTTACACGTTGGCAAGGTTTCAGCGACTTGCTTCACGCAATCTTCAATGGGAATATTTCCACTCATCATCGTCGAAAGCATTTTGGAAGTAAGTGTCGACAATATGTTAGCCTTTACTCCACTACCTAAGCCATCAGCTAAAACAACAATCGAGTTGTTTCCATCAAACTCAGATATCTCGACGTGATCACCACATAGTTTTTCCTTGTCGTGATTAATCGATAAATAACTAATATCAGAAAGAAGATTATTTATCATTTTCTAATGTATCCTTCAATGAATTTAAGGCGACCTTGGTTTCGGCAGCGCTTTCACCTAGCAAAGAAGCAATTTCTTGAACAACTCTCATGTTTTTTTCGATTACTTTGTCCGTAATTTCGACCGACTTTGCAATCATCTCGTCTTTTTTAAGGAGTTCTTTTTGTTCAGAAGTGATGTCTTTTAAAATAGCGACAATAATGTGGAATTTTGCATCATAAATGACTGTCTCTTCCACATACTTATCATATTCGGAAAGATAGACTTTCTTTCGCATTGTATTAATACCGCCAAGAGACTTAGCGAATAGTTCTGGTTCAAGAATAGTTGTAATACTACTACCGATTAACTCTTCTTTAGAAGAGACATCAACTATTTCGCACATTGCCTTATTTGCTAATTGAATATTCAAATTTTCATCTAAAACCATTAATCCATTAGGAGTGTTATAAACAATATGATTAGAAAAAGACTGCGCTCTTTCCATCAAATACGGTAAACACATTTCCTTAACGGCTTTGCCTTGCAAAATGGCAATCGCTTTTTCACGGCAAGTATTATAACCGCAAGATCCACAGTTTAATTCTTTGTTCTTGTCGGTCTTGCCCATTTCTTTCATCTTTTTTTCAATATCTTCTTCAGCCGGAATGGCAGATGTCACAAAACTACGATTATAAACTTTCTTTATATCGCTATAAGTTCCGATAGTATCAAAGTCCTTACTACCAGCTCTTGAAGATACCGCTAAATATCCTTTAATGATTGCCCGAGAATCTTTATTCATCGCTGGTCCATTGATACAACTACCAGAACACGCTGACATTTCGATAAAACAATGGTGAATGTGACCATTTTTGATGTCGTTCAAAGCACTAATCGCGTTTTCAACTCCATCGATTACCAAATACTGATAGTCTTTAGCGTCGCAATTCATCGTTTTAATGATTCCACCTGCTAAAGGGAAAAGACGAGCTTTCGACTTTTCTAGTGGAATATCTTTTTCCACTTCTTTAACTGCGACATTATTCGTTTTTAATAACTCTTCAATTTCAATAAAAGTTAATGCGGTATCGACATAATTTGTATCTTTACTTCCATCTACTTCATCTTTTTTAGCAATGCACGGTCCAACAAAAACTACTTTGGCATCTTTATGACGAGATTTAATATCACGACCATGCGCGAGCATTGGCGAAAGAACATCCGCAAGATAAAGAAGTAACTCTGGATAATGCTTTTCGATCAATAAGTTAATTGAATGACAGCAAGAGGAAATTAAAATATCTTTCTTGCCGCTATTAAGGATTTGGTCATAGGCTGATTTTACTATCGTTGCCCCAATCGCTGTTTCTTCAACATCGTAGAATCCTAATTTAATCAAACTTTTCTTTATTTCGTTAAAAGAAGAGTTCGGCCAATTTGCACTATAAGAAGGTGCTAATGAAACAATAACTTTCTCGTGACTAGAAAGCATCTTTATGACTGATGCTAGATCGTTTCTAATCTCTTTAGCATCTTGAGGGCATAACAAATAGCATTTACCACATAAGATACAAGCATCGTGAATAATTGATGCTTGATTATCCATGAATGAAATCGATTTCATTGGACAACCGCGAATGCATTTATAACAGTTTTTGCAGTTGTTCTTTTTACTCTCTAATGCGTAAATCATAAATCACCCTCCTTAAATATTAATATTTAAATCTTGCTTAAAATTTTCTCTTCAAATACTTTGGCAAAATTGTTTTTTGTCACTCCAGTGATGATTTGATCATCGACCTTAATCGAGACACCGCTGATGGCACATTTACCAAGACAAAATGTTGCTTTTAAGATGACCTTCTCTTCGAGATGGTTCTTCTTAATTGCTTCTTTCATCAATTCGATGATTTCATAACTGCCTTTTAAATGGCAGGAACTACCAACACAAACTAACACGGTCATGATTAAATACCTCTATATGCTTTCTTTAAGATTTCCTTCATGTCATCGACAAGTGGAACACGTGGATTAGCAGGAGAACACTGATCTTCAAAGGCTAAAACAGCGATTTCATCGATTTTGCTATTCCATTCTTCTTCTGAAATTCCTAATTTATCAAAACTGGTTTCTAGTCCAATCTCTTTAGCAAGATTCCTTACTGCTTCAACTAAAGAATCAACTGCTTCTTCTTTTGTAGACGCCTTTAATCCAAGGAGACGAGCGATATCTTGATACTTTTTATCGGCTTGATAGACATTATATTTCGGCCACACCGATAATTTGGTTGGCACTGTACCGTTGTACTTAATGACATAAGGTAGAACGATTGAACATGTATAACCATGAATCGTATGGAACTCTGCTCCAATCTTGTGCGATAAAGAGTGAGCCATACCTAAGAATGCATTAGCAAAAGCCATACCAGCGATCGTTGCGGCGTTATGCATTTTCTCTCTCGCCTCTAAATCGTGTTGGCCATCTTTGACTGCTCGTGGTAAATAATTAAAGACCATTTTAATAGCCTGTAAGGCTAATCCATCAGTATAATCATTAGCTAAACAAGAAACATATGCTTCAATGGCATGAGTAAGAACATCCATTCCCGTTACCGCGGTTGGTTTTGGAGGAAGGTTAGTCGTAAACTCAGCATCGACAATCGCTACGGTTGGGGTTAAGGAATAATCCGTAAGTGGATATTTCTTAAAATTCGCTTTATCTGATATAACCGCAAATGGAGTCACTTCACTACCAGTACCAGATGTCGTAGGGATACAAATCAATTTGCTTTTCTTGCCTAATTCCGGATACTTAAATGCTCTTTTACGGATATCCATAAACTTTTGTTTAAGGTCATCGAAGTTTACTTCTGGGTGTTCATAAAATAACCACATTCCTTTAGCAGCATCCATTGCAGAACCACCGCCCAAGGCAATAATTGTGTCTGGTCTAAACGCTTCCATTAATCTCGTACCACGTTTAACTGTTTCAATATCTGGATCAGGTTCAACATCCGAGAAAAGTTGGATTTGAACCGGATTTCTTCTTAGATTTAATTGTTCCGTGATTTTATTTACGAAACCAAAGTCGACCATTGAACGATCCGTAACGATAAAGACTTTAGTCACATCGCGACAAGATTGTAAGTATTGAATTGAATTTCTTTCAAAATAGATTTTGCTAGGAACTTTAAACCATTGCATAGTGTTTCTCCTTTTACCGACTTTTTTAACGTTTAAGAGGTTAACCGCGGAGATGTTACCGCCGATTGAGTTTCTTCCATAACTTCCACACCCTAAAGTAAGAGATGGTAAGAATGAGTTATAAACATTACCAATACCACCGAAAGTCGAAGGTGAATTCCAAATAATACGCATTGCTTTTACTTTTTCGCCAAACTCATCGGCCATTTTTTGTTCTTTACAATGAATTGCCGCACTATGTCCAAGTCCATTGAATTCAACGCATTCAGAAGCGCGTTCAAAACCCTCAATGGAATCTTTTACTTTATAAATAGCTAAAACCGGTGATAGTTTTTCTCTCGACATTGGTTCAAGTGGACCAACTTCTTTACAAGGAACCGCAATAATTGAAGTGTCTTCTGGAATCTCAAATCCAGCATTCTTTGCAATCCAAGAAGCTTTCTTTCCAACTACTTCTGGATTAAGTTTTGCAAGTTCAACATCTTTTTCACGAGCAATATAACCAAACATATACTTTTCAAGAAGTTTCTTCTCGTTCGCATTTACGACATATGTCTTGAGTCTTTTCATGTGAGAGATAAATTCATCATATACATCACTATCGATAATCGCCGCTTGTTCTGAAGCACATATCATGCCGTTATCAAACGACTTAGAAATCGTAATATCATTAGCAGCCTGCTCAATATTTGCTGATTTATTAATATAGGCCGGAACATTGCCTGCTCCAACGCCCATCGCCGGTTTACCGCAACTATATGCGGCCTTAACCATTGCGTTACCACCAGTTGCAAGAATAGTCGCTACACCAGTGTGACTCATCAAGCAAGTCGTTGCATCCATGGATGGATGCTCAACCCATTGAATGCAATACTTAGGAGCGCCAGCTTTAATCGCGGCATCTCTAATGACAATTGCAGCTTGTTTTGAACACTCTTGTGCATTTGGGTGAAAGGCAAAAATGATTGGATTACGGGTTTTTAAAGCGATCAACGACTTAAAGATAACAGTCGATGTTGGATTAGTGACTGGAGTAATACCGCAGATGACACCAACTGGATCAGCGATTTCGGTAATACCAGTAACTGGATCTTCAGAGATGATTCCAACCGTCTTAAGGTGTCTCATGTTGTTCACAACATATTCGCAGGCGAATAAATTCTTTGTGGCTTTATCTTCAAAGACTCCTCTTTTGGTTTCATCAATTGCTAATTTTGCTAAACTACCGTGATGATCTAGTCCTGCAACAGAACACTTCGCAACGATATAGTCGATTTGTTCTTGATTGAGTTTTAAAAACTCGTCTAGGGCTTCGTGAGCATTTTTTACTAAAGCATCAACCTCTTCGAATGCTTCTACTGAGACAATTTTGTCTGCCATACTATTTATTCTCCTTTAGTATTTTCTTATTTAACTTATGCGATAGAACCGCAAGCGAGCTTGCTAGATTCACATTTTCGACAACGATATCTTCTGGAACATCTAGATGAATTGGGGCAAAGTTCCAAATAGCCTTAATTCCACTGCTCACTAAGAGTTTAGAAACCGCATTAGCGGCATCACTAGGAACCGTTAATATTGCAATGTTAACTTTTAGTCTCGAGATTAAGTTACTCATCTTGTCCATCGAGAATATCTCTTTCCCATCAACTTTCTTCCCGATTTTAGTTTCATCTAAATCAAACCCCGCTAAGACATTAAGACCGAATTCGCTAAATCCCTTGTAGCGCATGAACGCTTCTCCAAGGTGACCGACTCCGACAACAATTGCATCAGATACATCGTTGTAGCCAAGGAAGTTCTCAATATCATTAATAAGAGTTTTGATATCTCTTCCCGATTTTGGTTTTCCCGAATCAGGTGACACGATTTGAAGGTCTTTTCTAACTTGTTCTTCAGTACAATCCAATGCTTTAGCGATCATTGGAGCGCTAATTGAAGTTATTCCTTGATCCTTAATCGAAATGAGATATTTTAGGTAAACTGGATATCTTTCTAATTGCTTCATCGATACCGATTTAATTTCTTCCATGCAAATCTCCTTTCAGTATTTTTTTACTGATTGCACATTAGATTATACTTTTATTTATAAATATATCAATATTTTTTTACTGATTTGTTATACATAACATGAAAGCCAATAAATTGGCTTAACATTATTAGTACTCGACATTTTCACAAAAGATAAACGCTTTTGGCCCTTTATTGTTATAATTTCGTTATGAATATTTATGATGATGAACACAAGATACTAAGCATTTTTAATCGTAAAAGATGTCTTTTGTTTTTCCTTCAAAGAATTCCTAACGGCCTTGAAGTTTCATTGAATCGTTTCACGGGAGTAAGAACAATCGCAAGAATCGAAGTAACAGACGAATTAGAGATTCAATCGACGATTAAATGCTGCCGTGGACGAGCAAAAGTTGTCGCAATTAAAGACAAGAAAATCTTCTTAATAAATGAGTGCACACAAAAAGAAAATACCGCCACCGCCAAATTAGAAAAAGGTATTTACCGTCTTCGCGTCGTCGGAGATAAGACTGATTCGATTGTTAAAGTCGAGAAGAATCAATAATCATCTATCTAATTAATGTTAAGATATATCTATGTACGATATCATTTTAGCCTTAGCGATTACTTTAGCTATCGAACTAATTATTTATAATTTCTTAAAGCCTTGGGATTTAAAACTTTTTATCGTCGTAATCTTGATGAATGTTGTTTTAAACCTCACGATGAACTTTTTGTTAAATAGTATTACTAATAGCAGCAACTACTATTACTTTTTAGCCGCTTTTGAAGTCTCCACTACCATCATCGAATCATTCATAATTTATCTTTTTATAAGACCAAAACTTTGGAAGGCTTTTTATTTTGCAGTGCTCGCTAATCTTGGTTCATACATCGTCGGCGTTATTACTAATAGTTTAGTTGTCGATAAAAATGGAGCCGTTATCGGCTCCATTATCTTCTTTTCAATTGCAGCAATTCTATTTCTTTACGTTATCTTTCGGGTGTTTTATCGCTTTTACAATAACAAATACGATAAGAGTCACAATTCCACCAAAGATCACTAAACCAATTAAACTAGCGATGATTGTGATTGCAACACCAGCTATAGCTAGTGCTTCCCAACTGTAATTACTACCGCTATTATTAGCCCTACCACGTACAAAGATGAGGCTATTGATAGTGATTTTAGAAACATCTAAATCGCTTGAAAGAATGAAACTGATTTCACCAGTATTGTAATCGTAAGTATCGATAATCTTATCGACTCCATCGTAACTATAGTTGATTAATACGGTATAGGTATAGTCTTTATCGTAATTTAGTAATGCCGTGAATGAATATCGATATAAATCACCACTGGAGTAATATGATTCTTTTGTAATCTCCGAATAATTAGTCGATGTTGCCGCGGTATTAATAACGCTGCCTGAAAAAGCAAAGCACTTAATAAGCGTGTTGTTATATCCAGCTTCAGAAACGAATGAAAGATCAATGCTTTGACTAGGTCCGAGGTATCGATTATCAGCGTAGTAGAAACTCTCGTCCATTCCATAAGAAGCAATATAAGATCCAGAGTCTGAATTGAGCGATATATTATCTAAACTAATATAGCCTTCACCAGTATTTGTTAATGTCGTTTGATAAGTATACTCATCTTTAACATCGTCGTATGTTCTAGTAATCTCGGTATTACTAAATAAAGAATAATCGGTTGGATATGGGTAAGGCGAAGGAGAATTCGCCATCAATAATGGTAGGCCCAATAATAATAGCCCTAATGACATCTTTTTGTTTTTCATATTAATTAGATTGTAATGCATTATGACTAGATACGCAAACTTCGACAAATATTTTGCGTTTGAAAAAAGGATAGTGATACCACTATCCTTCTTTTTAAAATTAGAAATAGAACAACTCTTCAAACTTTTTATCTAAAGCGACACAGATGATTAATGCCAATTTTGCCGTTGGACTAAACTGACCGGTTTCAAGCGAACTAATTGTGTTTCTCGATACACCGACTAATTCTGCTAATTTAATCTGCGAATAACCTTTTTCCGTTCTTACATCCTTAATTCGGTTTTTTAAAACTAGCTTATTCTCTTCCATTAGATAATTCCTACCAATTGAAGAATATAACAAGTTAAGAACGCAATAAACGAAGCAGAATAACAAATAGCAACGAATAGTTCATGTTTCTTATGAAGCTTAACGTACTTATAAATAAACATCGGCGACCCAAACGCTGAAACCACCGCTAAGACCATATAGTTTACTTCGTGATGAACAATTGCCTCCACAATAACAAAGATTAACGCGATACACATTCCAATCACATAGGCGATTTGCGCCCCATTTTGAATTGTTTGTACTTCAATTAAGTCTTTGCTTTGATTCTCCTTACGGCTTTTTGCTAGTATCTCTTCTTTTTCCATTTTCCTTACCTCCAAATGTATGCCAAGTTTTCTTTGCACTATCAATATATGACTGCCAAGTTTTATTGTCAACACATTTAATAAACTCTTCATAATAAAAAAACAATTGTTTGCTAGCAAACAAAAGTTTTAATAATTAATATCTATCGATTAGCGAGGCTTCTTATTCGAATAGCTTCTATTGTTACTATTGCGGTTACCGCTATAGTTTCTTTTCCCTTTAAAATCGGTACGATCTTTTTTAACAAAGCTACCTCTTTTATCATCGCTAGGTCTATCAGATGGTTTAGCGGCTTTGTTTTCACTATGGCCACTAATAAATTTCTTTTCGCCATAACGAGAACTCTTATTGAAGTCTCGGCGACCGCCTTTATGATTATCGCGCCCGCCAAATCCTTTAGCGCTTTTAGTTTCGCTACTATTACGTCTATTGTTGGTAGTGCCACCTTCGACATTTTCATGAGAAGTATCGTCTCTTCGTTTTTGGTTATTAGCAAAATATGATTTACTACTACTTCTATCGTTTACGATAGGGCTCCCAGTTGCTGTGTCTTTGCTATCGTGTGATTTGTAACGACTATTGCCACTACTTCTTCTGTTGCCACCATAGCCACTATTACCACCATAACTACGTCTTTTGTTATCGCTACCATATGGTCTATCGCGTTTAACAAAAGTACGTGGCTCATCGGTATCTTTAGTTTCGGTTTTTGGGGTTCGTGGTGACTTATTTGGAATAACGTATTCTTCAATGTGGTCATCTGTCATCTTTTCGTAAATACTAATAAGACGTCTTTGTGACTTGGTGATAAATACATATGATTCACCAGTAGTGTTAGCGCGGCCAACACGACCGATACGATGGATATAGAATTCATCTTGTTCAGGAACATCGTAGTTAATGACGATATCGACATCTTTAATATCTAATCCTCTAGCGGCAATATCGGTCGCGATAAGGATTGGATTTTCTTTGGCTTTAAAAGATTTGAGGTTAACGGTACGTTTGTTTTGATTAAGGTTACCGTGTAAACTTGTCGCCTTAAATTTAGTTTGGTCAAATCTCCTTTGAAGTTGAGTTACCTTATGTTTTGTTCTTGCAAATATAAAGGCAGACTCAAATTTTAATGAGGAAAGTAAATCGATTAAATCTTCGTACTTCTCATCTTCTTTAACGTTGATGTAACGTTGTTTAATTGGCTTTTTACTTTCTCTTTCAACCTTGACCGTCACTTTATCGGGAGATTGGAAGCGAGAAGATATGCCTATGATTTCTTTTGAAATCGTCGCTGAGAATAAAATCGTTTGATGTTTGTTAGTAATTTCTTTAATAATTCGTTCGATATCTTTGATAAATCCCATATCAAGCATCTCATCGCATTCATCAAGAACCAATGTATCGATATGCGCTAATTTAAGAGTGCCTCTTTGGATATGATCTAATAATCTTCCTGGAGTACCGACAACAATATTAGGTTTCTTTTTTAAAGAAACAATTTGTCTTTGAATTGGTGAACCACCATATAAAGGGACCACAGCGATTCCTTCTTTATATGTTAGTAATTTGCGGATTTCGTCCGCTGATTGGAAAGCTAGTTCTCTAGTTGGAGTGATGACTAGAGCGTGAACAAATTTACTGTCTGCTGGTATTTTATTTACCATTGGGATTGCATAAGCAAAAGTTTTACCAGTTCCTGTAGGGGCTTCACCGATGAGGTCTTTCCCTTCGAGAATTGGTGGCAATGATACTTGTTGTATCGGGGTCAATTCAAGAATTCCTAAATCGTTCACCGCTTTTAGGATCTTTAAATCGACGTTTAGTTCGTTAAAAGTTTTTTGCATCATGAAAGTATAACGGAGTTGGATAAAATAAGATACATTTATTTATTGTAAATTTTCTATTGGTGGAAAAACACGTCTAA
Source organism: Erysipelotrichaceae bacterium (assembly GCA_034932745.1). Classification (GTDB taxonomy): domain Bacteria; phylum Bacillota_I; class Bacilli_A; order RFN20; family CAG-826; genus JBAYST01. Next base: position 60,159 of record JAYFOJ010000003.1, on the reverse strand, counting down.
AAGAAGTACATAAAAAAGAATCTGCCCTTTTATAAAGAGCAGATTAGAATAATATTTTATTGCTGCGGATTTGTGTTATCTTCGACCGGCTTAACTTCCACTACTGGAGTCTTTTTAACTACACCACCAAATGCAAGTGGGACATATAGCAAATAGAAAAGTGGGATGATTGGATAAATACACATATGAATAGATAATGGCATCATGGTTGTAGAAAGAATAATTGGTTTAACAAAAATCATAGTAACGACAAAGGCTGCAATTAGACCTAATACCACAATGATAAATACTAGCGGAATTGCAACATTATAATTTGGTCCTTGTTCAATTTCGATATCTTCATCAGTGTTACGTAATACTGGTTTAAACTTAAAGCCACACAATGAGGCGAAATATAAATAAACAAATGTAACTAAGTACATGATATGTAGCCCAATCATTTCAAGCGCAATTAATGTATAGAACATAAACGCTACTGGAAATCCGATGAAGTAAATAACGGCTTGGGTTGCGTGTTTTACTTCTTTTCCTTCTGCTCTTATGATGTTCATTAAATACTCAGCAGGTAATAACAATAACTTAAAGAAATAATAGTACACATAAGACATTCCAAGTGACACTAGACCCATAATGGTAAACGGCAGCATTAGTATGCCGACGATAACCGCTAGAACTGGATGCATTCTTCGATAATTCTTAAACTTAAAAAAATTGTTAGCCAAGATCTTAAATGCTTGGTTGTAGTCTTTCATATTTTCTCCTTTATATCTAAATTAAGTTTAGTATTTAATACGTACATTGTCAAAATAACAAAGTATCACTAATGAATTATTAACGTTTATGCTTTTCTACAATGATATAACCAAGTCTTTTAATCTTTTCAAAGTATTCTTTTTCTGAAATAATCCCATTTGTAACTTTTTCCGCTAAAAAGTATTAATCCGTGTATATATTTTGATATTCAGAATCTTTTAGTTCTATGTCTTTATCAAAAAACGGACCATGTTTATCATAGACATTGTCTATTGAAGTAACTTTTGAAAATAGTTCAATATCTTCTTCTTTAATGAAACACCATTTATAGAAGGATTTAGGATCACCATTATCTAAGAAATGAATCATTGTATACATATTCTTTTCATTATTAAAACCAACAATTTGACCTAGTTCGTAGTCAAACGCTAAATATGCCTTTATATAGACAATGTCGCCGAATTTGTATTTTAGAATAGTTTTCATTTTTTAGTTGTTAATGGATAAAAAGTAATTCTTATACTTCATATTTACTCATAGGTTATTGTAAAGCACAATATAAGTTTTCGAGATATACAAAGTAGCTATGAAACTTTTTCTAAATTTTCAAGCTAATTTAAACTGAAATTGTGTTCATTTTTAAGATTAGATTAAAATGGACAAATCTATCAATAATATCTGTGGTAGCTTTATAAAATATCACCAATTTCCTCCGTATTTCGTATCTTGTTTATATGTTATATTGTTTAAAAACCGTGACATCTATATTCGACATAAATATTAAGATTATGCATAGATATATGCTTTGTTAACGAAAAAACGACATCCTTTTGACAGAATATCGCAGTTTTCGTTTTGGCAAAGGACTATAGAAATGATACAAATGCACACTATCCATGCAAGATTAGCCATTTTTGGTACACCTTTTAAAATCAAACATTATAGAATTCTTTGATACTCATATTTGTTTTTACAATTAACCAATTTTCGTTGAAATACCTTTAAATTATTGTTTTTGGAAATAGCCATAAGTTTTGATTTATCGTCAATATTAATTTTAGAGCCTAAAAAGATTGCCTCAGCACAATCAAACATTCTCAATTTATTATCAATATCTCTATCTTCGCAAATAAAACGCCATTCTTGTTCGCCTGCCCATTCAATGTTTTTAGTGAGCATAGAAATGTATAGCTGTTGAGATATATTATAAATTGCTTCCTCGGTATTCTTCGGATCAAAAGCAATATTAAGATACTCTAAGAAAGAAATTGACTTTTTGTTACCGTAGTAAATAGGTAATATGCTTAAAACTAACAGTGGATTATTTCTTATCAATTTTTTAATGTTGTATTTTATGCAAAATCCACTATCGTTATTGGAATACTTTTCCCACATCATATTATTTTTATGTGTGTTGGATAACGAAAGCATGAGATGTTGATTCCTTACTTCATTTGTTGAAAGTAGAGACTCGAAAGCATTTTTTACAGCTTTATAAATTCCATTAATGCCAATTACGTTTCTTGTAAAATTGGTAAAACTATGTTCTTTAGACCAATCTACCCCACCATTCGGAAAAAGCGAACTGTATACTTTTTGAAAGTCTTCAAAAGAAATTACATTGTTCAAGTTATTGTTCTTAAGGTAGTTTTCAATAATTCGATAAGCGGTAAGCGGAACAGCCGTTTTACTATTTTCCAATTTCTTTAAATCCTTTTCAAAATCAAAACTAATTGTTGAATCAATAGAATCATTCCATAAGGAAGGCAAACTAAAATAACATTTTTTATTGCTAAGAGCAGAAAAATTGTCATCATTGCAAAATCTATATTTATAAAGGTATTTAGGAAAAACTATATCTGCACTTCTTATCAATTCAGTTATACCGACAATAGAAATTTTATCACTGCTAAAATCTCTCGATATTTTAAATATTTTCTTAATGTATAAACGTTTATTCATTTTACTCAGCAGCATTCTCGTCTGCCCATAACTCGCATTGGTTCATGACAATCTGTAATGCGTCATTCATATTCTCAGGTGGATATTTATATTTTTTAAGCAGACGCTTAATCAACATTCTCATCCCGGATCTAGCGGAATCGCGTTTTTGCCAATCGACAGTTTTATTTTTAAGTAAGATTTCTGTTAATTCTTTTGTAATTGCGACAAGCTGTTCGTTTGAATAAAAATCAAGGATTGCTTGAGGCTTGGTTAAAGCATCATAGAAAGCCATTTCTTCATCTGTTAAGCCTAAATCATTCGCTTCTTCTTGAGCCCTCTTCATTTCTTGAGCTAATTTCAAAAGTTCTTCGATAACTTGCTCGTTTGTAATTAATCCGTTGATGTATAGATTCATTGCATTTTGCATTAATTCGCTGAATTTAACAGATTTCACAAGATTAACTTTTTGATAAACTCTAATTCTGTCATTCAACAATTTCTTTAACATCTCAACCGCAATGTTCTTTTCTTTCATCTTAGAAACATCTTCTAAGAATTTAGGGTCAAATAAATCGAATTCTCCTTCAATATCAGAGAATAGATTAATAACTCCATCACTCTTGATGGATTAGTAAGAACTTTGTTCTTGTAGAATTTCTGAGCACTTTTATATATGGTTTTAAGTTCTTCATCTTCTAAAGCTGGAACACAGTCATTACTCCTCTCATAGAATAATTCTTCAGCTTCAGGAGTATCTCCATATTTAACAAGAACTTTTGTAGCAAAGGCCACCATGGTTTTATTTCGATGTCCTTCTGGAATAGTTCTTTTGTTATAGGCTCCGAATTCTTCTTCATCAAAATAATCATCTAATGTTTCAATACCATCTGACATCACTACTTCAGGATTCTCACTTCCAAAGAAGAATCGTGCAGAATCAATAGCGTTATCATCAAAATATGGGAAGCAGCTATTAACTCTCTGCTTCATGATTTTGTATTGCTTCATGTCTGTTACTTTCCTTATAAGGAACAATGCATGAAATCTAGGTCTTGGTGCCTTCTCTCCTTTTTGCTTCATATTGTTCCTAGACATGTGAAATACAATGAACGCTCCAGGAAAGAAGTCCATAACATCTTGAATAGTAATCCATGTTGATGGGTCTTCACTGTGGTCATTGTCACAATCTAGAGCAAGGCAATCAGAAGATATAAAAAGTTATCGTTACATCTTTTATTGTCCTTGTAAGTAGCCACTACATAGTCTTTTGAGAATATTTCTTTTAATTCTTCTTTAGGTGTGGCTGGTCCTATATCTTTTAAATACGGATATAACACGTGTTTTTAGCCTCTTCTTGGGCTTTTGATTGATAGAGTTGCATAAATATCAATTTCCTTTCTTGAGAACGCTTTATCGCTATGTCCTCACCTATTACTGTTCAAATAGCGACGTTTTGTCCGAAATTTCTTTCAGTTCTCTCACTAGCAATAGGAAAAAAGTGAGCCCATTTCGACCCACTTCATAAAAATTCCTTAAGGAAAAAGTTCTCGCGCGCGTAAAGAAAAACCTTTGAAAACTTAGTTGATTAACTTGACGCGCATGTAAAGGAAATTTATTAAAAAATTTAAAGATTAAAAGTTCGCGCACGCAAAAGATACAAAAATTAGATTAATTAGAAAATTACAATCTTTTTTTTGCAAACACTTGGGAACAGTGTAAGTTAGGCGAAGTTTGTGATGTTTTGACTGGGGGAGAAGCACCTAATGATTTTATTAAAAGTATGTCAGCTCAAGGTGAATATAAGTACCCAATTTTTTCAAACGGTTTAGGCATGAATGCTTTGTGGGGATTTTCAAAGACTTATTCAGTTAATGTTCCTGCAATCACATTTTCTTCTATTGGCACACTAGGTTATCCGGAACTTAGAAAACCCTATTTTACGCCAATAATCAGACTTAAAGTGATTATTCCAAAAGATAGTTCTTATGATATTAGTTTTGTAAAAAATGCATTATCTTTATCGGACTTTTCGAATAATGCTAGTGGTATTCCGAACATTAATGCAAAAGCTGTAAAAGATATAGAACTGAAAATTTCTAAAAATTATGACGAGCAAAAGATGATTGGCCATTTGTTCAATCAAGTGGACTCTCTTATCACCCTTCATCAGCGTAAGTAAAATAACTGAAAAGGAGGTTTTCTATGAAAAAACCAAATATTTTATTCGCTGATTACTACAAAAATTGGATCAGCATATTCAAAAAAGGTGCTGTTAGAAATGTGACACTCAAGAAATATTTATTAACTCTTGAATGGATTAAAAAAATAGCACCAAAAATAAAACTTCGCGATATTGATAGGATTTCATATCAAGAGTTGCTCAATCATTATGCTTTAAGCCACGAAAGACAAACTGTAATGGATTTTCATCACCAATTAAAGTCAGCAATTTTAGATGCTGTTGAAGAAGGTTTAATCGCAAACGATCCAACAAGGAAAATAATAATTAAAGGGAAGACACCACATGGTAAAAAGCCAAAATTTCTTAACCAATTCGAATTACACAATTTACTTTCTACCCTACATTTAGGAGATATGCCTGATGCAGATTGGCTAATTATGCTTATTGCAAAAACTGGAATGAGATTTTCTGAAGCGATTGCTGTTACTCCAAACGATTTTGATTTCTGCCACCAAACTCTCATCATTAATAAAACTTGGGATTATAAAGAGAAATGCATGTTTCAACCAACTAAAAATAAATCATCAGAAAGAAAGATACAAATTGATTGGATGACAGCCTCACAATTTTCAAAACTAGTGATTAATTTAAACCCAGAAAAACCTATATTTTTCAAAAACAAAATTTTTAATTCAACTATAAATGATCGATTGGCAAAAAGATGCAAAGAAGCAGGAATACCGCAAATTACATTGCATGGTTTAAGACATACGCACGCTTCAATGTTGTTGTTTGGCGGTGTTTCAATAGCCAGTGTGGCAAAAAGGTTAGGCCATTCAACGATGACTACCACAGAAAAAGTATATCTCCACATTATCAGGGAATTAGAAAATAAGGATGTTGATTTAGTAATGCGCTCACTTAGCAACCTAAATTAATACTTACGCTGATGAAGGGTGATAAGAGTATCCATCTTTTGAAAGAACCTACTGATTTCTTGCTGTTCAGACAGTTTTGGTGTTCTAACGGTTGTCGGTTGGACAACAGAGATGTAATGTCGTGCATGACCAAGGTTTTCTATCTTTGAAGTGCTTAATAGTTCATATGAAAACCTAAGATCGAATCCTTCTTTAATTGTGAGCATTTTCATTGCTGAAGATTTGACCATAAAGGGGAAATCCACATATTTTGTGTCTAGAGTAAAGTCATCGAAAATTATGCAGGGTTTATTGTAGGTTCTTGTCTCGTTAGTATATCCCAAAATAAAACCTTTATTTGCAGTTAAAACTGGTGTGTCGAATGTGTCGGAATATTCTTCACTAGAGACGATAAACAAGTCAGGTCTCTCATAATTAAAGATTTCACTATATTTACGCTGTTCCCAAACGTTATTCCAATTCAAAGCCGCCAGATAAAACAAATTTCCTCAGCAATGAATGAAGCTTCATATTAACCTTCCTTGGTGTTAATATTTCGCCATCAATAGATTCAAAATATGTCTTTGCAATTGCTTTATCTGCATTATTAATAAGATTGTCAAACCGTCCAAATTCGTTAATGTTTAAATCGTTAGGAGCGGTTGAAACCAAATTTCTTAGGTCATTTTCATCAACTCCAAGCTTCATCGCACATTTATGAATTTGGTCGTCCTTAGCTTTGGATAAATACTCATTAATGTAATCTCTGAATGTTTTTCCTTCTGTGACAACTAAAATTCCACTCTGAATATCATGAATAATGATGTTTGCATATTTTTGTTCCTCTTGATTTAAAGAAGCGAATGCTTTGTGCAGTTCATCAAGAGCGTTTTGAGCAACATTGCTTTTATCGTCTTCTAATTGAAGTGCTTTTAAATATTTTTTGAATTTGCTATTTAAATATGAAGCATCAATGGCACCAGCATGATATTCAGCCAAACTACCGCTTAAGTCAAAGTATCCGCCTGGTCCTATACTACCACCTTGGAATAGTTCTTTATATCTCTGAAGCAAAATGTCATATGTTGCTTCGTCAAAATGCATTACAATGCCTGTTATTTTCTCTTTTAAATTTTCTAATTCTTTCCAAGAAAAACCTTGAATTTTTGCTGCTTCAAGATGCTTACTTAATGTGCAAAACAATAAAGCGAATTTTGCTTTTTCGGCATCATCATCAGGATTTTTCTCGTAGTTTGAAATACCAGCAGAAACAAATATTTCTTTTATCTTGTCAAAGCATTCATTAATTATATTAAGATTTCCTTCTAATTTAGGAACTTTAATTCCAAATGGTTTATTTCCTGAATAATTATTCAGTGCAATTTCAATATTTCTCTCCATAGTAAATGGAAAACGATAATACTTAATTGTTCCGTGAGGTTTTTCTATTGGATCAAAAAGTCTATTTGTTCTTGAAAAAGCTTGAATAATATTTTCTTGTTCCATTATCTTGTCTAAATATAAAGTATTAAGCCATTTTGAATCAAATCCTGTTAGCATTTGGTCAACAACTATCAATAAATCTAATTTTTCAGATGGTCGCTTCTCAAGATTTAAATATGGTTTTTTATGAGCTAGTCTCAATGAAACATCTTTTTTATAATTTGCCCAAGTCGGAAGAGTAAAAGTTTGCGAATATAATGAATTATAATTTTCCAAGATTTTAATCATCGAAGCTTCTTTTACTGTAGAGCCTCCCACATTATCAATGCTTGGGTCAAAAAGACAAGTAACTTTCAAATCCTTTAAGCCAGTGTAATTATCCTTGTTGTTTTGAATCAACTCAAAATATTCACAGGCTTCTTTTATTGAGCTTGTTGCAAAAATAGCTGAAAATTTCTTACCTTGCGAAAGCCTGAGCCAGTTTTTTAAAATATTGTCCACTACAACTTTTTGATGTTCTATACGTTCATATTGAGCTGAATTTATTTCATCTTCAATACCATGAATGTATTTCCCAGCACTGTCATTAAAACCAGCCATAGGTACTTGATGCTCATCTTGATATTTTAAATAAATTTTCTTTTTCGACTCATTAGAAAACACTTCAGTTAAATCTTTGGCTCTAGCTTTTTCTAATCCAACAGCTTCTCTTAAATCGCTTTCGCTATAAGTTGATACTCTATACGGATCAAAGCCAAGAACATTGTGGTCTCTGATTCCATCAGCTATGGTATATCGATGTAACTCGTCTCCAAATATATCAGCAGTTGTATTAAGCTTCTTTTGATTTTCGTCGTGTATTGGAGTCCCAGTAAACCCAAAGAAAAGCGCTCCTGGGAATGTATTTTTAATATCTGTTAGCATTTCTCCAAAAGTTGACCTGTGGCACTCATCAATAATAAAAACGATTCTTTTAGCATTTATTAAATCAATATCTTTTTTATTAAATCCTTCATCTTCTTGAATTCTACTCATTTTTTGAATAGAAGTGACAATAAGAACTTCATTAGGATTGCTGGATTTCAACTTGCTTAATAAAACGTGAGAATTTTCAGTCGCTTGTACATCATCAGAATCGTCAGCAAAAGCCCTATAATCTATTAATGATTGGGTACCTAATTCGATTCTATCCATTAAAAACACAACTTTATCTGCATCCTTAGAATTTGCTATTAATTGAGCAGATTTAAAACTAGTCATGGTTTTGCCAGATCCAGTTGTGTGCCATATATACCCACCATAAATAGATTTATCAGCCCATTTTGTTTTTGCTACCTTGTCGCTAATAGCATTAGCGGCATAGTATTGGTAGCTTCTCATCACTTTTAAAACACCATCTGTGTCATCTGCGACTGTATAAAATCCTATTAGTTGATGAGCCATAGGAATGCATAATAAGCTTGATGCAATCTTGGTCCATTCGTTCATAGGCTCATTGTTAAAATTAGCCCAATGAAAGTAAAAATCAGGATTGAATTTTCCATCTGGACCTGGGTTGGCGAAATATAAAGTTTCATTTGGAGTCATTGCGACAAAAACTTGAACCAAAGAGAATAAACCTGTAAAAATTCCTTCTTTTGAGTATTTTTCAATTTGGCCACAAGCTTTAGAAACGTCCTTATCGTCTTTTTTTAGTTCAACATGAATGAGTGGCATTCCATTAATTAAGAGCATGAAATCCCCTCGCCTATCATGGCCTAAAGGGTGTTTTTTCTTAAATTCTGGTTGCTCAGCTATTTGATATCGGCTTTGTCCAGCGGCTATTTCTTGTCTATCATAAATTTTCAAGCTTATTTCTTTGCCAAAATGAGCTTTATCATCAGGATTGTCTCTAACAATAGAGATAGTTTTTCCGTTAATAAAACCATTAAGTTTCATCGGAGTTTTTAAAGTGTTAATTTGTTCGATTATCTGGCTCATTTCTCCTTTTGTTAAAGGATAAGAATCTAATCTATCTATCTCTCTATTATTCTCAAAAAGAATATTTGCCCAGTTTTGAATCAAATCTTCTTCTGTTTTATACTTTAAAACATTCTTTTCCCAGCCTTTGTCAAATAAATAAGTAATTATAGAATTTTCAAAATCTTGTTCAGTTTTAAAAGTCATTTTTTCATTTCTCCTTAACAAAACATCTTTTCTAATAAAGCTTTTTTTATGTTAATCAGTTTTTCGCACTTACGCTGATGAAGGGTGATAAGAGAATCTAGACTATCAAAAAGTGTGCCTACTTTAATTTGTTCTTTTACACTTGGTATAATTACATCAAGAGTTTTTAATTCTGTTTTGTTGAATTTTGTTTGTCCGTTAGGGCTAACAATCAGTTTTAGTTTTCTTTGAAAGTCATCCGATAAAAAACTCACTGACAAGAATTTATTATTTTGGTTTTCACTTCTAACTAAAATTGCGTTCGGACCTAATACATTATGCTTATAAGGCAGTATTTCTTGATTAACGTAATAAATTTCACCGCAATTTCCGATATTAGGCATGATAATTGATTCAGTATCGAGATTAACTCTCCATAAAAAATCAAATGCTTTTTTATTTACGTACACGAAATTGTTGTTAGAAAAATTGCTCTTTAAATCGGTGGTTCTTACTAGTTGTGCGTAATCAGGTAAAGATTCATAAACTACATTTTCTGCCATATCAGCAAACGAACCTGCTGCAACGAAATCAGTCACAGTATCCATAATTTGGTTAAACTTATACTGTTCCCAAGAATCAGTAAAACCTTTAAATCTAATTTGTGGCTTACACTCTTCTCCAGCAGGAAACATTTTCTCCAATAGACCCTTTTTTATATTCTGCAACTTTTCGTACTTACGCTGATGAAGGGTGATAAGGCTATCGAAATTAATCAAGAGAGAACTAATATTTTTTTGCTCATTTTTATTTGGAACAATCAAATCCATATTCATGAGCACTTCTGAGTTTAATTTTGCTCTTCCTCCGCCAACTAATAGGGATTCTATATCAGCTGAATTTATTAAATATTTAAGAAATAACGTTTCATTCTCTTTATTACTTTGTAATACATGTGCGTGATTATTAACCCAAATACGCCCATTTACATACTGAACAGGATAGTTTTTCAAATCATTCGCGCCATCTTCAGCAACCAAAACAAACTCCCCATCATGTGTAAAACCATCTACATAATCTTGAATTCCATTTGCACCATAGTATGGGGTCTCACCTTCAATTCTTAAAGAAGAAGAGACAGGAATTCTTAAATTATCAAACCGATTGGAAATTTCGCATACTTTACGCTGTTCCCAAGAATCAGTAAAACCTTTAAATCGGATTTGAGGTTTTAGTATATTTTCCGCCATACTATTTACCTCCAAGTAATTTTTTAAATTCATTCAATCCTTTTAAATCGAATTCGTTAGCGTCTAATTCGTCAATCATTTCCGCTAACGATGACTCAGAATTCTTAATCTCTTCATCAAGTTTTATCAATGTTATTGTATATTTTTTAGAAAGTTTAATTAATTTGCTGAGATATTCATTGATTAATATAGAAGGTAACTTCGTAATATTTTCAACCACTGGATTAATCCACTTTGCTTTGAGTAATTCAATGACTTGCTCATTTGATAAGTTTTCAATTGCTTTCTTAGTATCAACTTCTAATTCACTTAAACAAACTTTCACATCTTTTTTAAGCTGTTTTTCTTCTTCAATAAGCTTGGATACCATTAGAACCTTATTTTCTAGTGAATCTTCAGCATATTTGCCTTTCAATGACTTAGCCATTTTGGTTACTTGCGCATTAACAAAAGCATCGTTCTCATCATTAAATAAGTTACTATTCGATTCCTTGTCGTCATCGCTGATAGATTCTAATATTTCACTAAATGAAGAGCTAATCTCTGATAACCTAGACTCCTTAGCGTCGATCTTTTGTTTTTCTTCTTTAAGCATTGTTTTCCAAATTAAATCGAATGGAATAATATGGCCTTCCCATCCTTCTTGAACCTCAACATCTTTACCATCTTTTTTCTTAATAACATAGTGAGGGTCAACGATTTTAGTGCAATCAAAACCTTCTGTTTGAATAATTTCAATATCGGTGGCAACTTTATTCCATTCATCATCAAGCAATTGGAAAGCTTTATATTTATCAACTAAAGGAATTGCTGCAACGCGCCTAAAAATATCGTCAGCAATTATTGTTTCTTCCCTTGATACATTTACATCATTGAGATTATCAATAAGTTGATTACTTAAAAAACTTCCAAAATCATTAAAAGAGTTATTATAAGTAGCAAAGTAATTAATGACGTCACTACTCTCTAATATTTGTTTTTTAATATCTTCAACACAAAAATCTGAAAATGAAGCATTAGTTGCTTTAAATAAAGAACTTTTCAAAGAAGGAAAGGCCGTCCATAAGTCTTTAAATTCTTCAATCTCCTTATTTGGAATTCCTCCAAACATTGACGAATAAATATCCCAACTTTCAGCTTTCTCACTTGAATCAACATATCTTGGAATATTCAAATTATATTCGTTTTGACGAATTTCATCCCTTTCAACTTTTCTTGAGAATTTATCAATTGTTTTTCTTGCGATAACTGTATCAACGATTTTCTTTATATCAGAAGATTGAAGCTTATTATTCTTGCCAACTTTAATAAAGCCTTTTGATGCATCGACAATTAAAACGTCAGTATTATCACGCTTTTGTTTTAATACCATAACAATTGTAGGAATGCCTGTGCCAAAGAAGATGTTTGCTGGTAAACCAATAATCGCATCAATATGATTTTGTTCGATTAAATTTTTACGTATTTTTTCTTCATCTCCGCCTCTAAATAAAACACCATGTGGCAAAACAATTGTCATAATACCATTTGGTTTTAAATGATATAAGTCGTGAAGCAAAAAAGCATAATCAGCTTTTCCTTTAGGCGCTACACCAAACCTTGCATATCGTGGATCAGCCTCTCTATTTGTAGGATCCCACTTTTGAGAATAAGGTGGATTAGAAACAACTGCATCAACATATAAGGCCTCATAGGTCCTTTCTTTATCATTATCATCAAAATATGGCCAATCATCCTCAAGAGTATCACCGTTTCTAGCAATGATGTTATCAGGCAATATACCTCTCATAACCAAATTCATTCTAGTTAAGTTATAAGTATTATCTTTCAACTCTTGAGCATAATATTTAATCTTATTTTTATCGCTCATGTATTTAGAAACGCATTGACCAATATTAATAAGCAACGACCCAGACCCAGAAGTTGGATCGTAAATTTCAATTCTATCTCTATCCTTTAAATGATTAGCCACAATTTCAGACATTAATAGCGAAACTTCGTGAGGTGTATAGAATTCTCCTGCCTTCTTTCCAGCGTTCGCAGCAAAATTACTTATTAGATACTCATAAATAAAGCCTAAAACATCGTAATCTTGCTTATCATCCATCGGGATATCTTTTATCAAATCAAGTAGGCCTGAAATTGCTTTTGTTTGAGCACCAGAGCTATCACCTAATTTGGATAAACCTGTTTGTAAAGTGTCAAAAATCTTTTCAAATACCTTTTTGTGTGTTTTATAAATTAATCTATTGAAAGCCGACAAAGCATCTCTAACATTGCTAACATCAAAGTCTTTTCCTTTAGCGAGCCAAGTAGAAAATAAATTGTTATAAGAAATGAAATAGCCAAGTTTTTGCTGGCAGTGTTTAATTATTTCAAGATGCTCTTTTTCGTCTGACGATAGCTGATTGAGTGTCTCTGAATCAATATTTTGAGGATCATAACCATCATCTATAAGTTCTACAAAATCTTCTTTAGTCCACTCTTCTTTAAGAAGCATTTCTTCTTCTCTTTCAGACAAAAACTTATAGAAAATAAAGCCTAAGATATAATCTTTATATTCATTAGCTTCAATTTTAGAGCGCATATTATTTGCTGAAGCCCAAATCTTAGATGCTAATTGTTGTTTATTCATACTATTCCTCCACTATTCCAGCTTTAATAAAAAGCTTATGTAATTTTCTTTTACATTTAATGGTAGGTTCAAAGTGTCCGTTCTCCCAGCGATTAACTGTGACAAAAGAAACTCCGAGGAGCTTTGCTAAATCATCTTGTGATAAAAATTCTTTCTCCCTATATTCCCTAATCTTTTCAGGATAGTTCATAATCTTCCCCAAACCACTTAACAATATCTTAACACTTCTGATGTTTAATTAAAATTAGAATTGGTTGAAGAAACTAGTGTTGTTCATTTTTTTGGACAAGGTTTAATTCGTTTATTACCTTTGAAAAATTAAATTGTTAGATACATATCTTTTGAGGTTCTCTTGTTAGATACATTACTCAATGTAATAACCTCAGCTCATAAATTTGTTATTGCAAGCATATAAAAAGTATGAAAATATAGTGAAAATAAAGAAAAAAGAACCGATTTTACACTTTAGTGTAGTATCAGTTCAGTTCGTTTAACATGGTACCCTCGAGGCGATTCGAACGCCTGACCTACGGCTTAGAAGGCCGTTGCTCTATCCAACTGAGCTACGAGGGCATTTCGCTTTAATATATTCTCACTAGATTAAGTTCTTTTCAAGATTTATTCTTTAAGTTTTTTATGGAGTGCTCTAGCGATGTCATCTGGAAGAAGTTGAGAGAGTTCTTCAATCGAAGCATTTTTAAGTAAAGAAACATCTGGATATGCTTTCCTAATCGTTTCTTTTCTTTTCTCTCCAAGTCCTTTGATATCATCGAGTAAAGAAGATTTCATCGCCTTTTCTCTTACATCGCGATGAAAGGAAATCGCAAATCGATGAACTTCATCTTGCATCCTCGTTAAGAAGAAGAAAATAGACTTATCGTTATTTAAATCATAGATATGACCATCTACATCCATAATCCCCGAGGTTTGATGCTTATCGTTTTTAAATAGACCATAGGTCGGGATATCTAAATCTAGACTCTTGATTACCTTATCCGCGGCTTTTATTTGAAGTTCTCCACCATCGACTAAGATTAAATCTGGTAGTTTACCATTATTATCCTTTTGTCTTTGGTAGTGTCTTCTTATTACCTCTTCCATCGATTTTAAGTCATCGCGAGATTCTTGATGTTCGATGTGAAACTTCCGGTATAGTTTCTTTGCTGGTTCCCCATTAATAAAGGCAACCATTGCCCCAACCGGAGAGGAACCTTGTAAGTGAGAATTATCAAATAACTCGATATGTAATGGAGTATCAATATTTAAGATCTTAGCAATCTTTTCTAGTAATTCTAATTTATTATCATTTAATCTCGCCGATAAGAAATACTCGCTAAGAGCGTTATCAGCGTTAGTCTTAGCAATCTTCACTAAATCAAAGAGTTTACCTTTACTTGCCACCGTTAAAGAGGCATCTAGTAAATCGCTTAAATGATCTTTAATCGCATTAGAGTTAATAACGATTTCTTTTGGCAATGGTCGTTTTTGATAAAACTGGAGAATTAGATCTTCGACGAACTCTTCCATTTCACCAAATAACTCTAAAACATAAACTTCTTTCCCAAGGAGCATACCATTTCGATAAACTAAAGCCGCAAGCGATACATAGTTCTCTCTTGTCGAGTAGGCAAAAATATCGCGGTCGATTTTATCGAAGAATTCGACATTTTGCGATGTGTTGATGTGATTGATTGAGTCTAGTATTTTCTTATAGTAAGATGCTGTTTCATAATCTTCATTATTCGAGGCTTCAAGCATCTTTTTTTCGATTTCTTGATATTGTTTTTTGTTGTCGCCTTTTAAGAAAGACTCGATCCCTTTAATGATTTCTAAATACTCATCGCGGTCAATCTTTTTAATACAAGGTCCTAGGCACTGACCCAGATGATAATATAGACATGGTGAAGACGGTAAGGTCCGACACTTCCTTAAAGGAAATAGTTTATTAAGTAAGTCGACCATTTCATAGGCTGCTCCACTATTTGGAAAAGGACCAAAGTATTCATAATTCTTTTCTTTGTTCGTCCTTTTGATTTGTAAGTATGGATCTCCATCTTTTCGAATTGCGATATAAGGATAGTGCTTATCATCTTTAAGCAAGATATTAAACTTTGGATAATGAGTCTGAATTAAGTTCATCTCAAGAATTAAAGCTTCTTTTTCATTCGAGGTAATAATTGTTTCAAACCATTCTGCCTCAAAGACCATCTTCTGTACTTTCCCACTTTGACTTCTTAAGAAGTATTGCGAAACTCTTTTATATAAGTCTTTAGCCTTACCGATATAAATAATTTTGTCATTCTTATCGTGCATTAAATACACTCCTGGCGAGTGTTTTAAATTAGCGATTAAGGTTTTAATTCTTTCTTTCATTTAAAGACTACGACTGTAGCCCCGCCACCACCTTCATACTCATTACCAAGACGATAGGATTCGACAAAACGGCATTTCTTTAAATACTCGTGGATTGCCTTTCTTAAAGCACCACTACCTAAACCATGAATAATTCTCACTTGTTTAAAGTTCTTTAGTTGGCAAGCGTCGAGATACTTACTAACTTCATCAAGCGCTTCTTCGACGTGATAACCGATGACGTTAACTTCAAGTCCTAAACCATTACTAATCGATGAATCGACATTAGTCTTAGCGACTTTCTTTCTTACTGGCTCATCTATAAGATGAAGTTTACTAATTTCAATCTTAAACGACATTCCAGAATCACTATTAATGTTAGCGAACTTCCCGTTAATTCTTTTTACTCTTCCGACGATGTTTAAAGATGGAACGCTCACATATGAACCTTCGCTAATCGTTTCGTTATAATCTACTACTTCTGGATGACGTTCTAAGTCTTCGATTTTCTTTTTAAGTTCGATTACTTCATGAACTTTAATGTTTGGATTATTAAGAGCCTTTAAAACTTCATCGATGCTTTCTTTAGTGTTATCGATGATTGCTTGTTTCTCGTTTTCAACGCTTTGAAGTAGTTTCTCTCTCTTCTCTTTTAAAAGATTGACATCGTTTTCAAACATCTTTCTTTCCTTGAGGAGTTTCTCTTTTTCAAGGGCTAATTCTTTTTTTGTATTTTCATTATCTAATGCTGTCTCATGAATCTTTTCCATTAGAAGATTGATATCTGTACTTTGCGATTTAGTTAAATGCTCTTGAGCATTAACGATGATGCTTTCATCTAGTCCAAAACGAGAAGCCACATTAAGGGCATAACTCTTACCGGGTACTCCTTGTTTAAAGATATAGGTTGGGCGAAGATGATGCTCATCAAATAGCATTGAAGCATTGCTAATGCACGAAGAAGTAAACGCATATTCTTTAAGCGTACCAAAGTGCGATGAGATTAAAGCGATGCATCTAACTTTTTCTAATTTATTAACGACCGCTAAAGCGATTGCTTCTCCTTCTTGAGGATCGGTACCAGTTCCTAATTCATCGATTAAAACTAAATCGTTCTTAGTAACTCGATTAGTAATCTCGGCGATATGAGAAATGTGTGCGGAGAAAGTCGAAAGATTGTCGCTTAGTGATTGTGAATCACCGATATCGATATAGATATGATCGAAGTAACCAAGTTTAGCGTCGATAACCGGTAAGGCTAAGGCACATTGATTCATGTAGATTAATAGACCGACAGTCTTTAAGGCAACAGTCTTACCTCCAGCGTTTGGCCCTGAGATAATAATGATTCTTTTTTCTTCGTTTAATTCAAAAGAATTAGCGATGACAAATCTCTTATCGATAAGAGGATGTCGAGCATCTTTTAAATAGATCTCTTGTTTAGGACTCAAGTCACCGACAATGGAGTTAGTTTCATTTGCGTATAACGCTTTAGCGCTTAAGAAGTCTAAGTAGGCGATTATCTTATTGTTATTGATAATCTCTTCTTCTTGAAGAAGAACAAGGTTAGTTAAGGCTTTTAAGATCTTTCTTATTTCATCTAATTCTTCCGATTTTAAAGACACTAGGTCGTTATTTAATTCGACGAGATTGGATGGCTCAATAAAAGTCGTATTTCCCGTATCAGAAATGTCGTGAATAATACCGTGGACACGGTTCTTATATACAGTCTTAACGGGGATGACGAAGTGACCATTTCTAATCGTCACTGTTTCTTCATTTAAATAGTCCTTGTATTTAATGGCTAAGGACATAATCTCGCTTTGAAGTTCCTTTTCGACTTTCTGAATTTTCTTTCTAATCGCCAAAAGCTCAGGAGTAGCCCGATCATCGATTGTCTGCGATTTAGTAATCACGCGGTGAATCTCTTTTTCTAAAGATGTCAAATCTTTAAACCCAGAGGTTTCTTGATGGATGTTCTTATAGCTCTCATCAACTTTTTTGATGTATTTTAAAACCGCGAAAGAAGTAAGAACATCTTCTCCAATCATATCTAAATCTTTAATCGATAGGATTCCACCCTTCTTAGCGTGTTCGATTAATGGTAAAGCGTTTTCGCTAAACTCAATTGGTAAAAGACCATAACGGTTAATGATAAGAATCATTTCCTTAATCGACTCTAGTTCATAAGGTAAGCGCTTTTTATCGTATGGTTCGATATTTAAGGCAAATGATTTGCCTCTTTCTGTCTTACTAAATGAGGCGATAGATTCTTCTATTTTTTTAAATTCAAAGGTCTCAATAATGTTTTGCATGTGTATATAATAACACGCATGCACAAGAAATTAAGAGCGATAAACCACGATTTTTTATTAAAGAAGAAGAATTGAGTATGGTATATTATGTATAACATGAATGAATATTCGGTGACGATTAAGGTCGATAATGACCTCTTAGGTAAGATAACCAAAACTTATCAAAAGTATAGCGTTGTTGCTTCTGGTGATTATGTTGTTTTTAAAGCGCAATACTTAGGAACACTAATCACTGCTTATTCGAGCAATAAACCAAATGTCTTTAAGGTTGTCTTTATCGGTAGTGATGCTTTACTTGAGGCACGTAAATGGGATAAAGATGCTACCTATAACAAAAAGAAAGAACAAGTCAAAGAAAATTGGCTCGACTTAAATGATCAAATCGGCTCAGATGAAGTCGGTGTCGGAGACTTATTTCTTCCGATGATCGTCGTAGCGAGTTACGTTAATAACAATGATGTCCAAGAGTTAATTAAACTCGGTATCCACGACTCAAAAAAATTAACGGATTCTTCGATAAGAAAAATCGGTCCTTACTTAATTAAAAGATTTCAGTTTTCAAAACTAACTTTATCTAACGAGAAATATAACGAAATGATTCTTAAAGGCGAAAACCTTAATACTTTAAAGGCAAAGATGCACAATAAAGCATTAGATAATATGCTAAAAAAGTATCCAGAGGCAAAGAAAGTCTATATCGATCAATTCGTCGATAAAGGAATTTACTACCGCTACTTGAAAGATGAAAAGGTAGTCGTCGATCGAATCATCTTCAAAACTAAAGGTGAATCATTTTTTCCGTCTGTAGCTTTAGCAAGTGTCATCGCTCGATATGCCTTCTTAAAAGAGAAAGACCAACTCGAAAAGAAGTATAAAGTCGTATTCCCGTTTGGCGCTGGTAAAAAGGCTGATGATTTTGCTTTAAGGTTTATAAAAAAATTCGGCAAAGCCGAATTAGATAAATTAGCGAAGACTAATTTTAAGAATTACCAAGCATTAGATAGCAATAAACTTATCTAGTTTAGATTATCGATAATATCTTTGAAGTATTTTGGGAGAGGACATTCAAAAGTCATCTTCTTTTTTGTTGTCGGATGAATAAGAGTTAGACGATAAGCGTGAAGCAATTGTCCTTCATTATATAAACGAGATTTTTTACTACCGTAAATTGAGTCACCTTCAATTGGATGACCGATATGGGCGAGGTGAACTCTTATTTGGTGGGTTCGACCAGTTTCTAGTTTACAACTTACTAGCGTATATTCACAGAACCGCTTCTCGACATGGAAATAAGTCACAGCCTTTTTGCCATTTACTGTGTCGATTTCCATCTTCTGACGGTTTTGTCTACTTCTACCGATTGGGAGATCAATTTTGCCATCGTTTTCTTGGATGATACCTTTGGTAAGAGCGAAGTATTCGCGGTTCATTGTATGGTCTTTAAGTTGCTCCGCTAGAGCAAGGTGAGCTTTATCGTTCTTACAGGCAACTAATAAACCAGAGGTGTCTTTATCGATACGGTGAACGATACCTGGACGAGCAACACCATTAATCCCACTTAAATCATTGCAAGCATTTAATAAAGCGTTGACTACTGTTCCGGAATAATGTCCTACTGCGGGATGAACGACCATTCCTTGTGGTTTATTAATAACGATGATATCGCTATCTTCATAAATTACATCAAGAGGAATATCTTCTTTTTTTACATCGAGCTCTTCGAGTTTAGGAATCTCGTAAGTAATAACGTCATTAACCTTTAATTTTAATGATGGTTTAGCTATTTTGTCGTTAACAAAAACATAACCATCATCGATCATCTTATTAATTCTCGAACGAGAAAAATCTTTTAATAAAGTAGAAAGGGCTTTATCGATTCTCTCTCCACTATTGCTATTATCAATAATGAATTTATTCATTATCTTTTTTTCCATCTTCTTTTTTGCTCACTTCGATTTCTCCTGAATTAGAAGGAGTTTGTAGTCCTTTTTTCTTTTTGTTGTCTTCGATGAATTCGATGACGATTAAATAGACTACTAACATCACCGTTCCAACCGTTAAAGAAGCGTCAGCGATATTGAATCTTGGGAAACCATTCGGACCAAAGAAACCAATCCAGTCGACGACGAAGTGACGGGTTCCATTTGTATAAAAAGCACGGTCGATTAGATTACCTAATGTTCCGGCGATCATAATCATTAAAGCTGCTTTTGATACTCCTTTAAGTTTCTTCCATGCATAAATCGTAATGCCGATAAGCACTAAGGCACCAATAATACTAACGACGATCCAGAATATTGTATTCGCAGTATCATCGGCTAAATCCATGCCAAAGGCCATCCCAGAGTTTTGAACGTAATGAATCGATAAGAAATTTGGAATTAAGACAATCTCTTGCGAGACTGTCATATTGTTTTTAACAATCGTCTTAGTGACGATATCTAAAACAAATAAAAGAACGCCAAGCCAAATGAAAGAGAAGAAGAACCATTTAAGTCCTGGTACCATCTTATGAAAGAATTTTCCCATTGCGCTTGTGAACTTGTTAAACGGACAGTTTACTTTTTTGCTCATATTATTTACCTAAAACCTTTCGGCATCTCGGACAGAGATTGCTTCCTTCGATATTCTTCACATCATCTGAATAGTTCCAGCAACGGTCACATTTCACACCGCGATGATGAATAACTCGAACTTTGCTTACTTCTAGTTTCTCAGCGTCTTTTAGACTTTCGACAAATCGAATCGATGAGACGACGAATAAACGTGCGAGTTCGTCTTTATTCATATTATCAAAGATAGCTTTAATTTTCTCGTCTAATACTTCGACATAGACTTCTGCCTCTTGAGCAGAACCGATGATTTGTGTCTTTCTTGCCTCTTCTAGGGCCTTGAGGATGTCGTTGCGGAGTTTATTGAAAAGTTGATACTGCTCTAAGGTTTCGCTTCCGTAGACGCTTGTTCTAGTTGGGTAGTCATATAGTTGCGCTGATACTTTTCTTTCTCCACCGATATTCGCGTTGACTTCGTCCATTGTAAAAGGAAGAATCGGATTAAGTAATCTCATTAATGTTTCAGTCGCTTTGTAGTAAACGCTTTGTACTGCTAGTCTTCTTGGATCATCTTTTTTATTACAATACAAAATATCTTTAGTAATATCGAGATAGAAACTAGATAAGTCGGTCGACATAAAAGTAACAATCTGACTCATCATCGTTCCAAAGTCGTATTTTTCAATCGCATCGATCGAGTTATTGGTCACTTCTTCTAAACGAGCGAGAATAAAATTATCGACTGCTTCGTACTTAATATTTTTATTTAGTGGATTATAACCATCTAAATTACCGAGTAAGAATTTAAAGGTATTACGAATCTTGCGATAGATTTCAGCGATTTGCTTAATGATTGGCTCAGAGATTCTAACATCTTGTTGATAGTCGATGGTCGAAGACCAAAGTCTTAAGATATCCGCGCCATAGACATTAGCGATCTTAGTCGGATCAATTCCGTTTCCTTTTGATTTAGACATCTTCTCCCAGTTATCGTCCATAACAAAACCATGAGAAAGAATGTTCTTATAAGGGGCAATACCATTTTTCGCAACGGATAAGATTAACGAGGAGTTAAACCATCCACGATATTGATCACTACCTTCTAAATATAAATCCGCAGGATAAGGCATCCCGCGATTAACTAAAACACTAAACCAGCTAGATCCAGAATCAAACCAGACATCCATGATGTCTTTTTCTTTAGTGAATGTATCGTGTGGAGAATGAATATTCTTATATCCATCCGGTAATAATTCTTTTTCTGTTTTTTGATACCAGACATCACTACCAAATTCTTTAAATAACTTTGCGATATGGTCAAAGACTTCTTTTTCCATGACTGGAGTTCCATCTTCACAATAAATAATTGGTAAAGGAACGCCCCAGGCGCGTTGACGTGAAATACACCAGTCACCGCGATCTTTGATCATGTTGATCATTCTAGTCTCGCCCCAAGTTGGATGCCAATTCACTTTGTGAATCTCGCTTAATAATTGTTCTCTAATTGGATCGATCGAGCAGAACCATTGAGAGGTCGCTCTAAAGATTAAAGGTTTACCTGTTCTCCAGTCATGAGGATAGGAGTGAACGATAGTCGTATGTTTAAGTAAAGAACCATTGTCTTCGATGATTTTTAAGACTGCATCATTAGCCTGTTCGTAGAACAAACCTTCGATTCCTTCACCGGTTCCTTCCATCATAATTCCCTTACTATCGACTGGGCAGTATGGTTCGATTCCGTATTTTTGACAGACTTTAAAGTCATCTTCACCATGACCAGGTGCAGTATGAACAAAGCCGGTGCCAGTTTCGTTAGTGACATGTTCTCCGACCAACATCAAAGAATCGCGGTCGTAGAATGGATGCTTTAAAACAACTCCTTCGATTTCTTGACCCTTAAATGTTTTAAGAAGTTTTACTTCCCCTAATTCGAGTTCTTTAACTAAACGATTTTCAAACTCCACTAAGAAGCAAAGCTTTCCTTTGTTTGTTTCGTATTCACCATAGGTAAAATCAGGATTCGCGGAGACCGCAAGATTTGCCGGCAATGTCCAAGGAGTAGTCGTCCAAATAACAACGCGAGCATCATGATCAATAATTCCTTTTCCATCTTTTACTTCAAAAGCAACATAGATCGAATGAGAGGTGACATCAGCGTATTCAATTTCGGCTTCTGCTAATGCAGATTCGCTTGAAGGTGACCAATAAACAGGTTTTAATCCTTTGTAGATTAGACCCTTTAATGCCATATCGCTAAAGAGTTCGATTTGACGTGCTTCAAACTCTTTTTGAAGCGTCATATATGGATGAGAAACATCGCTCATAATACCTAGTCTTAACATTTGGGCTTTTTGATTCTCGACTTGTTTTAAAGCGTATTCATGACATTTTTTTCTAAATTCAACGATCGGAGTTGTCTTACGGTCGACACCCGACTTCGTCACCATGTTTTCGATTGGTAAACCATGAGTATCCCAACCCATAATAAACGGCGTCTTAAAACCCGCCATATTCTTATAACGAATAATGAAGTCTTTTAAGATACGGTTCATCATATGTCCGCAGTGAATGTTCCCATTAGCGTAAGGTGGACCATCGTGTAAGATAAATTCTTTCGCATCCTTGCGATTTAGGTTCATTTGATTATATAAATCAATGTTAGCCCAGTTCTCCACTAATAAAGGTTCTTTTTGTGCAAGATTTCCTCGCATTTCAAAGTTCGTCTTGGGCATTTGTAATGTTTCTTTTAATTCCATAATCCCTCCAAAATAAAAAGCGTCCCATCTAAGGACGCTAAATTGCGCGGTACCACCTTAGTTCCGAGATATTCTCGACCCTCTAGTTTCCGATAACGGGGATTCCGTAAAACTTACTCTGGTTCAGTTTTAGTTAACGAAGTGATACTTATAAATCGGTTTCTAGCGGGCTTCCACCATCCCCACCTCTCTATTAGGCCTAATCTACTTGCTTGTCTTCGTAAAAATTATTTCACAAACAATGTTTTTAGTAAACATTAATCTTTTAAGAAACTTGGAAGAATTGATTTGTCATCAATCTCTGGTTCTTCGTTCTTTATTACTGGTTTTGGTTGCTCTTGCGAAGGAATCATAATATCTTCATCACCCTTTTGGTCATCAGATCTTACGATGACGTTTGGAGCGGCAAAGTCAAAATCGTTCTCGAATTGCGCAGCGATAACGCTGACTAGTATTTCATCATTTAATTGGTCGTTAATTGAAATGCCAAACTTGATATCGATATTGTTTCCAGCAGCCTCGATGAGACGATTAACGGTCTCTTGTGTCTCAAACAGAGACACTTGTGGACCACAAGTCACTGAAACAATCGCTTTTTTAGCCCCAGTAATTGAAGCTTCAAGTAATGGCGAATTAATAGCATTGCTTGCAGCATCTTTAGCTCTTTCTGGACCTGCGCCCATTCCAAATCCAATTAAGGCCACTCCAGAATCTTTCAAGGTGTTCTTTACATCGGCAAAGTCGAGATTAATAACCGCTGGTAAAAGGATTAAATTGACGACGGTTTTAACCGATTGGGCTAATACTTTATCTCCTTCACCAAAGGCATTACCAATTGGACTATTACCTTCCATCATTAGTAATTTATCATTACTAACGACGATAATCGCATCGACGTTAGCCTTTAAATTATTCAAGCCTTCAACTGAACGAGCGATACGCTTCTTACCTTCAAAGGCAAATGGTCTAGTCACAATCGCGACCACTAATGCGCCGGCATCTTTTGCAATGCGGGCAATAACAGGAGACGCACCAGTACCAGTACCTCCACCCATTCCAGCGGCAATAAAGACCATGTTAGCGTCTTTAACGATTTCTTTGATATCTTCAGCACTAGCTTCAGCGGCTTTTTTACCCATTTCTGGTTCTCCGCCTGCTCCTAGTCCACCCGTAATCTCAGCGCCGAGAACTAAACGGTTTCTAGCTTTGCTAGTCGAAAGAGTTTGCTTATCGGTATTCGCAACATAAAATTCGACGTTTTCGATTTCTTCATCGATCATTCGGTTGACGGCATTATTTCCGCCACCACCGACGCCTATGACGACGATTTTTGCTGCGGGTTCAAAGTTGTCTAAGTCGTAATTTTTCATAATTATTCCTCTTTGCCACTTACTCTAGTAACTTGACCGATACGTGGGTGGCTATCATCGACGATATTTGGATACTTGCTATTGGCCTTAATTAAGCCAAGGCAATTAAAGAAACTTGGATTTCTAGCGCCAATAGTTCTTGGGACGACCATTGTCACTGTTTGTGATTGAACCTTTGGTTCCATATATTCTTTTAGACCATGTAACTGGCTTCCGCCACCTATCACGATCATTGGTAACGATTTATAAGAAGCATCGTAGTCTTTAAGTAATTCATCGACCGAGTTATTTAACTTTTTAATAAAAGTATCTAATTCATCTTTGATGATTACGTTCATTTCGCTTACCTTATGTTTAACTTGAACACCGTTTTCATCTTCGCTAGTACAAACTGGAGCCTCGAAGTTCATCTCGCGTTTATCATAGCCGTACATAATCTTATACTTTTCAGCATCAGCCTCGTTGATGTTAAATTTCTGGGCAATCTGGTCGGTGAGATTATCGCCACCCCAAACAAAATAATTCGAACCATATAATTGCTTCTTACCGATTAAAGAAACGGTCGTTAGTCTTGCTCCGATATCGATTAATATGTAGTCCGCAGGAATATCTTGATAGGTCGATAAGACTTCCGCTACTCCAAATGGAGAAATCATACTTCTTCTTAAAGAAATGCCACCATCGGTTAAAACGTTTTGATAATCGTTGACGATGTGATGAGGAAGGGTGTGAACTTTAGCAAAAGCAGTAATCGTATTGCTTACTTCACCTATAGGTGCATTCTTAAACATTCTTCCTTGATCGAGAACAAATTGATCTGGAATAATTCCAATTAAATCATTGTCTCTTGGGATTCTTTCTTTGTAGATAAGAGCGTGAATATTTCGAATATCAATATTTTCAATTTTGCCTTCTTCACTGACAACGGTTGTCACCTGTTTAGTTTGAAAAATCTCTAGCCCTAAAGGAGGTAGACCAAGAATCGCATTAGATATTTTTACCTTAAGCTTAGCAGCAGGATCGCTAATATTGGATACCGAACGGATCTCTTCGCTTAATGTTCTAAAGTCGACAATGTTCCCACCATCGATTAAACGACCAATCGGTTTATCGAGTGCGTAAAGGACATAGACCTGTTCGTCTATTGTGAAACCGACTACTATTCTGATCGATCGGCTTGTAAGCTCGATAACGGCAACTGGTTTATCCATATGAGAACTCCTAATTGTCATTTTAATTAGTTTGATTTTAATTAACAATACTTTGTTAAGAAAATTAAGTTTTCTACTAAAAAACTACTAAATAATTCCTAAAATAAAAACCGCAGGATTTAACCTACGGTTCTTAATATTCCGATGCTTATTTAACTCTAATTCGATTATCGATTAACATTTTGGAGGATTGATGATGGCAATCGGATTGTAATTAATAAGCTTGATGTAATCTGTCATTAGTTGAACTTGAGCAAATTTGGAGTTTCTGTTTCACTGCTAGAGTCGTCTATTTCAGCACCAGCATTATTTTGCTTGTCTAGCAAGTCGCTAGCAGCCTTAATGGTCACTGGAACAGCAACGACTACCGCTAATCCAAGAAGCAACACAAACGAAGTGGCAAATCTTTTAAGCCTATAGTAACTGGCTTTGTGATGGGTTTTCACTAATTTGTCTTTCATTTGCTTCCTCCTTTAGAATCATATTCTTTCGATGATTCTCAATTTTGCACTTTTTGAACGATGGTTTATTTCGACTTCTTCTTCGCTTGGAGCGATTGGATGTCGGTTGATGAGTGCGTAATGGATTTCTAGTGGAGCATCTGGGAGATTGAGCCTATTACCTTCGACCTTTGTCTTTTCGTTGAAGATGTTCTTAACGATGCGATCTTCTCCAGAATGGAAGGTAATAACTGCAAGTCTTCCCCCGACCTTGAGTGCCTCTAATGCATCGACGAGAGTCTTAGATAGAACATTTAACTCGTCGTTTACGGCAATGCGTAGGGCTTGAAAAACTTGCTTAGCCGGATGTCCGCTTTTTGCTAATTCCTTGGCCGGCTTACTTTTCTTGATGATTTCGACTAGCTCCGAAGTTGTGTTTATCGGTCCATTAGTCCTTGCTTTAATGATGTTTTTGGCGATTGGATAAGCGAATCTCTCGTCGCCATATTCTCTGAAGATTTTGCACAAATCTTCGATTGAATACTCGTTGATGATGTCTTTAGCCGTTAGGCTTTGGTCTCGATCCATTCTCATGTCGAGAATAGAATCTTTGCGGTACGAGAACCCTCTTTCATCTTCGTCGAACTGAGGTGAAGAAACCCCTAGGTCCATCAATATTCCATCGACTTTATCGATGTTTAGCGTCTTAAGAATCTCGTTTAATTTGACGAAATTCGATTTGACAATGATGCATTTTGCGTTAGAGGTTTTCAAGTTTTCTTTCGATTCTTTAATTGCCTCTTCGTCTTGGTCTACTCCAACTAGGGTTCCGGTTTGGAGTCTTTTTAGAATTTCACGGCTATGACCGCCTCTTCCAAGAGTAAGGTCGACATATATGCCGTCTTTTTTGATGTTTAGTCCTTCGATTGTTTCTTTAAGAAGAACCGGTACGTGCTTTTCCATTATTCTTCTTCGTCTTTTTCGATTTTCTCAGCGATAGATTCGAAATCTTTATCGACGCCTTTTTCGTAATCTTCGTAGGTTTTCTTGTCCCAAACTTCCATGTGGTCCCCTACTCCGATGACGATGACATCTTTACCGATTCCGTATTTTTCTAATAGTTGAGAAGGTAGTTGAACTCGACCTTGTTTATCGACATCGAGCTCACAAGTGGACGCTAGTTGAACTCGAAGATATGCTCTTGAGTTCCTTTTATTAAAAGGAAGAGTGTTAATTTCTTCGACCATTTTGTCAAAATCAGACGACTTATAAATCGACAAAGCTCCATCGAATCCCTTGAGTATATAAACGCGGGTTCCAGCTTCATCTCTTAGCTTGCTCGGAATGACCAAGCGGCCTTTGTTATCTAGTGTATGAACATATGATCCAAAGAACATTTACCACTTTACCCCACTTTCTACCATTGCAAGACCATTATAACTAGTTTTTTATTCTAAACGCAAGACAAAGAAAGGAATTTTTTCAAAATAAAAAGAACCCAAATTACCGGGTTCGTTTTATCAAATTTTATCGACTAATCGTCAATTTTTATATCATCTAAAGCGGCAAAACGAGGATCTTTTCGATTTTTTCTTTCTTTAGAAAGTTCATCTTCTTTAATGACTCGATAGCCTTTTCCATCTTTTGGTAATTGCACGCCTTCTTTAACAACCTTCATTGGAATCGAGGCGGATATTAAACCAAAAATATATGGACTAAGATCGATTGTGCTAAGAGGCTCGAGAAAGACATTTTCGTCCGCCACCTCTTCTTGATCGGTGAAATCCAATTCATCTTGAATGGATAATTTGTACCCAATATCTTCAAGCGTATAAGAACAAACTAGAGTTAAGTTTGCATCGATGTTCACATCTATGTGAAGTACATCGCCAAAGTCTTGATAGCTAATCTTGACATGACACTTATCAATTGATTTTAAATCGGATCGATTTTCAAAAAGCGACTTATCGAATACTAAATCTTCTTCTTCGCTATATAGACGTCCTTCTGCTAGGCTCTTACGGTTTAATATCATAACTATCCTCTTAGGACCGCTAAAAACTTACTAGCGAGTTCAGCTTTAATCTTATTTTCGACATCGGTAATTTCTTTGTCGTTTAATGTGTGATCGTTCGCACCACATGAAATAGTAATCGCGATTGATTTCTTACCTTCTTCGATATTCTTGCCTTCGTAAACATCAAATACTTCAGCGTCGACCACTAAACCTTTTCCGGTCATTTTAATCGTCTTTAATAAATCTCTCGCTTCGACTTTTTTACTAATTAGCAAAGCTAAGTCACGATTCACTACTGGAAATTTAGAAATCTCACTCATTTTTAACGCTGATGTCCTCATGTCGAAGAATGGGTTTAGTTTTAGTTCTAGGGCGACGACATTATTCTTAACGCCTAAATTGCGTTTATTTATTTCGCTTGGATGAAGTTCTCCCATTACTCCAACGATTTCGTTTCCAATTTTGATCGAAGCGGATTTACCAGGATGGAATTCTTCTTTCGAAGATTCAAGTCTTTCAATCTTGTATCGATTAGAATCGATTCCTAGTATATTCATGATTCCTTCAAAAATCCCTTTTATGGTATAAAAATCAACAGGTCTAACTTCCATCTTATGACGAATTTCTTCGTTTCCGCTTAAGACAACCGCTAAGTTGATATTGTGAATCTTTTTACCAATCACGTCGGATATTTCAAATAACCGCAGATCTTTAGTTTGTCTAGCGATGTTATAAGAAGCAACATCTAGCAATGATGGAAGAACTTGTAAACGAACGAGTTCGTGTTCATCCGTTAATGGATTAAGGATTTGATGTGGTTCATCTTTAACAAGATAATTGAAATCACCGATTTCTTTTTTAGATACTAAAGTATAGGTGAGACATTGATCTAGTCCATTAGCGAGTAAGAACTCGCTTATAATGTGCGACTTCGATAAATGTGGGTTCATCTTTCCCACGGTTATTTCTAAACTTGGTAATTCTGATTTTATGTTCTCATATCCTAGAACGCGAATTACTTCTTCGCTGATATCCGCGCTTCCATTTATATCTAAACGATACATTGGGACAATTGCTTTAAATTCGCCTTCTTCGTTCATGTCGATAATGAAATTAAGTCTTTCTAATACTTTCTCGATATCGCAATTCATGAAATGGGTTCCGAGTCTTCGGTTAATTTCAAAAGTCGAAGACACCACCACTTTCTTTTCTTCTTTCTCGTTAGTATAAGTTTCGATATTGCTTTCTTCCTTAGCTCCGCAAATATCGCGAATTAATTTACTAGCAAAATCGATTACGTATTCATATTGGAAGTGATTAGTGCCTTTAACAAATCGGCCACTTGATTCACTAGCTAATCCTAATCTATTAGAAGTTCTTCTAATTGTCGCCCCATCAAATGAAGCAGCTTCGATAACTAAGTCTTTAGTGTTATGGCTAATCGCACACTTCAATGCTCCCATTACACCGCCTAAGCACATCGGCTGATGATTTGATGAAATAACAATGTCACCTGATTTAACATCGTATTGTTTTTCATCTAAAGCGATTAATTTGCCTTGATAATCATCGACTGCGATTAATTCACGAGATGGAAGTTTATCTAAGTCATACATGTGAAGAGGCTGACCAGTAACTAACATTACGTAATTACCAATATCGACTAAAGCATCAATACTGCGTATTCCCATTGCCATTAAATAGTCTTTCATCCATTTTGGAGAGTCGACATTTTTAATACCATGAATCTCTTTAATCGAAAATTGACTGCAGCGACTGGTGCTACTTCCAATTACGAAATCAGTTTTAAAATTAGCAATGGTTTCAAAACTTGGAAGTGTCACTTTTCTTTCAAAAATTGAACCCACTTCTCTAGCAACATTAATGACGCTTAATAAATCTGGGCGATTGGCCAAAACTTTTAAATCTAATATAACGTCATCTAGCCCAAGATACTCTAGGACGTTTTTATTTCCTACTGGTGCATCTTCTGGTAATTCTTCGATTCCTTTTTGTTGTGCTTCTGTTAAGTATTTCGAATCGACCCCTAGTTCGCTTAACGAACAGCACATTCCTTCGGAATCTATTCCACGTACAGCGGATTTCTTAATCTCGCCACCGATTAGTTTTGCCCCAACCATTGCCACGATGACTTTAAGACCCTCACGTGCATTAGGCGCGCCACAAACGATTTGTTTAATTCCTTCTTCTTTTCCTAAATCGACTTTAAGAACGTGAAGATGGTTACTATCTGGATGTTTTTCACAAGTTAAAATACGGCCAATGATAAGATTAGTTCCACTAGCAAGACGGCTAACAGATTCCACTTCTACACCCGCAAAGGTAAGACGATTAGCAATCTCTTCTGGAGCGATATTTGAGATATCGACATATTGCGATAAACAATTTAATGATACTTTCATAATATTCTCCCTTCCTATATCTTCTTTTTGAACTGATGTAAGAACCTTACATCGTTTTGATAAAATCTTCTGATATCGTCGATTCCGTAGCGGAGAATTGCCACTCTTTCGATACCGACACCAAAGGCAAAGCCTGTATATATCTTTGGATCATATCCACTCATTTTTAAAACGTTCGGATGAACCATTCCAGCGCCAAGGATTTCGATAAACCCAGTTCCCTTACACATCGGGCAACCTTTTCCGCCGCAATTCGCACAAGTGATATCGACTTCAACACTTGGCTCAGTGAATGGGAAGAAAGAACTT
The DNA here is from genome assembly GCA_034932745.1 of Erysipelotrichaceae bacterium. Classification (GTDB taxonomy): domain Bacteria; phylum Bacillota_I; class Bacilli_A; order RFN20; family CAG-826; genus JBAYST01. The sequence continues at coordinate 29,145 of JAYFOJ010000003.1, read as the reverse complement.
CTTAATCTGATTTCACGATTTTCCCCAAACATTCTTTTAATAAATAATTCAAGGGTGCCTTTTAAATCACTCATATTGATGTTCTTATCGATTACAAGTCCTTCAATTTGGGCAAATTGATGTGAATGCGTCATGTCATCATCGTCTCGACGATAGGTTTTACCAGGACAAATTATCTTAATTGGTTCTCCATGTCGTTCTTTCATCACACGTGCTTGAACAGGTGAAGTATGCGTCCTTAATAAAAGATTCTCGTTTATATAAAACGAATCTTGCATATCTCTTGCTGGATGATCTTTAGGAATATTTAATAATTCGAAATTGTTTTCATCTGTCTCGACTTCTGGACCTTCGACTACTTCGTAGCCCATGCTAACAAAGATATCGGTAATTTCATCTTTGATCACGTAGAATGGATTCTTTGAGCCAGTTTCAATCGTTCTACCAGGAAGGGAAATATCGATTTCTTCTTCTTTTAACTTCTTATTTAAATGATGAGCCTCGATTTCTTTGCTCTTCTTTTCTAATTCTTCGGTGATTTGATTCTTTGCTTTATTCACCGCTTGACCCATTATTTTTCTTTCTTCAAGTGATAGAGCACCAAGCGATGCTGCTAAAGACATCAAAGGTGATTTCTTCGCAAGGTACTTATTTCGTAATTCCTGAATTTCTTCTAGTGAAGAATCAAGATTAAGACCATCGATTTCCTTAAGAGCTTCGTCTAACATCTTCTCGAGTTTTAAAGTTTCCATACATCCTCCATAAAACAAAAAGGTAATACCTAAGGGCGAATTTTATCCGCGGTACCACCTTATTTCATCAAATTACTTGATCTCATTTTCCGTTAACGCCGGATACGAAACATAGAGTTTACGCTCAGAGGTGAATTCATCGTTTTTAAGTGTAAGACGGTTTCACTATTCGTCTCTCCCTAACCACTTAAGTAATTCGATTACTATTTCTCGTCAATGCTATTGCATTATAGCACGAATTATTAAATATCAGTGACTTTTTTAGTTGCTGAGTTATACGTGATTTGAGTTTAATGCTTAAACGAATTAATTGCTTTTGATACTTATTCTTCTCACCGCTAAGTTAAATTAAAAGATTGTTTCAAAATTAAAAGTAAAACTTATCATTTTTCACCTTTTTATGTCGTCAAGTAACTGATTATGCTATCAAAATACGCTTTTGAATTATATGGGAATTTATTACTTCCGATTGTTAGATACCTAGACAAATCGAAATGATAGTCTTCAAATCTATCATAGCCGCCTGGAACACAATATAATTCAAACGTATCTACATTTTTATAATAAATTGCCTTGTACACATAGTTACCATCTGCGGCGCATACGAAGAATGAGTCGGCGTCAGAAACTAGATTATCTTCTATAGAAGGCTCCTCAACCGGTGTATTGTGAGACTCGCTATAGTACTCTTTAAATTCACTACTCGGATTCAAATATTGAATATTATCGTAAAATACTACCAATTTGTCAGTCTTGATAATCAGTTTCTCGTAATAATCAAGATTCACACGCTCATTAATTTTCTTATAGCTAATATCGCTTGCCAATAAAACAAACCCTATGATAGCAAATGGAATCACAATCGCCGCTATTAATATCACGATTGATCCAATGAATATTGGTTTACCTGATTTGTAGCTACTCATTTTTCAACTTTCTATTGCACAAAATAACTTACTAGATTGTTAAAATTTATTGCAGAATTATATGGAAAATGTGCTGTTTCTTTTTTCAGCCCATAGCTTGCAAGACCATCGTAGAATTCTAACCATTTGTAATCTTCATAACTAGCCACACCGCAGCTTAATGCAAAACTTTGGTATGCATTTGAATAAGTGGCTGAACAAGTATAGCGTCCATCGCAAACATAAATATGAACAGATTCCTCTTCAACGATATCTTGGACTACTGACTGTTCAACTGGTGTTTTATGTGATTCGCTATAGTATTCGCGAAAGCCATTTCCAGGGTTTACTTACTCGACATCTTTATATACCGCAACGATTTTTTCCGATCTTAGAATTAATTGCTCAAAATATTCAATATTCACATGCTTGTGAACTTCTGTTCTATCGATTCCTTCCAATATAAAGTAACTTGCAACTAAAACTAATGGTGAAAGTACAAATGCAATCACTACAATGATCGAAATGATGAACACTGGTTTGCCTGATTTGTAACTACTCATTTATCACCTTTCTATTGTACGAAGTAACTTACTAAATTGTTAAAGTATGCAGCGGAGTTATATTTATAAGTGGCGCCCTTTTTGTTGACATACTTTATCTCATCAAAGTTTCTGTCTGCAAAATTTGAATACGAATCAGCCACGCAATAAAGAACAAAACTTTGATCATTGTTTTTATATATTGCTTTGTATGTGTAGTTTCCATCGCTCACACATACGAAAAATGAATCGCTTTTAGAAACAAAATACACAGATGATGATGTATTATCGGGTGTTTTGTGTGACTCACTATAGTATTCTCTAAATCCATTATCAAGATTTTCGTATTTTATGCCTTGGTATACTGCTGTTACTTTCTCGCTTCTAAGAATGATGCGTTCGTAGTAATTGATGTCCAAATTGTATCTATATCTAGCACTACTGTCATCATAAGATAGCAAATACAAAATAAATACTATCGGTTGCACTAGAATAAATGCTATAGAAGTCATGATGGCTATAACCAACATTATAATTACTATCGGCTTACCGGCTTTGTAATTATTCATTTCCAATCTCCCTGTAAATATAATCAATAAAAATATTCGCGATAATTCTTCGAGTAGGAACATCAAACTTTTCTTTAATTAAACCATACTGATTCTTTCTTATAAATTCATCAATAGTGGTAGGATTGGTATCGTTTTCTAAAACAAAATCTGCCGAATAATCGTTTTTATCAATTCCTAAGAACAAATATACTTTGTTTTCAAAAATTTCGTTTATTGATCCGCTGAAACCTTGATTATCTCTAGTGGATGACCATAAAAAATCAACAAATCTTCCGTGATAATTATTCATATTGTAATTATAGTACTCGCTTATGCACTTAGAAACACCATAGCTTGACAAATCTAAATAGAACTTTGTAACATTCATCGCATCTACGTCTGCCATCATGTCTTCTAGTGAGAATGATGTTTCTCTTTCGAAAAAAGCCTGTTCAAAAGTAGCACCTCCAGCAAGAATGGAGATAAACATATCGTCTTTTGCTTTTGCCTCAGCTAATGCAATAATCCTTTCTTCTCCCGACAAGTCATTTGAAATAACAGTTTTTGATGCTACTGTTTGAAGATCGCCCGCCCATGAAACAATGTCTTTTTGCCAGTTGTTAAGTGGCAAGACAAGCCAGTTGGCACCTGTCATAGAATAAATCCCATCTATAGATGCAAACATATGAACTAAATCAATTGAATTGCACGAATATAGAGGATCAATTAAATAAAATGGTTCATTATGATAATTTGATACCATCCCTGCTTTATATCCATGCAATGCGAAATTTCGATTAGACAAACTCAAAAAAGAATAGAAATAATCTGCAAAATACATACCATGTTGATAGTTATTGTCAATTAAATCAAAAAGTATAGTATCGAAACTTCCAGCAAAAATCGCCCATAAATCTAAGCCAAAATGAAAATCATTCAAATAACTATCGGAAATTGTACGAATGTAAGCCAATGTTTCATTCTTCACATCTCTCATTCCGTATGATTCTACAAAATTTTCAATTTCCGCAGTTATAAATAATAGCGAATCCAAATCGTTATATAATCTTCTGATATTTATTATCTTTTTTGGTCCGTTTGGTTTAGCGATGTAGGAATAGTAATTAGGATTGGAGTAAGTAGAAGTCAATAGGATACCCATCGCTTCAACAAATGCTTTGTCGCACGAAGCGACATACACGGTCGTATTGTTTTGAACATTTTCTATTTCGGCGTACTTATTGATGAATCGTTTTTCACAATTCTCTTCTAGAGCTTCTATAAATAACAAATTGTGCAAAACAATTCTGCCTTTGTTGTCGTCCCCAATCGCTTGAGAGTTAACGACTATTCTAATGTCTTGGGTTTCTTCAATAAACATGAAATGGTAATAATTAGGATTGTTTTTGTCTGTTGTTAATAAATGAAGAGGTAATGTATCGTTTTTAACCCACTCCCCACTACCATCCAGTATTTCGATATAGAAAGAGTCATTGATAAAATCAAGACGCTCTGACGAACCCCATAATGCCATGTAGGTGTAAAGATGCCTTACCTTTGTTGGAAAATGCAATGAGATATAAGCTTGTCCGGCGTTTGCCCTTCTTGGAGAAAGCACTAAATGTTTAATCCCATCTGGAGCGGTAATATAGCCGGTTCTTAGATAAGAACCAGAAACCGTTTCACCGCCATTAACTAAAGAGTAATTGACCGGTAAAAATGGATAATACTGGATTGCCGTAATTGAATTATCCTTAAAACGGTACATAGTCTTATGATAATCAAAAGTAATTGCGCCATTTATATAAGTAAGCATTTCAGGATATATATAGTATTCTTCAAAAGTATCTTGTAGATTGTATCTAATTTTGAACACTGGATATGTTATCGAATTACCATTAGTATCGTGTCCAGACCAGTTTTCATAAGCATAAACAACCATATAATGGTTGTATTGTGCATTATCATCTAGATGACACCACCAAATTACCGGTATACCAATGTCAATTGAGCTCTTAAATAGTTCCATTGTTTCCGATACGTTGTTTTGCAAGTCCTTATGTATTGTCGCTTTTAGAATATTGTTATAGTCGGAATCGGTCATTATACGATTAAAAGCATAAACCATATCTTTCGGGCTCGTAACTACTTGGTCATCAATAGAATAAGTTTTGGTCGAGCTAATTACTTTTGTTGCTAGATTAACATAACTAGAGTTACCGTCTTTATCATACAAAAGATTATCTAACCAAAAGTAACTTGAAAAATACTCTAGTGTTGAATAAAGAGATAAAGGACCACAACCAGCCGTACCATAAATATACGCGTTATTCCTCGCAATATTGATTGGTTCTGCAAGACTTGTCTCGTTGATATTTCTTGGCTCTCCGTTATATGAATCGGAAACAGAAACTGTCGACTGGAGTGTCCAATTGGTGTTGAAAACTTGACCGCTAAGCGCATTAGGAATCTGTGATTCGACAAGTTTTAAGGTGTTGCCATAATTAGAACCAGGCATTTCCTCATTGATGTTTGGTTTTTCGAGTAAAGCATTAGAACTACTTTTAGTGCCATTATTGCTCTGCGGTAAGACAACCGACACAAAGCAAAGTATAACTAAAATTGGTCTCATGTTTTTCCTTTCCGTAACCTTCAGCAATTTCATTATAAAATATCTAGCAAAATAATGCCAAAAGAAAAATAGGACTATTGAAGATTAATTGGATTTCATTAATGGGAAAACTATTTCAAATGATACATGATAATACCAGCGCTTATAGCGACATTAAATGAATCGATTTTTTTAATCTCGATTTTAGTCGTTACATCGCTTAAGGAAATAATCTTTTCATCCACTCCACGGCTCTCGTTACCGAAAACACAAATGAATGGCGTTTTTACTTTTAATTCTGAAACATCGACGGTATTACCTTTTAAGGCCGTTGAGATAATTTGGTAACCCTTGGCTTTTGCTTTTACTAAATCATCTATTTCTTTAAAGAAAATTGGCATCTCATAGATTGCCCCTTTAGAGGCCGCTAACACTTTGTCATTAAATAGTGAAACCGAACCATTAGAAATATAAATTGCGTCCATTCCTAATCCTAAAGCGGTTCTAATGATTGTCCCCATATTGCCAGGATCAGAAATATGGTCTAAATATATAATCTTTTTATAATCTTGATCTTCAAAATCAGGAATATCGGAAATAAAGACTATTCCTTCTGGATTTCTCTCGCTGGATAGTTTATCCATTACTTTCTTATCGACTAAATTAACGACGACATCTTTTTGTGCGACTTCAAGAGGAGAAAGAGTGAATATCTCTTTTACTAGGTTTTTCTTTAACCCCATCTCTAAGGCTAAACGTCCTTCCATCAGAAATTGCTTATAAATGCGACGATTCTTTTCTTCTTTTAATAAACAAGCATAAAGAATTCTTTGATTTTGTCTTGAAACGATTTTGTTAATCATGAGCGAATTCTCCTTTTCTTAATCTTTTATGAAGCGTTTTGTAATTTGGACAATAACGGTACACTACGTCGTAGAACTTCTTCGAATGGTCAAATACTAGACAGTGAGCGAGCTCGTGGACGACAATAGCCTCTACTACTTCTATATCATAATGAATTAACTCGAGATTAAAACATACAGTTCTCGTTCTTTTGGAATTACTACCGTAACGAGATTTCATCTTCTTCACTCTTATATTATTTAGACTAATCCCCATTTCGGCTTCTTTTTTTCTTACTAATTGGCTTACTACTTTTAAGAAGTATTTCTTTAGTTCCTTTTCTAGTCCTATCTCATCTTTAAAACCAATAATCGCTCCATCGCTTAATAAAATCTGATTATTCGATATATCGTATAGTTTTCCAAGAATGTAAATTTTATTATCTAACCTTGGCAATGGTCTTTTGCTTCTTTTTATTAATAAAGGCGCAAATTTATCCAGTCCTCTAAAAATTTCTTTACTTGAACATAGTAAAGGCGAAGAAATACTAAATTCTCCATCTTTGTAGCGATAGGAGATGTTTTTCTTAAATGGCTTATATCTTATTTTCACTCGATAGGTGACATTATCGAGAATAAACTCAGTCTCTTTTTCTAAATTAATCGACATGCGTTTATTTTAACCTTGTAATAAAACGCTGACAAATATAAAATATTTACCGGCTCATTTTATGAAAAAGATTCTTATCAGTGCATGTCTAGTCGGGGACAAAACCCGCTACGACGAGAAAAGCAATTACAACCCTCTAGTCAAATCTTTAATGGAAAGATACGAACTAGTTCCTTTTTGTCCTGAAGTCGAAGGCGGTCTATCGACGCCACGCGAACCAAGCGAAATAGTTAAAGATAAAGTCTTTATGAAAGACGGGAAGAATGTCACCCGCAATTTCATGAAAGGGGCGGAATTAGCCTGGAACATTTGTAACTATCTTGGTATCGACATCGCAATCTTAAAAGACGGATCTCCATCATGCGGAGTTCACGAAGTATATAACGGAAAGTTTGAAAATAAGAAGATTAAAGGAAAAGGAATCACCACCGCTTACTTAATGTCTAAAGGCGTTAGAGTCATCAGCGAGAATGAATTAGAAGACTTCGTCAAAGAAAAATAAAAGTATCGCATTCAAACTTGCGATACTTTTTTATTTCACATTTTAATTAAAGATATTTGCTTTCTTTTAATTTGGCTAATGTTTTATTATCGATTGCCTTAACCACTTCGACAATTAGTTTCACGGTATTAACAAAGTCATCGTAATTAATCATCGAAACGTGACTATGGAAATAGCGGCAGGCTAAAGACACAGTCATCGTAATAACTCCATCACCAGTCTTATGAATCTCGCCTGAATCGGTTCCACCGGCAGTTAATAAATCATAGCAATAAGGAATATTCTTCTCTTTAGCAATTTTCTCGACTAGGTCGAATAAACCGCGATGTGCGATTACGCTTCCATCCATAATCGATAAAGCTGGTCCAGCACCTAATTTGCATGGCTCATCTGGAGATCCTGGTAGATCGTGGGATAAGGTGACGTCTAATGCAATAGCGATATCTGGTTTAATATGTCCGGCAGCAGTTTTAGCACCTCTTAAACCGACTTCTTCTTGGACGGTTCCTGCGACGGCTAAATTGGCTTTATGACCAGTCTTAGCGAGTTCTTTCATCACTTCGATGCCAATTGCTAAACCAATGCGATCATCCCAAGCTTTGCCAAGGAGGGTCTTACCATCCGCCATTACTCTAAACTCTTCATATGGAGTGACGGTATCGCCTGGACGAATGCCTAAATCTTCGATCATCTTTTTATCTTTAACGCCTAAATCTAGATACATGTCTTTGATTTCGAGTACCTTAGATTTTTGTTCAGGAGTCATTCCGTGTGGAGGTTGCGCTCCAGTGACAGCGAAGAATTCTTTGCCTTCGCGAGTCTTAACGATGAAATTTTCTGCCAATATAACATGGTTATACCATCCACCAACTGGGTGAATGCGAAGTAAACCACTTGGCTCTATTGACTTCACGACAAAGCCAACTTCATCCATATGTCCTGCTAGCATCACTAGTGGCTGTCCTTTTTCGCCATTGTGATAACAAATCACCGAACCAAGATTGTCGAACTCGATATTAGTAGCAACATCTTTTAATTCTTCGACAACTAGTTTTGCTACTTCTTTTTCGTTGCCAGAAATGCCGCGCACTTCGCTGATTCTCTTTAATAAAGATAAATCTTTCTTTTCCATATATGACCTCCTAATAATTGTTTTCTTGTCTTTTAAAGTTTACTTCAAGTTTTTGAAAGTAAGCATTCTCTACTTCTTTCCATTCAAAGCCCGATAAATGAGCCATATCGATAAATTTGGAGAAGGCTTTTTGATAACTTATATCGTCTTGGTTTTTAACAAAATCGGAATATAAGTTAAATAGTGCAAGAAATTCTTCGCTAAGCGAATTGTTATCGCTGGAAGAAATAGAGTATAGCATAAAACTTGTTTTAATGTCGATGCCTAAAGAAAGGAAGAAATGAAGGGCATCAGCGTATTCTTCAATCGTTATTTCCTTTGGAGATGGTCCTTTATTAGACCAGTATTTGAAGCATCGTGTCTCATTAGCAAACTCGCATATTTCGACCATCAATGCGACGAGACGATCCTTTCTCGTCTTCGTATAAGTTACATCGTGATTTTTAGCAATGCATTTATCTAATTTACTTTGGGCTTCGTATAGAGGCCTTAAATCAATAGTGTGATTCATATTAGTTTACCTTTTCTAAGTGCCATATATCTTTGATATACTGCTCAATTGTTCGATCGCTAGAAAAATACCCACTCGATGCAATATTCACTAAGCACATCTTCGCCCATTTCTCTTTATCTTGATACGCTAAATTAATCTTCTCTTGAGCTTTAAGATAGGCATCGAAGTCTTTAAGTATCATGTACGTATCGTTGTTATTCATGATTTCATCGAAAATCATCTTAAAGCGATTCGGATCATATGACACCCACGGACCTTCAAAAATCGAATCCATAACTTTTTTAACTCGAATATCAGAATTATAAATATCCCATGGATTATATGAATTATTGCGGTGAATCTCTTCCACTTCTTTTTCGACAAGTCCAAAAATAAAGTTATTAGATTTACCAGCTTTTTCGACGATTTCGATATTGGCACCATCAAGAGTACCTAGAGTTACCGCTCCATTCATCATTAACTTCATATTGCTCGTACCACTTGCTTCTTTACCAGCGGTCGATATTTGCTCTGATACATCTGCAGCAGGAATAATCTTTTCTGCTAGTGTTACTCCGTAATTTTCAATAAAGACAATCTTTAAGTACTTATTAGTCTCTTCATCGTTATTTACGATATCCGCTACCGCTAGAATTAATTCGATAATCTTTTTTGCATAGGCATAACTAGGAGCAGCTTTCGCCCCAAAAATGAAGGTTCGAGGATAAATTCTAAAACTCTTATCCTCTTTCATTCTTTGATACAAATAGATGATATGGAAAACGTTAAGTAGTTGTCTTTTATAGGCGTGAAGACGCTTAATTTGCACATCGAAAATCGAGTCGACGTCAACATCGATGTCATTGTGTTCTTTGATATACTTTGCTAAAGCAATTTTGTTATCTTTTTTAATGCTCATTAGTTTTTTAAGTACGGCTGGATCATCGACATAATCATTGAGTTTAGATATTTTTTCCATGTCTTTAATCCACGAATCGCCAATTAGTGAAGTAATATAATCTCCGAGCTCGACGTTAGCGTTAAGAAGCCATCTACGATGGGTAACACCATTTGTTTTATTATTAAACTTCTTTGGCATGTACTTATAAAATTCTTTAAAAGTAACTCGCTCTAATATTTTGGTATGTAAAGCCGCCACTCCATTAACGGAGAAGCAAGTATAAATCGCTAGATTGGTCATATGGATCTGTCCGTCTTTAATAATAGACATCGCATATTTCATCGCTTCGTCTAATTCTTTTTCTTTCATTTCGTTTTTGAAACGACGATCGATTTCTTCGATAATCATGTAGCATCTTGGAATTAACTGTTGGACATATTTTACTGGCCACTTTTCTAGTGCCTCCACCATGATTGTGTGGTTGGTATACGCCATTGTTTTCTTTGTTTGTTCCCAAGCTTCGTCCCATCCATAACCATAATCATCGATGAAGATTCTCATCATTTCTGGAATGGCAAGAATTGGATGTGTATCGTTTAGTTGAACGACAACTTTATCGGAAAAATTATCGAGTGTACCATATTTTGCAAAATGTGATTTAATCATCGATTGAAGACCACTAGATACGAGAAAGTATTGTTGTCTTAATCTAAGGATCCGACCATGCTCTGTCGAATCGTCTGGATATAGACCATATGATAACTCTTTTAATGTAATTAAATAATCATCGAAACTTTGATTCTTAGGAAGGTTCTTTTCACTTGGTTCTGCCGACCAAAGACGCAATGTATTTGCAATGTTATTTCGATAGCCGACCACTGCGACATCATATGGCATCGCTCTAACCGAGACTGCGTTAACAATTCTTACGGCGAATTGGCCATCTTCCTTAATGTATGTTTCAGGGTTTCCATAGAATTTTACTTCTACTGCATGCTTTGGTTTTCTTACTTCCCAAACATAGCCATTTGATAGCCATTGGTCTGGTAACTCTTTTTGTTTACCGTTAACAATTTTTTGACGAAAGAATCCGTATTCGTAGCGGATGCAGTTTCCGTGTCCTGGATATCCTAATGAAGCAATAGAATCTAAAAAGCATGCTGCAAGGCGTCCTAGACCGCCGTTTCCTAAACCAGCATCGCTTTCTAACTCTTCGAGTTCATGAATGTTAATCCCTAAGTCTGATAGACCTTCTTTTGCAACTTGATAAATACCTAAATTCATCATGTTATTGACCATGAGACGGCCGATTAAAAATTCCATTGAAAAATATAGAAGTTGTTTGCTTCCTTTTTCGATAACTTTATCGTTCGTACTCCGCCAATCAAAATTTGCGTAATCGCGAACCATTTCTCCGAGTATTTCATACTTTTCAGTAATGTGAGAGTATTTTACATCCATGCCGTATTTTGCGGCCATACGGTCGGAAAATTCCTGTTTAAAAGCTTCTTTGTTTTCGAACATATTATCCTTTCTAAGACCACTACTTGGTGATTTTTTTAAATATCATCGCTCCAAATGAAGCGAGTTTTACTTTTATATGATATGGCTTATTCTCTTGGCCAAACCTTTCTGTAGTAAGAGGAAGTCCGTTATATTGATTGCTTCCACCGTAAACATCTTTATCGGAGTTAAATATCTCCGTATATGTGCCTTGTTCATTAATTGGAAGTTCATATGAGTCATAGTAATTCGGAGTCATGTTAAACACGAAGACTAAAACTTCGTTTTGATATCTTCTTTCAAAGGCAAAAACACTATCAGAAGAATTGTCGACCATTAGCCATTTAAAGTTAATCGGATTGAATTCTTCAAAATACATCGCTTTTTCGTAGCGGTAAATTAAGTTTAAATCGCGAATTAGTCGTGAAATAGAGTCGTGAGCTGGATACTTCTTTAAATCCCAAGGAAGAGATTTCGATTCATCCCATTCGTCGAAACTGCCGATTTCATTACCCATAAAATTAAGTTTCTTACCAGGATGCGCGAATTGATATGTGAAAAGATTTCTTAATAACGCAAATTTTTCTTCGTATGTACCATGTAATTTATTAATTAATGTTCCTTTACCATGAACGACTTCATCGTGAGAAAAAGGTAGAAGAAAATTCTCATTAAAGAAATACGCCATCGAGAAGGTTAGTTTGTTGTGATCATATTTTTTGTAGATTGGATCTAGCGAGTAATATTTAAGCGTGTCATTCATCCACCCTAAGTCCCATTTATAGTCGAAACCAAGTCCGCCTTTAGTGGTGTCTTTTGTTACACCATAAAAATCAGATGAATCTTCTGCAATCATCATCACCGATGGATGGTCGATATGAATTTTAGCATTGAGTCTTTTAATAAATTCGATAGCCCCATCGTTAGTCCCTCTTTGTTTATTACCGTGATAAAAGATGATGTTACTAACAGCGTCCACTCTAATTCCATCGAAATGGAGCACTTCAACAAAGTAATTCATCGCACTCATCAAGAATGAACGAACTGGATCTTTTCCTAAATCAAACTGCATACTTCCCCATGGGGAAACTCTCATATCATTATCGTATTCGTATAGATTAGTACCATCGAATTTAACTAAACCAAAAGCATCATTAGCAAAATGGACTGGTGCAAAGTCGAGAATAACGCCGATCCCAGCTTGATGAAGTCGGTCGACGAATGACATTAATTGTTTTGGATTCCCATAGCGGGAATCGACCGAAAAGAAACCAGTTGCTTGATATCCCCAGCTTCCATCAAATGGATATTGTGTGATTGGCATAATTTCGACATGGGTAAATCCAAGAGCCTTGATATAAGGAATAAGGTAATCAGCGATTTGCTCATAAGAAAGCATTTTGCCATCCACTAATCCTTTCCAAGAACCAAGATGAATTTCATATATCGACATCGGACTGTTAAAATTCCGATTTCTTGCCTTTAAATAAGTTTCATCGTGCCAAGCAAAGTTTTGATAATCGAAAAGCCGAGAACAAGTTCCGGGCTTTAATTCAGAATAAAACGCAAATGGATCAGCCTTATCGATGTATTTACCAGTTGCATCTTTAAAATGGAATTTATAATTTTGGTAGTCGACTAAGTTAGGAATAAAGAGTTCGAAAACACCAGCGTCGTCTACTTTATTCATTTTGTTGATACCGACATCCCATGAATTCCATTCACCGACGACTGATACATCGCTAGCAAGTGGAGCGTATAAACGGAAAGTAACGCCATTTACTTTCTTTTTTCCAATTAATTTAGTTTCAAAATGAGCACCAAAGTATTCATATGCTTTGATTGTCTGTCCCATTAAGAAATCGTACAATATTCCAAACGCCATAGTTTCCTCTGTGCCTTTTATTTTATATAAAAGTTCACACTAAATAAAGTAATTACATAAAAGAAAACGAATAGACGACAAGAAAAAAACTAATAGGTTTCAATTCATTGAAAGAATAATACCTTTATGTAATAATATAAAAACGACAATTCGGAGGATATCAAATGGCAAAAGTAATGGCGATTAACGCCGGCAGTTCGAGTTTGAAATTCAAACTCTACGAAATGCCTGAAGAAACGGTTATTTGTTCAGGAATAGCTGAAAGAATCGGACACGATGATGGAATTTTTAAATTAGAGTATAAAGGTCAAAAAAATAAAACAATTCTTCCAATTAAAGACCACGCCGAAGCAGTTACCCTACTTCTCAAAGGTCTTGTAAAAGAAGGAATCATTAAATCTTATGATGAAATTAAGGCCACAGGACATCGAGTGGTTCAAGGCGGTAAATACTTCTCTAAATCGGCGGTCTTTGATAAAGACACCGAAGATAAGATTGAGTCTTTAATTCCCCTAGCACCGCTTCATAACGCTGCTCATTTAATCGGCTTTAGAGCCTTCAAGAAAACCCTTCCAGAAGTACCTGCTGTTGCAGTGTTCGACACCGCTTTCCACCGAACAATGGAAGATCAAGATAGCGTTTTCCCAATTCCTTATCAATACACAGAAAAATACGATATTAGACGTTATGGTGCCCACGGCACTAGCCATCAATATCTTTCACAAGAAGGACTTAAGTATCTAGAAGGTGTTAAGCACCCACGCATTATTTCCTGCCATATTGGAAGCGGAGCTTCAATTACTGCGATTAAAGACGGTAAATGCGTTGCTACATCGATGGGCTTAACTCCACTTGGCGGAATCATGATGGGAACAAGAACCGGCGATATCGATCCTAGCGTCATGAAATACTGCTGCTTTTGCGAGAATAAAACCGCTGAAGAAATGTTCCAAATATTTAATAAAGAATCTGGCCTTCTTGGAGTTTCTGGAGTAAGTAATGACTCAAGAGATATCCTCGAAGCTATGGACAATAAGAACCCTCGAGCAATTCTTGCCTATCAAATCTTTGTCAGAAGAATCGCTGATTTTATCGGTCAATACTTTGTCCGTCTAGGCGGGGCAGACCTTATTATCTTCTCAGCTGGCATTGGTGAAAACTCACCAGAAACCCGTAAGATGGTAATCGATGAAATTAAAGATGCGTTAAAGATTGAAATCGACGATAAATTAAACGATTCAATTCGTGGTGTTCCAGCGCTAATTTCTACTAAGAAGAGTGCAATTAAAGTAGCTACTATTCCAACAAACGAAGAAATTATGATTGCAAGAGATGCATACAACATGCTTTTAAAAGGCAAGAAATAGGAGATATAAATGAAGAAAATAGATGAATTAATTAAAGCCAAAGGAAAGCCTTTTAAAAAAGAATATGCTAAAGCATTAATGGCAATCAAAAGATACGACCATATCGTTATTTTTAGACACATCATGCCGGATTTTGATGCTTTAGGAACACAAATGGGTTTGGCCACGTGGATCAAAGACAATTTCCCAAATAAAGTTGTTAAAGTTGTCGGCGACAATCACGTCTCTTTCACCCCACGTTTATTCCCAGAAATGGACACTCTTAATGACGAATGGTTCAAAACACCTTTCTTAGGTATCGTCGTCGACGTTTCTGGTGAAAGCCGTATTGCAGATCCAAGATGGAAAAAAGCAAAGTACAAAATTGTCGTCGATCATCATCCAGAAGATAAAGATGTTTGTAAGACGATTATGAGAGATATTTCATGTGCGGCCGCCTCTGAACTAGTGGTCAATATGATTCTTAATTTCAAAGGTAATTACGTCATTTCAAAAGAAGCCGCTAAATATTTTTATATCGCTCTAGTCGGCGATTCTGGACGCTTCCAATATAGTTCGACTAGTCCTCATACATTTGCTATCGCAAAAGAACTTATTAGTACCGGCATTTGTCTTAGTGAGATCTATCAAAAAATGTATCAGAAAAATCTTGATGATTTATATGTTACCGCATACGTTCTTGGCAACTTCAAAGTTTCCGAACATGGAGTCGCTTATTACGTCTTAAGTTCAGCGATTCAAAAAGAACTCAATATTACGACCGAAAGAGGCAAAGAAAACGTTAATATCTTCGCTAATATTATCGGCGTGAATGCTTGGTGTTCAATTACTGAAGATAGTAAAGATAAGTGTTGGCGGATTTCCATTCGCAGTAAAGAAAAGCCAATCAACGAAGTGGCAAAAATGTTCGAAGGCGGCGGTCATAGTCAAGCTAGTGGCGCTAAGATCAATTCCCTTGATGAATTACCAAGATTTATCGAAGAATTAGATAAACTTTTCCGTTAAAAATATGGCATCCTTCATGGGTGCCTTTTTTCTTTAAGAAAAGATACTGCTATGATAATATTAAAGCGTAGGTACACGTATGCCATTTACTCCGTTACATGTTTATAGCGGTTATTCTTTCTTAAAAAGTGGTTTAACCATCGACAAAATCGCCAAGGCTACAAAAGACCTTGGTTATTATGGTTGTGGGCTAAGCGACGTAAATGTCATGCACGGAATACCGGAGTTCGTTTCGCAAATGGAAGATATCAAGAAACCATTTATCGTCGGAATGGAAGCCGATATTAATGGTTATAAGTTATGTCTATATGCTTTAGATGAATCTGGTTATCGATTGCTATCGAAACTATCAACTGATCTAAGTCATAACGAAGATATCGAAAAAACATTAAAACTGTCTCATTCTGGTCTATTAGGAATATTGACCACTAACGAGGGAAGTTTTAAAACATCTTTTCAAGATGAAGATGTTAATTTTAATAAGACCATCAGCGGATTATCAAAGCTAGTCGATTACTTTTATCTTGGATTAGAAATCACTGATGAAGACGAAAAAACATTCGCGAATCGAATCAGAAAATTCGCCGCTAACCACCACTATCTATGTGTTGCGTTCCCAAAGATTCTCTATGTTAAAAAAGATGACGCAATTGTTTTAGAGATCGTCACCGCTATTGCTAACGACAACCAGATTACTGACAAGAAAAAAACCGGTAATTATTACTTTATGGAAATCGGTGAATACGAGAAACTTTACGAAAAAAGTGAAATTCAATTAAGTAGCGAAATCGTCGATAAATCGAAACTAAACTTCCACGCTAAACGCGGAGAAATGCTTAAATTCCCAGTCGATAACGTCGAGGAAACCTTAAAGGGACTTTGCTTTGAAGCACTTAAGAACCGACAACTAGATAAAAATGAAGAATATCAAAAGCGCTTAGAAAAAGAATTAACGATTATTAAGGACATGGGATATTGCGATTATTTTTTAATCGTCAGCGATTACGTTAGCTTTGCTAAAAGAAATGGAATCTTAGTTGGCCCAGGCCGTGGCTCGGCAGCAGGCTCGTTAGTCAGCTATTTATTAGATATCACAACGGTCGATCCGATTAAATACGATCTTCTATTTGAAAGATTTTTAAATCCTGCTCGCAAAACGATGCCGGATATCGATATCGATTTCATGGATACGAGAAGAGATGAAATCGTTCAATACTTGAGAACTAAATACGGAATTAACAAAGTGGCAAACATCGTTACTTTCTCGACGATTTTAGCAAGACAATCGATTAGAGATATCGGACGTATTTATAATTATGAAAATCGCGACATCGATCTATTAGCGGAGAGACTTCTCGATCGAAATTTATCGCTAAAAGATTCTTATCGTCAACTTCCGGCATTTAAGAGTCTAATCGATTCTGACAAATATTATCTAGAAATCATTTCTTTAGCTTCGAAGATTGAAAATCTTCCACGCCAAACCGGAATGCATGCCGCCGGAGTGGTTTTAAATAACAATCCAATCGATGAGGCAATGCCAGTAACGATTGATTTTCAAGGTAACTATATCTCGCAATACGAAATGAATTATCTCGAGGAACAAGGTTTTCTTAAAATGGACCTTCTCGGATTAAGAAATCTAACAACTATCTCGAACTGCGTCGATTTAATCAATGCCCACCATAAAGACGCTAATCTCGATAAGTTTAATCTCCCGTTTGATGAAAAAGACGCGATTGAACTCATCGCATCTACGAGAACTATGGGAATTTTCCAACTCGAAAGCTCTGGAATGAAACGGGCAATTAAAGTACTGAAGCCGACCAGTTTCGAAGATATCGTTGCCCTAGTCGCTTTATTTAGACCAGGACCTCTTCAATACATTGAAACCTACGCAAGAAGAAAAAATGGATTAGAACAATTTAATTATTTTAGTGACGATTTAAAAGAAATATTAGAACCGACATATGGAATTATCGTTTATCAAGAGCAAATCATTAAAATAGTCACAAAAATGGCTGGTTTTTCTTTAGAAAACGCTGATATTTTCCGCAAAGCGGTATCGAAGAAAAATATTGATGAATTAAAGAGCCAAGAAAAAACCTTCCTCGAGGGTTCGTTAAGAAACGGATATTCCGAAAAAGTGAGTCTTGAAGTCTTTGAAATGATTATGAAGTTCGCTAATTATGGACTCAATAAGTCGCATTCTGCTTGCTACGCAATGATTGCGTGTCAAATGGCGCATTTAAAAGCGAAATACCCACTCGAATTCTATGCGTCGATTCTCGAAACATCGACTAGCACTAATGATAGTAAATTTAGCGATTATGTCACTGAAATGAAAACGATGGGAATTGAAATACTTCCACCATCGATTAATCACTCATCGCAAGTATTCATCGCAAATGACAAAGGATTATTGTTTCCTTTAAGTTCGATTAAAGGTGTTCCTGGACCGATGATTCAAACGATTCTACTCGAAAGAAAAAAGGGAGAATTCAAAGATATATTCGACTTTGTCTCGCGTTTATTCCCTTATAAGATTACCGAGAATCAAGTATCGCGTCTCATCGATAGCGGAGCATTTGATGAGATTAATAAATCTCGTGCCTCATTGCTCGCTACTTTACCATCAGCGTTTCAATACGCTAATGTGACCTATAAAGAAGACGGGACGTTAAATCTCGATATTGGAACTCTACCAAAACCACGTCAAGCTGTAGCCTTTGATGACCCTTTAGAAAACCTCGCAAAAGAAATGGAAACTATTGGGATTATGCTTTCTAGTAATCCTCTACGCTATAAGAAAGATTTACTAGAATCTAAGAATGTAATTTCACTTAGCGAAGCACCTAAAACAAAAGGTGTGTTTAATGTCGCTGGAATCATTAAAAATGTTAAGACGATCAAGACAAAAACCGGAACGTTGATGGCATTTGTGAAAATATTCGACGAGCATGGAGAAATCGACATTACTGTCTTCCCTTCTATTTTTACTAAATGCATAGATTCTCTTAAGAGAAACAAGATCATTGTTGCAAAAGTTAAATCGGAAAAGCGCGAAGAAGATATCAACTATGTTGCTTTCGATATTTCGCCTTTGGAGGAATAAAATGGGAAAGAAAATAATTATCATCGATGGTAATTCGCTTTTATATCGTGCTTATTACGCCACCGCTTATCCTGGAACAACGATAATGTCCACTAAAGACGGAATTCCCACCAATGCTATTTTTGCTTTTAGCAACATGATGAACAAAATCATTTCCTCGCTAAAAGATGGGCAGTCGATTTTCGTTGCGTTCGATGCCGAGAAAAAGAACTTCCGTCACGATCAATTAGAGTCTTATAAAGCTAACCGGAAACCAGCACCAAAAGAACTCGTTCAACAATTTCCAATCGTAAGAGAGTTTTTAAAAGCACTTAATATTTTCCAATTTGAAGAATGCGGATATGAAGGAGACGATATCGCTGGTACCGTCGCAAGACTGGCGGAAAGCGAAGGCTACGATGTCGAAATCTATACTTCCGATAAGGACTATCTCCAATTAGTCGACGATAAGATTGTAATCAATATTATTAAAAAAGGGTTAAGCGATATTGCTGTGATGACTCCTAATACAGTAAAAGAAACATTTGGTTTTGAACCAATTCAAGTTATCGATTACAAAGGCCTAAGAGGGGATTCAAGCGATAATCTTCCAGGCATTCCTGGAGTCGGAGATAAAACCGCGGTGAAATTAATCCAAGAACACGGTGATTTTGAATCGATTGTAATAGCTGCTAAAAATATGAGCGGAAAAGTTGCCCAATCTATTGTCGACAATCAAGAATTAGGTAGATTGTGTCGCGAACTAGCAATCATCAAAACCGATATAAAACTGCCTTTCACAATCGAAGATTGTTTATATAAAGGATATGATTTCCAAACGATTAATAAATTTTCACAAAGATACGAATTAAAACAATTCATGAATAAGATTCCTTCGAGATGGAAAATTTCTAATCCTCTCGAGCAAGAAATTGAAGTAAAAGAAATTAGCACTATCAAAGGCCTGATCGATGGCAAAACGGAAATCGGCATCGCTTTAGACTTTGATGAAGAGAATTATTTCGGCGGAGAAATATACGGTATTGCGCTAGACGTAAATAACAATCATTACTACATGACGATAGAAAATCTTATAAAAGATATCGAACTAAAAAATATCTTGAGCAATCCAAAAATCAAAAAGTATGGATATGACTTTAAAGCAATGAAAGTCGCTTTATCGAGATTTAACATCGATATAAATGGTGTTGTTTTCGATTTGCTAATTGCGGCGTATTTAATCGACTCTTCGTTGAAGAACTCTTTAGATTCTATTATGCACGTCTTTGGAATCGATATTTCTAGTAGTGAACCGATTTCTTTACTTGAAACCAGAAATAAATCTCAAACGTGTAAAATCGCTTTCTTTGCTAAATCACTATATAAAAAAGTCACAAACGAATTAGAGCATCTAGGGGCTTTAAAACTATTTAACGAACTAGAACTACCTCTTATTGATGTGCTTGCCAAAATGGAAATCGAGGGATTCCCTTTAGATATTAAAACCCTCGACGTTTTTGGAGATGATTTCAAGGCCAAGATCGATGTATTAACCGAAGAAATATACTCGCTAGCAGGAGAAAAGTTTAATATCTCCTCGACTAAACAACTCGGAGAGATTCTTTTCACAAAATTAGGCCTAGACGCAAAGAATAAGAAACTATCGACGGCAAGTGATGTATTAAGCGATTTAAGCGGTAAACATCCTATCATCGACAAGATTACTGAGTATCGTAAATATTCAAAACTTATTTCGACCTATATCGAAGGCTTGAAGCCACACGTTCACGAGGATGGAAAAATTCACGCCCAATTCAATCAGGCTCAGACGACTACAGGACGTCTTTCTTCTTCGAATCCTAATCTTCAAAACATTTCGGTTCGCGATGAAGAAGGCAAAATGATTAGAAAAGCTTTCTTTTGTAAAGAAAAAGATGTCGAAATTCTCTCTTTAGATTATTCACAAATCGAATTAAGAGTTCTCGCATCGTTGTCTAATTGTAAGAATATGCTCGAGATATTTAAAAACCACGAAGATATTCATTCTTCCACCGCTAAATTGATTTTCCATCTCGATCGCAAGCCGACATCTATTGAAAGAAGAAGAGCAAAAACAGTTAATTTTGGTATTGTTTATGGTATATCTGATTGGGGATTAGCAGAACAACTCGGAATAAGTCCAAAAGAAGCTAAGACGATTATTAACAACTTTTTCGAAGCCTTTCCAGAGATTTCTTCATTCTTGCAAAGAGTCGTAAATGAGGCTATGGACAATGGTTATGTTTCGACGATGTTAGGAAGAAGAAGGTATTTAAGAGAAATACATGACGCTAATTACCAAGTACGCGAGTTTGCCAAAAGAGCAGCGATGAACGCGCCAATTCAAGGAACGGCCGCTGATTTAATTAAACTTGCCATGATAAAAATTGATCGAGCCCTTCTTGAAGGCGAATATAAAACGAAGATGGTTCTTCAAATTCACGACGAATTAATCTTTAAAGTACCGCTCGAAGAAGAAAAAAAGGTTTATCCATTAATCAAAGATATAATGGAGCACGCATTAGAGTTAGAAGCTGGTCTAGAAGTAGACGGCGATTTTGCAAAAGATTGGTACGATGCAAAATAAGGAGTAATTTATGCCAGAACTACCTGAAGTTGAGACCGTAAAAAATGTAATAAAACCGATAATCGTCGGACATAAAGTCGTCGAAATCGATGTTTTAAGAGCTAAAACGATTCTTGGAGATGTTTCATTATTCAAAAAAGAAATCGAAGGAAAAACTTGCACCAATATTACAAGAATTGGTAAATTCATTATTTTTCATTTCGACAATCAACGCGTTATTATTTCCCATCTTCGGATGGAAGGCAAGTTCTATGAATTAAATAAAAATGAACCATATACAAAATACGCTCGAGTTGTATATAAACTAGATAATGGCCATAAATTATGTTTTGATGACATGCGTTGCTTTGGCATTATGAAATTATCGATAGAAAGCAATTACAAAAAAGAAAAAGAATTAGCAAAACTCGGACCTGAACCATTTGATGTTAAAGATATCAATGCCATATATAAGGCAAATAAGAATAAAAAGGGACCTATTAAGAGTGCTCTACTCGATCAATCAATCATCGCCGGTCTAGGTAACATTTATGTAGACGAAGTGCTTTACCTATCTAATATTCATCCACATACACCGACTAATTTAGTAAGTTTGAAAGAGTGGCAGAAAATAATTGATAATTCCGTTAAAGTACTAAATGAAGCGATAAAATCTGGTGGTTCGACGATTAGGTCTTATCATCCTGGTAAAGGAATTGATGGTAGTTTCCAATTACAACTTCACGCTTATGGTAAAGAGGGTGAAAAGTGTCCTCTTTGCGGTTCGATAATGAGAAAGACTAAAACCGGAGGTCGTGGCACCACTTTTTGTCCAAAGTGTCAGATTAAAAAGGGTGGACCTATACTAGTGGCCATCACCGGAAAAGCCGGAAGTGGAAAAAGTACAGTTTTAAACGAGTTTAAAGAAAAAGGTTTTGACACATTGTCTTCTGACTTAATCGTCATGGATCTTTATAATAAAACCGAAGTTATTGATTTAATTAATAAGCACTTTAATACCAAGTTCATCGATAGAGTCGATAAGAATGTTTTAAGAGAATTAGTATTAAGTGATTTAAAAAAGAAAAAAGAGCTCGAAAGAATTATTCACCCGCTAGTTAAAAAAGAAATCATTTCATGGGTCAAAAAAAGCAAGTCAGACATTAAGGTAGTCGAAGTTCCTTTACTATACGAATCGAAGATGGAAAATCTATTCGATTACGTTATTGCCACTAACTCAAATAAGAGTGCAGAGCTATTAAAAAGTAGAGATGGTACAATCGCTAAAAAAATAGCAGAAATCAACAAAAGCAATCAATACGAGCAATATAAAAATAAAGTCGATTTTGTCATTAACAACAACTCGACTTTAAATGATTTAAAAATAGAAACAGACGAAATTATTAGTAGATTGATATCTTACCTAAATTAATTTCTTCTTCGCAATTATCTTTTAGAATATTACCGATTTGTTTCGCTCTTATCGCACCTGCTTTTGAGGTCGAATATAAAGTTACTATTTCATCAATCGTAAAATCGCTTGTGATAATCGTCATCAAGCGCTTACTAGCGCGATTAGAAAGAATCTGAAACACGACTCCATCGCGTATGAAGTCGTTTTTAAATTCGTTACCAAAATCATCGATTATTAATAATGGACAAGAAGACAAAGTATTGATAAGTCTTTCGAATTCTGACTTATTAGAATAAGAAAAGTCATTTAATTCTTTGAGTCTTAACGAAGCATTAATAAAGGCGATTGGGCCTAATTTCTTATTGGCGGTTTCATTGGCCACTGCGATAGCTAGATAGGTTCTACCAGTTCCGCGAGCGCCATTTAGAAAAACCCATTTGCTCTCTTTGCCCATTATAAAGTCTCTAACTTTAACTGAGGCACTGGTTCTTTGAGAAGTCTTGTCTAATGTTCTTAAGTTTGCCGTTCTTTTATCTTCGTCGAAATCTCTAAAATAAAACTGCTTTTCGTATTCCATTTCTCGTAGCATTTCAGGACACGGTAAAAGGTTACGATCCACCACTCCATTTACATACGTAATTCTAGTTACCAACAATGGATTAAGCTTTTTACATTTTGCGGTACCTGGGCATTTCTTGCAATAATTAACATCGTCGACAAAATCATTTATCTTTACGATATATTTTTTAATCTTATCATCTGGTATTTCTAATCTTTTTGTTTCCTTCACCGCTTCGACACAATTTAGGAAATTAGAGTACATTTTATTTAAGGCACTATCATCTTCTTCGATGCTAAGTTTCACTTTGATTTCTTCCATATGCACTCCTATAAAGAATCCCAATCAATATCTTGAGTATCGGTTTTTTTATTTTCATTATCCGAAACATCTTTCTTTTCACTATCTAGAACTGGCTTTGTTGATTCTTGAATTATTCTCTTCTTTTTCTTGGTTTTATTTAAAAACTCCATCGCATCGATTGTTGTAGTTACACCTTCTCTAGCTAAAGATGAAGCAACCTTTTCCGTTAGCGCTCTTGAAAGGACGTTATCATTTTTAGTTAAAACGTAATCGATAATAGCGTTGATCACGCAATTAGGAAGTTTTAAATTAGATGACAAGTCATCTATTAGTCTCAAATCTGGTTTAACAGGCTGGGTATTATTTTGAAGAATTCTTAAGTAATCTTTTGGTGAAATAGTCTCCATCAAGTTAATCTTCTTAGCGAGATTTGAATCTCCAGAATTAAGGTTTGGCGACTCCTTTTTAATCGTATTAAGGAACGGATACTTAACATCTTCTTGGAACATCTCGATTAACTTCTTAAAATCAATTTTTTCTCCGTTTGGTCTATTGGCGTCGAATACATCGATGACGCGCAACGCAGCGGTTTCTTCATCGATTCCATATAAAGCCGTCAAACGTTCGATTTCTTTCAATACTTCTTTAGTGAATACCGAATCGCTAATTTGCGAAGATTCCTTAATTTTGTTAATAAAACGACCAAAGTTAAACTCTGAATCAATTTTGGATTGTCGACGATCGATTATCTTATCTTTATTATTAATTGCTTTAAGGAAAACATTGTCATTGAAATCTGGTTTAAAGACTTCTCCAAAAGTCGAAGAAACATCATCTCCGCGATCTAAATCGATTGAAATACCATATATCGATCTAAGTTTATTAGCGGACTTCTCACCGACATATTTGATGAGTAAACCGAACAACAAAGCGTCATCGAAAAATCCATTAGGGGTTTTAGGGGCGTATAACTCGTAATAGTATAGATTTACATCATTAGACTTTTTTAGATATGTTCTTAATAATCCCACTGCCTCTAGTTTTTTTCTTGCTTCGATAAACTCTCCTGTTGCGATTTGCATCGATACAAGAAGGTTCTCGTGCATTGTCAATGACTTCAAGTCTTGCTTTTTTGCTTCTGACCACAAAGTAAAGTAAACGCTTAAAGCAGTGTGTCCGATTAGCGGCTGATAAAGGGATGTTAATGTGTCTTTGTCGTAATCAGCGATTAGCGACGATAATTTGACTTTATAAAAGTCTTGTGTTGATAAGATAACCATAATTTATTGCCGTAATTATAGCATGGTATTTTATCTATTTCCTAAGGGAAAAAGAAGGTATTTTTTTGGGGAAAACTTTTCCACATTTTAGATAAACTAGATTTGCTCTACAATTTGACGTTTTTTATCTTAGCTTACACCGACTTTTCCACATTGCATTTTGTTATTAAAAACATCCAGTAATAAAGGCTACGATATTTTCGATTATTGATGATAATAATATTCATGAATGATATTATTAAGAAAACTAGGAGGAATTCATCATGGTTAAGAAAATTGCTGTGCTCACAAGTGGAGGCGATGCCCCAGGTATGAATGCCTGCATTAGAGCTGTTATAAGGACATGCCTTTTCTATGGCATAGAACCATATGTCGTCTATGACGGATATAAGGGATTGGTCGAAGGTAAAATCGAAAAAGTGGATAAGAAATTCACTCAAGATATTATCAACCGTGGCGGAACCGTGATTCTCACTTCCCGTCTTCCTGAATTCGTCGACGTGAATATTCAGAAAAAAGCAATCAAGAATCTTCAAGATTTGAACATTGACGCCCTCATTGGAATTGGCGGAGATGGTACATATCGTGGGTTAAGAGATCTAGCTGGTTTAGGCTATCCCGTTATCGGTTTGCCGGGAACAATTGATAACGATGTCGCATCCACTGATAAAACTATTGGATTCGATACTGCGCTAAATACAATTTGTGATTGTGTCGATAAAATTAAGGATACATCGAGTTCTCACCAACGTTGTTCAGTAATCGAGGTTATGGGTCGTCATTGCGGAGATCTTGCTATTTTCTCTGGTATTGCCGAAGCCGCTGAGTTAACCATTACTTTCGACCATCGCGAATCAGATGAGGAAGTATTCAGCAAGTTGAAAGAGATGCACGATAAAGAAAAAGGACACGCTATTGTCATCGTTAGCGAAAAACTAATGGATGTAAAAGAATATGCCCAAAAAATTGAGGCGGCGACAGGATTTGAAACTAAATATGAAATATTAGGACGTCTTCAACGCGGAGGGGTTCCAACCGCTGAAGACCGCATTTTGGCTTCGAGATTTGGTTCCACTGCCGTGAAACTAATTATGAATGGAGTTGTTAATAGAGTTGTCGGCATTAAAAAGAACGCTATTGTCGACTTCGACATAAATCAAGCTCTTCAAATGGAAAGAGACGTTCACCAAAACTTAATTAGTCTCATCGACATCCTCCAATAATGAATTACATTGCTGCAGTCGATATCGGCGGTACGAACATTCGCGCTGCTATTATTGACGAAAACTTTAAAATAATCGAAGTAATCAAAGAGAAGACTCCTCATAATGATTTGGTTATGCTTTTAGACAATGTCAAAATATTACTAGAAAAGTTAGACATTGTAAGTAAAAAAGTTTTAGCCATATCTATTGGAGTTGCTGGACGAGTAAGAAAAGAAAATCATATCGATGAACTACCAAACATTGGAGTAAAAGATATCGATTTTGTTAGTTACTTAAATGGAATATATCATCTTCCAATATACGTTAGAAACGATGCCGAGATGGCCGTGTTAGCCGAGGCTACTGTTGGCGCTTCAAAAGGATATCAAAGAGTATATTTCGTCACCCTATCGACAGGATTAGGTGGAGCATTGGCAATCGATGGTAAAATAGCCAATTATTCAAAAGAAATCGGACATACACCTTTTATGTATAAGGGGAAACTTCGCGATTTAGAAACCCTTGTCGCTGGAAGCGGTATTGCAAATCTTGCAAGGCTAAATGATCTAAACATTAATACCGCAAATGAGTTCTTTAAAATGGTAAGCCTAAAAGATGAAAAGGCACTATTTATGTATCGCGATTGGCTCGATCTTATCTGTGATTTCTTTATTTATGTTAACAATACATTTAAGCCAGATATATTCTACGTTACTGGTGGACTAATGAATTCGAAAGATGTCTTTTTTGATCAATTAAAAACTAGACTCAAAGATATTAGGATTGAAGAAGGATTGTATAAAGATGACGTTACTCTTATTGGAGCGGCCATCTATGCTTTTCAATCAATTTAGTTTTTTCTTTAAAAGAAATGTATTAGAATAAGAACGCTAAGACGAAGACACGCTCTTATAAAGTATATATAGAGAAGGAACGGTAGCTGTAAAGTTCCGATATACGATATGAGGTAGCACCACTTCTGAGCTTTCGATGATAAATCGAACGTCTCCTGCGTTAAAGGAAATTGAGTGTATATCTCTTTGAGATATGAACTAAGGTGGTACCGCGTGTAAGCGTCCTTTCTGGACGTTTTTATTTTTTAGGAGGATTATTTATGAAAATCCAATTACAAGACGGAAGCATTAAAGAGATTGAGAAGGGATCAAAAGAAGCATTTGATGTGCTCAATCATTCCACTTCTCATTTAATGGCAGAAGCCATTTCGGAATTATATCCAGAAGCCAAGTTTGGCTTTGGTCCTTCAATTGAGGAAGGATTCTATTACGACATCGATTTTAACGACCAAGTTATCACCGATGATGATTTAGCTAAAATCGAAAAGAAAATGCACGAAATAGCAAGCAAGGGACAAAAGATTATTCGCAAAGAAGTAAGCAAAAAAGAAGCTTTAGAAATCTTTAAGAAAAATCCTTATAAAGTCGAGCTGATTAATGGCATTGATAGTCAAATTACAATCTTTTCACAAGGAGAATTCGTCGACTTGTGCGCTGGACCACACCTATTATCAACCGAACCAATTAAACATTTTAAATTACTGAATATCGCTGGGGCTTATTGGAGAGGCGATAGTAAAAACAAGCAATTAACAAGAATCTATGGCACTTCTTGGTATAGCGATGAGGAGTTAAAAAATTATCTTCAAATGGTCGAAGAAAGAAAAAGAAGAGACCACCGCTTGCTCGGAAAACAATTAGATTTATTCATGATTAGCGAATATGGACCAGGATTTCCTTTCTGGCTTCCTAACGGAATGACTTTGCGCAACAACTTAATCGATTTCTGGACCAAGCAACACATAAAATACGACTACGAATTCGTCGATACTCCAATTATCCTTTCACGAGAGTTATGGGAGATTTCCGGTCACTGGGATCACTATCGTCAAAATATGTATACTCTTAAAATTGACGACAAAGATTTCGCAATTAAACCAATGAACTGTCCAGGCGGAATTCTTGTTTACAAGAATAGTATTCATTCTTATCGCGATTTGCCGATTAGAATGGCTGAGTTAGGACACGTTCATAGACATGAGGCTAGTGGCGCCCTAAACGGCTTATTTAGAGTGAGAACCTTTACTCAAGATGACGCTCATATTTATTGTAGAAGAGATCAATTAACCGATGAAATCATTACTTTGCTTAACTTCTACGAAGAAATGTACTCTGTTTTCGGATTAAAGTATTCAATCGAGTTATCGACTAGACCAGAAGAGGGTTATATTGGTGATATCGAAGTTTGGAATCAATCAGAAAAGATTCTCGAAGAAGCTTGCCGCAAGTCTGGACATGAATTCAAAATTAATCCAGGAGATGGCGCGTTCTACGGACCAAAACTTGACTTTAAATTAAAAGATTCAATGGGCCGTATTTGGCAATGTGGCACCATTCAATTAGATATGAACCTCCCACATCGTTTCGGAATGTATTATATCGATGAAAACGGAGAAAAGGTTGAGCCGATCATGCTTCATAGAGCATGTTTAGGATCCGTTGAAAGATTTATCGGAATCCTTATCGAACACTATGCTGGAGCGTTCCCTGAATGGCTTGCGCCAGTTCAAATCAATATTCTTCCAGTCAACAATAACTATCACCTCAATTACGCGAAAGAATTAAAAGATTTATTCAAGAAAAAAGGATATCGTGCGACTCTAGATGCAAGTGAAGAAAAGCTAGGATATAGATTGAGAAATTCACAAGTTAAGAAGATACCTTTAACCATTGTTATTGGCGATAATGAAGTGAAAGATCGTAGCGTTACCTACCGCCGTTATGGTCAAAAAGACCAAGTAACTATTTCACTCGAAGAATTTATTAAAATGGTCGATAAAGACATTGAAATGAAAATTGCCTATTAATTTTATATTTTGCTATAATCTTATTAGGGGATGCAAAATTGAAAATTGTTAAACGATTAGTTTTATCCACTCTATCTATTTTGTCCATATCACTTTCTTCATGTTTCAACTTTAAGTATTTTGATGCTGACTATATCGAGAAA
>JAYFOJ010000002.1:0-351777 GCA_034932745.1 Erysipelotrichaceae bacterium | reverse complement strand
TTTGTAGTGCGCCCCAGAAATTGGACCTATTTTAATTAACTATAAATTGTTCTGATTCATTTTTCTATAATCGACTGGGCTATAACCTCCCAGTTTTTCTTTTATGCGATAGAAATTGTAATAAGAAATGTATTTATTGATTTCATCAATCATCTCAGACATTGACCTAATGTGATAAAGATAGATTGTTTCCATCTTCATCTTACCAAAGAAGTTCTCCATGACTGAGTTGTCTAGGCAGTTTCCTTTTCTGGACATTGATTGGGTTATTCCCCGATGTCTTAAACGAGCTTGATACTCTGGGTGTTGATAATGCCATCCCTGATCCGAGTGTAGAATTAATTTTTGATGTGGTGGAAGCTTTTTGAATGCCTTCTCCAACATATCGAGAACAAGATTCATGTTTGGCGATGTACTTATCGAATAAGAAATGATTTCTTCGTTATACATATCAATGATAGGAGATAAATATATTTTGGAACCATTTATGTTGAATTCAGTAATATCTGTTGCCCATTTTTGGAACGGCGCATCAGCGGCGAATTTCCTTCTTAGAACATTAGGGGCAATCTTACCAACAGTGCCTCGATATGAAGAATATTTCCTATGCCTTCTAGCCTTATAAACTAGACCATATTTCTTCATGATTTTTCTAACTAATTTATGGTTGACTATAAGACCGTATTCATTTCTTAAAGCGTAGACTATTCTTCTATATCCATACCTGCCCTTATTTTCTTTGAAAATATTGACTATCATTTCCTCTGTTTTCTCATGTTTATTATGCTTATCTTCATTTCGGAAGTAATAGTAATAAAGAGATTTTCCGAGAGAGGATATTTCAAGCAAGTCCTTTAGTTTATATTTATGCCTTAGTTCACGGACTACTTGATAAACTTCTCTTTTTTTCGGTTTTCTTGAACCAAGGCATTCAATTTTTTTAGGTATTCAACCTGGAGTCGAAGCTTTTCATTTTCTTCTCTTAATTCCTTGATTCTTTTCTTGGTTTTTTCAGAAGTAGGTTCTCCGTCTTTTCCATATTGAGAACGATTCCCTTGCCTATGGATTAAGAAAGCGGCTTCACCCATTTTTCGATAAAGTCTAAACCATCCAAGCATTGTGCTTTCCATGAGTTCACCTGACTTTGTGTAGAGGTTGTATTTCTTACCTAATTCTTGATAACTCATGTGGTTATCGTAATGATCTTTACAGACCTTAATCTTGATGTCGTCTGGAACTTTTTTATAGATTCCACGTACCCTTTTGTCCTTTTTCATAAAATCACCTCA
The DNA here is from genome assembly GCA_034932745.1 of Erysipelotrichaceae bacterium. Classification (GTDB taxonomy): domain Bacteria; phylum Bacillota_I; class Bacilli_A; order RFN20; family CAG-826; genus JBAYST01. Next base: position 350,488 of record JAYFOJ010000002.1, on the reverse strand, counting down.
AATATTTTATCAAATAAGTACAAGTTATGGGGTTCACATCAACCTTAATCTTGATGTCGTCTGGAACTTTTTTATAGATTCCACGTACCCTTTTGTCCTTTTTCATAAAATCACCTCAAATATTTTATCAAATAAGTACAAGTTATGGGGCTCACATCAATAATTTCAAAACATAGATAGATTAGAGGCGATGTCTATGATATATTATTTTAAGATCAATAGTTCTTAAAAGGAGTCATAGTATGGGTTTACAACCTTTTGTTAAATGGGCTGGCGGAAAGCGCCAAATTATGGATAAACTTTTAGAGTTTAAGCCAAAGAAATATAGACATTATTTTGAACCGTTTGTTGGTGGTGGTGCTTTGCTTTTAGAGTTAGCACCTATTCATGCAACAATCAATGATTCCAATAAAGAACTAATGTATGTCTATAAATGCCTTAGAAATAAAAGACTCTTCAAAAAGTTCTATGAGCTTTGTAGACAGCACGAAGAGAATCATTCTGAAGAGTATTATTATCAAATACGTGATTTAGATAGAAAGAAAACAACATACAAAAATATGACTATGCCTGAAAAAGCAGCTCGTTGTGTTTATTTAAACAAGGCATGTTTCAATGGCTTATATCGTGTCTCTGGTAAAGGCTTCTTTAATGTTCCTTCTGCAAAAAGAGAAAAAGTTAAATGCTTTGACGAAGAAAACATCCAAGCTTTACATAAATATTTCAATAAAAGAAAACCCGTTTTACTAAACAAAGATTTTGCTGAAGCTGTTAAAACCGCTAAAGCGGGTGACTTTGTTTATTTTGACCCACCTTATGATGTTGTAGGCGAGCAATCATTCACTTCCTATACTGCTGGTGGTTTTGGAAAAGACGAACAAACTAGATTAAGAGACGTTATAAAGGAATTGACTGATAAGGGTGTACTCGTGATGGCTAGTAATGCTAATACACCATTTATCCAAGAATTATATAAAGACTTCAACATTCATGTAATCAACGCTAAGAGAATGATTAATTCAAAAGGCGATGGACGTGGTGATGTCGAAGAAGTAATTATTACAAATTATTAGTATGCTATCGAAAAGAGATATCTTTTATAAAGATAATGACTTTACTCTCCTTACAGGAGACTCTTTTCGTATATTAAAGAAATTAGAACCTAGGTCGGTTGATATGATCTTTGCAGATCCGCCATATTTTCTTTCAAGTGGTGGAGTAACTTGTCAAAGTGGAAGACAAGTATCAGTTGATAAGGGCGAATGGGATTATTCCAAAACTATTGAAGATAGAATTAAATTCCATAGAAAGTGGATAGCACTGTGCAGAGAAGTCCTTAAGGACAATGGAACAATAATGGTTTCATCTACCCTGCATAGTGTTTATGCGATTGGAGTTGCACTTGAATTAGAAGGGTATTCGATCATCAACAACATTATCTGGAAAAAAACCAACCCTGCTCCGAACCTGGCTTGCAGATGCTTTACTCATTCTGCAGAAACTGTTATTTGGGCTAGAAAGCAACTGACTTTAAAAAAGAAAGGCAAACATTATTTCAATTATGAAGCAATGAAAGAAGAAAATGGTGGCAAGCAAATGAAAGATGTTTGGGAGTTTGAAGAACCAGAAATCATTGAGATTACTACCGCTCCTAAGAGCGAGAAGAAGTTTGGCAAGCATCCAACCCAAAAACCTGTTAAACTATTAGAAAGACTAATTACTGCCGCTTCTAAAGAAAATGATCTAATTCTCGATCCTTTTAATGGTTCAGGAACAACCGGTATTGTTGCGGCGCAAATGAATAGAAAATACATAGGTATCGAATTAGACGAGAATTACTTAGAACTAACCAAAAATAGATATTTAGGAGGCAAACGTGATGGCAAATAGAGATTTCAATGCCTGGCTATCAACAATGAAAGATAGCGTTGCTACATGGACTTATTACACTGATTTCAATAAGGTCTATGAAAATGTTCAGAAGATTAAAGTTGAATTGAATATTTTAAATTCACTTATTGGCTCTAAGAACATCGAAGAAGAGTTTAAGTCTATCGTTAACCAATATCCTAATGTTTTGGTCAATGTACCAATTTTATTAGCTAAAAGAGAAGCTGAGATTAAAGTACAAGACGCTGATGGAAGCTACATTTTTAACTTTGTTAAGATGAATTACACAGTTGATCAATATGCTTTGTTTATGAGAAACAGCGGTCTATTTGATTTACTGCAAAACCATATCATAAATAACTTAGTTGACTATGTTTTAGGCATTGAAGTTGGCATGGACACTAACGGAAGAAAGAATAGAACTGGCCACGTTATGGAAGACCTGGTTGAATCGTATTTGATTAAAGCCGGATTAGTCAAAGGCAAAACATATTTTAAAGAGATGAATGCCTCTGAAGTTGAAAGGAGATTCCATTTGGATTTATCTTCGCTTAGTAATGATGGTGAGCTTGAAAAACGATTTGATTTTGTGTTTGTGGGAGCCCTTGGGACGGTCTTTGCGTGTGAATGTAATTTCTATGGAAGTAGTGGTTCCAAACTGAATGAAACCGCTGGAAGATATAAACTTTTAACCCTTGAATCCAAAAATATAACTGGGCTTCAATTTGTCTGGTTTACTGATGGTGTCGGATGGAACTCGGCAAAAAAGAATTTAAAAGAGACGTTTGATGTCCTGGACAATCTCTACAATCTTAAAGATTTGGAAGATGGTGCAATTGCTCATTTGATCGATTCAACGTCATATTTAAAAAAACTACTTGAAAGTAAATGATACAAGGGATAAGCGATGTACGAAAAAATCATTGATAAATTAGTTGGTGATTTCTTGAAACACAAGAGTATTTCCCCGCTTATTTGCGATATGTATGGAAATACCACTTTTGAAAATGAATTATATGAGATTGCTGGAAGATGTATCAGTGATAGTTTTAGATGCGAACTTCCAATTGAAAGAAAAGCTAAAGTTGCTGTTGCTTTAACATATTTAGCCTCGACAAAGTACGACGGGAATCTTTGGGATTATATACGTGATGTTTTTTCTCAAACATATGACAGGTATTTGAATAACCAATTTGTTGATGGGAAGATAAGGAGCATTCTCAGATGTTTTCGATCATACGTTAATTATTCTAATGAAGAATCTTATGTGGCCGTTCCTCTCGTTTTAGCGGGCGTTACTCATTATTGGCTCAGTTCGTTCTTTGATTTCTGCTTTTTAGTGTATAAAAACAGAATGCTTGCTAATGGCGATTTATCAGATGAACAAATTAGAAAACAGCTGTTTTATACTTTCTCAGCTCTCAAGAGAACAAACAGATTAAATGCTGATAATGATGTTATTAAATTTGGGGACAGTCATACTTATCAATTATCCAAGTATACGCAATCTGCTCTTGCATCAGGAGATAATGTTGATGGATTAGTGGAAATTGGCACATATTGCATAAGATTAGTTATCGATTCTTTATTGGAAACGAATCTAGAACCTAAATTATTCTATATGGATGTCTTTATGAAATGGCATAACAAGTTTTCTTTATCAAAAAAAGAAAGAGATGAATTAAACGAAAAAAGAAAACAAGGTGTGTGGAAATCTGCGTTTAAATATGAAAACGGCATCTATTTGATAACTAAAACTAGGTGGGTGGACGATTCATATGATCCATTTAGTATTAGAATACTAGTTAAGAATAATGGAGTGACTGTTCAAGAAAGTGATGTGAACATCGATTCTGATGATATGGGCGCTCTTATCATTAAATCCAAGAGAATTCATTTGGAAACGACTCCGCTCGGGAAACTAAGTTATCAAATAGTTTCAAATGAAGAGGTCTTATTTGGCAGCAGCGATGAACTATATAGAGATATTATTTTCTTTGATAGTGAAGAAGGAACGGAAATCTTTGCAACAAAGGATTATGATGGAGGAGCGTTTGCTGTTACAAATGAAAAGCCAGAACTCGGAAAGCCTGTTCAAAGCGGAAAGTCATTTTTTATAACCGAATTTATTATTGATTCGTCCCAAGATTATATATTTGATGGAACCCATTATGGATTTAAAACAGTAAGAAAACCTGGTCTAGAAGGAACTATCTTGAATTGGGTAGTGATTGAACCAAAGATTTCATCTAGAGACATAGCCGTTTATTCTGAAGTTAACCATGCTTTATTTGAGGCTCCTTTTGACTCGAATTCGATCTTAGTTGAACTCGATGGTTCGTTGGTAAGTAAAGAGACTATTGAACTAGTTGAATTATCACACTTGTCGAACGGAATATATCAATATAGAGCTATTTTGAAAGGATTAAAAACTGGTTACCATATAGTTAAATTCCTTTCACTAAATAAACAAGAAATTAACAAATCCACTTTTGAATTTGTTCTAGACCCAGATGCAAAGCAAGAAGTAGATGATGATTATTTGACATATCAAATAGATTTTCTTGGAAGGAGAAAAGCTGATTTTATAAACGATAATGACGATTATGTTGTTGAAGTTAGGAATATAAATGGTCTGGGTCCAAGTAACATCAAATACTGCCTGTTTTCTATTCTCATTTCTTTCGACAATCAGCGTTGGATAAGACCATCTGAGCGAATAGATTTTTCTGAATTAAAACAAACCAATCAATTGCTTTACATAAAAACCGTAGGGTTAAAATATATCGAAACCAAAACAGATCTTGGAAAACTAGAGCAACCTCAATGCTCTAAGGAAGATGTTCGTGGATGGAAATACAGAATGCCTTGTGGATTCCTTTATTCATATGACTCTACTGATGTAAAAAGATGCAAAATAACAATTTCAAACGAACAAGAAAAAGCAGAATTTTATATTGACTATGTAGCTTTTATTGATGAATCAAAGTCGATTGTTAGGTATGAGAGTGCAACAAGAAATTGCTTTTGTAAATTCTCGTTTTCAAAAAACAAAAAACTAAAACTAAAGTTTATGTGTGATGGCAATTCACTTTTTACAAAACCAGTGGTAGTGTCTGATGAAGAAATTAGAACGCCTGTTTTGAAGGCTTTCAACATTTATCAAATAGTTTTAATTGAAACGAAGGGCATTTTTGGGAAAGAAAAAGAATGCTATCGAAAAGATTTTTATTTTAGTGATAAAAAAGATTTATTAGGTCACGTTTTCCAAATAGATGTTGTTGATGTTTTTGGTGGAACCGCAAATTACATTAAGCGATTAACCGGAGAGCCGGTAACAATTAAATTTTTAAAACCAAGTGGTAAAGAAAATGATCTTTACTATGGCAGCATTATGCAAAGAGACCCTTACGAGTATTACAAGGGAAATCTTTTAACGAATATTGGTCCGATTCAAATTAGAGTTGAAGATGAGTTTGAAAACAATAAATTGTGGGTATATATCTACGATAAAGAAGATGATATGCTCTGCTTTAATCGAGCTAAAGGGTGTATTCATAGTTCGACAAACGATATTGCTTCCCGCAAAATGGAAGGCATTGAAAGATTTCTGATTCATTTAAAGCAATAGTAATTGAGAGGTGCATGTATGGAAAAAAAGAACCCAATAAGACAATCCGTTAATATTAAAAATGAGTTTTCTGAGTACATCAGATCTACCTTTGATATTAGAAACGAAGAATACAGAGCGCTTTTCTATAAAGAATTAGACAGAATGGAAGACAGCCTATACAAAGGCCCGTATCTTTGCTCAACTTATCCTTTTGAAAAAGGAGAAACAATTGACGAACTTAGTAATCCGAACAGAAAGCCAATTCATTTGTCTCCAAATTTTAAAAAGTTGGGCGGCATATCAAAAATAAGTTACAAACTATATAAGCACCAAGTCGATGCTATTGAGAAAATAGAAGGAGAAAGGAATGTTGTTATAACAACCGGCACTGGCTCCGGTAAGACAGAATGCTTTTCATATCCTATCTTAGATTCGATTATTAAAGAAATAGAAGAGGGAAACAAAGAGAGTGGCATTAGGGCGATTTTTCTTTTTCCAATGAATGCATTAATCAACGATCAAATTGATAGAATAAGAATTTTGTTAGAAACATACCCTGATATTAAATTTGGCTTTTATACAGGTGAAACCCCAAAAGATGATGACGCCAAACAAAGAAAAGCATACGAAGATCAATACGGTAAGAAACTATCAGATAATGAATTAGTCACAAGACAGCAAATGAGGGAGAATCCTCCTCATATTTTGTTTACTAACTATTCAATGTTGGAGTATTTGCTGATTAGACCAAGCGATGCTTGCTTGGTTTCTGATAAATCCTTAAAGCATTGGAAATATGTAGTTCTTGATGAAGCCCACACTTATAAGGGCTCGTTGGGAATGGAAATTGCCGTTCTTTTGAGAAGGCTTGCCGGAATCGCAAATAAAAAACCACATTTTATTTTAACTAGTGCAACGCTGGGTAGAGGGAAACAAGACATCAACAAAATAATCGATTTCGCTGAGTCTCTTACATCAAGTAGTTTTGAAAAAGACGATATTATTTTTGCTCAGAGACACCCTCTCCCATTAACTGCAAAGTATTCGTTAATGCCAGAAGAATACATAGAGTTGTTTGATAAAGTAACAAAAAAAGAAAGTATTGTTTCGATATATGAGAAATATGCTGATAATTATGATGATTCTCTTTCAACCTCGCAGAATTTATATGAGTTATTAAAGTACGACAAAAATGTACATGATTTATATTCTTTGTCTCAGTCTGGAGAGAGTTTTTTCGTCATCTTAAGGTCGATGCCGTTATTGAAAATGAATGTAGAAGCGTTAGCTGCTCTGATTGAATTAATATCAAAATCCACATCAAAAGACGACTATAAACTCTATGATGTCAAATACCATATGTTCATCAAAGCGCCTGATGGAGCTTTTATTACTCTTGGTAAGAATAAACAACTATCACTTGTTTCTTGCCAAACGATTGGTAATAAGAAAGCTTTTAAAATTGGCATTTGCCAAAACTGTAAAACCCCATATGTTATGGGTATTATTGAAAACGATATTCTTTCAATTGATGATGAGGTCGATATTGATGAAGAATTCATGGTAAAGCAAAAAAGAATTGGTTACTACTTAATCAAAGATTGCTTAACAGATTCAGAGATATCAAAAATTGAAGCCGATAAGGAGCATTACAAAAAGTACTATGTTTGTCCAATTTATGGGCACATACGAGCTGATAAAGATGCTAAAGGCAAAAAATGCGATTGTGGTATAGAAGAAGAAACAGTTTTATACGCTTATCGCGAAGAAACGATTGTAGAGGATGATGAAGATTTAGCATTTTCAAACAATATCAAAAGCTGTCCGATATGTGATTTCCATACAAACACCGGTGGCGTAGTAATGGGATTCCATATTGGGAAAGACAGAGCAACTGCTCTTATTTCTCAAATACTCTATAGAAATATGGATTATCCTGTCGAAACAAAAAAACAAGTTGGAGTTAGTATTTTTGGCAACGGCGGAGACGTTGAAGTAAAAGGCGTCAAACAATTTATTGCGTTTTCTGATGCCAGGCAACAAGCAGCATTTTTTAATAAATTCTCTAATGCAAATGATGACAGGTTTCTTAAAAAAGCACTTATTTGGAACATATTAAATTCAAAAGAGAACCAAAACAAACCGATTTCTTTTACAGATCTTGTTACTAAACTAACTGAAAAGATGGAAAATGAGCTTTATTATGATCATGATGAAGCACATAAACACGCTAGAGCTGGGGCTCTATGGGAATTATTGAATGTTGACGGAAGAAATAGTGCGGAAGGTCTTGGCCTGTTTGGTTTTATTCTGAACTTGCCACCTGTTTACGATAATAAAGATGCAATTGAATCGTTTTTACAACAAAAAGGATTTAACAACATCAGTTGCGAGAACTTTAAAACTTTGACAAAAGTTGCTCTGAGCGAGTTTAGAACTGTCCCTGCAATAAGATATCCACAACTATCATCTAACAATGCTGAATTAGAAGATTTATTAGGCTATAGAAGATTTGTTAATTTTGTTGAGCTTGAAACACCTAAAGGTAGTAAAAAACCAGCAAATTATGAAGGAAAGGTGAAGTCCTTTTTGCCTGTTAATGTTAATACTGATAATAAAATTATTGAGTACACAAAAAAAGCGTTTTCCATCACCTCTAGTGACAAAGCAAAAGAATTACTACGAATAGTTTACGGGACGGCCAGATCTCCTGAAGCTGGAATTATTGTTTCAAACGAAGATCAATACGATCAAATTGATTCAAAGTCCTATTCTGTTCGCAGCTATAAAAACACCAAGTTTTACTACTGCAAAAAATGCCATAAAGTGACATTTTACAATATAAATGGGAAATGTACTGATGGTGATTGTGATGGCGAACTAGTTGAAATCAATCCAGATGTGTTATTTGAAAAAAATTACTATCGAAATGAATATATGAACAGACCCCTTGAACGAGTTGTTTCGCGAGAACATACAGCTCAAATAAAATCTGCTGAAGCGAAAAAGATACAACAAGATTTTAAGGATAAGAAGATTAACATCATAAGTTGCTCTACTACATTTGAGATGGGTATTGATTTGGATAAATTGAATACGGTATTTATGAGAAATATACCTCCTTCACCAGCAAATTATGTCCAAAGAGCGGGTCGTGCAGGTAGAAGAGCAGACTCATCTGCATTTATTTTAACTTTCTGTAGTGTTTCCTCACATGACTATACATTCTTCAGCGATCCTAGAGATATGATTGCAGGTATGGTGGAGCCACCTCATTTTAGAGTAGATAATGATAAAATCATTATAAGACACATTACAGCAAGTGCTTTGGGATTCTATTTTAGAAATAATATTGAGAGTTTTAATAGCATTAGAAAATTTATTGATGAAGACCACATTCAAAAATTTATTGATTATATAGGTTCGAAGCCAAAACAACTTGGAGATTATATAGACAATTGCATTTTAATAACACCGTATCTAATGGAAACATATAGTAATTTTAAATGGGCTTTCTATCTTGAAACCAGCTCTAAGAGTGCGCTTAACAACTTGAAAGACGGTATTAATGAAACGATACAAACTTATGAAGATGCAATCAAAACTTTGCTCGATGAAAAACCGAAGGGTTTTGGGGCATTGATTGATCAATATAAAGATGCCATTGACAGACTAAATTACAAAAACTCAATTATTCAATATTTAGCTAGGTACAATGTTATTCCAAGGTATGGCTTCCCAATCGATAATGTTTCTTTAAAAATATTTGACCGTGCAAAAGCTGATTTTAGTGATAAATATGATTTAACAAGAGATCTTAGTATCGCAATCTCTGAATATGCTCCGGAATCAGAAGTAATTGTAGATGGCAAAAAATATACATCTCGTTACATTTATACGCCTTACCCAAACGCTCCTCAAACCATTGAATACTACCATACTTGTGGTCATTGCAAATCCATAAATATTTATCAAACCAAGCAAGAAGCAAACGATGCAACAATATGTGAATATTGCCATGAACCAATTAATGTAAGCAAACAAGATGCAAACGAATATATAAGACCTTTAAGAGGTTTTGTTGCAGGTCCAAATAAAGCGACAAGAAGATTAAAACCTATGAGGTCATATGCGAGCGATGTCATGTATATTGGCCATGGAACGCAAACAATTGATCCAATTGATATAAATGGCGTTTTGACTATTACTGAATACAAAAATGAAGAGCTTTTGGTGTTGAATGAAAATAAGTTTTACTATTGCAGTAAGTGTGGATACACCGTTTTAGATAGAGATAATAAGGGCTCTGTAAAAATTAAAACACACAATGACTATAGAGGTAACCCATGTGATAATTCTGAACTCAAATTAACGCATTTCGGTCATAGATATAGAACCGATGTTGTTAAGATTGAATTTACTGGTGTTTCTGAAATGTTGGAGCAAGATCATGCTCTTTCCACACTGTATGCTTTACTTGAAGGAATAAGTGTTGCCTTCGATATTGATAGAAGTGACATTGGCGGAATGATAGTAAAGATGTCACCGCTTAAACCATATGAATTAATTCTGTTTGATACAGTATCCGGTGGAGCTGGACATGTAAAAAAGCTAGAATCAAAAGAAAACATAATTAAAGCGCTCCAGATGGCAAAGCAAATTGTCACAAATTGCATTTGTGATGAAGAAACCTCATGTTATAACTGCTTGAAGAATTTTAACAATCAACGAATTCATAATCATTTGAAAAGAGGATATGCAAAGGAAACCATTTCTAACATTCTTGATTTGATTAAAAAGAATTGCGTGAGCTATACAGTTAAAAATGTTTATTACCAGTTGCCTCACGGCCTTTCTTCTTTTGATCTATCAAATTTAGAAACTGATGAAGACAAATATTTGTTACAGCAGCTCATTTTGCAAATGTCGGGACAAATATGTTCTGAACCAGATGGCTATGGAATTACACTTGAAAATCCAGTTGGTGATGTGTTAGATGCCGATTTTTATTGGAAAGATAAAAATATTTTGCTATTCACATTAGAGCATCTAGATTCTTATCACAAACTTTACAACGGACAAAGCAAGTATGAATGTTATTTGTTGGACGAGCACTTTAACATTGTTGGATTCGTAAATCGAATCAAGAAAGGATTGTAATATGGCACACATGATCCCGTCTGAAATAGGCTATTTTGAGAAAAAGAGCGGCGAAAACGACATGTTTGTCGCTTTGAGTCACTTACCAAATGATTATTTTGTTTTTCATTCATATCGTGTCAGACAGCTTTTAGATGGAGGATTAAATGATGGAGAAGCTGATTTTCTTGTTTTTAATCCTAAATATGGGTGCCTATTTATTGAGGCGAAAAACGGTCATGTGCGAAGAACAGAAGATGGAAATTGGGAATATAGTAGTGGTGCAAGAATGAAGGATCCGTTCGATCAGGCTTGTACAACAATGTATGCTGTTATTTCAAAATTTAATGAAACATTTAAAGGAACCAAGTGGGAAAGATACATTTCTGACTGTAAATTTTTGTATTGCGTTTGGTTTCCAGCTTATTCAAACCAACAAATATCCGAAGCAAACTTTGGACCAAATGTGGTAAAGGATTTGATTATGTCTAGAGAAGCATTGACTGATCCTTTGGCTTATGTAGAAGCGATGATGCAGAAAATACAAAAAATGCATGTTGTGATTAAAGAACCAGAAATTATTACAGATGGAAAAAGTTATAAACATAATTTAACAGAAGAACAATCGTTTGAGTTTTTAAATCATGTCTTGTGTCCATCTTTCGACATCGTTCCTGGAATGAAGAAAAAATATGCTGAAGAAACATATGAAAAACTACTGGAAGAGCAATGTGTCGTTCTCGATTTTTTAGCGAATCAAAAAAGTGCAGCAATTAGTGGAGCAAGTGGAACAGGAAAAACATTTGTTGCGATTGAAAGAGCAAAGAGGTTGGCTGACAAGGGTGAGAAAGTATTATTTCTTTGCTACAACAAAAACCTCAAAGATTTTTTAGAAAAAGAAAGAAAGATAGATGGGATCGACTACTATACAATTGATGGGTTTGCTTGCAAGAAATGTAAGAGCTCTACAGCAAACTATTATGATTTAAATAACATTGTAACAGAAGAAATACTTAATGATTCCTTTGAGTACAAACACATCATTGTTGATGAAGGACAGGATTTTGGAAGAAGCGAGATTGATGATTCTCATTTTTTAGATACTCTTGCAGAATATGCAAACAATTTCGATGGTTGCTCATTTTTCATTTTTTATGACAAAAATCAACTTGTAAATTCAAAGCAAATACCTTCATATCTAACTAATGTTGATTCAAAATTAACTCTTTATAAAAACTGCAGAAACACAAAAAAGATTGCTGAAACAGCGTTCTCATTAATTGATGTGAAGCCAGTGGTATACGATGGAGCGATGGAGGGCGAACAAACCAGGTTCATTTACTATTCTTCAGTTGAAGAATTGGAGAAACGTTTAGACAACATCATTGAGGATATTTCTAAGGAAAACGAATTTGGTAGGGTTCTTATTACATGCAAAGGCATGGATGGCAACTCGCTCAAAGATAAAATCGATCCTAAAACAGATTGCTATAAATCCATTAGTGGGAAGAAAACTAGAGTTTATTCTTGCAGCACATTTAAAGGTTTAGAAGAAGATTACGTCCTATTGTTCGATGTTGATAAGGGTGTATTTGAAAAACATGATTTATCTTTTTATGTTGGTGCATCTAGAGCAAAAAGAAAATTATTTGTGTTTTTAAAACTTGATGAGTCGGAAGTTGTTAGTATTATCAACGATAGATTTAGTGACTCGTTCAAAAAAACTGATAAGAGACAGCAACTCGCTCTTGCTATGCACGGAACATACTCAAAGTAAATTCAACCAAATAGTGCAAAACACATGGTTCTTTGATAGCCTCTAGGTTAGGCTAGGTTATAGTCCACGTGGATTACTTCGCACATGGAGACTGTCGTTGGTTTAATAGAACTCACGTTCATAAACTATACGGCCAACCTTTGATACTGATTTGACTAATACCAAAGTTATAGCATTGAGCGCTCTTATAAGGACATGCATTTAATCGAATTTCAAAATAAGCCATCTCAGGATTAGCGATATAGAATTTGATTTCTTTAACATCGGAGAACTTACTCTGTTGGTCATAAGTCTGCATACCTATGTAATGACCGGTTTTGTCATAACTATAAATATGAAATATTGGCTTATTGTCATATTGTTTTTGATTGTCACTATTGCCGTGAACTTGGCTTACTGTTAATCTAACCTCAGTTTTTAACCATGAATTAAGTAGTGGAGTTTGCAATCCATAATAGATATGAGAGAACTTAAAACCACCACCAGAAGATTCGGCGTAGAAATCTGAGCAGTTTTCTTTCTTATTATCTCCCATTATGAATGACCAATAATTAGGAAGAGAAGTTGATAAGTCGTAATTAACCCAGTTAGTAATATCGACTGGAGTGGCGTTATTTGGACCACTGACAGTAGTATTCCCAATTGGCAAGCTTTCTCCACTTGAAGGAATTAAATCACCAGTCGGGTCTGGATTAGGTTCTTCTTTAGTGACTGTTATTGAACAAGAAGCTTTTACTTCTCCATCTTCAAAGACGTCATTATTGTTTTGATCATCAAAAACAGAGATTTCACAGTTACCTTCATTTATAGATGTAACTACTCCATTAGTGCTTACACGCGCAACTGAAGTATTACTGCTTCTCCATTTTAAGCGACTAGCGTCAGCGTTATTAGGACTAATAGTTAATGTTAGTGTTTCTTCGTTTGGATAAGCAATCGTAGTGGATGTTTTATTAAAAGACATCGTTTGGATTTTAGTTATACTAGGATTTGAGTCTATAACATTCACTAAACATGTTGAATATTTCTCATCATTATCTTTTTGTGAGTTTTTGTTTTCGTCGACATAAGCAGTAATGGTGGCATTACCAACAGCTTTTGCTGTTATTTTGCCATTTACGATTGCGGCAACGTCGGTATTACTACTTAACCAAGTAACTGTCTTTTCTGTTGCGTTTTCCGGTAATACAGTTGCAGTTAAAGTCTTCTCTTCATCTAATTCTAAAGTTAGAGAATCTTGGCTTAGTTCGATACTAGTAACCGCTACTGGGTTCTTTATAGAATCGTTTACCATAAGAGCACATGTAGCATTTGCTTCGCCTATATCATACGTTTCGTTTTTATTAGCGTCTAAATAGACTGCAATACTTGCAGTACCTTTTTTTAAGGCTTTGATAACGCCTTCATCTACTGATGCAATAGCAGTATCATTTGTAGTCCAAATAAGAGATGCATTTTCAACATCATTTGGTTCAATAGAAGCAGTCAATGTTTCCGTTTCATCAACATCTAGTTCTAGTGTGTTTTTATTAAGAGTGATCTTGTGGTAGTCTTGATTACCGTTACAACCAACAAGGGCAAGGCAAGAAGTGCCAAGTAAAACAAGCAGTGATTTTCTCATAGTGTTAAATCCTCATTCGAACTGTGTAATACAGCCGCACCTAGAATTATAACAAGTTATGATTCTTTTCCCACTCATTATTTTTCTCGTTCCTCTTTTGTGGTAATTAACCAGTTTTTATAACGGCAAGAAATCGCAAACTATAACAAACTTTAATGAATTTTGCCGATTAAGATTATTCAAGACTAAATTCGCGATTATTAATCATTTTAACTAATAGTTTCTCAATCGTTATTTTTATACGTAAAATGCGCATAATTGTAATTAATGTGTATTATTATTTGATTCCGTATTAGATTAAAGTAAGCGGAGTATTAAATGGACAAAACAATAAAAGAAAAGGTTTATAAACTTTTAAAAGAAATACCATATGGTAAAGTTGTTACTTATGGTGATATTGCAGAACGACTAGGTAATAGAAAATTAGCTAGAGTAGTAGGCAATATATTACATCAAAACACTGATGGTATAGTTTTCCCTTGTTATAAGGTGGTTAACTCTAAAGGACAATTATCAAAAGCATATGCCTTTGGTGGTATAGACGCTCAAGAAGAAAGACTAAGAAAAGAAGGCATAAAAGTAGTTGAGCATGTAGTGGATTTGAAGAAATACCGTTTTTCTTATCTAAAATAACTTTTCTATAATACAAAAAGGATAAATGCAATATGAAACCAATAATTAAATCCATTAAAACATTTAACTGGAGATTATGGGCAGTGCTCGCTATTACATTGCTGATTCCGGCACTATATCAAACCGTCCGTATCTATTTCTTAGGGAACATTCCAAGCACATGGGGTGTAAATATCGCATCTCAACTTGCTTGGGTTAATTTACTTTATGAGATTATTCAAGAAGCCTTTATTCTACCTTTGTTTTTCTTGCTTGGAAAATCCTTAAACAGCAAAGAAGAGTTGGAAAATAAAACTAGAACAGGTCTTATTGTCTCTGCGGGTGCATATTTGCTATTATCTATACTAATTATCATCTTTTCCAGACCGCTTTGTGAATTTATGGCTAGCGATAGAACAACGTTAGACGCAACAGTGGAATACATTCGTTTAGAAACAGCATCATCTTTACTAGGAATAATAGTGAAGTTCATCATCGTTTTATTCGTTACGTTAAAAAAAGATAAATGGATGTATGCACTTTTGGTCGTTCAAACAGTATTATCGATACTTTTAGATACTCTTTTTATTAGTAAGTTTGATTTCTCGTTAAAAATGGGCGTGAACGGCATCGCTATTGGAAACATAATTGTACAATCGATTCTAGTGCTTGTTTCTATGTTGCTACTTAAAAAAGAAAATATAGTAGTGTTTCAGAAAAAGAAATTGTCTTTTTCTTGGATGAAAGAATATGGGAAAATCGGACTATGGTCAGGACTTGAGTCTTTAGTAAGAAATGTTGCTTTCATGCTGATGGTTTCGAGATTGGTTAATGTTATTTCTGAACAAGGCAATTATTGGATAGCTAATAATTTCATATGGACATGGTTATTGTTACCATCCATTGCACTTTATGATGTTATCAAAAAAGAAACAGCAGAAGATAAGAATAATATCAAAACAAAAACTATTGGATACATTTTTCTAACGACTATATTCTCAATTTTATGGTTTGCGTCAATTCCATTTTGGAAACCTTTCTTGCAATATGTAATGAATGTTCAAAGTTATGATACTGTGATTTACATATGTTTAGTACAAAGTGGATTCTATGTAGCTTACATGTATAACTGTATATTTGATGGCACAATTTATGGTAGAGGGAAAACATTCTATATGCTCGTTCAGTCAATATGCACAAACTGTGTTTATTATGTAACCATGTTTATTCTTTGGAAAATTGGTGTATTCGTGCCAACATTACTATCAATTTCGCTGATGTTCGGTGTTGGAATGGCTATTGATCTTATTCCTACGGTTTTTTGTTATCTCCATCTTTTGAAGAAAGAGCAAATAAAAATTTCCTAAATTTAAATGAGTTTATAGCAAGAATTTAACTATTACGAAGTTTAATTCCTACATTCAATACATGGATATTGCCATCTTAATTAATTAATGATTGCCGATCGATATGTATTTCTTAATCTTTTGTTTATTCTTTACGCAGTTGCGGCCATCAAAGACGATTTTGTTGCTATAATCAGCATTAGCGATTTCATCCCACTCCGTTAAGACGAAGATGATGTCGCTTTTTTTGATTGCATCTTCTAATGATTCGCATGTCTTAGCAGTCACTTTACATTTCTTAAAATTATCCATTCCAATTGGATCATAGACATGGATTATTGCGCCTTCTTTTTCTAATAGTTTAATTACTTCTAAAGAAGGAGCGTCTCTTAAGTCATCAGTATTAGGTTTAAAAGTTAGTCCTAAAATAGAGACATCTTTGTTATTAAAACTACCGATTATCTTTTTAGCCTTATGGAATAAGACTGTCTTTTGAACTTCGTTAGCGTCAATGGTGGATTTAATGGTCTTCATCTCATAACCATGATCTAAACCAATTTGATAAAGAGTTTTTGTGTCTTTTGGAAAGCAAGAACCACCATAACCAATTCCACATTGGAAGAACTTATCACCGATTCGTGGGTCGTAGCTCATGCCCTTAACGACATCATCGATATTAGCGCCGACTAATTCGCATAGATTAGCAATTTCATTAATGAACGATATCTTTAACGCTAAGAAGTTATTAGCGGCGTATTTTGTCATCTCGGCAGATCTTCTATTCGTTACGACAATCGGTAATTCAAAATTAGTGTATAAATCAGTTAAAACTTTTTTAGCAACTTCATCTTCAACGCCGATAATGATTCTCTTAGCATGCAAGGTATTAAAAATAGCGCTACCTTGTGATAAAAACTCAGGATTGGATGCGACGGAAACATGTACTTTATTCGCAAGATTATCTTCGATAATTTTTTCTACTTCATCGTTAGTACCGATTGGAACGGTGGACTTAACCACTACAACACAGTCTTGCTTAACGCTTTCTCCAATTTGCTTAGCAACTGTTTTTACATATGAAAGTTCAATCTCTCCATTATCTTTTTCTGGAGTACCAACGCAAATGAAAACAATATCAGCAGTCCTATATGCAAGTTTAAAGTCACCAGTATAGGTTAAACGAGATTTATTCTTAATCATTAATTCCTGAAGACCAGGTTCATAGATTGGACTAATGCCTTCTTTAAGCATTTTGATCCGTTCTTCATTAGTATCTAAACAAACTACATGGTTCCCTTTTTCGGCAAAGCAAACCGCGGTAACTAAACCGACATATCCCACTCCAGTAATGACTATATTCATCTTGCTTCTCCCTTTTATCTAATAGTAAATAGATTAACAAAAGTTCGTTATTTAATGATTTCTTTCATTAATGATTATAAATGTTATTTAATGTTTTTTTTATAAATATTTGGTTTTGACACCAACTTTCAAATTTTTGATGCTCAAATTCTAGTTTCAAAGTTATACTATTTGTATACAATGCTAGATAGAATATCTTTACTAGAGTTAAAAAAATCTATTTTTAAAGGTTACTGGTTGAGTGTAACTTATTTGAATGCGAAAAAAGAGACAACAAGATATTGGATTAATATTTTAGACATTGATCCAAGTGGTTGCATCGTTGCAAATGGTTTTAAAACTGATGGTTCATGTTCATTAAAAAAAATAAACATGAGAATTGATAATATACAATCTTGTTCGGTAGTCAAAGACACATATCATAAGACAAATGAAGAACTTGTCAAAAAAATTATTGATAACGCTAGTGATTACTCATTCATCTATCCTGTCTACAAAAACTATGATGTTCTTTCGTATTATTCAGAATGTTACATTTATGATACACAACCATATCAATCAAATTACAAATATGTATCCAATTTGGATGATCAAGTAATAAGCAAAAATGGTATCAAGCTAAGTGAAACTCAATTTAAAGAAATCGCTAGTAAGTATAGATATAGGGAAGAAAAAAACGATTTAAACAAAATAGTGCAAGAAATTTGCATGAACATACTCTCAATAGAGACTCCGAAAGGATTGTATGTTCTCGCCTATCGAAAACTTAATTTAGATATAGAAACAAGAATGCTTACTCCAGATGAAAATATTACTATAAATTATGAGTTTATTTTTGATATAAATGATGTTAAAAGCAAGGCTAGCATTTCACAATTTTTATCCGAGGAAGATCAGTATCTGCTAGAGGACTTTGATGCCAATCGTAAGGAAATAAGAGAGAGAATTGAAAAAGACAACCCTGAAAAATTGAATATTAGCGATAATCCATACATCATATACTTAAGTAGGAATCTCACTTTTGATATAAATCGCGAGTATGATTCGATAATCAGAAAAATGACGAATAATGAAGATGTACCAGTTCCTATAAGGACATTTTTAGGCGAACAAATTGAACAAAAAAACAGAGTGTCACATCCTATAATTCTGTTTGACAATCAAAAAACAAATTTGGATCAGCTCAACGCAATAAATAAAGCGCTTAAAAATGACATTACTTATGTCCAAGGTCCTCCTGGTACTGGTAAAACAAACACAATATTGAGTGTTATATTGTCATCCATTTTCAATAACTTCACTGTTTTAGTCACCTCATATAACAATCATCCTATGAACGGGATATATTCATTGCTAAGAGGGTTAAAATATAAAAACCAGGACATACCATTGCCGATATTAAGACTTGGTAATAACGATTTAATTAATGAAGCATTGGACGAAATCAAAGAGCTATACGCAAAGTGTTCAGAGATAACGATTTACGAGATCTCAATAGAGAAGAATAAAAAAGAAAGAACTGAACAAACAAAGAGTTTGTCGGATATACTGAAAAAATATGAAGAAAAAGTTGAATTAGAGAATCGTAGGCAGATTCTTGAAGACATAATAGGAAAAAACAGCAGTTTACTATCTGTTAATCTTCAAACTGGACAATTAGAGACAGTCAAACAAAGAATTGAAGAAATAGGAGAAATTCGTAGTAGCACTGCCCTAAAATATATCGACGAAGATGTTGAATCAATAAGAAAGTATTTGTATTACTCTTCGGCTAAAAGAATTCAAAATCTTAAAGAAAGCAGATATAAGCCTTTAATGGGAATTGTTAATATGCCATCCAAAACAGATAATGAGCAAAAGAGTCGTTGTGAAACTTTTAATAAGTATATTAGTGTTTCAGATAATGTTGAATTATTTCTAAAAATATTCCCAATTATCATAACTACTAATTCTTCTGCCCATAAATTAGGCTCGCCTGATGTTTATTTTGACTTAACAATAATGGACGAAGCAGGTCAATGCGATTCTGCAACATCGCTTATCCCTATATCAAGAGGACACAGGCTACTTTTGGTCGGAGATCCTCAACAACTCAAGCCAGTTATTGTGCTAGACCCTAGGATAAATAAACTTTTGATGTCGAAATATAAGATAAATACTGAATACGACTATATAGAGAAATCGATTTATAAAGCATTTTTGTCTTTGGATTTTATATCCGATGAAATTTTACTCCGCAATCATTACCGTTGCAGTCCTAAAATTATGGAATTCAACAACCGCAAATTCTATAACAACCAGTTAATTATTCTCTCAAAACAAAAAGAAGGGACAAATCCTCTTCAGTTTGTCGATATTAACAAAAGCCAATCGAATGGTAAAAATACTTCTCTATCAGAAGCAAATCAAATCATTGATTACATTAAAGAACATCCAAATGAAAATATCGGTGTTATTACTCCATTTGCTAGGCAAAGAGAACTCTTAGATTCATTATTAATCGAAAACAATATTGGTAATCGAGTTACTTGTGGCACTGTACATGCATTTCAAGGAGATGAAAAAGACACGGTTTTATTTAGTGCTGCGATAACCAAAGATACCCATCATAAAACATACGAATGGCTTTCTAGAAACTCTGAATTAATCAATGTTGCCACTTCAAGAGCAAAAGACAAACTTATTATTTTTTGCGATAGAAAAGAATTAAACAGGCTAAGCATCAATCAGCCAAAGAACGATTTTAAAGAATTATGCGAATACACGATAAATAACGGTGATTATGTTCTTACAAATAGTAGTGACACTACATCTAGAGCGCTTGGATACAAACCATACACAACAGAAACAGAGGAGCAATTCTTAGCTAGTTTAGAACACGCTCTTGAAATTGTAGCTAATCAAAAATGTGTTATTCATCACAATGTAGCAATCAAAGATTTGTTTGAAAAATTCGAAGATGACAATGGATTATTTTTTACTGGGCATTTCGATTTTGTAATTTACTCAAAAAATTCTTTTAATAAGGATTTGATTCCAATTATTGCCTTTGAGATAAATGGTCCTGAGCACTATTCTGATGATAATGTAATGGAAAGAGATCGGAAAAAAATTGAAATTGCCAAGCGCCATAACTTGGAATTAATATCACTAAAAAACTCTTATTCTAGAAGGTATTATGAAATTAAAGATATGCTGATAGAACAACTTAAGAATTCATAGTTTTGTTGTTGTTTCTTATTTAGAAAGTGTAAATTAGTTTTAGAGGTAGTTTTATGAAATGTCCAAAGTGCGGCTATGTTTATAGCGATTCCGATAATTTCTGCAAACAATGCGGAACACCAAAACCGATAGTAAAAAAAGAAGAAGTAACTGTGCCTACTTCAGTAGAGCCAAGAAAAAAGTTTCCGATTTATAAAATATTCTCAATCCTTTTTCTCTCCTTATCGGTTTTATTTGTATTGATGTCTTTTGTGGTTTTCTACGGCATCGCCTTTATGTCTAGAGCATTTGCTCTTGGGGCATTACTATCATTAGGATTTGTAACAATCGCCATAGTGCTTTTAGTGGTGGGGGCAGTGAGCAAAAAAGTTAACAAGCAGTTTATGATTGTGAATTTCATGGCGGCATTAGTAAGTCTTGTAGTCTCCATGTTTTGCACTGCCTACTTCGTCCATTACGTAAGAATACCACACGACGTCTTCGTGTTCTCTTTCCTATCTTTAGCCATTATTTCGTTCGTCGTATTCTTGGTTCTAGCAATCTCTGGATTATTTGGTCTATTTTTATTTCAAAAGAAACCAGGATTATTTAGGGGAATACTAATTACGGGATTAGCGTTGCTATTCTTATCCCTTGCCTTATCACTCATCTTTTTAGTAATACAAAGGAACGCTAATTTCTCTAATATTAGTCCAGCGTTAACATATATTATTTTGTTCGTAATACTGCAATTATCTTCAGCGGGTGTCTCTTGTTTCTTAATGGATCGAGACGACAAAATAAAAAGCATATAGTTTATAAATAAAAACAAAGCTTTTAGGCTTTTGTTTTAAATCATGACCAAATAAATACCAAGGATAGCCGCAAGCATTGTTGGTATTGCAATAATAAAGCCATATTTAATGAAATTTAAGAACGAGAATTTTATCTCGTGCTTCTTTAAAATTGACATCCACATCACACCTGCAAGGGCTCCAAAAGGAGTGAGAAACGCTCCGATGTTGCTTCCAGCAATAGAAGCATAAATAGCCGGAAGTTGAATCCCACTACTAGCGTGAGTGATGATATTAGAAAATAAGACACTCATTGGAATGTTGTTTATCAAATTAGCGCTTAAGAATGAAGCCATACCATAGGTAAGTAGTGGAACATCGTTATTTAAGAAACTAGATATATTAACGACAATACCAGATAAATCAAAACTTAACACGATGGCAAACATCGCAATAACAAATGGTATTAAATCAAATGGTAATCTTTTAAAAGAACGGAGCATTGTTTTTAGTGATTCCGGTCGAGATAGGCCATATCCAAAGATAATTAAGATAAGCAGTCCTGCCATGATAAGAGATACAGCCCACATCGGGAAATTAACATAAGAAGAAACCGCCATTAGGACAATACATAAAGATAATGCCGATAAAGCGGTAACGAAGACAAACTTATCTTTAATCTTTACATCATCGATGGTTGTTTCGATTTGTTTGGTTAATTTCTTTTTGAAAAGTAGAATCATAATTCCTAGTGAAACTAGTCCAGCTAAGATGGCAGATAAAAACATATGTGAAAGATAATCGATAAACGTAATTCCAAAAGAAGAAGCTAAGTAGATGTTGGTTGGATTACCAATAATTAAAATTAGCGACCAAGTGTTAGCGGCAACGAATTCGCTTACTAGATATGGTATTGGATCGATATGTGCTCTTCTTGTGAAGAAGATTATAAATGGAGTGAATGTGATGATGATAATGTCGTTTGACGTAAAAACGGTTAAGAAAGAGGTCAAAACATAAAGGATGAGAAATAGTAAGAACTGACTACCTTTCGCCTTCCTAGCAGCCCAAGAAGCCAGTTTTTCGAAGAATCCGACTTCATCAAGAACAATCGACATGAAGGTCATAGCAAAGAATAGCCCAAGGATCTCTATCGGGTTAATTGCGCGGTCTTGTACTAAACCAGAAACAAAAGATTGAAAATCTAGTAGTCCCGTCGATAGTAAGACAATGGCGCCTAGTAACGGAGCCATCCAGAATGTGGAAATCGTGAATTTCTTAATCCTAAGTTGCGGAATGAAGATATTGCTAAGTATCATTCCTAAAATTGATATTCCAGCGATAATCGAGATGAAGATGATGTTCATATTATTTACTTTCTATAATTGTCTTCCAC
The DNA here is from genome assembly GCA_034932745.1 of Erysipelotrichaceae bacterium. Classification (GTDB taxonomy): domain Bacteria; phylum Bacillota_I; class Bacilli_A; order RFN20; family CAG-826; genus JBAYST01. The sequence continues at coordinate 327,737 of JAYFOJ010000002.1, read as the reverse complement.
TTATTAATGATTGCTTCTTGACTGTAATGACTAGCGAACTCATAGGTTTTTTCTTTTAAGATAGATAATTTTTTTGGATCCCCTAGTGTCATTTGAATTCTCTCAGCGAATTGATAGATGTTACTATCCTTAGTAATATATCCGCTTATATCGTCGATAACTAATTCTCCTAAAGGTTCACCCCAGTCCATCGAAATGGTGGGGACACTTTGTGAAGCAGCCTCTTGAACGACGAGTGGGTAACCTTCATAAGATGAAGTAAGAAGAAGAATATCGTGTTCGTGAAGAATGTTTTTGATATCGGTTGATTGAGGGTTAATCGTCACATTGTTTTCTAAAGCATTATCTTTGATATAACGTTTCATTAAATCTTCGAGCGGGCCATTACCGTACATATCTAAATGAAATTCAATATTTCTCTTTTTGAGTTCATTCATTGCTTGTAGCAATAGAAGTGGTCTTTTTTGATCAGCGTATCTACCGATAAAAAGGAGTTTTCCGCCTTTATACTCGAAATGCTGTTCGCGTTCGAATCGACAGATATTGGTGTTGTAGTAACTATTAATTCTCGGATATTTTTTCTTTACTTCATCTTCGGTCATCTTCGACAAGAAAATATACTTATCTGGTTTCCTGGTAAAAAGACCCATCATTAAGCGATTACTTCTTTTTAAGAAGAATTTGCTATTGAAGTGAATGTGGAAATAAACTTTTCTCTTTTTAGGACAGATAGCGTAGTTATCAAGCGATGACGCAATGATCAAATCATCCTCGGTAGTCATTTCTTTGAGTTCTTTTTTGTACTTACTTCTTTTAAAAAGCCAGAAGAAACCAGTCGATAAGATAACGCCAATAAAAGAAAAATACTTTCTTTCTCTTTTCTTTTTTGATAACTCTTCGTCAAGACGAATATATCTTTCTTTTATTCCCAAATAACGGAGCTTAATTTTGGGATTAATATCGAAGTAACAATTATCTGGTTTTTCCCCCATCACAATAATGGTGATGTCGTAATCATTTACCAAACGGTTAGCTATCTGCGTTGAAACGAGTTCGCTACCGCCTGGTTTTTTAGTTTGTTGAATTAGCCAGTAAATTTTTTTCATGGCTACATTATACCCTATTTATTTTCGTTAATTTCACTAAGAATATCTTGAGTGACAGGAAGACGTTTGAGATTCTTCCATTTATTGCTCTTATAAAAGATAATTAAAATAATCAATCCAAGGATTGTTGAGGCTGGATAAGAGATGGTAACTATCCAAATATCTAGACCTGCTAATCCAGTAATAATAATCATTGGAATACGAATTAAAATGTCTGAGGCTAAATAACAATATAATGCCCAGTTACCATGGCCGCTTCCGGAAGCGAGGTTATTAAACGGAGTAAGGAAAATACATAGGAGTAAATCAAATCCAATAATTAAGCAGCGGTAGTAGACTTGCTGTGCAATCCAAGGATTGTCGGTATATAAATCAGCGAATTTCTCAGATAAGAATGTGATTGGTAAAGCATAAACTAGAGTTAGAACAGCAATATAAATAATACCCATCCAAACAATTTTCTTGGTTCGGTCGATTTGATATGCGCCAAGATTTTGTGCAACGGCAGCTTCAACGGCTAATCCAATCGATATAGCAGGAACATATGCAATATTGGTAATACGGTCGCTTATAGCGATGACTTCGCTAGCTGCGGGTCCTCTTAAATTAATCACGACGACTAAAACGATGAAAGAGATAGTAACCATGGCTTCTTGCATAGCAAGTGTCCAACTGAACTTAACGATTCTTTTAACCGTCAGCCAGTCCAATGTAATTTTGCCAATCTGTTTGCCTTTTAACTTGAAGCCAAAGATGTAGATGAACGCTCCAATGGTGCTTGTGACGTAAGAAAGGACACAAGCTAAGGCAGCGCCATCACTATTCATTTTCATGAAATAGATGAAGATGACATCATAAATGATGTTGAATACGATACCAGAACACGTATAGATGAATGGGAATACAGAGTTTCCGGTTCCTCTAAAGGCAGCGTTAACGATGTATACCAATCCGATAAACGGCACTGTAATGCACTGAATTAGCAAATAACGAATTGCTTTTTCTTCAAGAGTTGGATCAATGTTTAATGCTTGGACGATTGGTTTAGCAAAAATGGCAATAATGATTGCTAAAACAGTCGATAAGATTCCGATGAAAATAGTGAAAGTCATAATCGACTTCCTAGTATTCTCTTTATCTTGTGCCCCGTAGTATTGTCCGATGAGGAATGTACCGCCAACACTTAGACCAGAAAGGATCGAAGTGCAAAGAGTGATTGGAGTAAGCGCTGACATGACAGCGGAAATCTCGTGTTCAGCTCCAGCGAGATACAAAATAAAAAAATCGGTAGCGTTATAAATATATGTCGATAAATAGACAAAGAATGTTGGAATTGCGAATAGCAATAAACCCTTCCAAATAGGTCCTTTAAGTAACCTTTTCTTCTCCATGCCAGTAAATAGTATAGTCATATTTAAATAAAAAAGGCACGGATTTTAAATCCGTACCTAGTTTTACCAGTATGCTTGTTAGTTATTTAACGTTAACTGCTCTTGGTTTACCATTTTTTGGATCGGTCTCTTCTTCATAAGAAACTTTTTGACCGTCTTTTAATGATTTGTGTCCGTCGCCGATAATTCCGCTGAAGTGAACAAAGATATCAACCTTTGTTGCATCATTGGTAATAAAGCCGAAGCCTTTCTTATCGTCGAAGAACTTAACTGTACCTGTCATTTATGAGTTCTCCTCGTCTTTCTGGGAATAGTCAATCAAACTTAAATCTTCTTTAAATGTGGAACTCTACCCGCATATATTGTATTCTTTATCGTGAAAAAAGTAAGCAATTATTTTTAAAGAGAAAAATATGGAGCAAAAAAGAAGACGTCGTACAACTCGTGATTTATATAAAACAGGCGAAGATATCGATATGTTAAAAGAGAACGAATACGACCGTAAAAAGGATAACAAAACACCTATTTGCGATACGCATGAAGATGGAGCATAAGCAGTTTATAACTGCTTTTTCTTTCTTATATACTCGGCATATTCTAGTGCGGAACTTAAGCTGTCAAACTTAGCGTAATAATAAAGATCTCCCATCGCTAACGAGATACCTTTTGGGTATCGACCATACTCGACGATAGAATCTTTATATTTTTGAAGAATTTCTTTTTCGTCTCGTTCATATTTAAAAATATCTTTTCTCGATGCTGTGATTGCGATGACGTTTTGTTTGGTAATATCTGCTTTCAATTCGTCAAACATAATGATGTCAGCGTATGCATCATAAAACGATGACCCTAAAGCGATACTGAGTAAATCAGGAGTGTATCCTCCAGGTGGTCTCATGTTAACTTCTAAGGCCACGATTTCACCTTTATTTGCTAATCCTGGTCGATCTTTATGAAGTTTAAAAAATTCGATATGGAAACATCGTTTTTTAATCTCGAATGATTCGACTACTTTTCGGCCCATTTCTTCGAATTCATTATCCATTTTAGTTATCGCGTAATAGTAGTCGTCGAGATCTTCGTTGACGATGTCTGCTACTGGGACAGGGAAAACTTCGTTGAACGCTATTAAAGCTTTGCTTTTACTATTGCAGATGCCATCAAACGAGACAATCTCTCCGTCGAGAAATTCTTCCATGATATATTGCGTATCTAACTTCTTTAAATGGAAGGCGATTAATTCTTGTTCGCCATGAATAGCAAAAGAGTCAATTGCGCCGACTCCAATATTAGGTTTAACAAATACTGGATAGCCAACTACTTCGATAAACTTTTTTGATTCTTCAATAGTGCTAACGAGAATATAGCGGGCAACTTTTACCCCAGCATTTTGAAAGTAAGATTTCATCTCGCTCTTTTTCTTAATGCGGTCCATATCGCTTGGATATAAACCAGTTGTGATTTTGAATCTCTCTCTTAAAATAGCATCATTCATCAGCCAATATTCATTATTTGATTCAAGATAATCGATATGGCCGTATTTGGTTTCAAAATACCTAATAGCGGTGGACATTTTATCGATATCTTTCATATCAGTTACGCAGTAATACTCAGCGAGATTGAGTTTTAATTCTTGATTTAGATCCCAATAAGGAGAGTCTCCAATTCCAAGAACATTAAAACCACGTCTTTTTAAACTAGAGACGAATTTTGAATAAACGATTGGGAAGTTAGGGGAGATAAAAAGGAAATTCATAATTGATTATGTGCCACTATTATAGTTTAAGTTATTCACTAGTCAATCAGTGTTTGTTTTACCCTTTTTAAGTAATTTAAAAGCGAATAGAAGTGTAGATAGAAGACTAAAGAATGTAAAACCGGTAACAAAAATAAAAGCCGCTAAATAGACTGAATCAAAACTAAGGATGTCCCCATAGATAAAATAACCGACGATATAAAGGGCTATCGAGGCCAAAGTAAGAACCCCAGTTAGTATTAATAACTTTGTTAATTCAGTGTTTTTGATTATTCTACTCATCGTATTTATATCTTAACGCTTCAAAAGAAAAAGACCAGTATTTAAACTGGTCTTAGTGTTATAACTTAATGTCGCTAGCCTTACGATTACGGCCTTTTTTGATTTTGATTTCGCCTTGGCTAATCGCACCGACTGGACAGACATGTCCACAAAGGAAGCAACCGACACATTTATCTTTATTACAAGTTGGTTGTCTAGTGTTCTTGTCCCATTCCATAGCTTGGTGAGCGCCATCGAAACAAGAAATATAGCATCTTCCACAACCGACACATTTATCGAGGTCGATTTTTGGATAAACGATATAGTCTCTATCTAATGCCTCTGCTGGAATAATATTCTTATTAGCAAGACCAACAAGATCGCTTAAATGTTCGACGTGTTGTTCTTCCATATAATGCATTAAACCATTCTTTAGATCTTCGACAACACGGTAACCATATTGCATAACTGACGTAGTCATTTGCAAAGTGGTGGCACCGACGAGAATGAATTCTGCGGCATCTTCCCAAGTCTCAATTCCACCCATACCAGAAATTGGAAGGTTCTTAAGATTTGGATTGTTTCTTAATTGTTGTAAGAAACGAAGGGCAATTGGTTTAACAGCCTTACCAGAATAACCAGAAATCGAAGATTTGCCATCGACGATTGGTAAGCCGACTTTCTTATCGAGGTCGATATTGCAAATCGACTTAATGGTATTAATAGCAGCAATGCCATCGGCTCCGCCGTCTAAACAAGCTTCCGCAACAGGAACCATATCGGTGATATTTGGAGTCATTTTAGCCATCATTGGAAGTTTACTTCCGCGTTTGACAGCTTTGCAGTATTCACGGCATAAGTCTGGATTAGTTCCGACGTCGCTACCCATAGCGTGAGAAGTCATTTGTGGACATGATAGATTCATTTCAATCATATCTGCGCCGGCTTCTTCGACCATGCGAGCGAGGTCTTCCCAAGTTTGAAGGTCATTACCCATAATGGAGGCGATGAGAACCTTGTTTGGGAACTCTTTCTTTAAACGTCTAATGTCTTCGAGGTTTTCTTCTAATGGATGCTCTGCAATTTGCTCCATATTCTTAAAACCGACGAAAGGTGTATTCTCTTTATTTAACTTATCGAAACGTGGAGACACTTCATCAATGAAGTAACTCTTTGGCCCGATGGTCTTAAAGACAACGCCACCAAAACCAACTTTATAAGCTTTCTTACACATCTCGTAGCAGTTACCTACTGGAGAAGATGAAAGGCAGAATGGGTTCTCGAATTTTACTCCAAGAAAATTAACTGATAAATCTTTCTTAATCATACCTATTTCACCCCCAAAAACTTGCTGATGTAGTAAGCTAGTTCTTTGCCGTTTCTAACTGATCCCACAACGGTCTTTTCTGGGTTATGAGATATATCTCCTCCAACCCAAATCTTTTTGTCTTCTAATTGATAACCGACGATATCAGCCTCACCTTTAACGATGGTGATACCCAATCCTTCGACATCCGCTGCTTGACCAACAGCGAGAATGATTTTATCAGCGGTAATTTTCACTGAACCAGGAATTCGACGATGTTTGAATGTAACGGTGTTCTTTTCCACTTCGGTTGGAACATAGCCGTCCATAATAGTAACACCCATTTGTTGAGCACCTTCTAATTCTTTCTTGCTGGCGCGGAATTCAAAGAATTCCTCGTATACGACGTCTGTTACATTTGGTGCGCCTAAGAGTTTTAAGGTTGTGCAGACATCCATTGCGACGTCTCCACCTCCGATGACGAGAACATTGTCTTCGACAAGTATCTTGCCTTTATTCTCTTTAGCTCTTTTTAAGAATGAAACAGCGGTTTCGACGAATGGATTATCTTTAAACATTGGAAGCATTTTACCTTCGCTTAAACCAGTGGCGATAACTACTACGTCATGCTTACTTGCTAATTCTTTTAAGGCAATATCTTTTCCAACTTGGACATTCTTGTGGACTTTTAAACCAAGTTTGATAATTCTTTCAATTTCAACATCGACGATATGATCTGGTAGACGATATTCAGGAATGCCATATCTAAGATATCCGCCAAGTTTTGCTTCTTTTTCGAATATTTCGACTTCGCAACCTTTCTTTAGAAGTTCAGCCGCAACAGTTAAACCTGCTGGACCACTTCCGATAACGGCTACTTTCTTTCCGTTTGGAGTACCCTTTTTAACGATATCCATCTTAAGAGCTTCTTCCATATCGGTAACATATCTTTGAATTTGCCCGATTTGAATTGGCTTATCGATTCCTGTTCTTGAACATCCTTTTTGGCAGTACTTTTCTTGTGGGCAAACACGAGCACAAATAGCACCAAGAATATTGTTTTCTCGGATTATTTCTGCTGAGCCCTTGAAGTTTCTAAATCTCACCGAGCGAATAAATCTCGCTGGGTCAGTTCCTGCTGGACAAGATGAAGAGCATGGAGCATCTTCACATAGCAAACAGCGTGCAGCTTCTTCGCACACCGTAAGCGGTGTCAAAGCAGGTTCGAAGTCTTTTACGTATTTTGAATCCATATGACCTTTTCCCTTTCAATGTAATTAAATATTATCATAGCAAAAAGACTTTGCTTAATAAAATTAAGAAAAGACAACGTTTTACGCGTTGTCTATATTCTCTTCAAATTGCTTAATGTTTTTGTAAATATGCTTGAGCGCTGGATACATTTTTCGATAGGCATTTTGATAAAGATATTCGTAATGATCAGCGTTCTTTTTAATTGGCATGAATGTCTTACTAATATGAACCATTGATTTGACTGCGTCTTCGACATTATCAAAAACTTTAGCCGCTAAGAAACCTGCGGTTGCTGCTCCTATTGTCGTAGTTTCTATTGTTTGTGCACGACTTGTTGGAAGGTTGAATATGTCAGCGGCGATTTGACAAATCTTATCGCTTTGACTGCCTCCGCCAGAAATCATGATAGTTTTTACTTTTTGTTTTTGGCTCTTTTCGATTCCTTCTAATCCTTGTCGTAAATCAAAATCAATTCCTTCAATGATGGCCCGATAGATATGCATTTTAGTATGAGTGTCGCTAAAACCAATCATTGAACCACGCGATAATGGACGAGACAATCCTGGTCCCCAATAAGGTTGCAAAATAAGACCGTGGCATCCAGGCGGTACCTCGTCTAATCGGTCGTTAAGAACTGATTCGATAGACCTATTGGTCTCTCTAGCAATTTTCTCTTCTTTTTGTGCGAACTGCGAAGCAAACCATCCGAGCATCCAATAACCGCGGTAGACTTGGACTTCCATATTATAAAAGTGCGGAACTACCGATGGATATGCCGGCAAAAATGGTTCTGGTTCATGGTATTTTCTATTGGTGACTTCGATTGTTGAAGCAGTTCCGCAAGAAACTGCAGCGACATCAGGAGTAATACATCCTAGACCAAGAGTCTCACAACTCTTATCACTTCCGATCGAGAACAGTCTTGTTCCAGCAGGAATTAATGACTTTTGAGCGGTTTCTTCGTTAATGGTGCCGATGACATCGCCAATTGGAACGATTTCACATAGTTGTTTCAATTTAACGCCGAATACTTTTGCTTTTAATTGCTTGTCGCTTTTATAAAATCTTTTGTTTTTAAAATCAGTTGGATAGTGTCCGACATAATTACAAATCGAATCTTTATACTCGCCAGTGATTTGATGAGTGATGTAAGTCGATACATTCATGTATCTAGTTACTTTTGCCCATATTTCTGGTTCGTTTTCTTTTACCCAGTGCGCTGGAGTTCTAGCGCGATTTAATTTAATCGTGTCCCACATTCCAACTAAATGGAATAATGCACGGTCGAGAAGTGGAAGTTTTTCTTTTCCTTCTGCTTGTCTTTGATCTAACCAGACAATCGCTGGACGAACTGGTTTCATGTCGTCGTCACACATAACAGGAGTATCTCTAAAGCACGTAAGCGCACAGCCAACTATTTTTTCTTTGTATTCTGGGTGTTCGCTTAATAACTTGTTTGAAGCCTGGCACATGTGATTGTAATAAATATCGGGATCTTGTTCCGCCCAGCCTGGCTTTTTAGAGAAATACGGCTGTTCATATTTAGATTTTTCCATTGCCTTAATTTCCCCATTAGTGTTCACGATTGAAACGCGAACGGATTGAGTACCAAAATCCATCGTTAAAATAAATTTTTCTTCCATGGTTAACCTCTCTAACTACCATATTTTACACTATGCTTTGGGAATGTTCCTTTTATTTTCGTGAAATGATACAATACAAAGGATATGAAACTATCAATAATTATACCTTGCTATAACGAAGCAAAAGACATCGAAAAAAACATCGAAGAAAAAGTTATTCCTTTTCTTGTTACCTTGCCAATTGAATACGAGATCATTCTCGTAAACGATGGTTCGAAAGACAACACTATGGAAGTCATCAAGAATATAGAGGGAGTGATGGCCTTAGGTTACGAGAAAAACCGTGGTAAAGGCGGTGCGGTTCAATTTGGAATTGAACACGCGACAGGAGACTACGTCCTATTTATGGACGCTGATTTATCCACTGATCTCATCGCTTTTAATGAGTTAATTCCGCTTTTAGGAAAATACGATTTAATCATCGGCTCGAGACATTTAAAAGAAAGCAAAATGCCAATCAAGCAACCGTTACTAAGACAATTTATCGGCAAATCTTGTCGTGTTTTAGTAAATGCCGATTTTGGTTTTCATTTAAAAGACACACAATGTGGTTTTAAGGCTATTAAAACTGATTTAGCTAAATTTATTGCCTCTAAACAAACAATATTTGGTTTTGCTTTTGATGTTGAATACCTATATATTGCAAAACTTAACAAATGGTCAATCCATGAAATACCAGTTATTTGGAGAAATGATCGTTCATCGACAGTATCCGCTTTTAAGGCGTCAAAACAATTTTTAAAAGACATGCGTAAAATTAAAAAGAATAAGAAAAACTACATCAAGAATTAAGGAGAAGCAAAATGAAAAAGAAACTAAACTTTATTCCTATCTTCGTCATTATCATCGCCATGATTATTATTGGTTCAATTTTTGATCTTCAAATCAATAAAGCTATCTATGATCCAAACAATGTTTTTGGCTTGACCATGGCAGCGGTTGGAGAAGCACCTGGCTATGCCACTATTGGTTTATTTGGTGGTGGATTTTTCTTTTTAGGTCTTAAAAAATACGAAAAAGTTTGGCAAAAAGTATTATTAATTGGTTTAGGTACAGCATCATTAATCGCCGCAGTTTATTTCCAAGGTAAACATGTCATCGATGAAAATGCATTCAATATCGAAAGCGAAGTTTATGCTTGGCCATTAATTGCACTTCCAGTTGGATTACTAGTCGGAGGTCTCGGATTTGGTGCTGGTTTCTTTCTTTCGAAAACATCCGATAATCCACAACTATTAAAAATGTTTATCGTAATGGCTAGCGTAACCGTGGTTGCGGTCGGATTAACGACACTAATTAAAAACATTATGCTTAGACCTCGTTATCGTTTTATCGCACTAGGTAGCGATTCAGACTTCTTAAATTGGTGGCAGGACGGTAAATCATTCTATGAATCTTTAAATGGAAGCGTTAATAAGGAAGAGTTTAAATCTTTCCCATCTGGTCACGCGACTAGTACCGCTTTATGCATTATGTCTCTTACCTATCTTCCAATGTTTAAAAGCAAATGGTTACAAAGCAAAAAACTTCAAACAATTCTTATCTATGTTGGCTTAGCGTGGACCTTACTAATGTGCTTTGCTCGCATGCTAATCGGAGCACATTATCTAACCGATGTCGGATTTGGCTTTGCTATTGTCATGATCCTTTTCTTTATTGCAGATTTTATATTTTATAAAAAACCAGATTTTAAAGCTGAAGTAGCAAAGGCATAAATATAAACGATTACATAGTAATTTTCTCTTAGTTGTGGCGTTTAGTTTAAAAACTCGCCATAATGTTTTTATCATATGATTGCAAAAACGAGTGTCATTCATGTCAATGGAAAAATTGGTGCGCTTCCAACGATTAGGGCTGTTGATCCCGACTATGTTTATATTGCAACCGACAACGCTCGTTGTCCAAAAGCCGAAGTATATATAAAACCAGGGGATCACGTTAATTCTTGCCAAGTAATTGGTATGCGCGATGGTGGTTTTTTTGTGCAACCAATTCATTCCACTGTTAGTGGTACATTTGTCGGATTAGAGAAGCACTATCATCGTGGAAATAAACTGGTCGATTTTATTAAAATAAAGAATGATTTTCAAAATACATTAGATCCAAATGTTTTCAAAAGAACAGATGAAGAAATTGCAAAATTAACTAGAGAAGATTTTGTAAGAATCGTAAAAGACTGTTCGTTAGTTGGATTAGGAGGCTCTTCTTTTCCTACTTATATTAAATTTCAAACAACCGCACCAATTAAAGAAATACTAATCAACGGAGTTGAATGTGAACCATACATCACCGCAGATCATCGCATTATGCTTGAATATCCAGAAAGAATAATTAAAGGAATTCAATACGCAATGCAGGCTTTTAATTGCCATCACGCTAAAATTTGTATTAAAAAGAAATATAAAGACATTAGAGATGCGTATGAAGAAATACTAAAGCCATATCCAAATATTGAACTTTGTCCGATTGGTAATTTCTATCCACAAGGATGGGAAATTGCCATGATTAAAAGTGCGACCGGAATCGAAGTTAAGCAAGGCGAATTACCTAGTAAGTATGGAATTATGAATTTCAATGTTTCAACTATAGTCGGACTATATAAAGCCATTCGTTATAATATGCCAGTCATTAAAAGAAACATAACGATAAACGGAGATGGGGTTAAATATCCTCACAACTTTAGAGTAATCGTTGGTTCTTCAATCAAAGAACTGCTCGAAAAATGTGGCGGATACGTCGATCAAGATCAAGACAAAGTATTTATTATGGGTGGACCAATGATGGGAGCATCGTTACCAAGTGATGACTGTATTATCACTAAGACGGTTACTTCCGTTATTGTGTTAAATCACAAGGATTATAAGGAGGAACCATGTGTTAGGTGCGGTTCATGTGTGCTATCGTGTCCTACACACCTCGAACCTGTTTTAATCATGAATGCTGTGAAAACTCTCGATAAAGATCGAATTAAAACTTTAAGCCCATTGAAATGCATTGAATGTGGGTTATGCACTTATGTCTGTCCTTCAAAAATTAAAGTTACCGATTATATAAGAAAGGCAAAGATATTCGCAAAATTATGACGATTATTAAAGAAACAGCCCCTTATTTAAGAAAAAAGACGAGCGTCTCAAGAATGATGATCGATGTTTTGATTGCTCTTTTACCCGTCGTGGTATTTTCCCTTGTAGTCAACGGTATCGATGCTTTTAGAATCATTTCAATTTCGGTTTTAACGATGTTGATAGCGGAATTCATTTACGTCGGTGTAAAAAATATCATGCCATACGATGGCAAAAAGCATACTTTCGTCGAAAAATTTAAGTTTGCCTATTCAAAATACACGATAAACAATTTCCTTAGCCCATTAGTAAGCGCGGTTATTTATGCGATGATCTTGCCAGCCTCTGTTCAATGGTACGCTGTGATGATTGGCGCATTAGCAGGTATTGTGTTAGGAAAATTGCTTTTCGGCGGACTTGGAAACAATATATTTAACCCTGCTGCAGCCGGCATGGTTATTGCCAAGATTAGTTTCGGTTCCAATTTTAATTATTCAAATACATGGTTTTACGATGTCGCGACAGGTGGAACTCCACTAACAGCGTTATCGACTTCATTTAACAACATTAATTCGTATTCACTTCTCGATCTTTTGATTGGAAAAATACCAGGAACAATCGGTGAAACATGTGCAATTTGCATCCTTATTGGTGGAGTTTATTTACTTATAAGAAGAAGTGCAGACTGGAGACCAGTTCTTGCTTATTTAGGAACATTTACTTTAATGGTTTTAATTGCAGGCATTTGCATCAACTCAAAGATGAGTAATGTCGGCGTCTTCCAATTCACAGCATTTGAATTATTAAGCGGTGGTGTTTTATTCGGCGCGATTTACATGATTACTGATCCAGTCACCTCACCAGTTAGTTCGCCAGGTCGAGTTATGTTTGGTGTTATTGCCGCTGTCATCACAGTATTTATTCGTTTATTCGGCGCTTTTCCAGAAGGCGTTGGATATTCAATTTTAATTGCAAACATGTTAGCGCCAACTATCGATTACTACAAATGGAGCAGTAGTAGATTTACTTGGAAAAAGATTGTTATTATCTTATCAATTATTTTAGTCGCAGGAGCAATAATGGTTCTTGGATTATTATTTGGAGGAGTAATCAAATGAAACCAAATATTAAGAAATACATTATTACTGCCTTGACTCTTTGCCTTATCGCCGGTGCAAGCGCAGGAGTTATTGGTATAGCACACTATATAACCGCGCCAATTCTCGAAAGCAATGTCGATGATGAAACCACTAAGCTTCTTCAGAAGGTTTTTGGCGATAATGCAACTTTTTCATCAGAAACCCAAGTAGAAAATCAAACTTACTTAGCATCTTATTGGACGGCAAAAGTTAGTGGAAACGAAGTCGGAGATGTCTTTAAGACTAGCGGTTCTAATAGTTATGGATCGATTTCGATGATTGTCGGTATTAAAATCGATGGCTCAGTCGGTAAAATATATTTAATAACTAACACAGAATCATATGCGGTTTATGTCAATCAATATGTCGCTGAGTATAACGACGGCACTAGAGCTTTAGATGACGTTCAATGTGGGGCAACAAAAGGAGCGACATTGGTTAAAAATATGGCGGTTGCGGCTCAAGATTTCTACAAGAATAGGAAAGGTCTTCAATGATGGAGAAAACATCTAAAAAAGATAATTTTCTTAAAGGGATTTGGAAAGAAAATCCATTGTTTGTTTCTGTTTTAGGAACCTGCCCAGCTTTAGCGACGACAAAAACAATCGAATCCGCGATTGGAATGGGCTTTCTTTTTATCATCGTTTTGATTTGTTCTAATGTTCTTATTTCCTTATTAAGAAAACTAATACCAGAAGAAATTAAAACCCCAGCGTACATCGTTATTATTGCGTCTTTTGTGACGGTAGTAAAAATGTTTACCAATGCTTATTTACCAGAGTTATATTCGACCCTGGGTGTTTTTATTTCTTTAATTGTCGTCAATTGCATCGTTCTAGGAAGAGCAGAATCCTATGCTTCTAATCACGGTGTCTTCGATTCTTTTTTAGACGCTCTTGGTATGGGAATCGGATATATGATTGCGCTGCTTTCAATTTCACTAATTAGAGAAGTAATCGGCACGGGTGCAATTACTTTTGGAAGAATATTCACATTTATTCCACTCACGGTTTTGCCGATATTAAAAGGTACAGGATTTGACTTTTCGATATCGATTTTCACTACACCTGTAGGTGCCTTTATCGTCTTCGGACTTATTCTTGCAACTATCGCTTTTATCGAGAATCGCAAGAAAGAAAAAGCAGAGGTCAAAGCCAGATTATTAAAAGCTGCTAGTCAGGCAAAAGCGCAAACGGGGGATGAAAAATGAACTACTTTATTTCTTTCCTTTTAGCAATCGTATCAGGAATGCTGATCGACAACGTTGTTCTTTCTAGATTCTATGGCATTTGTCCGTTTTTAGGAGTGTCTAAACGCGTCCAATCATCTTTAGGAATGGGAATTGCAGTGACTTTTGTCATCGTTTTAGCCACTTGTGTTTGTTGGCCATTATATACATATGTTTTAGTACCCGCTGGTATTCCTTATATGGACACCGTTGCATATATTCTTGTAATCGCCTCATTGGTTCAATTTGTCGCGTTAATCATTAAAAAATACTCTCCTACACTATATCGTAACTTAGGAATATATTTACCGCTTATTACTACAAACTGTGCTGTTTTAGGCGTGGTACAAGGAAACACTGATCGCGCGATGGATTTTTTGCCATCTTTAGCTAATGCCATTGGCACTTCTCTTGGCTTCTTATTAGTAATTTTTATCTTCGCATGCATTAGAAATAGATTAGATGCGATGAATGTTCCAAAGGCATTAAAAGGCACACCGATAGCGCTTATTACTGCCGCTTTAATGAGTCTTGCGTTTATGGGACTAATGGGGATTGTAGGTTAGTATGGTTTTGCCATCTTGGGTATATTTAATAATCGCAATTGTTGTTCTTTTAGCCTTGTTGGTCACTTTTGTTGTGACATTTGTAATGTATCAAAAAACTCCGACCCCAAAGGGTTGTGAAGATTTAATCGATAGCGAAAAGTGTTCATCTTGCACTAACGCGCAATGCTCAATCAAGAAGAATCACAAAAAGGAGGAAAACTAATGATTACGATTTTATGGGCTGTTCTTATTTTGGCCGGTCTTGGTTTAATCCTTGGTCTAGGTCTTGCTGTTGCAGCGGTGATTTTTGCCATCAAAGAAGACAAGAGAATAAAAGAAGTAGAAGCTTTACTTCCTAATTATAATTGTGGAGCGTGTGGATACGCTGGATGCAACGCGATGGCCGAGGCTATTGTTAAAGGAAAAGAAGACACTTTATCAAAATGCAAACCTGGAAAGCCAGATGTAAACTTTAAGCCAATAATTCAATATTTAGACGAGCATCCAAACGAAGACGGATCAAAAGTTAAGGTTCATATTTAGTATGAAACAGAAATTCATTTTTCCGTTTCTCCTGCTAACGATTTCGTTAACAAGTTGCGGAAATACCACCTACATTAAAAACTTATATGTATTTGATACTTCTTTTTTTACGATTAAATTGTTTGAGGGAACGAATGCCGATTTGGACAATCTATCTAATATTGTTTTGAATCTAGATAAGGAATTCGATGCTTACAAGCATTACGACGAATTAAATAATATTTACGATATAAATCATGCGTCCGACTACATAGAAGTTTCTAATGATATCATTTCGATTTTGAATTTATCTAATCAGATGAAAGAAGAAACAAATGGATATTTTAATCCTCTTATTGGGAACTTATCTAATTTGTGGAAGACATCTTTAAATAATAACGTTACTCCATCGAGCGAAAGCATTCAAACATGCATTGCAGAAATGAACAATTCTTCGCTATCAATAAGTGGAAACATGGTAAAAATAAATGGTGACGCCACTATTGACTTAGGTGCCGTTGCAAAAGGATATACACTAGGAAGAATTAAAGAGTATTTAATTAGCCATAGCATAACTCATTACCTCATCGATGGCGGTAGATCATCATTACTTCTCGGGGAAAAGAATACTGGAGATGGATTCTTTAACGTTGGCATAGACCAAATCAATAATGGCTACTTCCAATCAAAGAATTGTGCTTATGGAACATCATCTATTTTTGAGCAAGAAGTAACAATAGACGATCAAACTTATTCTCATATCATCAATCCTTTTACAGGTGAAGCGAAAACCGAACAGGACATGGTAATTTTAATTGGAAGTGATCCTGCAATTTTAGATATTTTGTCGACGACATTAACACTTTTACCAGTAACATCGTTTCCGGAATACGAAAATGCATATTCGTTAAAGATTTTGGCGATGAAAGATTCTGAAGTTGTCTACCAGACTAACGGATTGGAGGTTATGTACCATTAAAAACCTCTTTCTCAAATATCGATATGACATTATTCTTATTCTTTTAATTGCGTCTGTTGCTATTGGCGCTCTTTTGATATTCGCATTTAACAAAGCGACCGATGATTTGTCTGCGTCAATATATGTCAGAGATACACTAATTCAACAAGTGAATCTTAGCGAAGAAACAAACGAAAGACACTTTGATATTCAAGGAATAAACGGAACACTAACGATTAGTGTAAAGCACAATGCAATCGCGGTAATTGAATCGAATTGCCCACATCAAGATTGTGTCAATGAAGGATATGTTACTGAAACCAATCATCCGATTATTTGTGCTTACAATGGTGTTTACATCATTGTTGTTAGTTCCAATTCGATCAACGACATCGAGGTTGGAAGATGAAAAACGTCAAGAAAATGACGATGATTGGAGTATTAACGGCTATCGCCATTGTTTTGTCATATGTCGAAAGTTTTATTCCATCGATTGGTATTCCTGGATTCAAATTAGGATTAGCGAATATTGTCATTCTGTTAGTTATTTATGAATTAGGAATCAAAGAAGCAATTTTTGTCGACTTAGTTAGAGTTTATATTGCCGCTTTATTGCGTGGCAAAATATTTCAAATTGGATTTGCAATGTCATTATCCGGCGCAGTTTTATCTTTATTAGTAATGATTTTGGTAAAACTCGCCTTTAAGAAGTTCTCGATTATCGGTGTTTCAATTTTTGGTGCCATTTTTCATAGTGCCGGTCAAATTATCGTAGCGGCAATTTTCTTATATACCGCAAGTGCTTTTTATTATCTTCCAATTTTAATTTTAATATCACTTGGTACAGGTATACTAACGGGTATTATTGCTAAAAGAATAATTGATAGTAAAGTAATAGAGCGACAAAAAGCGACTTGGAATAATAAAAATGAAGACCAAAAATAAAATTGAGTTTGATAAAAGTATTCTTATAAAAGCGGAAGCCACAATCCACAACGAACATATTGAAAAGTGGGTTTTTATTAAGCCTGTTTTAGGTGCCATTGATATGTCTTCATTCGAATACCCTTTAAGTGCTTTTAAAGATTTTGTGGTCGTAAAAATCAATAGTAATAGTGTGCAAATGCGTCATCTTGATACTGTGTTTGTCATCGATTTAAAAAAGAGTCAAACATTTGGTGAAATCATTAAAAAAGAGACGAGCAATGGTCTTGATTATGGTTGCATGCAGATAACATTATCGTTGCAATAACTTAACGCCAAAGAATACATTTATCTTTTTTTGTTTTATAATATTTCATCATGAACGGATTAATTATCATTAATAGCCAACAAGGTGGCGCGTCATATAAAGTTTCAAAGAAGGTTGAACGACTAGAAAAAGAGTTCAAACTTTTAGGCGTAAGTATTGATGTTTTGCCTAATGACGGCACTCTTGCTGTTATCGAAAATGGCGATATTAAATTAAGAATCAATAAGTATGATTTTGTAATCTACTTGGATAAAGATCGATATTTAGCCGATTTATTAACTAGGGCAGGATATCGCTTATTTGATAAAGCTGACTTCATTGAATTATGCGACGACAAGATGCTCACTCATATCCGTTTGGCAAATCATGGCATTCCGATGCCTAAGACAATTGCGGGGCCACTTGTTTTTGATAGTAAATCACTAACAGATTTTTCCTTTTTAGAAAAAATAGAAAAAGAAATTGGCTACCCAATGATTATCAAAGGGGTATACGGATCTTTAGGCCAAAATATGACTTATATCTCAAACAAGGAAGATTTGTATCGCGAATACAAGAAAATGGCTTTCCAGCCAATCCTTTTTCAACAATATATTACGACTAGTTATGGAAGAAGTGTCCGCTGCATTGTTATTAATAAGAAAATATTCGGAGCATTTGAAAGATTTAATCCAAACGATTACCGCAGTAACTATTCAAAGGAATCATCTTCTAAAGAGTTTAAGATGAACGAAGAGTTCTCTAAATTAGCTCTTAAGATATCGGATCTTCTAGATATTGAATACGCCGGAATTGATTTTCTTTTTGGGGAAAATGGTAGACCATTACTTTGCGAAATAAACTCAAATGCTTTTTTTGAGGAGTTCGAAAAAATAACAAAATTGAATGTCGGCAAAGCTTTTGCAGAAATGATTATAGATAAAGTTAAAAAAGCAAAATAGTCTAAGACTAAAACGTGTGCTAAACTTAATATATGGAAAAATTAAATAAAAGATTTTTTACTTTAGCAATTCTAAGTTGTCTACTTTGTTCTTGTGCTCCGAGTAATATTCATTACGAAACAGAAGATTACAAAACTGTTTTAAATTGGAAGGAAGGTTTTACAATCTGCCAGTTGAATGATTTGCACTTGTCGACTTCATCAAATTTAAATCAAGAATTTGAATATTTTAGAAAGGTAATATTTTCTAATGTTGGTACGACACCAGACCTGATTGTTTTAAATGGTGATAGTTTCATGGACGCTAATCGCGAGATAGTTGATAAAGCAATCGCGTTCTTCGACAGTCTCAATATTAAGTACGCTTTTACCTATGGCAACCACGATTTGCAGGGTTTTTACTCGAGTGATTACATAAACCAAGCACTATTATCAGCGAAGAATTCAATTTATAAGAATCCAAGTAATAGAGGTCAGGACGATGTTTATGGTCGTTCAAATTACTTTGTCGATTTGCGAGATAAAGATACTGATGTGCTTAAATGGCAACTATTTTTCTTTGATAGCAACACGTATTACAACACGAGTTATGATGTTATTCACGATGATCAAGTCGAGTGGTATAAGCGTTGTTTACTCGAAGAAAACGGATATGATGTCGATTCGTTAAGCACAAGCACCATTACGGATTCAACATTTGCCAAGTCACTAGCGTTTTTCCACATCCCAACTTTCGATTTCCAAAATGCTATTGATGATTTCAAGGCCGCTTCTCCGAATTCAAAAACTTACTTGGATGATTATTGTGATGTACGCGAAAGTGTCTCATTAGGGGATAATCCAACACAAAAAGGTAATATCGTCGAAGTAATGCAACAATATAAATCGACAGTGGGAATCGGAGTAGGACACGATCACATCAATAATACCGATATTCACTACCAAGGCGTTTCTAATTGGCCGATTAGATTAATTTATGGAATGAAAACTGGACGAGGAATTTATCACGATGAAGATATAATCGGCGGTTGTTTCTACACTCTTCACGAGAATAAGACTCAAAACAACGTCAACGGAGAGTTAAGAGATATATATTTTGACTTACAAATGATTCACGTCTCATATAGTTCTGATCCAAGTAGTCCAGTTTGGACTAGCCCTCGAGGTGATTTATGAAAACCAAAAGAGTAAAAATAATTGTTTTATCTATCCTATTTGTTTTATCTTCTATTTCTGCGTTTTACGGTACAAGATTATCTTTACCAATTGTAACTTATTATGGTCGTGGTACCTTAAACACGCTTCCAGCAACTTTAACTTTTGCGCTACCTTTATTTAGTTTCATCGTTTTATGGAGATACGCAAACACTGATACGATTGCGACAAGATGGAAAACCAATTTGATTTACGCCATAACGATGATTGTTATTCCATTATTTAATCTTTTACTTATTTTGATAAACTTATACCTTTTCTTTGGATGGAATTTTGTCGTGGGAACGATGACTCCTGCCTATCCTCTTGATTTATTTATTTTAAATCTTGTTTTCTTATCGATCGGCGGAGCTTCACTATTTTTTGCACTTGCAAACAAGAATCGTCGGTTAGATAAAAATACAGAAGGAAGAAAAAGGACATTGGAAAGATATCACGTATTATCTGCTTTCTTTATCTGCTTTGCTGCTTATTTCTTTGGCGAAGCTATATTCGGCATTAATAATTTAATCGACAACTACATAGATCCTAATATCGTCTTTACGATTCCGGTTTATTTAGCGTTTTTGCTTCTAACAGTTCAAGGTGTTATCTTCGCAATCTATACTAATTCTCCAGAAGATAAGAAAATAAAAAGAGGATTGATAGGATTACTCGTTTTACTCGGTTTAACATTTGTTATATTTGGCTGGGTTGGTATTGGGTTACTCGTTAATCCATATTACTTTAGTGAATCAATGCAATGGGAATTCGCTATCGGTTACACTATCAAAGTACCATTTGGTTTAATCATTATTGGTCTATGGGTCATTATTCCTTCAATTGTGGCTTTAATTAGAATGATTAAAATGATAAAGTTGAAAGCACTAAACCATGAATAAAAATAAGAAAAGATTCGAAAATACCTCGAGAGATTATAAAAACATTAAAGAGTTTAAAGTCCGCAAACAATGCGAACTTTTAGAGTTTTTGATTCAAACCATGCCGGGGCAATCAAGAAACGCAATTAAAGGACTACTATCGCATCATTGTGTTTCGGTCGATGGGGCGCCGATTAGTCAGTTTAATTTCACTCTTTATCCTGAAGATACAGTAATTATATCCAAAACGCCAATTCACAAAAAGAAGCAATCGAAATTACCCATTATTTTTGAAGATGACGAAATGATTGTTTTAAATAAGCCAAGTGGACTTTTAACTATTGCCTCAGACAAAGAAAAAGGTAAAACTGCATATCGAATGCTGACCGATTATGTTCAAGCAAAAGATAAACACAATCGTATTTTTATTGTTCATAGATTAGACGAAGATACATCTGGAGTTTTAATCGTTGCAAAAAACGCCGCTTTAAAAGACGCCTGGCAGAAGGATTGGAATAGCCTTGTTATCGATCGAGGATACTTTGCAATCGTCGAAGGAAAAATGAATCAAAGCGAAGGAACAATCAAGTCGTATTTGAAAGAAAACTCTTTAAATCTCATGTATTCTACTAACGATAAGAAACATGGCAAGTTATCCGTGACCCACTACAAAGTAATGAAAGAAAACGATAAATATTCTTTATTGGACGTTCATATTGATTCTGGTCGCAAGAATCAAATTAGAGTCCACCTCGGCGATTTAAAACATTGGGTAATAGGCGATGATAAATATGGAGAGCCTTCAAACCCTCTTCATCGATTAGGACTTCATTCATATTCGCTTGTGCTAAAGCATCCTTTTACGGGTAAGGTTTTAACTTTCAAATTACCGCTACCAAAGGAATTTTCTGAGTTATTAAAATAAATTTCTAAAATTTTTTATAGGTCTCAAAGTTGATTTGCACTAATATATAAATATGAATATTAAGAGCAAGGTTTTTAGAACATTACTTGAGTCATCTCTTTCAATTTTGCCTATCATATTTATCATTCTTATTCTTTCTTGGACCGGACTAAGTCCAATTGATAATTTACCTAGCTATCTCCTACTTTTAATAGGAGGTTTTGTTCTTATTATTGGAATGACTATTTTCTCAATTGGAGCTGATCAAAGTCTTTCAAAAGTTGGTCAACATATTGGTGCTTCTTTATCAAAACAAAAGAATATATTCGTTGTTATTATTGTGTCGGTAATGCTCGGTGCGTTAGTTACTGCCGCTGAGCCAAGTATTAAAGTACTAGCCTCTGAAATTCCCATTCCAGATTGGTTATTCATTCTTGTTATTTCAATTGGCGTTGGAATCTTTGTCTCAATTGGTGTTATCAGAGTATTTAAACATCAAAGTTTTAGAGTATGGGTTTTAGTGCTCTATGGATTACTCTTCGCTTTATGGATATTTTTAGACACGCAAGGAAGACTTTTAATACCATTAGCATTTGATTCAGGAGGAGCCGCTCTTGGATCTGCGACAGTGCCTTTTTTACTCGCTTTAGGAGCTGGTGTTGCCGCTGTTAGAGGTGGAGATAAATCGCAAGAGGATAGTTTTGGTTTAATTGCATTATCGTCTATTGGACCTATCTTACTAATGATCGTAATGGTTCTTTTGTCAAAAGATGAATTTGGTAGCACCTATGTTAATGACGGACCAGTATTGAGCGCAAATATCAATATTTGGGATTTATTTAAACAACAGCTCTTCATGATAATCGAAAATGGAAACATTATTAGTCTTGGCTTCTTCGTCGAAATTGCGATTGCAATTACTCCGATTATGATTATTTTCTTTATCTACCAAAAACTATTCATCAAGTTACCAAAAAGCGAGAATCTAAGGATTTTTCTTGGCTTTATCTATTCTTATATTGGTTTAGTTCTTTTCTTGAGCGCGATTCAAGCTGCGATGCTACCATTTGGCAAATTTGTTGGTAGCGCAATCGGAAGACAAGATGCTGGATTAATTATCATAATCGCATTTTTGATCGGCCTAGTAACGATATTGTGCGAACCAGCAGCGCATATTCTTACCAAACAAGTAGAAAATATCTCAGATGGTGCCATTCCTCGTTTTACGGTATTATTCACGCTTTCAATTGGCGTTGGCGTTGCTATTGCATTATGTGCCGTAAGAGCAATCTATAATTTCGATATTGCTTATTACATTGTCCCTGGCTACTTGCTTGCCATCGCCTTATCTTTTATTGCTCCTCCGATGTACACTGCGTTAGCGTTTGATTCTGGCGTTGTTGTAAGCGGACCGATGACCGTCAGCTTCGTTCTTTCTTTCATTATCGGAATAACTCTCGAACAAAATGGAGGAGACTTGAGCCAAGTCATGTCTCGAAGTTTTGGCGTTGTCTCTATGGTTTCTTTGACTCCATTAATTGCGATTCAAGTTCTTGGTATAACGGCAAGAGTCAAAGAGTATAGAAAATTACTTGCATTCAAGACTCATATCTTTGGTGAAGATGATGGACAAATCATTCATTTTAACGAGGAGGAGAGATAAAATATGGCAAAACTCGTATCGAGAAAAGAAAATAGTGTTAAGTTGCCTTTTGACAAAAGCAATGACATCAAAAAGCTGTCGCTGTTTGTAACAATTGTAAATACTGGACAAGGTGACGCTATTGCAAATCTTTTCAAAAATCTCAATGTATCTGCGCAATTTATTCAAAAAGCCGAAGGTACTGCTAATAGAACCATTCAGAATTTACTTGGAATTGAGGATAATCGAAAAGAAGTCGTATTATCAATCATAAGAACTGAAAATGTTCCAAGCGCTAAAAAAGAGGTTGAATCTTTCTTTTTGGCTAGTAAAAGAAATAAAGGAATTGCCATCTCGATATCTATGACATCAATTGTTGGCGTAACTGCCTATCGCTTCTTGGCGAATATGTAATGGAGGACTTAATTATGGATGAAAAAAAATTCGAACTAATCATTGCTTTTGTAAACTCAGGTTTTACTGATTTGGTCATGGATTCGGCTAGAGAACATGGCGCACGCGGTGGAACAGTGCTTCACGCTAGAGGTACGGGAAATAAAGAAATAGAAGAGAAATATAATATATCGATTTCGACAGATAAAGAAATGGTCATGATCGTTGTAGAATCGACAGCGAAAGATGAAATATTAAAGGCCATCAATGAAGCGGTTGGTTTCCAAACTGATGGCCATGGTATTGCTTTTTCTGTTCCAATCGACGATGTCGTTGGATTAAAATTCGAGTAATTATTATTCGGCGTTATCGCGTTTTTGATGAGCGTCGTATTTCTTTCTTTCCGCAGTATTGAGAATTCTTTTTCTAATGCGGTAAGTTTTTGGAGTAATTTCGACTAATTCATCAGAATTTACATAATCTAAGCAAGCTTCAAGAGACATTAATCTTGGAGTTTTTAATACGACTGTAAAATCTTTATTTGAACTTCTAACGTTGGTAAGATTCTTTTTCGCAACGACATTAACGGCTAAATCGATATCGTACTTATTTTCGCCAACGATCATTCCTTCGTAGACTTCTGCGCCAGGCTTGATAAACATCGTGCCTCTTTCTTCAACTTTTTCAATTGCGTAAGGAGTTGCGCTTCCACCTTCGGTAGCGACTAAGACGCCAACTTTTCTTTCGCCAATCTTACTATTAACTATTGGACGATATTCTTTAAAAGTATGAGAAATAATTCCGTAGCCCTTTGTAAGAGTCATATAAGATGACACGAAACCAAGTAAACCTCTCGAAGCAATGACATATTCGAGTTTGGTGTTAAAGTCATCACTTACCATGTTACCTAAAAATCCGCCACGATCTCCGATTGTGGTCATGATATCACCAACATAATCATTAGGTACATCGATGATTAAATCTTCATATGGTTCACATTTGACGCCATCGATTTCTTTAATAATGACTTCTGGTTTAGATACTTGCAATTCGTAATCTTCTCTAATCATATTTTCGATGAGAATTGATAAATGTAATTCGCCACGACCAGAAACGATCCAGCTTTCGGTGTTTGGAATTCTTTTTACACGTAAAGAAACATCTTTTTGAAGTTCCTTCATTAGGCGTTCTTCGATTTTTCTAGCGGTTAGATTTTTACCATCGTGACCTGCAAGTGGCGAAGTGTTAACTCCGAAAGTCATTTGCAAAGTTGGTTCATCGATATGTAAAAGTGGTAGTGGATTAATATGAGCAGTATCACAAATCGTTTCGCCGACATTGATATCTGGGAGTCCGGCGACGGCGACGATATCACCTGCACTAGCCTCGTTAATTTCTAATTTCTTCAAACCTTGATAACCAAATAGTTTCAAAACTCTAAATTGTTTGGTTGTGCCATCTAAACGAGAAACAGCAACTAAATCGTTGACATGAATCGATCCATTTTTAATTGTGCCGATTCCAACTCTTCCAACGAAATCATTATAATCTAACAATGAAATTTGCATTTGGAGTGGTTTTGTTAATGAACATTTTGGTGCTGGAATCTCTTCGATAATAGTGTCTAAAACACTATCCATTCCATTGATTTGATCTTCTAAATTTGGTGACAAAGAAGAAGTGCCTTTTAATCCAGAAGCGTAAACAACTTTAAAATCGAGGAACTCATCTGGTGCGCCTAGTTCGATAAATAAATTTAGAATCTCATCTAATGTTTTTTGAATATTAATATTTTTACGGTCAATCTTGTTGACGACAACAATTGGCTTAATATGAGCTTTAAGAGCTTTCTTTAAAACGAAACGCGTTTGTGGCATTGCTCCTTCAAAAGCATCGACTAGTAGTAAACATCCATCGACCATGTTCATAATGCGTTCGACCTCGCCTCCAAAATCAGCATGCCCTGGAGTGTCGACGATATTAATCTTATAGTCTTTATATAGAATAGAGGTTGTTTTTGCTAAAATCGTAATACCTCTTTCACGTTCGATGTCATTGGAGTCCATCATACGCTCAGAAACTTCTTCATTAGCACGAAAAGTACCAGCACTTTTTAAGAGTTGATCTACTAATGTAGTTTTGCCATGGTCGACATGGGCGATGATAGCGACGTTACGTATTTCCATAAAAAAATCGCTTTTCTATCTTAGAAAAGTACGAGACAAATTGCAATGTTTTTCAATTCGTTAAAGAAATATTCTTCGTTCATCGCTATAATTAAGTCATGGCTGAAACGACCTTCGAGTATAAGCAGAGCTTTTGGCGGAAGATAAAAAGGAAGTTTAATTTCCTTAATGATATCCGCTCTCCTTTTTATTTCTGTCTTCTTTTAATATTTATTGGAGTGATGTTTTATATATCATCTTTAATTACTGCTAATTTCACGACATTTTATACTGGTGACTATACCTCTCAATATATAGCAATGGGATATAACGGATACGATGACTGGTGGCATTTTTTAAAAACCGGTTCGTTTGTATTATGGGATCCTAATACTTTTTTAGGTGCAGATAACATTACGAGTAATGGCTACTACTATTTGTTTTCTCCTTTTTTTATACCAATAATCTTTTTCCCAAGAGAATTCGTTCCTCAAGCGATGGCGATTATGTCGATTGTTCGAATCGCTTTTGCTGGAATGTTCTTTCGTGCGTATTTAAAGAAGATGGGTGTCAGTGAGAATCATTCTCGTATCGGCGCTATTGCATACGCTTTTTCTGGTTGGATGGCCTGGTACCTTTGGTTTAATAATTTCTTAGATGTTACCGTAGTATTCCCGCTAATACTTCTTGGAATTGAAAAGGTTTTACAAGATAAAAAACCTTGGCTACTAGCTTTTTCGTTGTTTTTACTATCGATTTGTTGTTATTTCTTTCTTCCACCTTTAGTTATTTGTGCCTTCATTTATGCAATGTGGAGATATTTTCATCGCCTTAAGAAGAATAACTGGAAAGATAATCTCATAATCATTGGACTGGGTTTTGCAGGCTTTGCGGTCGGTTTAATGATGGCAATGTTTGTATTTTTCCCTTCATTTATAACCTCGATGTCATCTTCTAAATACACTGGCGCGACCTATTTAGAAAGATTAAAAGGATTTTTCACAAGTGGAGATTTTGATAAATTACTCGGATTAGTGTTTAACTGGAATGTCTCAGACGGTAAAGACTACAAGGCTTTCTACCCGATTATTAATTTCTTCTTTCCGCCAATGACATGTCGTGGAACCTCTTTGCTCATCTATAATTCTGATACTTATGATGAAATGGCCGGAAGCTTATGGATGTACACACCGATGATTATGTTTTTTGTTCCGGCGGTCATTCAGTCTGTTAAAGAGAAGCATTATACAGTTTTTATCGCTATCGTATTCTTTATCTTTGCTTTATTTGCGCCGTTTATTTCATACGCTTTATTTGGATTTACTAAAGCTTACCTTAGATGGTCACTTTTCTTACATACATCGTTTATTACTTACGTTTGTTTATATTTAGACAAAATGAAAAAAGCCCCGAAGTGGACTTTAAGTGCCGGTTTCCACTTTACTGTCCTTGGCATTATTGGTGCCGGGATTTGCGCTAAATATGTAATTACAACATATACGAATGTTACTTTTACCGAAAGAGTGCCAATAATCTGGGCGTGCATCATAGAAATAGTTTATGTAGGCATTCATTATTTCGTTATTCGCTTCTTATATGATAAAGAATACCTTCACTATATTTTATTAGGCATTGTTGCAGTTGAAGCTATTGCGGTTGGAAACATGGTTTCTCAAGGGCATGGGTATTATTATCCGAGTTCTGCTAATAACGGAGTAGAAATCAACAATTCTTTGAGTAGCGTAATTGCAAACGTTAATAATAGCGACGACTCTTACTTTAGGACATATACGACTTTAGATAATGGCCGGTCATCTAATAATGGAATGATCAATAACTACAATGGAACGCAGATGTTTCACTCAATTTATAATTACAACGTTAAAGACTTTAAATACTGGGTCTCTTGGAGTGATTCTTATGAGAGTTGGTCTGCTTATTATATGGAGAAGCGCCAGGATTTAGACGCTTTTCTTGGAATCAAATACTATGTTGTCCAAAAGAATAAGACAAAAATGGATATTTTAGATGACGCAAACGTCAATGTTCCATTAGATTGTGTCGAAGTACCAGAATTAGAAAACAATGACTTCTACGTTTTTAAAAATGAAAATGTTTCTAAACTTGGTTATTCATACGATTCAATAATCGGCTACGATGATGCAAGCGCAACATCGTTTGTAAATACTTCTGATCTTTATTTATTAAGGAACGAACAAATGTTTTTAGAGACCGCCATTGTCCCTAACGATGCTTACAATGCGCTAAAAGAAGAAGCCGGAAGCGATTTATCTAATTATACGATGAAAAGCCTTGCGGAAACTGATTTCACACCACTATCAATCGAGTATGTAACTAATAACGCACCAGCGTTTTTATATCAAGCGCAATACTATTCAGTTCCTAACTCGATTTCATATGATTTGAATAATCTTAGTGCGATTCCTAGTAATTACATACCTTTAGGAATTAAACCGTCTACGAATAATAACTACTTTATTTTCATCAATAGAAAAGACGGCCAGCCTTTTGATGAATTCTTTGATAACGGAACATCGGTCTACGTCAATTCGCCATATCGTTTGAATTATAAAGTCGACATCTATTTGATCGATGATGCTGGTAAAGTTATTACTTATGATAATCATAACGACGACAGTTTTACTCGTTCTGATTGGAGAACTCAAGGTTTAAGAGGATTGTATTCGCATAGAAAAATCCAATCTATCGTTATTTATCCACGTTATTTTGGTTTACCGGATTTTAGAATCGGAATGGAAAGTGGCGCAAAACATGAAGCGAGAATGAGTAAATTCAACTCTTACCCATTAACGGATGTTAAATATCTGTCCACGAACGAATTTACCTTTAAAACCAATTATGCTCACAAGCGTTATATCGTCACTACAATTCCTTATGAAAAAGGATGGAAAGTCTTTGCGAATAACGAAAGATTAACAACCTATAAATCACAAGGCGGATTTGTTGGATTCCTCGCCAAGACCGGTGAGACATCTTATGACATGAAATATGTAAACGATGATGTGATTACAGGAGGCATCATTGCCGCCTCTGGCGCCTTCATGTTTATCGCTTCATATGTTGTCTTTGCAATAATTGAAAAGAAAAAGCAAAAAAGAGTTAATATCAGTGCAAAATAGGCATTTTCGATTACAAAATAAAAAAGATAGTTCTAATCAATATATTTTTAAAAAATAATCAGTTTTTGCAGTGTTAAAATTGTTACTAAAACTATTTTTTGTTATACACTTCACTAATTTTATTGCGTTTTTTAAAAGCCGGTAGTAGCATAAATCCGTTAAAAATTCGGCGCGATAACGCGAGAAGGGGAAAACGATTTCAGCCTTGGGCTAGAAAAAAGGTGTCGTCTTTCATTCTGGAATAAAATCTAACTTGAAGATTTCAATAGTGAAATATCATAATAAAACGATACTTTTTTGATAAAATCGCATATTCCAAAAGGAGTAATTCTTATGCTAAATTTTAACAAAAAAATCTTGGTAGTCGGATTTGGATCCGTGTCCCAGTGCACGCTCCCTATTCTTTTTGAACAGATCAAAGTTCCGTATTCTAATGTAACAATAATTGATTTTGAAGCTCCTAAAAAGCATCTAATAGAACCTTGGATTAATAAGGGTGTACATTTTGTTAAAACAAGACTTACTGAGAGTAATTTTCAAGATATTCTCGCTACATATTTAAGTGCTGGAGACTTATTTATCGACTTAGCTTGGAACATGGATGTTAAAGATTTATTAACGTGGTGCCATAAACACGATGTTCTTTATATGAATACATCAATTGAAATGTGGAACCCATACGATAATGCTGAATCAAAGCATCCAACTGAGCGTACTCTTTATTGGAGACAAATGCGTCTAAGAGAAATGATGGCCAAATGGAAAACGCCTGGTCCAAGCGCAGTTTTGGAACATGGCGCTAACCCAGGATTGATTTCTCATTTTACTAAACAAGGTCTCGTAGATATCGCAAATCGCGCATTAGCTGATAAAAAATTTACTGGTAAAAAGGCTGAAGACATACGTGCAGCATTGAAAGAACAAGCATTCAATAAGCTTGCAATGCTACTTGGAGTGAAGGTTATCCACGTCTCGGAGCGCGATACGCAAATCTCTAATCAACCAAAAGAAGTAGGAGAGTTTGTTAATACCTGGAGTGTTGAAGGTTTTCACGAAGAAGGAACAACAACAGCAGAATTAGGCTGGGGAACTCATGAAAAGGAATTACCAACTTATGCCGTTCAACACACCGAAGGCCCGAAAAATCAAATTTGTTTATCGAGATATGGTATTAACACATTTGTAACTTCATTTGTCCCTAACTATACAATTAGAGGAATGATTGTTAGACACGGTGAAGCTTTTACCCTCTCTGATCGTTTATCGGTTTATGAGAATGGTAAGGCAATTTATCGCCCGACAGTGCATTACGCGTATTGCCCATGTGATGATGCGATAACATCGCTTCATGAATTGCGTGGCGCAAACTACAAGATGCAACCAAAAATCAGAATCTTAAGAGATGAAATAACTTCCGGAAACGATATTCTTGGCGCTTTAATCATGGGCCATCCATATAAATCTTGGTGGGTTGGTTCAGACTTAAGCATCGAAGAAGCAAGACGATTAGTTCCACATCAAAACGCGACTACTGTTCAGGTTGCTATCGGCGTTGTCACAGCGTGCATGTGGATGATCGAAAACCCTGCAAAAGGCGTTTGCTTTCCAGAAGATCTACCACATGAATATGTCCTTAAAATCGCTAAACCATACTTAGGAAAATGGATTTCTGAACCGTTTGATTGGACTCCGTTGAAAGATCGTGTACTCACATTCAAGGGATTCAATAAACGAGAACTAGATTTAGATGATCCATGGCAATTCAAGAATTTCCTAGTAAATGATATAGACTAAAAATAAAACGCAGATAAATTCTGCGTTTTTATTATTTCTAATCCTTGTTTTTGATTATGAGGTTATATACTCTTCTTTTACTTATATCTAGTTTTACAGATATTAAAGAAGAAAGCTCTTTATCACTAATTGATTTACTTTTGTTTTTTAAATATTCTTCGATTATTAGTTCGTCACTAACTTCTCTTGTTTCTTTTTGTTTTCCTTCGATAAGTACTACCATTTCACCTTTTAATGTACTCTTGTCAATCGTTGCTAGTTCATCTAAAGTTCCACGAATATATTCTTCGTACATTTTCGTTAGTTCGCGAGCGATTACTGCTTTTCGGTTACCAAAAGATTTCTGCATACTCGCTAATGTTTCGTCAATTCGATGTGGGGCCTCATAAAAAATTAATGTCTCCGGCCTATTTACTAATTCTGCTAACTCTTTATTTCTTTCGCTATTTTTAGCATTTAAGAATCCATGAAAATAAAAATGATCAGTGTTTAAGCCTGAGCCAACCAACGCTGTTAGTAGTGCGTTGCTGCCGGCGATGACCGATACGTTGATATCATTATCTAAACATTTGTTAACTAAAATTGAACCAGGATCGCTTATCGCAGGAAAACCAGCATCTGAAACATAAACAATCTTTTTTCCATTTTTAAGTAACTCAACAATTTGGTTAGAAGTGGTACTTTCATTATGCTCGTGTAGCGATATTAAACTCTTCTTAATATTATAAAACGAAAGGAGTTTTGCAGTGTTTCTTGTATCTTCTGCCGCGACATAGTCCGCTTCTTGAATTGTCTCTATTGCTCGTGGAGATAATTCTTTCAAATTGCCGATTGGAGTGGCGATTAAATATAGAAGTGGAAGTTTGTCTTGATATGAAGAAGATCTTTTCATAATTATTTCTTACCAGTCTTCTCAGTAGGGTGCTGATTTGCGATTATCTTTTTGTAATCGTCCAAAGGCAAAAATTTCATATCACCATCTGATTCTATTTTTACGATTCGCGAAACAATATTAAGCGATGTGACTTTGTAATTTACATTGTCGACGACTAGTCTTTCTCCAATATTAGGAAAATCTTTTTTGGCTTCTGTGTAGGCGTCATCCTCATACTTTAAACAACAAATCAACTTACCACAATGTCCGCTAAGCTTTGGAACATTTATTGCGAGCATTTGATTCTTAGCTCTATTAATGGATATTCCGTCAAACTCGTTTAGAAATGTTGAACAGCACAAAGGGAGCCCGCATAATCCGATTCCGCCTATTAATTTTGCTTTATCTCTAGTGCCGATTTGGCGCAATTCAATTCTTGTTCTTAATCTTGCCGCTAAAGATTTTAATAATTCTCTAAAGTCAACTCTCTCATCAGCAACATACGAAAATATAATTTTTGCTTTGTCTAATGTGTATTCCGCAGAAAGTAAATTCATATCTAGTTTTAGGTCTTTAATCGCTTCTGCACATATTTTTAAAGCATCTTTAGCATCTTTAATATTTTGTTCATGTCCATGAATGTCACTACTATTTGCTTTTCTAATAATTGGTTTTAGTGGCAACTGTGAGGAGTAACTAGAAATTTCCATTAAATTAGTCGCAACATGTCCTAATTCTTTGCCTCTAATAGTTTCGACGACCACTGGATCGCCTTCTTTTAAATTATCCATGTCTGTACCAAAGAAATACGCTCTAGGAGTGTTGGCAAATTTTACCCCGACAAAGTGGGTATAAGTTATATTTAACTCAAAATTCTCTTCTTGTATCATAATTCTTCCTTTCCAATCGTCAACATTATATGGTCGATAAGAAGCGGTATATTTGCATTAAGGGAAATGCTGCCTCTCGATTTTAAAATTTCAACAAGTGTTTCATCGACATGTTTAAGAACATGTGATAGTTCGTCTATTTTATCATTAATAGAATTAAGATAAATAGGATTTGAATGTATAGAAGACTCAATATCTTCAAATAATTCGATTAACATATCGAAGAAAAACCGCGCTGCTTCTTTACTATCTAATAGTGGAACAACTTTCGTTTCCGCAATAAAAAATGCTTCGTCATGATTTGATTTCAGCGCATCGATTAAATCCAGTATCGCCTCTTTTGCAAGAAGATAATCTTTATCCTCATTAAAAGCTTTTTTAAGTAAATCTGGATCATTGTAAAAATATGATAATAACTCTGCGTCCTCTTGTGGAACGCCAAGGCTGATAGCGTCGTTTATAATCTCATTACGATCTACTGGTTTTAATCTTAAAGTTTGGCATCTAGAAACAATGGTTGGTAGGACATTTGCAATGTTATTGGTGGTCAAGAAAGCATAAATCTCGCTTCCTGGTTCTTCTAAAAATTTTAATATAGAGTTAATTGCATTATCGTTAATTGTTTCCACTAAATGAATCACATATATTTTTTTACCTTTACTCTCAAAAGCAGTTTTATCAAAATTGCTTTCAAGACTAAGAATATTTTCTTTTTTAATTGTACCTTTACTTCCGTCTAGAACGATAAAATCAGGATAATTTCCATCATCAATCCTTGTACATGTAATACACTTATTACATGCAAAAGGGTGCGCATCGTCGCAAAGAATCGATTTTGCAATATAAATGGCAGTATCAAGCAGCGGTGTTCCAGAATCTCCGACTAGAAGATAGGCATGAGAAAGTGAATTACCAGTTAGCGCATTAGAAAATGTTTGGTAAATTATTGGTTGATGTTTCTTAAGATATTCTTCTATTTGCATTCAACTTTTCCATTATTGCCTTGTATGTATTCTCGGCAACTTCTTCCATTGATTTGCTTGCATCAATGACGACAAAACGATTCGGAAATCTTTTCGCTAATTCCAAAAATGTTTGTCTAACTTTTTTATGAAAATCTAATTTCTCTAAGTCTAATCTATTTACTTCACGATTTGCATTTTTTGCAATTCTTTCTAGTCCAATTTTCGGATCGATATCAAACAAAAGAGTTAAGTCAGGAAAGGTGCCTTCTGTTGCAAACATATTAATGTTTAAAATGTTGTCTACGCCTAGATTTCTAGCGCCGCCTTGATATGCTAAAGAAGAATCTAAAAAACGATCGCAAATAACAATCTTGCCCTCTTTTAATGCTGGCCATACTTTCTCGACCAAATGTTGTCTTCTAGAAGCCGCATACAAAAGCGCTTCTGCTCTAGGATCTAATTTAGTATTATTAACGTCCAAAATAACGTTTCTAATTTGTTCTGCAATTGGAGTTCCACCTGGTTCTCTAGTTTGAACGATGTTATACCCCATTTTTGTAAGTCTTTCGACTACGACTTTTACTGCGGAAGTTTTGCCGCTACCTTCCGGTCCTTCTAATGTAATAAACATAATTCTCTCCTATATCTTTCGTCTTCCCTCAAGTGCTTTACTTAATGTTAGTGCATCTGTATAATCCAATGCTCCTCCGATTTGGAGTCCATAAGCTAATCTCGTAATAGAAACATTGTAATCTTCGAGTTTTCTAGCAAGATATAAAGCGGTGGTTTCACCATCGACATTTGGATTCATGGCAAGAATTACTTCTTTGACCTTTCCATCTTTTAGTCGAGCAATTAAATTTGGAATATTTAAATCTTCAATGGTCTTACCCTTCGATGGAGAGATAACTCCACCAAGAACATGATATGTACCGTTAAAAGACTCTGCCTTCTCAATTGCAATGACATCTTTTGGGTATGAAACAACGATAATTGCACTCTTATCTCTTTCATTATCTTTGCAAATCGGGCATATTTCTTCTTCTGTATAGTTACCGCAGATTTGACAGCGATGGATTGAAGACTTTAGATTTTTAATCGCATCTGAAAATTCCTGGAGGTCTTCATCTTTCATCTCCAACATTGCATAAGCCATTCTTTCAGCAGATTTTTGTCCGACGGAAGGTAGCTTTGCTAACGAATTAATCAGACGTTCTAAAGCTTTCAAGTTTTCCATTAAAACAACCCGCTTCCAGATTTGCTTCCTGCAATTCTTTCGTTAATTGCATCTTCTTCGCCTTCAATTTTCTTTATCAATTCATTAACGCATAAAGAGATAGTTTCTTCGATTAGCTCTTTATTTTCTTTTTCGAAAGCTTCATCTTCAATTCTAATAGAAGTTATGCTTTTACTTCCGAGCATCTTAACTTCAACCATTCCGCTTTTTGCGATTGAAAACTCTTTTTTGGTTAATTCGTCTTTTGCTTTCTTTAATTCTCTTTGCATTTTTTGAGCTTGCATGAGCATTTGTTGCATATTCATATAATTATTCTCCTATAAATTCGATTGTTACAGTCTCTGGTTTTGGTAATTTACCGACTTGTTTTAGATTAATAAATTTTTGTTGAAGAGTTACCGATTCATTTCTTGTTAATGCATAGACAAACATTCTCTTTTTGAAAATCATTTGTGTGATTTTCTGTAAATCCTTCTGCGAGTCTTTTTGATTTACTCGAGTAGCTTTACTTGGAATATCCTCTTCAATAATAAGAATTTCTTTAGTGGCGACAAGAGGATGAGCATCGATGAGCAAAGATGCCTTTTTGCCTAAATCTGGGTGGATTATCAATGATGAAATTTTTTCCCAGTCTTCCATTACTTGATTTTTAATATCCTTTTTTGCAAGGACCATGATTTGAATAATTTGCTCCTCGTCCAGTAAATATGTATCTTCGTTTAATTTAATATTTTTTGGATATAAGATATCGGAATTAATTTTCACGTCATCGTAGGAAATGTCGAATAAAGAAGGTGCAGGAGTATTTTTTTCTGCTTTAGACTTCACTGGTATAACTGGCTCAGTGGTTTCAATCTTTACGTCTTCGACTTCCTCCAACTTAACAGTGGATTTTACTTCTTTGGGCTCGTCTAGTTTTTTAGTTTTTCTTTCTTCCTTAGTTTCATCAAGAACCGCAGACTTCACTTCTTTTTTTGTTTCCGCTAGACTTGTCATTTTTAGTAATGTAATTTCGAAAAGAGGATTAATAGAAGGAACATTTTTATAATCCTTTTCTGCTTCCATTAATAAATCGATATACTTAGTGCTTTTATCAATTGGAATAGAATCGGATAATTGCTTTATCTTGCTCTCTTCGACCATTTCTAAATAATCGACAGAATTAGTTGTTTTATAGATTAAAATGTCTTTAAGAATTAATAGCAAATCGTTAGATAATCTTTTTATATCGGTGCCACGCGCGATATAACTCTTTATTCGTTGTAAAACCTCGCCAACTTTGCCTTGTCCAATAAGGCTAATTAAGGTACATTTCTCATCTAGGCTTTCAAGAGAAAACATTGAAAGAATGTCGTTTGCAACTAGTTTATTACCAGAATAGGCTAAGACTTGATCTAGAATTGATAGAGCATCGCGCATACCCCCATCACTAAGAGAAATAACTAAATTAACTGCTTCTTCGTCGTAATCGATATGTTCATTTTTTAAAACATGTTTAATTCTCTCTCTTATTTCGCCGTCTGTGAGTTTTGCAAAATCATATCTTTGGCATCTCGACAAAATTGTTGGAAGTATTTTGTGTGGTTCAGTCGTGGCAAGAATAAAAACAACATGCTCTGGTGGTTCTTCTAATGTTTTTAATAATGCGTTGAAAGCTCCTTGCGTCATCATGTGGACTTCGTCGATGATATAAACCTTGTATCGGCCAAGAATTGTCGAGTATTTAACCTTATCGATTAAATCTCTTACTTCTTCAACACCATTATTGGAGGCAGCGTCAATCTCGATAACATCAGGATGACTGCCTTCATTAATCGCAAGACAGTTCTTACATTTATCGCATTGAAGGCCAATACCTTCGTCGCAATTTAAAGCTTTGGCTAACAGCTTTGCCATTGTTGTTTTTCCAGTTCCACGCGGGCCCGCAAAAAGATAAGCGTGAGCGATTTTCCCGCTTTCTAGTGCGTTCTTTAATGTTTTTACGATGTGTTCTTGACCAGCCACTTCTTCGAAAGTCGACGGTCGATATGTTCTATATAATGCTTTATACGCCATTGTTTCTTACCTTACTTGATTATACACAAACAAGACACCTTCTTGAAGAATTAATATTAATATTAAGCAAAAACAATCCCCTTTTTATAATAGTGTTAATATGCTACAATACAAACCGTTCTGTAAGGAGATCAAAATGGAAGACAGCATGTTCCAAAGATTGCAAGTTGCGGAAGCGCGACTTGCGGAAATCGATGCCGAATTAATCAAAGAGGATGTTACTAGAGACATGGTTCGTTTTCGCAACCTTTCAAAAGAGAGATCGATATTAGAACCACAAGTTTTGAAATTTAACGAATATAAAAAACTAGTCATTGATAAAGAACAAGCACTTCAGATGAGCAATGAATCGGATTCTGAAATTGCTGATATGGGAAAAGAAGAATATAAAAGATTAGTTAAGGAAGAAGACTCATTAATCGAAGAAATAAGAGAACTTCTAATACCTAAAGATCCAAATGATGATAAGAACATTATTGTCGAAATAAGAGGCGCTGTTGGAGGAGACGAGGCAAATATATTTGCTGGCGATTTGTTTAGAATGTACTCCAAATATGCCGAAACACAAGGTTGGAAGCTTCAAGTGTTGAGTTCATCGCCAAGCGAAGCCGGTGGATACTCACTAATCTCTTTTAAAATCAAAGGAGATAATGTCTATTCAAAATTGAAATTTGAAAGTGGCGCTCATCGCGTACAAAGAGTGCCAAAGACTGAAGCAAACGGACGAATTCATACTTCTACTTCTACAGTTTTAGTTATGCCAGAAGCAGATGAAATAGATATTGAAGTAAATCCAAGCGACTTGCAAGTCGATACATATCACGCTCAAGGCGCGGGCGGACAAAACGTCAATAAGACCGAATCCGCAGTTAGAATCACGCATATTCCGACTGGCACAGTAGTTGCATGCCAGACCGAAAAATCGCAAATTCAAAACCGCGAAATCGCTATGCAGATGTTAAGAACAAAACTCTACTCTAACGCTCTTGAAAAACAAGAAGAAGAAAGAGGAAATGAACGCAAACTTAAACTAGGCACTGGCGAAAGAAGTGAGAAAATTAGAACTTACAACTATCCACAAAATAGAGTCACCGATCATCGAATTGGATTTACAATTCAAAAACTTGATAGAGTAATGGAAGGTGAACTCGAAGAAGTTGTGGAAGCATTAATACATTTTGACCAACAATCAAAAATGGCGGTTTAATATGGCGACAAATCGTGAACTTTATTTTGAATTAAAAAATCTTGTTCCGAATAAAATAGACGAATCAGCCGTCAAACTCATTCTTTTAGATGTGAACGGTTTTGAGACTTTTTCAGAATTAGTGAAACATTTTGATGATGAAGCAAAAAATATCGACAGTTTTAGACAAATAGTGGCAAAGATTATGTCAGGAATGCCGGTTCAATACGCAATTGGTCATGCGCCTTTTTTAGATCTTGATTTGAAGGTAAATTCAGATGTTTTAATCCCACGTCCAGAAACCGAAGAATTGGTTCTTTTTGCAGTGTCTATGATTAAAAAAGAATGTGATTTTGTAAATGGATTTTCAATCGTTGATGTTGGTACTGGAACTGGCGCGATTGCTATATCTATATATAGAAGAATTGTTAATAGCGATGTGATCGCAATAGATATTTCGCCTAGTGCCTTAGAAATAGCAAAAGAAAATAGTAAAAAATATGGCGCAAAAATCAAATTTTATCAAGGTGATATGTTAAGGCCATTGGTTAATGATAATGTCAAGGCTGACATCATAATCTCCAACCCTCCTTATATCGAAGACGAAAAGACAATTGATGAAAATGTATATCGCAACGAACCGCATTTAGCATTGATGGCTAAACCAGCGACGAAGTATTACGAAGAAATATTTAAAAACGCACCAATTGTCACAAAAAGAAGGTCGTTAATGTTTTTTGAGATTGGCGAAAAAATGGAAGAATCTCTAACAGAGTTAATTAAAAAATATCTTCCATTAGCAAGTTACGAATTCCATAAAGATATTTATAATAGAACACGGTTTCTATATGTGAGGAATGATAAATATGAAGACTAGTGAAACGTTAAAAAAGGCAGCAGAAGTTCTTAAAAGCGGTGGGATTATTGCATTTCCTACTGAAACAGTTTTTGGCTTAGCGATTGTTTTTGATAACAAAGAAACTTACGATCGTTTAAATCACATTAAAGGTCGGCCAGATAATAAACCTTATACGATGATGCTGTCGGACCCAAAAGATATAGCAAAATACGCTATTATCAGTAAAGACTGTCAGAAATTAATTGATGCTTATATGCCTGGACCGATTACAATTCTTTTGCCAACAAAGAACAATGTTCCGGATTGGGTTACTCATGGAAGTGCGAAAATCGGTATTAGAATCTCTTCTGAAAAAGATATATTAGACCTAATTAAATTAACGGGTAAGCCTCTACTTGTTCCTAGCGCAAATAAATCTGGTGAAAAACCAACTCTAGATTCAAAAGAAGCGAGAAATGTGTTTGGCAACGAGGTTGATTTTTACATCGAAGGTGTTTCTGGATGCAAAAAACCATCAACTATAGTTGATACATGTGATACTATTACAATAGTAAGAGAAGGAGATTTATCTTCTTCAGAAATTATGAAAACTTTGGAGGAAAAATAATATGGATAAAATTGCAGTTGGAAGCGATCACGCTGGTGTTGATTACAAGACCAAATTAGCAGAACATCTCGAGTTACTAGGGTATCAAGTCGTCGATTGTGGTACTGATTGTCATGACTCCTGTCATTATCCAATTTATGGTGCAGAAGTGGGACGAAAAGTTGCTTCTGGTGAGTGCAAATTTGGAGTAGTTGTTTGTTCGACCGGGATTGGCATTTCGATTGCCGCTAACAAAATAAAAGGCATCAGATGTGGAATTGCTTACGATGATGAAGTAGCTAGATTAATACGTGCTCACAACAATTGTAACGTTATTGCCTTTGGTCAAAGCAGAATGGACTACGAAGATTGCGAAAGAAGATTAGACACATTCTTGAATACGCAATTTGAAGGCGGACGTCACGCTACAAGAGTTGACATGCTTTCCGACTTAGATAAAGAAATATAAAATTAACGATAATGCTCCCACTAATCTGGGAGCTTTTTTATTAGCAAATAAATCCACGTTTCCTATAGGTAGCATGGGTGATTATTTTAAATGTCCGATTTGCGGGAACGACGATGAAAACAAGCTTGGAATAAAAAACGGACAACTTTATTGTCGAGCTTGTATAAGTTTTAAAGGCCAACCAGCGATTAAAAATAACTGCGTTGTCGGTCAAAGTTCTTTTTCTATCAATTATTCATTAACTGATGAGCAAAAAAGAATTAGCGATGCAGTATTACTTAATTTTATGAATGGAAAGGATACCTTAATCGACGCTGTTTGTGGTGCAGGCAAGACAGAGTTGGTTTTTCAAGTTATCGACTATGCTTTAAATTCTGGATTAAAGGTTGGCTTCACGGTTCCAAGAAGAGAAGTTGTCATTGAAATCGCTGAGCGCTTTAAAAACGTTTTTCACAAGAACAGAATTATTACGGTTTATGGTGGTAATACCGATTTTTTAGATGGCGAAATAATCTGTCTTACAACACACCAACTCTATCGTTATAGAAACTATTTTGACCTCATTATTTTTGATGAAATCGATGCTTTTCCGTACGATCAAAATTCAGTGTTAGAGTCTTTTTTTAATAACTCTTATAAAGGCAATTGTGTGATTTTGAGCGCGACTCCTCCAGAAAAACTTTTAGAGCTTTATAAACAAAAAAACAAGAGCATTTTGTCGCTTAACACTAGGTATCATGGACACTTACTACCTGTTCCAAAAATAATCATCCTGCCCCATTTTTTGTCGATATTATACTTAATACACCTTCTTAGAAAATACACTAAAAGCAAAATGAAAGTTTTTGTGTTCGTGCCGACCATAGATAAATGCGAGAAATTGCATAAATTCCTCTTACTATTCTTTCACCGAGTAAAATGCGTTCATTCGAAGAAAAAAGATAAAGAGAAAATAATATCTGAGTTTAAAAAAGGTGAACACGATTTGCTAATCACGACATCTTTACTAGAAAGAGGCGTTACATTCAGCAATCTTCAAGTAGTGGTGATGGATTCGTGTAACAAGATTTTTCAAACCAAAACATTAATACAAATTAGTGGAAGAGTTGGCAGAAAAAAAGATCATCCAACAGGCGAGGTAATTTTTATTGGAAAAAGGAAAAGTAAAGAGATGGAAAACTCTGTCGAAACCATTCGAAGAAAAAATCTCGATTTGCAGAATATGTTTTAAGGAATTTACCAGTAGTTCATTGCGAACTATATCGGTTCAAAAACCGATTATATGCGATCGTTGTTTTCAAACGATGAATCCAGTATTTGTTAAGTTCGAAATAAATAAAAAAATTGATGGTTTAGCGATTTACAAATACGATGATTTTCTTAAAGAAAAACTGTTTCTGTTGAAGGGCTGTTATGATATTGAAATTGCTCCAATATTTCTCGTTACTTTTGCCCGCTATCTAAAAATGAAATACCACGGGTATGTTATAGTGCCCGTTCCCAGTTATACGAAGCACGATGAAATCAGAGGATTCAATCACGTAATTGAAATATTTAGATGCATGGAAATCGAATATCGCGACATCTTGTTAAAAACGAGTCCTTTAAAACAATCGGACCAGCCAATTAATAAGCGAAGCTTAATAAATGATATTCTTAAAATCAATGATGGTGAGTGTCTTAAAAATAAAAAAGTCTTGATTGTCGATGATGTTTACACGACCGGAATGACGATTAAAAAATGCATAGATTTAATAGAAAAATTCAATCCAAAATCGATTAAAGTTTTAGTTCTTTCAAAAGTAGAGCACAAAGAAGAGACTTCTTTATAACGAGATGTGAAAAACTTATATGTTAGACTAACCATAGGTTAAGTGATAAGATATTAAAGCAAATATTAACTTTTGAACTACACATCAATGAAAGGCGGACAACGAGATGAGTTTTTTTGACAAAAGAGCCTTAAGAAAATTTGAATCGGAAGCAGACAAAGTAATTAAACTTGAAAAAGTAATGGAATCTTTATCCGATGACGAGTTAAAGGCAAAGACCCCATATTTTAGAAATTTATTATCGAACGGTAAGACTCTTGATGACATCAAAGTCGAGGCTTTTGCAGTGGCAAGAGAGGCTGCAAAAAGAGTATTAAAACAATTCCCATTTAAAGTACAAATTATCGGCGCATTAATGTTAAATGATGGCGATGTTGCCGAAATGAAAACAGGTGAAGGTAAAACTTTAACCGCAACTATGACCGTTTACTTAAACGCTTTAGCGGGTAAGGGAGTGCACGTCGTAACTGTAAACGAATATCTAGCAAGTCGTGACGCAAGTTGGATGGGGCAAATATATACATTTTTAGGTTTGACTGTCGGTGTTAACCTTAGATCAAAAACAACTTCTGAAAAAAGAGAAGCATATTTATGTGATGTCACTTATACAACTAATGCCGAATTAGGTTTCGATTATCTAAGAGATAACATGGCACAATCCATTGATGGAAGAGTTCTTAGAGGCTTAGATTATGCAATCGTCGACGAAGCCGACTCAATTCTTATCGATGAAAGCCGCACGCCATTAATTATTTCTGGTGGTGCTAAGGCAAGTCCAAGTCAATATACTGTTGCCGACCGATTTGTTAAGACATTAAAAAAAGAAAAAGATTATACGGTCGATGTTAAAGAGAAAACCGTCAATTTAACCGATGAAGGAAACGCTAAGGCTGAAAGAATGTTTGGCATTCATAACCTTTACGCTCCAGAATATGCGGATTTAGTTCACCGAATTCATAACGCATTAAAAGCTAACTACATCATGTTTAGAGATGTTGATTACTTAGTTGACTTAGAAGGAAAAGTGCAAATTATCGATCAATTCACTGGCCGTGTTCTTCCCGGAAGAGAGTGGTCTGATGGTCTTCATCAAGCCGTTCAAGCAAAAGAAAATGTCGAAATCAAACAGGAAACCGTGACAATGGCGACCATTACATATCAAAACTTTTTCCGCTTATATCGGAAATTGTCAGGTATGACTGGAACTGCTAAGACTGAAGAAGAAGAATTTCAAAAGATTTATAACATGAGAGTTCTTCAAGTCCCTACTAATCGCCCAGTGATTAGAATTGATGCATTAGACTATGTCTACGCTCACAAAGGTCCAAAACTAAAAGCATTGATTGCTGAAGTAAAGGAACGTCACGAGAAGGGGCAGCCAATTTTGATTGGTACTGTTTCA
Source organism: Erysipelotrichaceae bacterium (assembly GCA_034932745.1). Taxonomy (GTDB): domain Bacteria; phylum Bacillota_I; class Bacilli_A; order RFN20; family CAG-826; genus JBAYST01. Next base: position 284,882 of record JAYFOJ010000002.1, on the reverse strand, counting down.
GTTGAATCTTCGGAAGAAATATCGAATTTATTGAATGAAGCAGGTCTAAAGCATGAAATGTTGAACGCCAAGAACCATGCTCGCGAAGCTGAAATTATTTCTCACGCTGGCGAAAAGGGCGCTATTACACTAGCTACTAACATGGCTGGTCGTGGAACCGATATTAAAATCGATGACGAAGTTAGAGCATTGGGTGGATTATGTGTTTTCGGCACAGAAAGACACGAATCACGTCGTATTGATAATCAGTTAAGAGGTCGTAGCGGTCGTCAAGGAGATCCTGGCTTCTCTAGATTCTACGTTTCTTTCGATGACACACTATTAATTCGCTTTGCTAGCGACAATATTAGAAAATTCATCGAAAAGAACTGCGGAGATGAAGCATTAGAAATGAAAATGATTTCGGATGTTATCACTTCTGCTCAAAAAAGAATTGAAGGTCAAAACTTTGATACACGCAAATCTTTATTGGACTACGACGACGTATTAGCAAAACAAAGGCAAATTATTTATACCAAAAGAGATAAGATTCTTCTCGGCGAAGATATTACCGATATCGTCGAAGAAATTTTCAATACTACTGGTGAATTTTTAGCCAATAAATCTGTCCCAGTTGGTAGTACTGCCAAATTAATTGATGGAGAAATGCTAATTAAAGAAGTTGAACCACGTTTCTTACCAAATGGATCGATTAAGAAGAGTTTGTATGAAGAAGCTCCAAGCGATGAAGCTGGAAACGATTTAGGCGTTGTTTTATTAGATAGATATCAAGACATTAAATCGAAATGGCCAAAGGAAGTTTCTGATCGGATTGAAAGAAGTTTCATTTTAAGAACAATCGACCAAAACTGGACTAAGCATATCGATACAATGGCGAGATTAAGAGAGGGAATTTTCCTTCGTAGTTATGCCAACGTAAATCCACTGCAAGATTACGTCAATGAAGGTTATGCAATGTTTAGAGAGATGCTTAATCTTTCATCAGTAGATGCTGTTTTAAACTTATTAAATGTCAAAGTCGAAATAAAACCTGTGGAACCAGTTGGACAACCACCAGTAATCGACAATCAAATTCAAAATGGTTCTGGTCCCATCGAGGAGAAGAAATAACATGAAAGACATGACCGCAATTAAAAATGAGTTATGTGCTGTTGCAGAATTAACCCAGCAACTCGGGTCTTCTCTTTGACATTCCAAAATTAGAAAAAGAAGCATTAGAGTTTGAACAGCAATCTCAGGCAACCGATTTTTGGCTCGATAACAATAAGGCCATGGAAATTATTGGCGAGTTAAATTATCGAAAAGAAATCGTTCAAACTTTCCATTCTATATTGGATGATTGCAAGAATTTAACAGAGTTAATCGAACTCGGCGACGATTCTCTTTTAGCACAAATTGAAGAACAATATTTAGCTTTAGTAAAAGAGGCTAAAGATTTTCGTATTTCGATTTTATTCGCTGGTAAATTCGACTCATTAAATGCCTTAATGGATATTCACCCTGGCGCCGGTGGAACCGAAGCACAAGATTGGGCAGATATGCTCCTTAGAATGTATTCTCGTTTCGCGGATCTTCATCGACTCAAATTTATTGTTGTCGATTATCAATATGGAGAAGAAGCGGGTTTAAAATCCGTTACTGTGAAAGTAACTGGTAAAAACGCTTATGGACTTTTAAAAGGCGAAAAAGGTGTTCACCGTTTAGTAAGAATTTCACCATTTGATTCTAACAAAAGAAGACACACATCTTTTGCCTCGGTGAACGTAGTTCCTGAGTTTAAAGGCGAAATAGATGTTAAAATTAATGATATAGACTTAAAAGTCGACACATATCGTAGTGGTGGCGCTGGTGGACAAAACGTCAACAAAGTTGAGTCTGCGGTGAGAATTACCCATCTTCCGACTGGGATCGTTGTTAGTTGTCAAATCGAACGAAGCCAACTTTTAAATAAAGAAACAGCAATGCAGATGCTAAAGTCACGACTATATCAACTCGAATTAGAAAGAAGAGATAGCGAACTCAAAAACATTATTGGTGAACAAAAAAACATTGAGTGGGGAAGTCAAATTAGGTCTTATGTTTTCTGTCCTTACACACTCGTAAAAGATAACAGAACAGATTATGAAACATCAGATGTCCAGTCCGTTATGAATGGAGAAATAGATGGATTTGTATATTCATTTCTAGAAATGGAGGCGAAGAAAAATGGAAAAAGTAAATAATAAAAAGCCGATGACAAAAAAAGAAATAGGTCGTTATGCTTATCATATTTTTCTTATCGTCGCCGGATCTTTGCTCCTAGCTTTTGGTACAGCAATATTTTTAACACAGAATACAATTGTCGCTGGCGGCATTAGTGGCATAAGTTTTATTATTCAGAAATCGTTTCCAAACCTTGGTAATATCGTCGATATCGCAATTTGGATAATCACTGGTTTGTTGTGGCTGCTCTCTCTTTTTACTCTGGGCAAAGACTTTGCTATAAAAACCTTGTTAGCGTCAATATTATATCCGCTTTTTTACTCAATATTTTATCGCGTTGATGTATTTGTCGATTTAGCCAAAGCTGTATCTATTTTGCATACCGAAATCGGCTTAACGACTGGTGATTTAATTCTCGACGCTATCTTTGGCGGTCTAACAATTGGACTAGGGGTCGCTATTACTTTTGTCGGTAAAGGATCTACTGGAGGACTCGATGTTCTTGCTATTCTCTTAAAGAAATATGCAGGAGTAAATGTGTCGATTGGTAGTTTTGTAATCGATGCCGCTATTATTGTTGCCGGTATTTTTATCCTCGATTTCCCTAATTTTGTAGTCAACTGTTTATGCGGAATCATCTGTGCTTTTGTTACCGCCTTAGTAATTGAATTTGTCTATAGCCGCAATCAAAACGCTTTTATCATGGAAGCCATTTCGGATAATTGGGAAGAAATTTCGAAATACATAACCGAAGAAATGGATAGAGGCGTTACATTAATCGACATCACAGGTGCTTTCACTGGTCGTAAAAGAGTTATTTTAAGAAGTGTATTATCGAGAAGTGAATACATTCAAATAAAAGAATTTATCGCTAGTGTCGATCCAAAAGCATTTGTTACTTACACTAGCACCAATGCTGTTTTTGGCGAAGGATTCTTAGACCATCAAACTCCAATTGCTAAAAAAATAAGCGAAGAGAAAAAGAAGAAAGAAAAGAAAGATGGAAAATGATAATCTTTTTAAAATAGTTTCACCTTATAAACCAACTGGAGATCAACCTCAAGCAATTGAAGAATTGGTCGAAGGGATTAAAACTGGTAAAAAGGTTCAAGTTCTTTTAGGAGCTACTGGAACCGGCAAAACTTTTGCTATGGCTAACGTAATAGAAAGAGTGCAAAGACCAACGCTGGTATTGGTACACAATAAAACTTTAGCGGGGCAGCTTTATTCTGAGTTCAAGGAACTATTTCCGAATAATCGAGTGGAGTATTTCGTTTCTAACTTCGATTTTTATCAACCAGAAGCTTATCTACCAAAATCTGATACTTACATCGATAAAAGCGCTGTCATGAATGAAGAAATTGAAATGTTAAGAACATCAGCCATTAATTCTGTCTTAGAAAGACGAGACACTATTATTGTTGGCTCAGTTGCCTCCATTTATGGCCTCACTGATCCTGATGAATATAAGAATTTAGTATTTAACATTCGAGTCGGGGAAACAATTGATAGAAAACAGTTTTTTAAGTCTTTAGTCGATGCTCAATATAAGAGAAATAACCTCGAACTAGCTCCTGGAACATTCCGTGTCCATGGAGATATTATTGAGCTCGTTCCAGCAACAGGGATGCTCGATATATGCATCAGAATAGACACATTCGGAGACGAGATAGAGAAGATACATGCGGTCGATATTTTAACAGGAGAAGTGAAAAGGTCGTTCCATACATATCCAATTTTTCCTGCTTACGATCATGCTTCAACTCATGAGCGTATAAAAGAAGCATGCAAAACGATTAAAGAAGAATTGGTGCAAAGATTAGATTTCTTCCGCAAAGAAGGAAAACTTCTCGAGGCAGAACGTCTAGAAATGAGAACTAACCAAGACATGGAGTCGATGCAAGAGTTTGGTATGTGTCCTGGAATTGAAAACTATTCTCGTCACATAGATAAAAGAAAGCCAGGCGAAAGGCCGTTTTGTCTTTTGGATTATTTTCCAGATGATTTTCTTTTATTTATCGATGAATCACATGCTACTTTCCCGCAAATCAAGGGAATGTTTAACGGAGATCGTGCCCGTAAAATCAATCTAGTCGAGTATGGCTTTAGATTGCCGTCAGCTCTAGATAATAGACCACTGAACTTCGCCGAATTTGAAGAAAAAATGCCTCAAACTATTTGTACTTCTGCTACTCCGGGCGATTATGAATTAGAAAGAGCAGAGCATCGTTTTGCAGAGCAAATTATTAGACCAACTGGTCTATTAGATCCAGAGGTTGAGGTAAGAAAAACATTTGGTCAAATCGACGATATTATTTCTGAAATAAATAAAAGAACTGCGGTTAACGAAAGAGTAATGATTATTACTCTAACGATTAAAATGGCAGAGGATTTAACGAACTTTCTAAAAGAAAGAGGCTTTAAAGTTGCCTATTTGCATAACGAAACCAAAACCCTCGAAAGAGGAGAAGTTATTTATCAATTGAGAAAAGGTAAATACGATATCTTGATTGGTATTAATTTGTTAAGAGAAGGATTGGATATTCCAGAGGTGTCACTGATTTGTATTTTAGACGCCGACAAAGAAGGATTTTTAAGAAGCACTAGGTCGTTAATTCAAGTTATCGGTCGCGCCGCAAGAAATGAACACGGGAAAGTCATAATGTACGCTGATAGGATGACCGATTCGATGAAAGAGGCTATTAGTGAAACTAATCGTCGAAGAAAAATTCAAGATGATTACAACAAAGTTAATGGCATTGTCCCTCGTACAATTATTAAAGAGATAAGACCTCCAATTCACAATAGCGAAAGCGATATAAACGAAATGATTGATTTGTCAAAGAAAGGTTCTAGATCGCAAATCGAAGCAAAGATTAAGGAACTCGAAAAAGAAATGCGAGAAGCTGCAAAGAAATATGATTTTGAAAGAGCAGCAGAGATTCGTGATATTGTTTTAGAAATGAGAGCGTCAATTAATGGCTAGGGTAAAATTTATTTGCGTTATTAAGTTATCTTATATATCATATAAAAGCGAAACCAAGGAAGGGGATTAACGATGTTAAACTGGTACGATTACATATTCATGGTTCTCTCGATCATCATTATCGTCTTATGTCTTCTTCAAGGCGGAAAGACTGAAGGTGCTTCTGGCGCTATTACCGGAGGAGGCCTCAACGTCTTCGTTAAAACAAAAGAAAGAGGCGCTGAAAAAGTTGTTTCCGTTCTCACTTATATAATGGCAATCATCTTCTTCGTAATTGCAATCTTGATTCAAGTATTAACTAAAACAGCTGCTTAATAGACAAATAAAAAAGAAACATCAACCGATGTTTCTTTTCTTTTTGTTTTAAAATTATTCTGCTAAAGAATAGATATCGATAACTAATGCCGTACCGTTTAAGTAGTAATCGACTTTTACTGTTTGATTAGCGTCAGTGGCAACGTAAACATCATAGTCTGCTAAGTAAGTTGTGTCGACTGTCCAACCAGCATTGGTCAATGTTGTGCCGTAAGCTGTATCAGCGCCAGTTGCTTGTCCTAATGCAACGACTTCAAAGCAGCCGTAAGATGCTGATAAATCATAAATATAATAATTGTCTGCTTGATGTGCTGGAACAGTGGCGGCACCAGTGCCTAGGAAAGTTGCGATTAAATCTGTTGGCCAGTTTTGGACTGGTACATCTAAGTAAACATCGCAAACGAAACCCATTGTATCAGCGGCATAAATAGACGCGGATAGCATTTTATAGCTTCCTAAATCTTTTGAACCACCCCATGACGACTGGTCGCTATCAAAAGCCATTGTGAATCCATCTGCAACTAGTAAATCCTTGTAACCAGTGATTAGCGTATCGTTGCCTTCTGTCGCTTCGATTGAAACGCAACCGTATTCTTCATACCATTGGACATTCATGCCTGGAATCGCCATGAATGGCAAAATGTTGCCATCTAGATGATCTTGCATGATTTGTTTTTGCTCATCAGTCCACGCTTCTTGTACTGGTGCTACTGATTCACTTGTTTCGGTGTCTGCGCTATTGCCATCACCAGGATTGTTTGTACCGCAAGCCATTAGCGCAAAGGCGGTTAATATGGCTAATCCACCAGCGACTATTTTGTTTTTCATAATTTATCCTCCAATTCCATGATAATTATAGGTGAATAATATAGTATTATTGCCTTTATGCCTAGTGATTTTTGTTTTAAACGTTACTGATTAAATAAAAAGAAACCCTATTTACTAGAGTTTCTTTTGAAATGTTGGTTTAGTGGTTTCGGTTTATTAAGCCATTGTTACTTTAGCACCGGTAAGTCTTGTTTGTGCCGCTAATACGACTGAAACACTATTGATACTGCCAGAAACGTTAACAGTAACGGTTGTTCCGCTTGCGGTAGCAGTACCGCCAGTCCATGTTCCGCCAGCCAAGGCTGTAGCGTATGTGGTTCCGTTACAAGTAATTTCAATTTTGGTTATGGTTTGACTTCCTGAATTAAATGTAATCTTTTGTCCAGCGTAAACTCTAAGAGGATTGGCTAAGAATGCACTTCCAGCTCCGCCGACATCAAGAGTCCCTGTATTTTTATCAATTGTCATCGTCACCGTTCTTGAAGTCCATGTGGCGGTGGTGGCGCTAGAGGAAGTTAATTGAGCAGTATCCGCAAAGGAGAATACTCCAGCGGCTAATGGCGCGACGTACTTTTCATTGTAATAACAAGATATGTAGGAGCGGTTTCATTAAGTTGGGAAGTCGATATCGTGATTTGTATCTGTGAATCATCGACTCCGGCGTTAATGTAGATAGGGTGATCACCAGTAGTATCGATAGTCCATCCAGCATTAGTTAGAGCGATAGAATAGTTTGTTAAGGCATTTTGTATATTCAATTCTCTTACGCTTACAACCACTGCTTCATTGTTAACTATTGTTTTGTAACTGTCGCTTGTCGCTTCCGGAACAACGATTGCACTATTATTTACAAAGGTAGCAATGTCTTCCGCTGGCCATGTCGTAGTTTCCTTAATTCCAAGTAGTTTATTCAATTCGATGATATAAATCATAAATTGATTGTTATTAGCGTCGAAAACGAAGTTGATATAAATCTTTTCGTCCGCTGATGTTGCGTAGTATCCTTCAGTGGCGTACTTACTATCGTCGATGACAAAACCATTACTGATCAACGAAGTTTTATAGACATCTTCGGTATTAGCGATTGTCATGTCTGCACCCATAATAGAAATGTAGAACCACTCTCTTGCAACGTTATTCTCATCATTGAAATTTGCTTTTCCTGATAAGAATAAACTAGAAGTGAATGATGGAATTACAGCTTCACTATTTGAATCTGCTAAGAATGTATTAATCTCATTACTTGGCCACGATGTGGAATAGGTTCCAACTGCCGCAAACACATAAATCTCAAGAGTGTTATTAGTGAAATAGAAATTGATTTCGATTTGGTTAGCAGGATCTCTTGCAATTAAACCTGTCGTTGCATACTTTTGGTTAAATACAGACCATCCAGCAGCGGTAAGAGTATTAGTATAAGCTTCCTCAGATGCTGCAACTTGATTTAAAGCGACGATAATAACATATCCCGAATCAGCTGAATTATCGTATACATAGTAGTATGACGATTGATAGGCCGGGACGGTGTTAGTGGTTTCGCCTAATAATCCGCTTATTGTCGAAGTAGGCCAACTAGTTTCAGCTGGTTGGAAATATGCATCGCAGAAGAAGCCAGAATCAAAATAGATTTGAACGATTATTTGATCGAAATTATCAAAAGTAATTGTTCCTTGCCATAAATCGTATGTGTCGTCATATTCAAATGTATAACCACTAGTGGTTAATAATTGACGATACGCGGTCGTGTTTGCTTCTGTACCGGATGCAGATTCAATTGATACACATTGATAGTCTTCATACCAAGTAACAGTGGCGCCGCTAATCGTCATGTAAGGCAAAACATGTCCACCTAAATGAGTGGTCATAATTGCTTGTTGAGCAGATGTCCAGTTTCCCACTGGTTGAGAACTTGAAGAACTACTACTTGAACTATCTTCACTAGAAGTTCCTTCGTGCGAAGAACTGTCCCCTTGTTGGCTAGTTTCTGATGACCCAGTCTCACTCGGATTTGGTGTCGTACATGCAACTAGGGCAAAAGCGGTTAATAGAGCAAAGATCCGGCGACTAATTTATTTTTCATTTTTCTCCTCCTAATAAATACTTAGTATTTCAATGATATATGTTTTATGCATGATAAAAAAGGGTTATTTACAAACCCTTTAATACTTATTTCTCTTTATGAGAGATTTTTTTTGGTTGTTTTATTTCTTTCTTTTTCTCTTTGGTAACTTCTACATCATTAATTATAACTGTTGTTTTGCCTTCTTCTTTTCTAATATTCTCTTTAATTGCTAGTACTGCTAAAACAATCTCTGCAGAAGCGACCACAACAATACTGATTCCAATAATAATATAAATAATATTTCGTACAGCTTCATTAATGAAAATAATGCATAATGCCCCAAGTGCAATTGAAGCGGCCGCGATAACAAAGTTCAAAAGAATCCATCTAACTCTTTCGCGATGAGCAATTTGAACTATACCTTTAATGATTTCTCCTCCGCCAATAGCAAGAAGAACCGAGGCGATAAAATATGGTAAGAAATCATTAATGCTTAATTGATTTAAACAAAGCACAACGCCGAAAGCGATGAGTATTGCGCCAGTAATAATGTTGACACTGAATTTTGATTTGCCATCAGCAATAGCGGCGCCGAAGAACAATGTACCATCGATGAATAAAAACACGGCTACAACAATCGAAACAGCCTTTCCAAAGTTAATTGGATCGATACCGCCAAATATTGCGACGAGGATACCGACAATTGCTAAAAGAATTCCTTCGACTAGTTTTAACCAAGCATATCTTCTAAAGATATTTTTCATAATGTTATAACCTCTTACTTAAATAGTATAAGATTAAAATACATTTTAACAACTCATTTGATTGGTTTAGAATTGTAGAAAGCAAAGGAGAACATATGGAACAACTACGTTTACAAAATTATGCAAGATTAATTGCAAGAATAGGCGCCAATGTCCAAAAAGGTGAAGAAGTTTGGATTAGAGCGGATTTAGATCAACCCGAATTCGTCGCAATGGTCGTCGAAGAATGCTACAAACTCGGCGCGAAGAAAGTGCTAGTGAACTGGTCTTATCAACCTTTAGGCAAAATCGCTAATAAGTATGAGACTGTCGCTGAATTGGCAAAAGTGGATAGTTACGAACTAGCCAAAATGAAATATCGCGTTAAGAAATTACCAACGATGATTTACATCGAGTCAGAAGACCCAGATGGTCTTAAAGGAATGAATCAGAAGAAATCTGCCAAAGCGGCTAAAAGAAGATATCCAAGAATTAAACCTTACATCGATAAGATGGAAGATAAATACAAATGGATTATCGCTGCGGTCCCAAGCGCAAAATGGGCAAAGAAAGTATTCCCAAAACTCGAAGAACGCGAAGCAATCGAAAAATTATGGGAAGCCATTTTGATGACTTCACGTGCTAACGGAGATGGTGTCAATAACTGGAATGAACATAATGAATTCTTGGCAAAGCAATGCAAGAAATTAAATGATTTACACCTCGACTATCTTCATTACACTGCTTCAAATGGAACCGATTTTAAGGTCTGGATGATTCCAGATGCAATGTGGATTGGCGGTGGAGAATATCTCGAAGATAAGAGATTCTTTAATCCAAATATCCCAAGCGAAGAATCGTTTATTACTCCGATGAAAGGTAAGGCCGAAGGACTTTTAGTCGCAACTAAACCACTTAGTTACCAAGGAAATCTTATCGAAAATTTCTCGATTCGGTTTAAAGATGGAAAAGTAAGCGAAGTTAAAGCCGAAAAAGGCCAAGCTCTTCTAGAAGAAATGGTACATATGGATGAAGGCGCTTCGATGTTAGGAGAAGTAGCACTTGTTCCATTTGATTCTCCAATCAACAATTCAGGACTACTATTCTTTAACACTCTATTCGACGAAAATGCTTCATGCCATGTAGCCTTAGGACGCGGATTTGGAACATCGATTAAAGATTCGTTTAAATACACTCTTGAGGAATTGAAACAAAAGGGTATCAATGATTCGATGATACACACTGACTTTATGATTGGTGCGAAAGACATGAGTATCGTTGGTTATACCAAGGATGGCAAAAAAGTTCAAATCTTCAAAGATGGAAACTGGGCTATTTAGAAGTATTTAACAAATTAAAAGGAAGCGTTTCGTCGCTTCCTTTTTTATTAACTTCCGTGATGACCTTTTCCGTGATTGTTGTACCAATAGTTGTACCAATAATCATTCCAGTCTTCGTCCCCATGATAATAACCATCATCTCCACTATATGGCTGTTTATCTCCATGATCGCCATTATTATTACAGACATCTGGCTTCTTGACGATTTCAAACGCTAAGGAGAACCATATCTCGTTGTTTTTATATAAATCCTTCAAGTAGTAGTAACTAGTTAGATAGGTTTCAATATCATCTTTTAATTCTGAATCGTGTGGATTATCACCAGGCGCGTATCTTACTAAAGGTTGACTAAAAAATGGATCAAGACCGTAACCATATCCTTCGCCATTCTTATCTTTCGGACCATGCGGACCAATTCCGTACCACCAGTTATAATCGCTATTTAACAAATCGTCCATTGTGGAATCGATAAAACCGTTATCCCACCAAACAGAAGAAAGAGATGTCAAATCGATATCTTTTGTTATTTCGTACGAATCGTAGGCACTATCATTTAAGAACCCTTCTCCATATGTCGAAGCATATTCTTCTTTTAGAGCATCTATTTCGTAGCGGTAGTCATCGACGAATTCCGTTAATTCTGTTTTTCGTTCCTCGTATAGGCTACTAATATAATCGAGATCGTTTTGAAATGATTTTAAATCTTTATCTTTTTGAATTCCGTCGATGAAATCACCAAAATAAGTCATGTACTTATCGACGTATTCGCTCGATTTATTTGTGACAAAGTCAATCCAGAAATCAAGACTTACTAATTCTTGTTGGTCATTGATTGGGAAGAAATTACTAATTGGGAATTCGACACCATCTCTTCCTACCATCACAAAAAGGTATTTTGCATACTCTTGAAGTTTAATCGCTTTTTCAGTTATTTCTGCATTTTCACTTTCCGGATTAGCAATGTTGGTATTAATTGTGATAACGCAGTCAATACCTTCATCGCGTAAAGTGCTTTCAAGAGCATCTTTAATTGTTTGATTTAAGTAAGACACGTATTGTGTGTCGGTTCCTTCAACAGAAATATTAATAGCGGTGGTGTTAGATGAAAGCAAACTAGAATTACTAGCCTTCTTTACTACATTATTTAAGAAATTATTTGGTAAATCATTGTTTAATAGACCATCTTTCGCTAATAACGCAAGAATCATGCGAGAAATGTCGCTAGAAGCGGTGTAGGTAGAAGTGTCTGTTAAACCAGTATCATCAATCGAACAAGAAAGTCTAATATCACTGGTGAAAGTACTATCTCCATTATCATAAGCATTAGAATTAACGCTTATCTTAGTTGGAGAAGGATTAACCGGTATGATTTGCGAAGAACTATCGGAATCACTTCCAGGATGGTTATTGTTCATGATAATTGAAGGAATTGTAATAGCGAGAACAATCGTAAGGATAATACTCGAATACGCAGTAACTAGTTTTGGAGTAAATAAAGAACGGAAGTATAGTTTCTTCTTTGGCTCAATTTTTGAACGGACCGATTTAACATCATTAGGAACAAAACTATCTGCTTCTTTCTTAATCTCTTGTTCAATATATTTCTTGGTTTGCATGACTCTAGATTGAACATCATTAAAAGATGAAGAAGAAACTATTTTCTTCCCCTCATTTTTTAATAATTTTTCGATCTTTCTAGAATTCATTTTTCCAAACCTTTCTTTTTAATTTCAATCTTGAGTTTCTTCAGCGCGTTGTTATACTTCCATGTCACAGTTCCTAAAGGAATGGATAGGATTTCAGCAATTTCGCGATGTTTGTATTCTCCAATTACGTAAAGCATAACGATGTGAAATTCTTCCTCTGTGAGAACCTTATTTGCGAGATCGATAATTGGAGTGTCAATCTCAGGCATGTTTGTGAAGATATCATTTGTATGAATTTCGTCATTGAAGTCACATGCCGTTTCCCTTTTTGTTTTGACTAGATCCGTCAATGCCAAATTCTTCGCAATGGTTAGAATCCAGTTAAGAGGGTTTTTGTTTTCATCGTACTGAGCAATGTTTTCGTATAAACGAACATATGTCGACTGCATGATGTCTTCTGCTTCTTGATAATTGTTAACGATTGGAAGCACGAACGTAAAAACTCCACGTCTCGTTTCTTCATAAATCGTTTCGAGCGCGGAGATATCGCCACCTTTAAGTGATAGCATTGCTTTTTTGAGTGTTGCTAGGTTCATGGCTAGTAATAGTATATTCTTACTTCTAGCACATTTCACTTGCAAGAACTTGTTGAGCAGTTAGATATGAATGCGCTCAATATATTTATCAATAAATAATTGGTTTTATTGGATTTAATAAATATCGGAGCATATTTGTAATCTATTAGACTGTTTTGTTGTGATAAAATAGTAAGGACTTATCTTAATCTAGGAGGCATTTTATGGATATCGCTTTAATAGTATTAGCGTCCGCTAGCTTGATTGCGTTGATCGTTTTAATATTGATTGTTTTGCTTAAAAAGCCAAGTAACAAAACTTTCGATAATGAGAGCATTAAAGAAATTGGATCGATTGAAACAAAGGTCGAGCAACTTTCACAAACGATTAATAAAGATATTGAACTAGCAATGACTAAATCGATGAATGAAATCATTACCCAAGGAAGAACGAATAATGAACTCTCTAATGAGAAGTTAGATAAATTCCAAATTAGTATTAACAAACAAATGGAAGACAAATTCTTGTCGCTTAATAAGCAAGTCGACGAGAAACTTTCTGAAATTAATAAGAAAGTCGAAGAAAAATTGTCTGAAGGATATACCAAAACCAATCAGACGATGAGCGATTTAAGAGAAAGAATTCAGAAGATCGACGATGCTCAAAAATCATTAGCGGTCTTATCTAGCGATGTCACATCATTAAAACAAGTTTTAGAAGGCAATCAAACTAGAGGCCAATACGGAGAACTTCAACTATCTTCAATTCTTAACAATGTTTTCGGTACCACGACCGGCTTATTTGAAGAACAATTTACAATTCGTGAAAGTAAAGACGGTGGAGAAGATGTAAGAGCAGACGCAATTGTCTACACCAAAGGGAAGTATTACATTTGTATCGATTCCAAATTCCCATTTAGCGATTATTCTAAAATGCAAGATGCAAAGACGGATGTCGAAAAAGAAAAAGTCCGCAAAGATTTTGCAAATGCAGTTAAGAAACATATCACTGATATAAAAAAGAAATACATTATTAGTAATAAAACCGAACCACAAGCAATAATGTTTATTCCAAATGATGGTGTTTTTGCTTTTATCCATCACGATTGTCCAGAAGTAGTGGAATACGCCCGTCAATCTGATGTTGTGATTACCTCTCCAAGCACTCTTCAACCCATCCTTGCAACTTTAAAAATGCTTCGCATAAATTACGAAAGAAGCGAAAAAATCGAAGAGATTAATAAACAATTGAAACGTCTTGGTAAAGATTTCGAAATGTTCGGTCGCGAATGGGATAAATTCTCGACTAATTTAACTAGGGCAACAGAGGGCAAGGGAATTCTCGATAATCGCGTTAGTCGCATCAATACTAATTTCACACGCATCGCTGGAAGCAGTGCGCAGATTGAAATGAACGACGAAGAAGACGAACATTCAAAGGACGAATAATTTACTTGTTTAAGGTACTTAACTTAATTAGAATAATAAGGCACGTGGGCCTGTAGCTCATTTGGGAGAGCGCATCGTTCGCAACGATGAGGTAGAGGGTTCGATCCCCTTCAGGTCCACCAACTTATAAAGTAAGCATCCTTGAAGGGTGCTTTTTAATTAGTATTAATAACCGTTATTTATTTGTTTTATAATGTACTCAAGGAATAACAACTGTGACACCATTGTTTGCGTTGTTTTTAGTAATAACAATCGTTTTTGTCTTTTTGATAATTAGTCATTTAGTGATAAGCACTACTCATAAAAAATTTATTCGTGAGCATAGTCTAGCATTTAAGGCTATGGAAGAGATTAATAGCCGGTATAAGTTCTATTCAATTAATAGTATTAGCCAGTCTCACATATACGATAATTGCGATTACTATGGCGAAATAACTTGTAGAGCATACTTTACCTACTATCTTCGCGATAACAAAGACGAAGTAGAAATACAAATTAGAAACGCATCTATTAATCATCAAATGTTGCTCAAATATGAAAAAGAAATCAAAGATTTAAACTATTATGGACAATACGATGTAGATACTAGTCGGTATATCAAAATAGCACTACGAAGATACGAGAAAAATGAAGTTAATTCATTAATTCAACACCCATGCACTGATTTCAAAATTCGGATTTCTTTGTCTTGCTCAAGAATGAATGGAAATGTCTATTCGACGAAAAGCGAAACATTTTGGGCGGATGATGCAATTAACATGCTGGCGCGAATCTCAAATAAAAGCGGTGGCTATTATAACGACAAAGAAGTATGGGATTATTTGTGCAAGGTTGAAAGAGGCAAGGTTTCAAACAAAATGAGATTCGCAATATACGAACGAGACAATTTTGCTTGTTGCAGATGTGGTTGGAATGGTCGAAATTCGAAAAACGGTTTGGAAATAGATCACATTGTTCCAATTTCAAAAGGCGGTAAAAGTACCCCAGAGAATTTACAGACTCTATGTCATAAGTGTAATAAGTTAAAAGGTAGCGATTAAAGCTATCTCATCGACAATCGAAAATAATATCATCTAAACATCCGTTTCAATAAAAATAGATACAGTCTTTCTTTTTTTGTAACACTTCTACATAGTTCATCCATATTGACTAATTGTTTTATTAAGTCCATACTTTGTCTAGGTTGTACTTTACCAATTATTTTTATATAAAAAATACTACATATGTGGAGAGGGGGGCTTTTTATGGATGAACTAGTGGAAAAAATCATCGCTCTTGATAAAGAAGGGCAAAACAAAATAAGCGACCTCGAAAAGGAAAAGCAGGAACTTTCTAAGTACATAAAAGCTATCCGCGCCAAGATGAGCGAAGAGTATTCAATTAAGTCAAAAGAGCAAATTGCTCTACTAGCAAAGAAGATTAAAGAAGATTACGAACTTAAGACAAAAAAGATTACTCGCGAAGCTAAGAGTAAAGAAAAGAATATTGTTTCTTATTACGAAAAACACAACGAACTTTGGATCGAACAGTTAATAGACTTCTGTCTAAAGGATTAAATAGGGCTAAGTATGGCTTTCTCAGATAATGCACTGATTGCCAAAATTAAAACCCTTCATGCCCGAGATTTAAAAGAAGAAGACTATCAAGAATTATTAAAAAAGAAAACCGTCTACGATGTTGCAGTGTATTTAAAAAAACACGATGCATATAAAGACATCCTTGCTAATATTCCAGAAGCCACCCTTACTCGTTCGAGAATCGAGGGATTGATCAAAAGACAGCGGTTTAATCAAACAATCAAGTTAGTGAAGTTTTTTACTTCAAAAGATAAACCATTTTATATGTTCGATTTAATTAGGATGGAACATGAAGTTATTTTGGCTATGATTCGAAGTTTTATTTCCAAAGATGTCTATGATGTCGTCGCGCAAATTCCATTCTATTTCGATCATTATTCCAAAATTGACTTTGTCAGTTTAACAAAAGCTCGCGATATGGAGACTCTTATTAATGTATTGCAAAACACTAGATACTATAAGATTCTTAAAAACTATGCGAAAAAGAAAAACGACGAACTTCGTTACTACGAATTTGAATCGATATTCGAAAATGATTATTACGATTACGCCTTCAAACAAATAAAAGCTAACTATAAAGGCCAACTCAAAAAGACGCTTGATGAAGCGTTCAAGGCTAGAATCGAAATGGAAAACATGATTAAGGTGTATCGCCTCAAGAAGTTCTATGGAATCGCGGATTCCGATATTAAAGCCATTCTAATTCCTTCGACGAGAATTCTTGAGAACAAGATAGATGAAATAATCGCAATAAAGGATCCAAATGACATCTTTAAAGCGATTGTCGAATCAGGAGTCGGACCTTATTTAGGAAGTAAAGACCAGGTATATCTCGAATACTTCACCGACCATCTTCGATTCAATATCGCGAGGAAGTTTATGTATTACTCAAACTCAGCGCCAACGATATTCCTCGCGTATATATTCTATGGCGAACTAGAAATCGAAAATCTAACCCATATTATCGAAGGAATTCATTACCAAATGTCAGAACAAGAAATTAGATCGATGCTCGTATTTTAGGAGGTAGACAATGATTAGTAAATTGAAGCTTGTAAACTTAACTACTACTGAAGAGTACTTAGATGAAGTGCTCGATAATTTCGTCACTTTCAGTGGCTTTCACGCTGTCGATCCGAATAAAATTGTTTCTACTGTCCATGGAACGAGAATTTATGAGACGACCAATCCTTGCGAACCATTGATCGATAAACTACACGAAATCGAAAATCTAACCGAATTAAAATTTAACTCAAAAAAGATTATTTGTTCGAATGCAAAATTAGATGAAATACGTGATTTCATAGAAACTTCTCACAGAGAAATTACAGAAAAATACACCGAAATCAAAAAGACTGAAGAAGAAATTAAAACCTATCAAGAAGCATTATTCCAAGTAAAAAACATCGAAAGCATGAATACTCCGTTTGAAGATTTATTTAAAACACGGTTTATTGTGATTCGTTTCGGAAAATTGCCTATCGATGTCGCCGATCGTCTTAGATTCTATGATCAAAAACCATTTTTGTTTCTACCTTTTGCTGAGCGGGATGGAGTTATCTGGTCCATGTACGTCACAACCGAAGAATATAAAACTGAAATCGACAATATTTTTACTTCGATGTTCTTCGAAAGAATTCGAATTCCGAACTTTGTTCAAGGAACACCAGAAGTTGCTATCGCAAATATAACGAGCGAAATTGAAAAACTACAAAACAAAATTAAGTTCTTAAAGAAGGATGTTTTTTACGATACCAAGTCGAACAAGAAAAAATTCGATGAATTGATGGGACAAATGATGTTTCTTCGCGATATTTATAAAGCGCGTTTGCATATCGTAATGTTTGGTGAACGGTTGACTTTAACTGGTTTCATCGAGCAGAAACAAGTGAAAAACTTTAAAAATCTTTTTAAGGATATCACTCATGTCGAAATTCAAATACAAGATGCGGAAGCCGACAAGAGATTTCAACCTCCGACTAAACTCACGAACAACTGGTTTACTCGTCCGTTCAAATTTTTTGTCGAAATGTACGGAGTACCTTCTTACCACGATGTCGATCCGACATTATTAGTGGCGATTACTTACTCGCTGTTGTTTGGAATGATGTTTGGAGACCTAGGTCAAGGATTACTACTATGTCTAATTGGTTTTATCATGACCAAGTTAACTAAAAATTCTCTTGCGCCGATTTTGACTAGGATTGGTATATCAAGCGCTATATTTGGCGTGATATATGGTGAAACATTTGGTCAATCATTTATTCTCGATTATTTCTATAGTTGGTTAAGTGGTTTGCTCGGTTTTGAACTCCATCCAATCCATCCGATGGATAATTCTTTGACGATGAATTTGTTATTAGCTGCCGTAGGCATTGGTGCGGTCATTATCGTTACAACAATAGTAATTAATACTTTTGTTAAATTTAGGAATAAGAAATTTGCAGATGCACTTTTCTCATCTAATGGTATCAGCGGTCTCTTGTTATACGGATTCGTTTTGATTGGCATTATTATGCAGATGCTTTTCAATATTCAAAATGTCTTCAATCCAATCACCATCGTTTGCTTTATCGTCGTTCCAATTATTTTGATTTTCCTAAAGGAACCTTTAGAAAGAGCGATGCATCACCAGAAATTATTTCCAGATGGTTTTGGTGGTTTCTTAATCGAAGGATTCTTCGAATTATTTGAAGTTATTCTCTCGTATGTTACGAACACATTATCGTTCCTACGTGTTGGAGGTTTTATTCTTTCTCACGCTGGAATGATGCTTGTCGTTGCAACATT
Source organism: Erysipelotrichaceae bacterium (assembly GCA_034932745.1). Lineage (GTDB taxonomy): Bacteria > Bacillota_I > Bacilli_A > RFN20 > CAG-826 > JBAYST01. Next base: position 266,370 of record JAYFOJ010000002.1, on the reverse strand, counting down.
AATGAAGATGACATCTGGTGTCGGTTCAATCGTGGTTTTGATCCTTGGGAACCTATTCGTCATGGGTCTAGAAGGCTTGATAGTTGGAATTCAAGTCCTAAGGCTCGAGTTCTATGAAATGTTCTCTCGCTTTTTCGAGGGCGATGGAAACATATTTAATCCACTATTTTAGGAGGTACTTAAAATGAATGAATGGATTATCTTTGGTCTAGTAGTATTAGGCCTAATCGTCATTACTTTGCCACTTATCAAAGTGTTCAAAGGTCAAGTTACTGCAGGTAAGGCAAAGAAAAGAATTATTTTGCACATTAGTCTCTTCTTTACTTTGATTCTTGGTACAGCTCTAATTGCTCCTGGTGTTTTGGGCGCAGAAATTACGAGCGATTCAACAATTACTGGTGAGATATACGCTCAAGCTGCAGGTTTGGGATATATCGGTGCAGCGATTGCAACTGGTGCTTCCGCACTAGGCGCAGGAATTGCTGTTGCTGCTGCTGCTCCAGCCGCTATTGGTGCTATTTCTGAAAACCCAAAGAACTTAGGTAAGTCCTTAATCTTCGTGGCTCTTGGTGAAGGTGTTGCGATTTACGGATTACTTATTTCGATTTTGATTCTCAACAATATTCCAGTTATCGCTTAACGGAGTTAATCGTGGAGAGGTTTTATTGTTTCAGTGATAGTCTTGATGCTTTGGTCGGAATGAGACTAGTCGGAATAGAAGGAGAAATAGTTCATGACCGAGAGGTGTTTTTAAAGCGCCTTGAAGAAGTGATTATTGATCCAACGATTTCGATGGTTTTAATTACCACTAATTTAATCGATCTTGCACCAGAGGTTATTTCGGAATTAAAACTTCGCGACACTCATGGTTTAATCGTCGAAATTCCAGATCGCCATGGAAACGCTAAAATTGGCGAAAAAATTGATGCCTACGTAAGTAAAGCAGTCGGTGTGAATTTAAAGGGGGATTAATATGGATTATCAAAATAAGGAAGAATTGTATTTCTACTTTAAAAAGATCATCGATGGGGAAGTGGCTAAAATTGTTGATCAACTTCAAAAAGACATCGATGAATTAAAAGAGCAAGCTCAAGTTTCAATCGAAAAAGAGTTGAAAGAAGAACAAAAGAATTACATTAATTCAGAAGTTCAAAATTTAGAGCACGAATACAATTTAAAACTTGCTAGTTTTCAAAGAAATAAAGACTTAGAAATCATGCACAATAGACAGGAACTATTAGAGCAACTTTTCTCACACTTAGAAAAAGAATTAATAGAATTTTGTCATGGTGAAAAATATAAGAAATGGCTCAAAAAAAGAGCGGATCTTTACGATTTCTCATCTTTCAAACTCGTTCAAATATGCGTCGACGATGAAACTGCTAAGAGCGAATTCGAAAATCTGAAAATTGAAGAAGTTAATGATTTAATTGGCGGTTTTATCGCATATACAAACGATGGCAAAAACATTATCGATGAGTCTTTTAAAAAGAAGATTGTCGAAGCTAAGAAATGGTTCTATGATCACGCCGCTTGGTCAAGCGATGAGGAGGAAGCGAAATGAAGAATTTAATATATTCTATAAATGGTCCGGTCGTGAAAATTCGCGATACCGAATCTTTCTCAATGCTTGAAAAAGTCTATGTTGGACCAAAGCGTCTAATGGGCGAAGTAATTGCTATTTCAAAGCAAGAAACAATTGTTCAAGTTTACGAATCCACCTCTGGCCTTAAAAGAGGGGATGAAGTATTTGGCACTAAGACACTAGTGTCTGTTGCCCTTGGACCAGGAATCATTGGTAATATTTTTGATGGTATTCAACGTCCTTTAAAGGAAATAGGAAAAAAAGAAGGTATTTTCATTAACGCAGGAAACCAGTTCGCGTCCTTAGATGAGAATAAACTTTGGGCTGTCGATATCATTGCTAAAAAAGATGAAAATGTTGTTCCAGGTCAAGTGATAGCAACTACAAAAGAGACAGACGTCATAATTCACAAAATTATGGTACCTCCTAATGTTTCTGGTGTAGTTATCGAATGCCAAAAAAGTGGTAAATATAACGTTAAAGATGTCTTAATTAAAATAAAAGATTCCTTCGGAATAATTCATGAAGTTGGTCTTGTCCAAGAATGGCCAATTAAGATTTCCCGTCCGATTAAGGAACGACTCCCGCTAGATACTCCACTAGTAACCGGACAAAGAATAATCGATACGATGTTCCCGCTTGCTAAAGGTGGAGCAGCGGTTATTCCTGGCGGATTTGGATCTGGAAAAACAATGATGCAACACCAACTAGCCAAATGGTGCGATGCTGACATTATTGTTTATGTCGGTTGTGGAGAACGCGGAAACGAGATGACACAAGTACTAGAAGAATTTCAAAGTTTAATCGATCCGCATACAAAAAGGTCTTTAATGGAACGAACTGTGTTAATCGCTAACACCTCAAATATGCCAGTGGCCGCTCGTGAAGCCAGTATCTACACTGGAATAACAATTGCTGAATATTATCGCGATATGGGATATCACGTGGCCTTAATGGCAGATTCTACCTCTCGATGGGCCGAGGCGTTGCGCGAGATTAGTGGGCGCCTTGAAGAAATGCCAGCAGAAGAAGGATTCCCGGCCTATCTACCTTCCCGTATTGCTCAGTTTTATGAAAGAGCAGGAATGGTTGTTAATCTAAACGATACTAAGGGCTCAGTTTCGATAATTGGGGCCGTAAGCCCTCAAGGAGCCGACTTTTCTGAACCTGTGACTCAAAATACTAAACGCTTTGTAAGATGCTTCTGGGCGCTTGATAAGAACCTTGCGTATCAAAGACACTACCCGGCGGTGAACTGGCGTTTAAGTTATAGTGAATATCTAAATGATTTAGTTTCTTGGTACAATCAAAACGTCGGTCCAAAATTCCTCAAAGACCGAATTAGAATTAAAACAATTCTGGCCCAAGAGGACAAGCTAATGGAAATCGTTAGATTAATCGGAAACGATGTTTTACCAGATGATCAAAAGTTAATTCTTGAAATCGGAAGAGTAATAAGACAAGGGTTTTTACAACAAAATGCTTTCCATCAAGAAGACACCTATGTTCCATTAAATAAACAACAACAAATGATCGATATGATTTTATATCTTTTTGATGAAACAACGAGTCTTATCGAACAAGGAAAATCTCTTGATTTAGTTTTAAAGACTGGAATTTTTGATGAATTAATCAAGATGAAATATCGAATTAGAAATGATGATTTAAAAGGTTTTAAGGAACTTAAAGAACACATTTCTAAATCTCTAGCGAGCATCGAATAAGGAGGATATTATGGCGATACAATATATTGGTTTATCTGCAATAAATGGTCCTTTAGTGTTTTTAGAAGGCGTGAGCGGAGTTGGATACGAAGAAGTAGTGGAACTTCGTCTTGAGAATGGTCAAACCCGTCATGGACGGGTAATCGCAATTGATGGCGATAGAGTTGCTATTCAAGTATTCGAAGGAACTTACGGAATCAGTTTAAATGAAGCCAAAATTGAGTTTTTAGGAAAGCCATTAGAAATTGCTCTTTCAAAAGAAATTCTAGGAAGAGTATTTGATGGTTCAGGAAAGCCAATCGATGGTTTATATCCGGTTTTTGCTAGTGCGAGAAGAAACGTTAATGGTGAACCCCTGAATCCAATTATGAGAGTTTATCCTCGTAACTATATTCAAACAGGAATTTCTTCTATCGATATACTTACGACACTAATAAGAGGACAAAAGTTACCAATCTTTACAGGTACCGGACTTCCACATAATGAACTAGCAGTGCAAATCGTTAAACAAGCAAAAATTGCCGATTCTAAAAACGAAAAATTCTGTGTTGTTTTTGCCGCTATGGGCATAAAACACGATGTTTCTAGGTATTTCCAACAAGCATTTGAAGATGCTCAAGTCATGGATCACGTCGTTATGTATGTGAACTTGGCAAATGATCCGATTATTGAAAGATTATTGACGCCAAGAGCAGCGCTAACTGCAGCTGAATATCTTGCGTTTGAATTAGGTTATCAAGTCCTCGTCGTTTTGACTGACATGACGGCGTATTGCGAAGCTTTACGGGAATTTTCATCTTCAATGGGCGAAATTCCGGGTAGAAAAGGATATCCGGGTTACTTATATAGTGAATTAGCTAGCCTATATGAAAGAGCTGGTATGGCGGTTGGCAAAAAGGGTTCTGTTACACAGATTCCAATTTTGACGATGCCAAACGATGATATTACACATCCTGTTCCAGATTTAACTGGCTACATTACAGAGGGTCAAATTGTTTTAGACCGCGAATTATATCAAAAAGATATTTTCCCACCAATTAGTGTTCTTCCATCTTTGTCGAGATTGATGAAAGACGGAATTGGCGCAGAATACACAAGAGAAGACCACCAAGCCTTAGCAAATCAGTTGTTTGCTAGCTATGCTAAAGTCCAAGATACTAGGTCATTAGCCGCTGTTATCGGCGAAGATGAACTCAATGAACTAGATCAAAACTATATGCTTTTTGGTCAGTTATTTGAGCAGCATTTTTTAAATCAAAAAGATCAGAACCGAGATGTTTTCTTCTCTCTTGACTTAGGCTGGGACCTATTAAGTCTTTTACCAAGAGGAGAGCTTGGAAACGTCGAAGACGATTTGGTTGAAAAATACTATGACCCCAATCGGGCGATTAAGCGTTTTGAACTGAAATCCACCAACGCTGTTAATAAGATCATTACAAAAGGTAAATAATGAACGTTAAAACAATTCCAACAAAAACTAACCTAATGGCCTTAAAAAAGTCTCGCGACTTAGCTATTATTGGTCAAGCCTTAATGGACAAGAAAAAGAACATTCTCGTTCGTGAGATTCTTTTACTGCTACCAAAAGTTAGTGAGATAAGAGATCAGATCACAAGCGCTTATGCAAAAGCATATTCAGCCTTACAAGAAGCTCATTTGACTCTTGGAATTGTCTACGATGTCGCTAAAGAAATACCAGTCGATAACAATCTTCACGTTTCTTTTAGAAATGTTATGGGTGTTAATATTCCTGTTGTCAGTCATGTCACACCAAAGAATAGTCTTTCTTATGGAATAAGAGAAACTAACTCAAAATTCGACTATGCTTGTCAGATGTTTAGAACGGCCATCGATTTAACTATTAAATTAGCAGAGATTGATAATTCGGTATATAGTTTGGCAAACGGTATTAGAAAAGCACAAAAACGCGCTAACGCTTTGGAAAATGTTGTTATCCCTGATTTAGAAACAAACATCAAGTATATTGCTGATGTTTTAGAAGAACGTGAACGCGAAGAGTTTGTTAGAATGAAAGTTATAAAAGCGAGACAAAATCAAGATGGAAAATAGTAAGACGAAAAATATTTTTAAGCGAGTGGCGCAAGTTATTTATGCTGTGATGATTGCGTTTTTCCTTTTTGTTTTTCTTTTAATATTAATCGTGCCAAACGGCATGATTAAGGTATTTGGAGTAGGATATTATCGCGTTGAAAGTGCCTCGATGGATCCGACGATTAAAGTTGGTGATTATGTATTAGCGAATCGCACTAATTTAGAAGAGATAGATTCTGGAGACATTATTCTTTTTAATACTAAAAGACAAGTTGGCGATTTAGAAATGGTGGAGAATATTTTCGTCATTCACTATTATGGATGCACTACAGATGATGGCCATATTTTAACCTATTCAGAAAAGAATAAAGACTTGCCGAGTGAAGATATGGATAAATATGATAAGTGGGGAACAGAAACTCATCCTTACTATGTAACTAGCAAAGATTTGGTGGGAAAATATCTCGACACCATTAATAGTAACGAGGGAGTAAAATACATCTTTAATGTTATTTATTCTCCATACTTCTATTTATCGATTGGAGCGGTGGCTGCTACTGGAATTGCCTTACATTATTTTTTAAAGAAAAAATCTCATAAAAAGAATGATGAACAAGACAAACAATAAGCATTAAAAAAGCACTTGTCGTTGGCAAGTGCTTTTAATTTATCTGTTTCTTTTAAAATTACGACCCATGACTTCTCGAGTATTGATGGAGAAGACGAATGCGTTTGGATCGATTTCATTAATAATAGTTTTAAAGTTTGGAATTCTTAATTTTGGTACGATGCAAATGAGCATTTTATTATTCTCTTCGAAGTAGGCGCCTTTACTATCGATAATAGTGATTCCATATTCGCTTTCTTTTAAAATAGCCTTACATAATTCTTGGTCTTTTTTAGTAACGATTTCGAATTTAACTGCTGAATTAAAACCATTCAAGATCATATCTACACTCTTAGAGTTAATTAGATTTTGAATAATCGAACAGACCAATAGAAGAATAATGTTCTCTAAATCAAAGGTTTTAGTGAAGTAATAGACAAGCGCGTTAATCAAAACAATAACGATGTTTATGACGAAAATAATATTGGAGACTTTAACTTCTTTGAGTTTCTTTTGAAGCATCATGCTAGTTAGTTCTGTTCCGCCAGAACTTGCATCGACATTCAACAAAACGCCAACACTAACACCAGTGAAAAAACCAGAAATAACAGCGGAGATGAATGGTATTAATGCAGTGACGGTGGCGTCTCCAGCACCATCGAATCGGTAGAAATTTAAAGTCGAAAACAACTGCATCCATCCAGTGATACAAATGATTCCAAAAATACTTCTGATTGCGACCTTTTTATCGAGGAAAATTAAAGCGCAGATAAGAATTGGAATGTTAATAATAAATATCGAATATTGTGCAGGAAATCCGGTCACGATTTGAATCATCGAAGCGAAGCCTGTCACACCACCTGGAATTAATTTTGCAGGAACAAGAAACATGTATGTCGAAATCGCAAAAACGAATGAGGCAAGAATGATGGAAAGATAAGAGACAAAAACTTTAGCTTTTGGTGACATTTGTTTCTCTGACATAATAGTTCTCCTTAGGGCATTATTTGGTATTTTTTAGCCACTGAGACCATTTTACAAGTAAAATAAATAAAGTCAATCAAACCAAGAAAGAAAATGGCACATTGAAAAAAAGCACCCTTAGCGGATGCTTTTTAATTGCAAAATTGACTTTCTGTTTATTAATTTTTTGCTTGTTTCTTTTCTTTGTCTTGTCTAGCTCTTTCGATTCTCGACATGATGTTTTGCATGATATCGATATATAACTTATCGCCAAGTACTTCGTCCTCCCAGTGCCGGTCGATACTTGGGTTATCGTTTACTTCGATAATGTATACATTTCCATCTTTTTCTTTTAAATCAACGCCATAGAATCCATCTCCTATAGCATTGGCGGCCTTTAAGGCGGTTTCGACGACTGCTTTTGGAGCGTCTTCAATTAAAAAGGTTTCAACACCTCCAACTGTAGCGTGGCTCTTGTTTGCATTCCAGTTATAGATTTGCCAGTGGTCTCTTGCCATGAAATATTTACAAGCATAAAGCGCTTTGCCTTCGAGAATACCAATTCTCCAGTCGAAACTACTCGGGATGTATTCTTGAGCAATAATTAATGCACTAGTCTTAAATAATTCGTGCATTTTCTGTTTCAATTCTTTTTCTTCTTTTACTTTAAAAACACCACGAGAAGAAGCACTGTCTGGTCGTTTTAATATAATCGGGAAGTTAAAAGTCGACAATATTTTTTGGATTGGCGTTCCGCTACTAACTATTAGAGTTTTTGGTGTCGGTAGATTATGACTTCTCATACACTCGTGGAAATATAATTTATTAGCGCATCTTAAAATTGACCAAGGGTCATCGATAACCGCGAGTCCCTCTGAATATGCATAACGAGAAAACTGATATGTGTAGTCATCGACATTGGTCGTCGCTCTTATAAACAAGGCATCGAATTGTGGAATTCTAGAGTAGTCATCTTTTGTGATGAACTCGACGTAAAATCCGACCTTTTTAGCGGCATCGACAAACTTATCCAACGCAGTTTTTCCAGATGGCGCTGCTGGCTCTTTTGGATCCACTAGGATAGCTAGATCGAATTTATATTGTTTTATTTTAGAAATAGCAAATTTGTTGTGAGAGAAATATCTCTTAGCGTCTTTTATCAAATTGTCATCAACTTGAATGTCGTCAAGAGTTAGAATTCTAATCTTTTTTAACTTCCAATTCCGCTCTTTAACGAAGTTAACTTCAAGAAGCGGTGCTTCAAATAGTCGTAATAAAGCACGTCCGAGTCTCTCGTATCTTGGTGGATTGGTTTTACCGAACACAATTCTAAAAGTTATTTCTTTTTTAGTGTTTTGTTTGAATGTGTCTTGAATAACACCAAAGACTTCTTCACCGATTGATTCTGTAATCGTTTCGTCAGTTGCATCTTCTAATGTTGCGACAGTTGGAATTGGTCTTAATTCTCTAGCTCCCGCTAATAACGAAACATAATAGCCAAGAGTTTGATAGCCTAACGAAGAGCAAAGATTAAAGACTCTTAAATCTTTCGCTAATTGATATTTTTCATCGTTAAGAAACTGATTTACCATAACGACTTCGAGATTAGGAATCTGCTTGAGCCATGGTCTTTCTTTGTCGACGACTGCAATGTTGGCGATGTATTCGCTTTCGTTAGAATTATCTTTTAATTGCATGACCATTTTATTAGCGTGTTCGCCATGACCATAAAAGTTGCGAAGCGTGCCGACAACATAAAAGCCAAAAGACTTATACCAATCGACTAATCTTTGATTAGTTGCATCGGCTTCAAGGCTTATTCTATTTACACCTTTTTCTTTGGCATCTTGAATAATATGACCAAGAATGAATCTTCCATATCCAGCGTTTTGAAATTCTGGCAAGATGGAAATAGAATAGATTCTCCAAGTTTTTTTGAAGTTAAAAACGACTGCACTGCCAATAGATTTTCCATTATCTTTAACGACTATAACGTTCTGATGTTTGCTGCTTAGACTATGTTTTAAAGAAGAAAAAGAAGCCCTACGATGGGCGGGAAAACATTGTTCTTCAAGCGCTACTAGAAACTGTTGATCTTCTTTTTGAGCTTTGTGAATTTCTGGCATAATTTGTTTTTTTATTTACTCTAGAAGTAATCACTTTCTTAAACGATTTGTGCTTCGTTTACTATTATATGCTAGTGATACAAAAATGTGTTGATAAAATGAAGAAAAATAAAAAGACCGTTAAAACGGCCTATTTAATCATTTGAACTCCGGTGAATTCAATAAAATGCGGTAAACTCTCACACCAAGTACAGAACACTTGCCACTCCTTTAACTTGTGATACCTTCTTTGAAGATACATGGTTTTAAGTTGTTGATAGTTTGTTGTCATCGTGGCACTTAAGCAAAATCCACAAGGTAAAGATGCGACCAATTCTCGCCATTTCGTTATTTTATTCGAATCTGTGTCTGGAATATTTTTGTATTTTTCGACTAATACTTGAATAATTGATATCACTTCTTTATTTGTGTCACTAACGCATTGCGAAGATACATCGAATTTTAATAAGCAATGCATTGTCGATTGGCTGGAAACAAAATCAAACCAATGATATCTTTGTGCCTGTTTCCAAAAATATAAAGGTGCGGTAAGGTCCATTTGAACTAGAAAACCCTTGAGAAAATTATCGTGTCCTTCTCCGTTTCTAGTGGCGCCTAGTTTAATCGCACGCGCAATGTCTTTCTCATTTACTTCTCCGTTATCGATTTCGGTTCTCATCGGATTTCCACTTGCTTTAATTGCTTTATCAATACCGTAGACAGAAGTGTTATTTATTTGAAATTCCATTTTTATATACCTCGATTAAATTCTCCATTAACGCTAATCTAGTCAATAATCCAACACCGCCAGGAACAGGTGTTTGAATCCGCACTTTTAAATTTGGTAGTGCGTCTCCGTGAAGACCATTTTCATCTCTGTTGATCCCAACATCGACAATGATTGCGGTTGGTTTATAGTTGAATCTTTCGTCGAGAAAGTGAAGTTTTCCAATTGCGACAACGATGATATCGGCGCGGGAAAGATAAAACTGCATGTCTTCTAATTTTGTCTTCGAATGTAAGACGGTAACATTGGCGTTTTCTTTTAATAAAATCTTAGCCATTGGTTTACCAACAATATTACTTCTACCGATTATTACAGCGTTTTTGCCTTCAATCTTCTCGTTGATAAATTTCAAATAATCGACGATGCCTTTAGGAGTGCATGGACTTAAAGTACTCAATGGATGAAAACCATCGATGTCTTTGTGAGGATTAATCGCCATTTTGATTTTGTCTTCTGAAATATGCTTTGGAAGTGGCAATTGAACAATAAAACCATCAATTTGGCCATTGTTATTTAGCGTCTCTATCAGTTTCAACAATTCACTTTCGGTGGTCGATTCATCTAGTTTAATAAGATCTGTAGATATGCCTAATTCCTCTGCATCCTTAATTTTACCTTTAATATAACTATTACTAGCAGGGTCATCATTCACTTGAACGATAGCAAAAAATGGTTTTCTTTTAAAGCCATTAATTTCACTTTTAATCTGTTCTTTTCGTAGTAAAACGTATTCTTTTATCGTCATAATAAACCTACCTAAAATCTACTCGACTTTGATTGTCATTACACGATCTGTATAATGTCTGATTTTAACTCCTGCTAAAGATAACATTTTTAGCGACGCTCTTGTTTGAATTGAATCTTCGTATTTGTTATCTAGATAAACGATTTCTTTTATTCCGACTTGAATAATTGCTTTAGCACACTCATTACATGGAAAAAGAGTGACATAAAGCGTGCAATCTTTTAAAGCTGATCCGTTTCTCGTATTTAAAATAGCGTTGAATTCAGCGTGGCACACGTAAAGATATTTAGAATCTAAATCTTCTCCTTTTTCCCACGATAACTGACACTCATCGATATTTCTTGGCATGCCATTGTATCCAATTGATACAACTTTATGATCGTTATCGACGATACAAGCGCCAACTTTGGTATTTGGATCTTTGCTTCTTAGTGATGATAGGAGGGCGATTCCCATGAAATATTCGTCCCAATTTATATTGCTTTTTAACATAGCCTAATTGTAGCAAAAACATCGATACAAAAGTAGAGGAAGTTAATAAATTAACTAGCAGTGCTAAAATGACTTCTTTTTTGCTATAATTTGAATATGTTTGTTGGAATGGAAAAACTATCACTAGTCGATTACGATGACAAGATATCGTGTGTATTATTTAAACCAGGATGTAATTTTGCCTGTCCTTTTTGCCATAATTCTCCATTAGTTATCGACGCAAAAGAAAATATTGAGATTCCTTTTGAAACAATTTTGAACTACTTAACCAAAAGAAAAGGCTCAATCGATGCCGTAGTAATAAGTGGTGGTGAGCCAACATTAGATCCAGAACTTAAAAACGAAATTATCGCAATTAAAAAATTGGGTTTTCTTATCAAACTAGATACCAATGGCACCAACCCAAAACTAATTAAAGAATTAATCGACGATAGACTTATTGATTATGTTGCTATGGATATTAAGAATTCGCCAAAGAAATACCCATTAACCGCTGGCGTCAAAACAATAGATTTTTCGAAGATTGAAAAAAGTATTAGATTGCTTATGACATCAAACATTGATTACGAGTTTAGAACGACGTTAGTTAATGAATTTCATGACGAGGAATCAATAAACGAAATGGGAAAACTCCTTTTGGGCGCAAAAAGAATGTATCTCCAATTATTTAAAGATCGTGGAACAAACATTGCTAGTAATCTTCACGAAGTAACAAAAGAAAAAGCTCTTGTTTATAAGAGCATTTTAGTTAAATACAATATAAATAAAGTTGAATTACGAGGTTATTGATCGATGTAACGAACTGCATTAATGGCAGCGATTGCTCCATCATTGCACGCCGTTACCAATTGTCTAATATCTTTTTTCCGCGTATCTCCGACTGCAAATAGGCCAGTAGTTTTAGTTTCCATCTTATCGTTAGTAACGATGTAACCATCTTTCAATTCGACTAATTCATTAAAAGCTTTGTTTTCTGGTATTTGGCCAATCGCAATAAAAAGTGCATTAGTGGTATAACTAACTTTTTCTTTTGTTTTTGTATCGGTGAAGACAATTTTTTCTAATTCCGAATTTCCGACTAATTCGTTTAAATTCAAATTGTGTCGAACGTCGATATTTTCCCTATTTAAAACTCGATCTACTAAGACCTTATCTGCAAAGAATCGGTCGAATAGTGTAATTATGTGAACTTTCTTGCAGTAATTACTAAGTAATAAAGCGTATTGAAGAGCGGTATTGGCGTCTCCGATTAAATACACTTCTTGTCCCTTATAAAAAGCCCCATCACAAACCGCACAATATGAGACTCCTTTACCAATAAACTTCTCTTCGTTAGCGACATTGGTGTGTCGATGCTTTACGCCATTAGCAATAATGACGGTTTTAGCCTGGTGTGTAGAATAATTGGTTTTAATTGTGAAAATATTGTCCTCTTTTTCAATCTTTAAAGCCTCTTCTAGTTCAAACTCGGCTCCAAGATTGGTGATTTGCTCAAATAGATTAGATGAAAAATCTAGTCCTGATATTTCTTTAATCGATGGGAAATTTTCTAATCGAGGAGAATTGGCGATTTGTCCGCCAAAATTCTCTTTTTCCAAAATTAAAACAGACTTCCCTGATCTTAAACCATATAAAGCAGCAGTCATGCCAGAAGGTCCGCCACCAATAACGATGATGTCGTACATTTTATTGTCCTTTTTCGATGTAACCTTTGATATTTGAAGCATTTTCAAAAACTTCATATCCACCCTTACCATCAAAAACGAATAAGGTTGGAACTTTTTTGACATCGTATCTAATCGCTGCATCTTTATCTTCGTCCGCAAAAACAACAGTGTATTTAATATTCGCTTTATCTAAGAGCATTTTTGCCATTTTGCAGTTTGGGCAGGTTCTTGTAGCAAATAAAACATTACCCTTATCATTAGAGATAGTTTTATTTTCTTTTGTTTCGCACTCGCAGTGATTTACATCGCCGTGTAGTTCGTGTTTTAATTTGCTATTCCCAATTTCATACTCTTTTCTTTGCTTGTACTCTTGAGTTTTTCCGTCGTTCCAGTTTTGAATTGGACGATAGTAACCTGTAATACGGGAATATATTTCGGTCTTACCTCCACACTTTGGACAAGTCGTTTGCTCGCCTTCGAGGTATCCGTGATCTTTACAAACTGAATATGTAGGAGAAATTGTGTAGTAAGGAATATGATAGTTTTCTGCTATTTTTCTTACTAGTGTCATACAAGATTTCCAAGATGGTAATTTTTGTCCAAGGAATGCATGAAATACAGTTCCGGATGTATATAAAGTTTGTAATCCGTCTTGAACATCGAGAGCTTCGAAAATATCTTCGGTGTATCCAACTGGTAAGTGAGAAGAATTTGTATAATACGGAACTTTACTATCTTCACTAGCGGTAATGATATCTGGATATTTTTCTTTATCGTGTTTTGCTAAGCGATAAGAAGTTGATTCTGCAGGAGTAGCCTCTAGATTATATAAGTCTCCATATCTTTCTTGATAATCAGAGAGTCTGTTGCGCATGTGATTTAAAACTTCTTTAGTGAATTGTTGTGCTTTTTCGTTTGTTAAATCATTTTTAATCCATCTAGCATTTAGACAAGCTTCATTCATTCCAACTAGACCAATGGTCGAGAAATGATTATTGAAGTTACCGAGATATCTTCTAGTGTAAGGATATAAACCAGCTTCTAATAATGAAGTAATCGTATTTCTTTTAACTTTTAACGATCTAGCGGATATATCCATGACGTGATCTAACCGCTCGTAGAAATCCTTTTCGTCAGTGGCGAGATACGCTAATCGTGGCATATTAATCGTAACGACGCCAATTGAACCTGTAGACTCACCACTTCCAAAGAATCCGCCTGATTTCTTTCTTAGTTCTCTTAAGTCTAATCTGAGGCGACAGCACATCGATCTAACATCCGAAGGTTCCATATCAGAATTTACGTAATTTGAAAAATAAGGTGTGCCATATTTTGCGGCCATTTCAAATAGTAATTTGTTATTTTCTGTTTCACTCCAATCAAAATTCTTTGTAATTGAATAAGTTGGAATTGGATATTGAAATCCACGACCATTAGCGTCGCCTTCAATCATGATTTCGATGAATGCTTTATTAACCATCGACATTTCTTTCTCGCAATCTTTGTACTTAAAAGGCATTTCTTTTCCGCCGACGATGCAGTTTAATTCTGCCATATCATTAGGAACAACCCAGTCCAGTGTAATATTGCTAAACGGTGCTTGTGTACCCCATCTAGAAGGAGTATTTACGCCATAAACAAATGACTGGATACATTGCTTTACTTGTTTGTATTCAAGATTATCAACCTTAACAAAAGGTGCTAAATAAGTATCGAATGAAGAGAAGGCTTGTGCGCCCGCCCACTCATTTTGCATAATTCCAAGAAAATTAACCATTTGGTTACAAAGAGTTGATAGATGAGAAGCAGGGGAAGAAGTTATCTTTCCAGGAACTCCCCCTAAACCCTCTTTTATTAGTTGTTTTAAAGACCATCCCGCACAATAGCCGGTGAGCATTGATAAATCGTGTAAATGAATGTCAGCATTTCGATGAGCATTTGCGATTTCTTGATCGTATACTTCGCTAAGCCAGTAGTTGGCAGTGACGGCGCCTGAATTGGATAAAATTAAGCCCCCAACGGAGTATGTAACGGTGGAGTTTTCTTTAACTCTCCAGTCGTTTATTTTTAAATAATTATCTACGACATTTTTATAGTCTAAATTCGTGCTTTTTAATTGGCGGAGATTCTCGTGTTGCTTGCGGTACACCATATAAGCTTTCGCAACGTCGACATAATTGGCAGCGATTAAAATATTTTCGACTGAGTCTTGTATTTCTTCGACTGAAATCGAATCATTTTTAATCTTTTTATTAAAATCAGCAGTAGCTTTAAGCGCTAATAACTGAACGATTTCTTTTGTATAAGCCTTGTGTTCTGCAATAAATGCTTTTTCAATAGCCTCTTCGATTTTATCGAGCGAGAAATCCACTGTCACACCATCTCTTTTTAACACCTTTATCATATTGATACCTCCGAATAGACTAAAAAACATCCAATGTGCGTCTAACAAACACTAGGTCTTTGTCCATGATAGTTATTTTTGTTAGCGATTTTATTTTAGTATCTATGGGGTATATTTCAAAGGAGTTTTTTCTATAAAAAACAATATATTAGACATTGTCTAGGAGTTTTGTTTTACCCCCTTAACAAAGCCAAAGAAAAGTTTTATATATCACATTTGTTTTTTAAATAAAACGGACAATCGTAAAAGTTAATAAAGGCTCGATAGTTTTCTTATTTTACGAGTATTCTATCAGTGATACATTCGTAGTAAAATCCATAACGGATATTTTCAATTGTAACCGACTCTTTTCCGGTGATTTTACGATCGAATCGTCTCCAAAGTAGAGTTTGACCATTTTTATCAACATAAGAATAAGTAATTAAATCTTTTTCCTTATTAATACTTTCGTAAACTAGATGTTTTTTGCCAAGACACTCTAATTCGTACTTTTTTAGATTTGTTAGTTCGATAGACTGTCCAATATTGTTCTTACCGATTCCCCAATTTCTGATAAAATCAGGATCTTTGTAAGTTTTTATTGTTTGGATATCTTCTTCGAGATCTATTTTGGCCAAAAATCTTACCTTCTTATTTAGCACTTGCCCGATTAGATATGATTTCTGATTTTGCATTTTTAAACCTTGCGGACTATATTCGCATACCTCGACTCTTACCCCTTTTTCTTGATGAATAATAGTTTGTCCGATGTTTCTAAGACTATACGAGAAATCTTTTCGTCCATCGCTCTCGTACATCGCCCATTTCACTTCGTCATTCTCTTTGGTGACGTCGATGAACCAGTTTGGTAGTTCATTAGAAACAATAGTGTCTTTTGATTCGCCAAGATAAGTCAATTTATATCGTGGCATTTTAATTGGAAATTCATCGATTGAAAATCCGGAAACAAGATCATCTAGCTTCATTTCTAATATCGAACTTATTTGTTTTAGCATCGAAACAGTAGGCGTCGATATACCAGCTTCCCAAGCATAGATGGTTTGTCTTGTCACATTTAGTTTTTCTGCTAAATCTTCTTGTGTGTAATTCTTTGTTTTTCTAGCCACAGCTAAGTTTTTATCAAATCCCATATTTTTATCCTCGCCTAATTCTATTTTTGTTTTGTACGTCAATCTACCAACTATATTGTATTAAAAATGTAAAAATAAGTTTACAAAATGATTAATAAATCTCTTTAAATCAATGAAGTACATTTGTTATGGAACGAGTGATTTCAAAGTAATACAATATAATTGTAAGAACGATACTATAAATGGAGGTTTTATGAAAAAACTAAAAACTGACAAACTTGTTCAGGACTTGGTTGATAGTTACGGTAATTGGGTCAGCGATAATGACAAATCCCAAAAAGCGATGGGGAGAATGACGAAGAACTTATATCCGTATGATAAGATGTTTTCTCCTATTACTATCAATAATATGACGGTTAAAAACCGCCTTGTTATGGCACCAATGGGCAACATCGATATGTGTGAAGAAACAGGTCGCCCAAATAACAAAATGCTCCAATACTTCTTTGAAAGAGCAAAAGGTGGAGTGGGTTTAATTACCACGGGACTAATCCCAATTTCTCATGGAATTGATAATTCGATTACAGAACCAGGCAAGCTTACATATTTTCCCCGCATTGATCGTTCTAGAACCGTTCAATCTGGATGGAGAGATTTGGCTCAAGGAGTTCATACCTACGGCGCTAAAATATTTATTCAATTAACCGCTGGATTGGGAAGAGTAGGAAATCCTCAATGCTTAGTTAATGAGTTAAAATTCCCAGTATCAGCCTCGTGGAATCCAAATTTTTATATTCCGCAAATTCCATGTATGCCGTTGACGGACCACAAGATGAAAAAGATTATTAAGAATTTTGGTCAAGCATCAGCAGATGCAAAGGCTTGTGGAATCGATGGTGTTTATCTCCATGGACACGAAGGTTATCTCATCGAGCAAATAACAAATCCTGCATTTAATAGAAGAAAACTTGGTCGTTTTGCTAATTATCAAAGATTTGGCATCGATATGATAAAAGAAATCCGTAAAAGAACAGATGCGAAGTATCCAATTATGTATCGTATCGATCTTTCATTAGCGTTAAATGAAACTTATGGAGAAAAGATTAGAACCATTAAGTCACTTAAGAAATTTACCAACGGAAGAATGATTCAAGATACATTGGATTATATGGTCAACCTAGTTAAGGCTGGAGTCGATATGTTCGATGTCGATTTAGGATGCTACGACAACTGGTGGTTGCCACATCCACCAGCAGGAATGCCTGCAGGATGTTTTCTAGACATCGCTAAAGTCGCGAAAGACTATTTTAAGGAAAAAGGAATTTTATCCAATGCCGGTAAAGAAATTCCTATCGTCGGCGTTGGAAAACTCGGTTATCCAGATTTCGCTGAACAAGCATTAAGAGACAATAAATGCGACATGATTATGCTCGGTAGACCATTATTAGCGGACGCTGAATGGCCAAATAAAGCATACGCAGGACTAGTCGAAGATATTCGTCCGTGTATAGGTTGCCAAGAAGGATGCATTAATGAGTTCGTCGATGGTGGTCATCCACAATGCGCGGTTAATCCTCGTACTGGATTTGAAGATGTTAAGCCTGGAATTCTTTTGCCGGCAGAGATTAAAAAAAGAATTGCAGTGGTTGGAGCTGGCCCGGCCGGTATTAACTTCGCAATTGATGCCTCGAGAAGAGGACACACAATCGATTTATATGAAAAAGGTGAAATCGGCGGGAAGATTATTTCTGGTTCTGTGCCAAGAAACAAATACGATTTTGGGAACTATCTTATCTATTTAAAGGCTAGACTGGAGACTTTTGTTAGAGATGGAAAAATTAACCTTCTAAAAGAAGAGGCGACAGTAGAAAAGTTAAAAGCCGGCAATTATGACGCAATCGTCACTGCGATTGGAACGAAGGCCGCTAAGTTAAATTTACCAGGACAAGAAAAGGTAAAAGTGGCAGACGCTGTCGAATTACTAGTTAATCCAGATAAATTCGAATTAGATAAAGTAAACACTATCGTCATCATCGGTGGTGGAACGGTTGGATGTGAAACAGCGTATTGGTTATCATATGAAAAGAACAAAAAAGTCAGTGTAGTCGAAATGCTTCCACACATTATGGATGGTGCTTGCACTGCGAATAGAGGGCATTTAATCCACTATATGGATAAGAATGGCGTCGAGCTTTATAACTTCACCAAGGTTATCGGATTTGATGCAAACAAAGTTATCATTATGCAAAATATTGATAAGAACGTTCCAGATCCATACGACACCTGGTCTCCGATTCTTCCAAAGAATATCGTTAATCCATTAGCGCCGAAAGTCAAAGACAACTATATTCGTAAAGAATTAGATGCAGATTTGGTCGTCCTTGCAATTGGCGGTCGTCCAGACACATCTTTATTTGAAAATTGCTTAAAAGAACACGCTGCAAAAGAAATATATAACATCGGTGATAGTTTTGCTGGTGGACGCGTTTTAGAGGCAACTCGAGCGGCGTTTAATCTTGCAACTAAGATTTAGGAGGGTTTATGGAATTAACAAAGGAACAACAGGAAATATTGAATGGTTCTAAGGGTCCTGAAATGGCCAAAATAATGAAAACTTTGGTCATGTATGGAGAAACTTTTGGGGCGACGAAAATGGTTCCTGTTACAAGTGAACACGGACACATAGTTACAAGTTTTGGGATCTATATCGTCAAAGGTGTTTTCAAATTAATGGACGAATTAATCGAGAATAATGTTGTATCAAAACAAACATTTTCCGCAGACCCTCGTCCAATTGATAAAAAGGTTCCTGCTAGCTTACTTCAAAACATCGTTTTCAAAGTAATGTATAGTCCACAAAAAAGATATGAGGCCCAATTAACAAAAATCGGATTAATGGGTAATGATGCTTTTACGTGCGCTTGCTATTTTGATGAAGTTGGGAATAAACCAAAGAAAGGTGACATTCTTTCTTGGGCGGAATCTAGCGCTGTTAATTATGCTAACTCTGTTTTAGGAGCTAGATGTAATCGAAACTCAGGAATCATCGAAATGTTTGGTTCTATTATTGGTTTTGTTCCGTATTTTGGTTTATTAACCGACGAAGGTAGAAAAGCTTCTTGGATTATCGAAGTAAAAACGACCAAGAAACCAGAAGCTCAATTACTTGGATCGGCAATTGGCATGAAGGTACTAGAAGAAATACCTTATATAAAAGGTTTAGATAAATGGTTAGGTAGTGAGTTGGATGCGGAAGCTTGTACATATTTGAAGGATTTTGGTGCCGCAACAGCATCTAATGGATCAGTGGGCTTATATCATGTCGATAACTTAACTCCAGAAGCCAAAGAATTAGGGGAGAAGTTAGTTAAAGACGATGCAAAAGTCTACGTGATAGATGATGCTGAATTATTACGAATCAAGAATAGTTACCCAGTTGTTTGGAAAGATAAAAATGCAAAACCAAAGCTTTGTTTTATGGGCTGTCCGCACATGACACTTAAACAATTAAATGACTGGACTGAAAAACTCGAATCTGAACTTTTAAAACAAAATCGAAAGAAGATTAAAGTTAAAACAGTATTCACTAGTGCTCCAGCGGTAATCAAGAAGTTTAATGAAACTGAAAATGCAAAAAAACTAAAGAAGATGGGAGTGGTTGTTTCATATATCTGCCCGCTTATGTATATGAACAATCCGATGTGCGCACCGATGCCTGTAATCACAAATAGCAACAAATTAAGAACATATACGACCGCTAGGTATTATTCTGACGATGAAATTTTATCTCACATCGTAGGAGGTAAGTAAAATGAGAGAGTTTAAAGGAAGACCTGTTGTTGCCGGTAATTGCAAAGCAAAAGCTCTTGTTTCTCATAGTGGATTTAACACTCTAGCCAGTTATCGTAATTGCAAAGAAGGAATAGCAGTTTGCGCAGATCAAAACAATTTAGATCTTTACAATAAATCGATGGTGGGAATGGCTTTATGTATTCCTCAAACCATCGGTTCTACAACTGGAGGCATGGTTTTATATAATAGCTCGGTAATTCATTGTAATCCTGCCTGCTTATTATTATCTAAACCAATTGATTCTTTAGCCGCTTCTGGGGCAATATTAGCCTCGGTGTGGAGCGATAGTCCAATTCCGACAATCGATAATCTAGGAGACGAATTCTTGGAATATGTAAAAGAGGGTATGGAAATAACCGTTAAAGAAGACGGTACAGTTATCGTTGAATAATGTTATAACAAAAAGAAAACGCATCTCTTGAAAGGATGCGTTTTTTGTTTGATATTAATCAGCTTTTCCCATTGAACCCAAGACATCTTTAATCTTGTGTTTTACTAATTCTTTGACGGCGGTTCTACCATCTCCGAGATATTGTCTTGGATCGAAATGATCTGGGTGTTCGACTAAATGTTTTCTAATCGAGCCAGTCATCGCTAATCTTAAATCTGAATCGATATTGATTTTGCAAACCGCCATTTTGCTAGCTTCTGCTAACATGTCTTCTGGAATGCCGATTGCGTCTGGCATTTTTCCACCATATTGGTTAACCATCTTAACGTATTCTTGTGGAACGGATGAAGCGCCATGCAAAACGATTGGGAAGTTTGGAATGCGTTTAGAAATCTCTTCTAGAATATCGAATCTTAATCTTGGTTTTTGGCCTGGCTTAAACTTATATGCACCATGTGAGGTTCCAATTGCAATCGCTAATGAATCGACACCTGTTCTTTTGACGAATTCTTCGACTTCGTTTGGATTTGTGAATTGTGCATCTTCATCTTTAACGCTAACAGCGTCTTCAATGCCTGCTAATTTGCCAATTTCGCCTTCGACAGTGACATATGGTTTATGAGCGTGTGCATATTCGACGACTTTTTTTGTTAAAGCGATATTCTCATCAAATGGAAGTTTTGAACCATCGATCATAACTGAGGAAAATCCTCCGTCGATGCACTCTTTGCATAATTCGAAACTATCACCGTGATCAAGGTGAAGAACGATCGGGATATTGGTGTCTTCAATTGCTGCCTTTACTAAGTGCATTAAATAGACGTGTTTAGCGTATTTTCTTGCGCCGGCAGAGACCTGAAGAATAACTGGTGAACGAAGTTCATTGGCGGCCTCGGTAATGGCTTGAACGATTTCCATATCGTTGACATTAAAAGCACCGATGGCGTAACCGCCATCATAGGCTTTTTTGAATAGTTCTTTTGAATTAACTAATGGCATATTTATCTCCTTTATATTGCTCCTTAACAGCGTGTTAATTTTATAATAATCATTTTCTATTTACAACTAAAGTGTAAATAAAGAAAAGCAGTGTCGCTTGGACACTGCTTTGAAGATACTTTGAGCAAATTTAACTATTGTGGATTCGCTGGAGTGGTTGTATCAGTGAAATCTGCTAAATTTGGCAATGTAATTACAATATTACTATAGAGATAATCACAAGTTATTGCCATTCCACTAATCTCAGCGGTGGAGGCGGTTGAATCGACCGTAATTACAACGTAAGAATGGACGATACGATTATTATCAAAGGTGAAGTTTGCATTAAGAGAATTGTATTCTGTTGTTCCTTCGCTTCCACTTCCAACAAATGATCCGACAATATTACCATCTCCAGTAGATGTGTAAAGTTCAGATTTAATCGTTACTTCAGTTGTTGTTGTATCTTGGGTAATCGATCCTTGCAAAGCTCCAATAAAGAAATCAGGATTGCAAGTTTGAGCAAGCGATTGATTAAACATCGTTTGAATTGAGGTGACTAATTCAGCCCATGCTTCATCTACACCCTCTGTTGTTCGATTATAGACCTTGTTGTGTCCTGAAGAAGTATCTGAATCGGTGACTTGATACATAGTACCGCTATCGATATAGAACCACTGGACTTGTGATTCAGTTCCAGAGTTACTTCCGGCCTCTTCGACCGTTTGCGCTTCATATTTTACTTTTTGTTCTGCTGCGTTATACATCAAGTGAGTTGAATAATCGGCATAATAACCATTTGACGCCGTCATGTGTGTTACTTGAGTTACGCTAAAATCTGTTGCGTAGACAAAGCCTTCTTCAGCTTGCTTTGCCTTTATGTCTTGGAGTACACTTATGGCTTGTTCACGAGTGATTGTGCGGCCTGTACAGGCGACTAAACCGACAATCAACAAGGCAGATGCCTTTTTTAGAATTTTTTTCATGAAAATCCTCCCTATGTCGCTGATATTATTATATCATTTTCACGCAAAAACAGCGGATTTCGTCAAAAAACGGCCTAAAATCGTCGATTTTGAACTAATTATAATTACTTAAATCTGGATAGTTTAAAGTGAACTCACCGTATGTAAAAGATACTGCGAGAGATGCATCTAAATTGATAGTTTGACCTTCGCCTATATTGTTACCAAGAGTAACATAAGCCCATTTATAATCTTTAATAATATAAGTTAAGAATTTTGTTTGAATTTCACTGCCATTAGATGTGGAAGTTAAAAGAATAGTAGCCATAAGATCTCCGGTCGTACCATCTTTATAATATTTGCTACTGATAGCGGTCCATTTTACACCTGAACTCGTGTAGGTGTCTGATAGAGCTAGAGATATCATGTTATCGATATTCATCCCAGAGTAGTTATAAACCATTGTTTGATAGTTTTGCGTCGACTCCGATAAATGATCTGTATTCCATTTTTGCGTTGCGCTTTGCGAAGTTGATTGATATGTCCCAACCTCTTCTAAAACATCATAGGTTGCTTTGTAATAGGTTGCTTCTTGTACATATTGCCATTTTTCTTCATTTGAAATTGTTTCATAATTTTGATTATCAGCGTCGACATCGGTGATACTTTTTGAATCGTAGACATATAAATTGGTTTTTGAATATTTATGAGTTTCGTTTGTTACTTCGTTATTTTGACCATCGTTTGAAGAGGACATTTTAGTAATCGAAAAATCGTCCAATTTTATAAAACCGCTTTGCGATTGTTTAGCCTTAACAGCGGTGAGAATCTGATAACCTTCATAAGAAGAGATCTCTTCTCCAAAATTAATAGACAGCGAACTACTAGATGAATCTTCAGACGATACTGGTTCTTGCGATGAACTAGTGTTTTCGCTCGAACTACTAGAAGAGTTAGATTCTTTTTCAGAAGAACTTTCTGGTGTATTACCGCAACCAGCAAGAAGAATCGCAGACATTAGTGTTACAATTTTCAAATAATTTTTCATATTTACCTAAGCAATATTATATTACTTTGTCATATAAACTGTATATCGAACTATCAAAGAACTATTTTCTAATAGTTAGGACTATTTTAATTTTTCTTTGCTATAATATTCATTCGGGATCAAATCCCTAGTTCAAATTTATGAAGAAATACTTTAAAACAATGTGGCAAATGCTAAAAGGGTATCGGGTTCTTTACCTTTCTTTTTTCGTCTTGCAACTCGCTACTGTTATATTGATGATTATCTCGGCTTTTACGGCAAAAATATTATCCGATACATTATCAGGAGATATCTATAATCCTAGCAAATTAGGCATTGTAGGTACTTGGATTGTTAATCTTTATGGCGGTGCTGATTTTTTGGTCGCAAATATGTGGATGTTTGCTGTTATTTACGTATCAATTGCCGTTATCGGCGGTTTCTTAAGTTTTGCTCGAGTCATGCTTAGATCGCATATGTCAGCGGGAGTTGGCAAAAACACTCAACTTAGACTTTTCTATCACGTCGAGAGATTACCATATTCTTTTTTAAAGAAATGTAAGTCCGGAGATATTATTCAAACTTGTACGCGAGACGAATCGGTTTTAAGGAAGTTTATTATCTCCGAAACGATGACGATTACGTATACTTTTGATATTGTCATTTTATCGTTTTTAATCCTACTATCCCTTTCTTGGAAACTAGCATTAACATCAATGGTATTGATGCCAATACTTTTTATTTATTCTTTCTTTATTATTAAAGAGGTACGAAAAAGATATCGTGAGACAGATGATTCAGAAGGTTTAATGACGTCTAAAATCGAAGAGAATTTAGGAGCGGTGAGAATCGTTAAGGCCTATAACAACGAACGTTACGAGATAGACGATTTTGAAAAGTATTTAACTGATTATAAAAAGAAATACAAGCATTGGCGAAGACTGTCGGCATTTTTCTTTTCATCGAGCGATATCTTTGTCTTTAGTCAAATTTTAATTACATTCTTATTTGGAATATTTTTAGCGGTTAATCAAGAAATCTCAATAGGTACTTTCATCGTTGCAACAACATTCTCCTCGATGATGGTTTGGCCATTAAGAGATGTGGCGACAATTTTAAGCGATGCCGCTAGAGCTATGGTTTCGATTGATCGAATGAACTTAATTTTAAATGAACCAATGGAAGATATTTCTAATGGTGATCGTCCATCAATTAAAGGAGAAGTTGAGTTCTCTAATGTCAAATTTAAATATGACGACGGTGTAGATAATGTTCTAAATGGAGTTACGTTTAAAGTCGAACCTGGTCAGACCATTGCGATTATGGGAAAAACCGGAAGTGGAAAATCGACGATCTCTCATCTTTTAACAAGACT
The DNA here is from genome assembly GCA_034932745.1 of Erysipelotrichaceae bacterium. Classification (GTDB taxonomy): domain Bacteria; phylum Bacillota_I; class Bacilli_A; order RFN20; family CAG-826; genus JBAYST01. The sequence continues at coordinate 241,581 of JAYFOJ010000002.1, read as the reverse complement.
TTACGACGTTACATCTGGTGAAATAAAAATCGATGGCGAAAACATTGAAAAAATGGCAAAAGAGCATTTAAGACAAAACGTTTCTTGTGTCTTACAAGAACCATTTCTTTTCTCTAAAACCATAATGAATAACATCAAGATTGCTTATCAAAATGCGAGTGAAGATGAAATATATCAAGCCGCGAAGATTGCATCTATCGACGAAGATATTCGAGCATTTAAAGAGGGATATAACACCCCAGTTGGAGAAAACGGAGTTACTCTATCTGGTGGCCAAAAACAAAGAGTGGCAATCGCTCGTTCTCTAATTAGCAGTGCACCAATTCTCATCTTTGACGATTCTCTTAGTGCGGTCGATACTGAAACAGATATTAAGATTAGAAGTGCTCTAGCAAAAAGAAGCAATAACAAAAAATTGACGACAATCATTATTACCCATCGCGTTGCGACGGCGTTTGATGCAGACAAGATTATTGTCCTCGACGAAGGGAAAGTCGTTCAAGAAGGCAAGCACGAAGAATTAATTGAAGAAGACGGATTATATAAACGTATTTTCGATATTCAAACAAGAATGGTGTAAAGGAGGTAGCAATGACAACTTTTTCATTTAAAGAAGATAAAATACCAGAAAAGTTAAATTTTTCTGTCTGGTTGAAGATGTTCAAATACACAAAAGAACATTGGGTCCTTTTGATCGTCCTCACTATCACCATGCTTTTGACCGCTTTTTACGATGCTTCGTTTACCCCCTTGATGAATGCATCTTTAATCAAGGCTGTGTCTTCGTCTAATAGTGCGAACATTCAGGATTTAGTTATCGATGTTAATTTGATTTTTGGCATTAATTTTCAAGTGAATTTCTTGTGGTATTCATTATTGTTCGTTTTTGGAATAATTATGCGTGCCTTTACCATATTCTTTACTTTCTATATCACTAATCTTCTCGAAATGTATGTGATGACATCATTAAGAAGAGACAGTTTTAGAAGAGTTCAAGAATTGTCTTTCTCGTATTACGATCGAACCCCAAGTGGTTGGCTTATCGCTAGAATGCAAAACGACTGTAGCGACATCGGAGAAATGATTTCTTGGGGCGTAATAAGAATTTTCTGGACGATTGCAGATGTCGCGTTTACGGTTATCTCAATGTTTTCTTATTCCGTTCAATTATCTTTAGTTATATTAGCGACGACGCCTATTCTTATTATTTTGATCCCAGTCTTTGAAAAATTGATTCTAAAGCTTCATAGAATTGCCCGAAATGCTTATTCTAACTATGTTAGATGGTTAGCAGAATGTATCAATGGCGCAAAAACGATTAAGACTTTAGCAATTGAAGAAAACACTTATAAAGAGGCCGAAGAAGTAACGGAAGATATCCGTAGAAAAAGATTTAAGGCAGCCTTTCCTAACGCCGCGATGGTACCGGTGATATCGATTGCCTCAGCGATGACCAGCGGATTGATTATCGTTTTAGGGACCTATGTTTTTAACTTAAAAACAGACGCGACTTCAATCGCGTTGTTCACGACATTTATTGCCTTCGTTTCTGCTATTTATAATCCAATCCAGGATTTTTCTGAAACATTCTCCGATTTCATGGCAACACAAGCAAGTGTTGAAAAGGTTCTCCAGCTCATAAATGCTGAACCAGAAATCGTCGATTCGGAAGAAGTGACAGAAAAATATGGGAGTCTATTCGAAAATAAAAAAGAGAATTTTGAATCAATCGATGGAAGAATTGAATTCAAAGACATTTCTTTTGCCTATAATAACTCTACTGAAGTTATTCACGGTTTGAACCTTCAAATCAAAAAAGGTGAAAGACTTGCGATTGTAGGAGAAACCGGAAGTGGCAAAACAACTACTGTGAATCTCTTGTGCCGTTTCTATGAGCCGACAAAAGGCGAACTATTAATCGACGGAATTGACTACCGTCAAAGAAGTGTTGGATGGTTAAGAAGCAATATTGGTTATGTTCAACAGAACCCATTTATATTTAGTGGAACATATAAGGACAATATTCGTTACGGAAAACTAGATGCTACAGATGAAGAAATCATTGCAGCGGCAAAAATGGTCGACGTTCATGAATTTATCATGTCGCAACCAAACGGTTACGATACAATGCTCGAGGATGGCGGTAATCAATTATCGGTTGGGCAAAAACAGTTAATCTCCTTTGCTAGAGCAATTATTAGAGACCCAAAGATTATGATTCTTGATGAAGCAACATCTTCAATCGACACCGAGACCGAAGCCAAGATTCAAGGAACAATTAATAAGGTATTAAAAGGCAGAACATCAATTATCATTGCGCATCGTCTATCAACGGTCGTCGACGCTGATCGAATCATCGTAATGAGCGATGGCAAGATTGTCGAGCAAGGTTCTCATAAAGACTTAATACAAACCAATGGTTGGTATCATCATCTTTACATGAACCAATTCAAGGAATTGAATATCGACACTCAGATCAAGCAATACGAACAACAAATCGAAAAGAAGCATATTAAGTTATAATAAAAGCAGGAAACAACTTCCTGCTTTTATTTTGTTCACGAATTATTATTGTTCGTTTTTCTTTCTGAAGTAGAAGTATGCGCCGATAGAAGAAGCTCCGATAAGCGCAATAATGGTAATTAACGCAATAATGGTCGTGTGGTCGATATTTGTATCAAAGATTGAGTCTTTGGTGGCTTGGTTTTGTAAAGCAGTGCGTCTAGCCATTGCGACTTCGTAAGCTTGTAAACCAGTGTAGGTCTTTGAATCCTTACCAATAATAGTTGCGTTATTTAAATGGTTTATTTCAGTTTCGGTCATCAAAACATAACGTGAATAAATGGTATTCAATTCATCTAATGTACATGAGCAGTAATCGCCATCTAGCATATCGAGAATGTAATTATAGTTATATCCTCCTGCTGCTAGTTTATAAATCGACACAGGCTTTTGAGTTGTTGTATAGCACGCAAAGCGTGGTGAAGATGAATTGTATTGAATTGTTCTTGCGGTATTAGCGACGTTTGCAATAGTGGTTGAACCATTAGTGATTGTGATATTCCATGTGTTGCCACTCGAGGCTGAAGTTCCGGTTTGTAAAGCATTAGAGGTACCAGTGAAATATAGGTAATCAGTTCCATTAGATAATGTCCAAGCACCAGTAGATCCGCCTAGGGTGAGAACTGTAGCACTACCTAAATCAGTAATGCTGGATCCAGAAATTGTAACGGCGACATTGGTGCGAATCGTTGAACTAGCAGCACCTAAGGCCATGTTATAAGTTGGAGTTGCAATAACGATTTGGTCTCCACTAGCAAGAGTGGAAGAATCTGTTACGAGTGTTGCTCCACTTCCGCCTCCATATGTCGTAGTAGGAACGAATGGTAATTCATTTACATTGATGGTACATGTTGCAATCTTGGTAATTGAATCTTGAGTAGCGGTTGCAGTAATAGTGGCAGAGCCAGAGTTAACCGCAGTGACTAAACCATCGACGACAGTTGCAATACTAGAAGAACTAGTCGACCAAGTAACGGTTGCGGCTGGATAAATGTTTTCAGGAGCAATAGTTGCAGTCAACGTCGTCGTTCCATTAATATCTAATGTCACAGATGAAGTATTTAAAGTAACTGAAGTTAAAGCTACTTGTTGTCTATTGACAGTAACATCAAACGACGTCGTCTGAGTGACGCCAGCGTCGGTGTGCGAAATTGTAACTGTTTGTGTGCCGATTGTGCTTAGTGTCGCGCCATTTGCTGGATCAGTTGTGTAGCCAACGATTCCTCCGATACTTGAACCATCGGTGTAATATGCATCGACAACTAAGCCTGTTAAATTTAATGTTTCGCCAGCGGTATAAACCATCTTGGTTGGATTACTAGAAATCGATATTGAAGATAAAGTAGGGGTAGATTCAGAAGCTGCCCAGTTTACTACGATATTTGTGAAGTACAACGCTCCGCCAACAGGCATGAAAGCAAAATAAGCGTAATTACTCGAGAAAGTATAAGTCATCGAGGTTGTTCCGGAGTATGTTACCGAACCCAAACTTGTCGTTGCTTGAATCGAACTGGATGAAGTCGATGAATATGCAGTATTTGAACCATAAACAGCGACCGATCTACCAGAGGTAGTTGAAGTACCCCAGTTGAAAGTAACCGATTGCAAATTGCCACCAGAAACAGTAGTTATAAAGCCGGCACTCTTGGTACTATTCATTTGAATGGTACTACTCGATCCGCTGTATCCATAGCACGTATAAGACGCGCCACTTGCGCTAGACGAGTAAGAATAGTTCGCGTATACAGCAGCTAAAGACAATCCAGATGAAGTGATGGTATCGGTTGCTCCACTACTTGGTTGAGTATTAACGGTCACCACACAAGAAGCAGTATAACCTCCATCATCAGTGGTTGCTGTAATGGTCGCCGAACCACTAGAACCACCAGTTACCGTAATCGATGAACCAGTTGTGGCACTTAAAGAAGCTACCGCACTATTAGTGGTAGTCCATTTTAAAGTTTGAGTGGTGGCATTAGAAGGTGCAATAGTTGCACTTAAAGTGGTTGTGCCACCGACATAAATTGAAGAAGTAGATTTATCTAAAGTAACACCAGTCACTGAAACATTTGCTGGTGCGGTTTGAACTGTGACACTACATGTTGCAGAGTAAGTAACAGAGTTATCGATAATAGAAGCAGTGATGGTGGCAGAACCATTACTAACACCAGTTACTAATCCACTACTATTAACACTCGCGACATTGCTATTACTTGAAGTCCAGGAAACCGTGCTACTCGAATTTGAAACGGTAGCGACTAATGTAGTGTTATTTCCTGTATAAATAGTCGCGGTGGTTTTATCTAATGCGACAGAAGGTGTGGCAGAAGCCGCACAAACTGATTTTGTCGTATCGTTATAATCTCCCCAAATCTTACATGCGTATTCCGGATGGTCAATAAATGGGTTTCTATTTCCTTGAATGGTTTGAGCAGCTTCGTTTCTTTTTGTTTCAGTTGCATCGATAGTATAAGCAAGATTCCATTTAAGTAAGTCGCTTAGTTTGCCCATTTGATTGCTACCACCGCTAGTGGCATCTACAAGACTTAATTGACTGCTAGCAACCACACAATAGAAGATAATTCTTGCAGAGATGCCACGATACTTCTCTAAACCAAATGACTCCATCGCTGGATCCCATCCGTCAGAAGATGATTTCATCCCTTCAACATAGAATGAGTTGCCTCTTGAACCATTCTCGCTGACTAGAGTTGGTCTTGGCATATGAATGTCATTTTCAACAAGGTTTCCGCCATGGCTATTTGGCCAGACATGCTCGCGATTGACGCTTCCACTGAATGAGCCATTAAACGATGTAGATGTTCCAGAATAGAAGGCGATGATGTTTGAAGAGTTATTTGGATCGCCATCTGTTTGTGGATAATAACTACCAAATTTACTATACCCAACTGTACTTGTTCTTTTGGTACTGTTCAATGATCTTAGTGAACTTAAAAGGGTGGTTCCGGTCGCAGAAGAACTAATGCCATCGTAATACGTTCCGACAGCATTTTTCACTTCAGGAACAACTTGTTGTTCTTCTAAAGCGTTAGCCTTACTTGCTGTTCGACCGATAGAAAAAAGCGCAGACGACCCTAATACGCCTGCTAACACAACAGCGAGAATAGACTTTTTCAAAAATGAGTTTTGTGTTTTCATAGTATAATATTTACCAATATTCTTTTCGTTTTATTGGTAAGCTCCAACATTTTTATTTAACGTCTTTTTTAGCGCATTCCAAAACACTTTTTTATAAAGTTGCTAAAAACATAAGATTTAATGTCGATTTTATTTTTACAATTTAATGCTTTTAGTTGTGCAAAACTGATTTTAACAGTTTTGAATATATTATTATTTCTACGATCCATGTAGGCGTCAGCGATGATTGAAAACTTCCTTCTCGTGTTGTGCTTTCGCCAGATTTTTAAGAAATCAAAATCATTCAGCATATCAATCTCATACCTAATAGCCGCAAAAATATTTACATTACTTTGCGCTCGACATTGCGTCGCATTAGTAATCGATTCCAGATTGTTCTTGTCGTAATAGTAAAGCGGTGTACTTATCGATACAATTTTGGTGCATTTTAAAATTATTTCAAAAGACATTAAAATGTCTTCAAAAATGATATTTTCTTTCGGGAGATTAAAGTTGATATTTCGAATGATTTCACCTTTAAAAATTTTTGCCCACATAAAGCCATGAAAATAGGTGTCACTAAATAGGGCATCTAAGGCCTCTATTTTGTTCAAAACAATATCCTTCACCCATGGATTTTTTTTGATTCTATTTTTCTTGATATAGAAGTTAGAACAGTTGACTAAATCTGCTTCTTCTTTTTCAATAACTTCATAAAGGGTACTAACCATTTTATGGTCATAATAGTCGTCACAATCTAGAAAAGTTATGTATTTTCCACGAGAAATTTTGATTCCTTCAATTCTTGCTAATCCTGCCGCGTGGCAGTTCACATTTACCACCTTGATGTTTGCATATTTTTTGACGAAATCTGCGATGATATTTCCGGTCAAATCTTTCGAAGAATCGTTTACAACGATAATTTCATATGGAAGTTTAAAATCTTGATTAACTAAAGATGTTAAAGCTCTTTTGATATAGTTTTCTTGATTGTGAGTTATTGCGACTATTGAGACCTTGATGTCATCCATGAAAATAGTATAGAACATGAGAAACCCTTTTCCAATTAAGCAAAACTACTAATATATTTGTTCGATAATTTGCGATAATAATAAAAGAGGAATACATATGGAAAAGAATGTCCAGACAAAAGATCGTAAATTATCTTTGAATTACAAGAGGACTTTGATTATTGGTTTTGCATTTTTTGGAATTCTAATGCTTTGGCAAGTTTATAACACTTATTGCCCAGTAATTCTTACGCAATTATTAAAAGAACAACTTGGACAAACCGAAGAAGAAGTTCAATACCTCGTCGGCGTTTTAATGGCGATGGACAATGTTTTTGCTTTATTTATGCTTCCAATATTTGGATGGCTATCAGATAAAACAAAAACAAAGTTAGGAAAAAGAATGCCATATATTATCGGCGGAACAATTCTTGCTTCAATTGCGTTAATCTTTCTTCCAATTGCATACGCTGCTGATTCTCTAGTTGGATTCATTATTACTATGGCGCTTGTTCTTATTTTTATGCAGGCTTATCGAAATCCAGCAGTATCATTAATGCCGGATATAACGCCAAAACCACTTAGGGCAAAAGCTAATGGCGTAATTAATCTCGTTGGATATGTTGGAGCTATTTTAGCGGGCGCAATCGCCTTATTTATCGCTACTAAGCAATATTTTGTCGATTCAAGAGGAATGATAATGATGTACTTGCCATTCATTATTGCCGCTATTTTGATGATTGCATCGATGATTGTTTTAGCAATCACAATTAAAGAAAATAAAATCGTCGATGAAATGAAAGAAGAAATGGCTCGTGGCGAACTCGAAGCAGAAGTCGAAGAGCCACTAGTAGAAAACCAAAAGTTGTCGAAAAGAAATAAAAGGTTTTTGACAATATTGATTATTGCAATTTTCTTATGGTTTGCTGCCTTTAACGCCGTCGAAACATTTTGGAGTAACTATTGCACATTCTATATCGATTTTAAATCTTTCTCGTTAGGAATTATTATTCTAACAGTAGCGTCATTGATTACTTTTATCCCTGCAGGGTTTTTAGCAGACAAAATCGGTCGTAAATGGACTATTGTTATTGGACTAATATTAATGATTTTATCGATGATCGGAATCTTCTTTATCGGGCCTATTTTTACTGGTGTAACCACAGTCGAAGGATTGTTTGTACTTGCGTACTATGCCTTCTTTGTCGTCGCTGGTATTGGCTGGGCATTAATAAATTGTTGTTCGTATCCAATGGTGGTCGAATTAGCCACTGCTAGTACGGTCGGGAAATTTACAGGTATTTATTACGCGACTTCAATGCTTGCTCAATCGTTAACTCCAATCGCGCTTGGAGCCTTGGTTGGAACGAGTTTCGCATGGCCGGTTATGTTCCCATATAGTGCTGTCTTATTTACCGCATCACTAATCGTCTTCCTTTTCATCGGAAACACAAAAGGTAAAAAAACTGAATCTAAAAAAGGATTGGAGGCTTTCGATCAAGACTAATTATGCCAGCATATTTAACGCATTATATTTTTGCAGATAAAAACACTCAAAAAGACGCTGAATATCGCAACATCATTTTGCTTGGTTCACAAGGCAGCGACCCATTTTTTTACTACGGATATAAGATTTTTGGAAGTCGAAAACTAACCAATGAGAATCGGGAGTTTGGAACAAACATTCACCATATTGATTTGACAGATTTCTTCGAATTTATGATCAACAGAATAAATAAATCAAACAACGAGGAAAAAGCGGTTTTGAAAGCATATATAACCGGATTTATTATGCATTACTGTGTCGACCGTAATTGCCATCCTTATGTCTTTTATCGAAGCGGATTTGCGTGCAATAAAGACGAGTCTAAAAAATATGCCTATATTCACTCTTTGTTTGAGTCGAGAATTGACTCATTGTTCATGAAGAAAAAAGGATATCGGAAAATCGACCCATCTTTAGCCACGAAAGCGAAAACTAAATACTTAAAAATTATATCGTTAGCGTATTACGATTTTGCACGAGAAATTATGAAAAATCCTTCCGTTTTTCCTTTATCATTTGTCTACGCCGTAAAAGATATGGAAACAGCGAACCATTTATTGCATTCTAAAACTGGTACTAAAAAGAAATTTTTCGAGAAACATTTTAGATATTCTCTTCTTAACTCTATGTCTACACCGAAATCTGTAAATGACGATAGTGAAGTAGACTATCTAAATTTAAAACACTCAAAGTGGATTCATCCAGTGACCGGAGAACCTTCTAATAAGTCTTTTTTGGATTTAATCGAAAACGCCAAATATGATTTTGATGAAGGAATCAAGTTACTAGATTGTAAAGTACCGACGGTTTTAAGATCAAAAATATTGGCGTTTGTGCGACAAATTAACCACGATGGATGTTTGGTTAACTCAAGAATGTCTTTTTCTAATTGCTTTTATACTGGAGATTTCCAATAATTTAATAGTTTGGTCAGTAAATAATACGTAGGTATTGTTTATCAATTAAGGAAATCGTTTATGAAAAAACATCAAAATGTTCTCGTTCTGACGCTTTTATCAGCCCTTTTGACTAGCTGTGGTTTTAATGTTACCCCAAGTAGTTCAAATACTGATTCAAGTTCAAATGGAAGTACCTCTAATGTCCGTTATCCTAGCATGTCTTACAATTATCGCGATTACATGGATAATAACTATTACGATAATATGGATTCAATGCCAACTTCCGGCACGGTCAATCTATTGGTAATTCCAGTCAAATTAAATAACTATGCGAATAATGCTACTGAAGCTGTTAGAGAAAAAATTAGATTGGCATATTTTGGTACCGAAGCGGAAACCGGTTGGGAATCAGTCGCTTCGTTCTATCATACAGAATCAAAAGGTAAGTTAACCATCACCGGAACGGTCTCTGGATGGTATAGTGCTAGTTACGGCACCAGTATTACTGAAGATCAAACGACCACGTTAGTTACATCAGCAACAAACTGGTACAAGACCACATATAGTTCAAATGGAACAGAATTTGACTCTGATAGCGATGGCTATATCGATGGAGTTATCTTAATTTATAACGCTCCTAATAATTATGCTAGTAACGATAATTTATGGGCATATACATATTGGACTGGTGCTAATTCAAATAAAACATCTCCAACTGCAAACACCTATTTCTGGGCCTCTTATGATTTTATGAGCGAATCTTCTAACTGCACTGTCGATGCGCACACTTATATTCATGAATTAGGTCACGTCATGGGACTAGATGATTATTATAATTACGATTCGACTAGTTCATACGGAGCAGCCGGTGGATTCAGTATGCAGGATTATAACGTTGGCGAACACGATCCATATTCCAAACTTGCATTAGGATGGATTGATCCAATTGTTCCTACTGGAAGCACAACATTAACAATCGCTCCAGGAGATGCAGTTATTCTTTCCCCAAATAGTTTAAGTACCAATTCTCCATTTGATGAGTATTTGATTCTTGATGTCTACTCGCCAACAGGTCTAAATTACTTTGACTCAAAGTATCAATATTCAGGAAGCCCAAAAGGACCGAATACGGTTGGTATAAGAGTATGGCACGTCGATGCTAGATTAATGAAAAACTATAGTGGTGCAACCCCTACGATTGCAACGACTATCGAAGCCGGTAACACTTACTATCACGCAACGAGCAATACGACTGGAAGTAATGGCGCTTTAAATAGTGCATATCGTAATTATAGATTGCTTCATTTATTACAAGCAGGTGGTACAAACACCTATCAAAATGGCGGACAATTCTCCGCATCCGATGTTTGGACTGCTGGTAAGTCATTCTCGATGAGTTCATATGCTTCATTCTTCGTGAACTCCGGAAAACTCAACAGCAACACTACATTACCATATTCGTTCTCAGTAATTTCGATTAGTGGCACTAACGTCACACTATCGATTACGAAAAACTAGTAAAACTCATATCAAAGAGAAGAGGACATGTTCCTCTTTTCTTTTTGCAAAACTTGATAGTGGCAGTTCTTTGTCGTATTCTTTTAATGTTGATTATATCAACAAGAGAAAGGTTGATAAAAAAGCATCTATCAATGGAACAAATCAAAATTAAAGGTAAAATATTCGATATTGTCGAACAAATTTCACATAAATCTTTCAAAGTCACAAGGAAAAACAAAGAATTCCTATTAAAGCGTTTTGTCGAGAATTCACTTGAATTAGAAGACTTTATCAAAAAAAGTCGCGAATTAAAAATATCCGGTATTTCGATTCCTAAAGTCCAAATCATCGATAAAAAAAGTAATTCTGTTATATTAGATTACATTCCCGGTCCAACGGCCCTTGACGTCATTGTTAATCAATCTTTAGATAAAGCGTATTACGAGAAAATATTCGAAGCAGCGTGGTATGCAGAACATGAAAAAATCACTTTAGATTTCCGCCCAGATAACTGGAAGTTATATAACGGTAGACTTTATTATCTTCCTTTTGATTATGTAGCGGGTTATGATAAAAATCGATCATTCGATTTGGTTGGATTAAGATATTGGTTCTACACTAAAGAACTGGCGGATTATATCAATTCGAAAGGTTTACAAGTCGACAAAATGCGTCTTAAAGATGAATACGCGACGAATAAGGAGATTGTGATGTGTGCTTGCCAATATCACATATAAAATGGAAGATAGAATATTATTCTCACTAACCGCCAATAAGAAAACTGCCGACAAATTGTCGAAGTCTTTAAATATACCTCTTGGTAAGGCTAAGGTTGAACACTTTGCTGATGGAGAAGTAATGTGCAAGACATTAACGCCCGTAAAAGACAAGAACGTTTTTGTAATTCAATCGACTTCTAAACCAGCAGTATCTCGTTTATTTGAATTACTCCTTTTTATTGATTCGGTTAAAAGAGCGGGCGCTAAAAAAGTGAATTTAATCATGCCTTATTTTGGCTATTCAAGACAAGAAGTATCGTGGAACAATGAACCGGTTTCTTGTGAAGTAGTGGCAAGAATTATTAATGTCTCTGGAGCTGATTCACTTATTACTTTTGACTTGCATACCCCAGTAATTCACACCTTCTTTAAAATACCAGTTAAAGATGTAAATACTACTTCATTATTTGCGGATTATTACTCTAACATTTTTAAAAAAGATGGAACGAACGCTAAAGATATCATCATCGTTTCTCCAGATCATGGAAGTAACGAAAGGGCCCATCTTCTTAGCGAAGCCTTATTGGCGCCTAGTGTCATTATCCTCGAAAAGAAAAGACCTCGTCCTAATTACTCCGAAACGATGTTTGTCGAAGGTGATGTAAAAGATAAAACATGTATTATTATCGACGACATTATCGATACAGGCGGTACAATTACCAACGCCGTTCGCATTCTTAAAGAAAAAGGTGCCAAAGCAGTTTATATTGCGGCTTCTCATGCAGTCTTTTCTAAAGGCGCTATCAATCGAATCAAAGATTGTGGCGTTAAAGACATCGTCGTGACCGATTCAATCGAAAAGAAATATCCTTCAGAAATCAATGTGCTTCCAATCTCAGAATTGATTAAAGAGTATTTATAAAAACTAGGGTGTTGCCTTGATTAACCACCCGATGAAAACAAGGAGAAAACCATTGAAAATTACTTCGAAAGACATCGTCTACAATGCGATGATTTGCGCTTTATATGTAGCGCTTACTATTATATCGATTCCAATATCGTTCTACGGCCTTCAGTTTAGAATTGCGGAAATACTAGTTTTGCTATGCTTTTTCAATAAAAAATATGTCATCGGTATTACTTTAGGAACTGCAATTGCTAATTTAGCATCACCGATTGGTTTAGTCGATGTGGGATTTGGAACACTAGCAACTTTTCTTGCCTGTATTGTGATTATTTTTATGAAAAAATTAGCAATAGCAGCCATTTTCCCAGTTTTATTCAACTCATTCATCGTTGGATTTGAATTATGGTGGGTTTTAAACGAACCGTTTTGGATTTCCGTTGCTCAAGTGGCAATCGGCGAATTGGGCGTAATGATTGTTGCGTACATCATATTCACTTTCTTGAAGAAACGAAAAGATTTTCAGATTATTGTTAACGCTAGTCAAAATGTTGATTTTAAATTCTAACATTATATATAATGAAACGAGCCAAAATGAAAAAATTCTACTTAGAAATCTTACACATCGATAAACAAACTGGCGCTAGATACGGAATTCTTCATACTCCACACGGAAATGTTGAAGTTCCAATGTTTATGCCTGTTGGTACTTTAGCGACCGTAAAAACTCTTTCTCCTGAAGAAGTGAAAGGTTTGGGCGCTGGGGTTATTTTATCTAACACATATCACTTAGCCCTTAGACCTGGAGCGGATATCGTCGCTAAGGCTGGTGGTCTTCATAAGTTTATGAATTACGATGGACCAATGCTTACCGATTCTGGTGGCTTCCAAGTTTTCTCATTAGCAGAACGAAGAGAAATAAGCGAAGAAGGGGTTAAATTTAGAAATCATTTAGATGGTGGATTATTAAATTTCACTCCTGAATCAGTGATGGACATCGAAGAAAAACTTGGCGCAGATATCATTATGTCTTTCGATGAATGCATATTTTATCCAGCGGAATATGAATACGCTAAACAATCGACAGAAAGAACTTTAAGATGGGCAAAAAGATGCAAAGAAGCGCATCGAGATAACGATCAAGCTCTTTTTGGAATCGTTCAAGGCGGTGCCTATGAAGATTTAAGAAAGCACTGCGCCGAAGAATTAACTAAAATGAATTTTCCTGGATATTCGATTGGAGGCACTTCAATTGGCGAGCCAAAGGATGTATGTCTAAAGATGGTCGATTATTCAGTTAAATATCTTCCAATAGATAAACCGCGTTACTTAATGGGCGTTGGGTCTATCGATTATTTATTAGAGGGAATTGCTCGAGGTGTCGATATGTTCGACTGCGTTCTTCCGACTCGTTTAGCTAGACATGGTGCTTTAATGACCAGCAAGGGTCGAGTCAATATAAGAGACGCAAAATACAAAGAAGATTTCACTCCTCTTGACGAAGAGTGCGATTGTGAAGCCTGCAAGCACTACACAAAAGCCTACTTAAGACACTTATATGTTTGCGATGAAACATTTGGGAAAAGACTTTTATCGATTCACAATGTTCGTTTTCTCATCCACCTAATGGAAGAAGCAAGGATTGCTATCAAAGAAGATAGATACGGCGATTTTATGAAAGAAGTCATCGCTAAATTCGGTGATGAAAAGGGATTCTAATGGATATCAATTTGTTCGATTTTGAACTGGATGAATCTCTGATTGCTCAGTTCCCAACACAAAAAAGAGACCATTCTCATCTATTGAGCGTCGATATTGGTAATCATACTTATAAGGATGATGTTTTTTATAATATTGTCGACTATTTAAAGCCTGGAGATGTTTTAGTAAGAAACAACACTAAAGTTATTCCTGCTCGTCTTTTGGGCGTAAAAGAGCAGACTCATGCTCATGTCGAAGTTCTCTTGTTAAGACAAGTTAAAGACGATACATGGGAATGCTTGTGTGGAAACGCTAAAACAATAAAAGTTGGAACAAGAGTGGATTTTGGCGAAGGTAAACTAATCGCCGAATGCTTAGAAGTTAAGGATGAGGGAATTAGAATAATGAACTTCCTTTATCAAGGAATATTTCTCGAAGTTTTAGAATCTTTAGGCAAAATGCCGTTGCCACCTTATATTAAAGAACAAGTCTGCACTAATGACCGCTATCAAACTGTCTATGCGAAAATCGAAGGTAGTGCAGCAGCGCCAACAGCGGGATTTCATTTTACTGATGAGATTTTTGAGAAAATAAAAAAGATGGGGATCGAAGTTTTAGACGTTACACTTCACATTGGTCTAGGAACATTTAGACCTGTAAAAGTGCAAGATACCAAAGATCACATCATGCATTCTGAAGTATATTACATGCCAGCAGATACCGCTCACAAACTTAACATGGCAAAAGAACAAGGTAGAAGAATCATTGCCATTGGAACAACTAGCACGAGAACATTAGAAGCTAATATTACTAAGTATGGCATTTTTAAATCGACGACCGAATCCACAAATATTTTTATCGAACCAGGATATCAATTTAAAGCGGTGGATGCACTTATAACTAATTTTCACCTTCCAAAATCGACATTAATAATGTTGGTTTCTGCCTTTGCTGGCCGGGAATTTATTCTCGAAATATATAAGCACGCTACTGAAAAAAAGTATCGGTTTTTCTCTTTTGGAGACGCGATGTTTCTCTATGATAAAAAATAACAAAAACTATGCAAAAATGATGAAAGCAGAACTCGATGAAGTATCTAAAACATCGAAGCCAAAACTGCTTCTTCACGTTTGCTGTGGTCCGTGTTTCACCATTCCATACGAAGAGATTAAAGACTATTTTGATGTGACTATTTTTTATAATAATTCGAATATTTATCCGCAAAAAGAACACGACCGAAGACTAGCAGAGCTCAAGAGATATTTATCCGAAATGCATTATGAAATACCGATTATTGAAACCCCATATAAAAACGATGACTTCAATATCGATTTAGAGCCTTTTAAAGATCTTCCCGAAGGTCATGAAAGATGTCGAATTTGCTTTAAAAAAAGATTAGGAGAATTGTTTAAGTTCGCTAGCGAGAATGGTTATCAGTATTGCGCTAGTTCCTTAACAATTTCGCGGTATAAAAGCTCATCTGATGTCAACACCATCGGACATCAATTGGAAATAATATTTCCAAATGTAAAGTGGCTTTATGCCGATTTTAAGAAGCAAGACGGTTATGAAAAGTCGTTAATAATCTGCCGTGAACATAACCTATATTTCCAAGAGTATTGTGGTTGCAAATTCTCATATCAAAAATGGGTAGAAAAAACCAAAAAGTGACTATCATTTTATCTCATTTTGTCTGATTACCGATTTTGATAACTGATATTTTTACCATTATTTGCAATACAAAAGGAAATCGTGTGGAAAATCATCACAAAAGAATCTTATGTAATAAATAATGGATTTTTTTGCGAAATAGAGTTGACACACCTACGCGTATAGGGGTATATTTGACATGTTGACTGCGCATTGACGTGCGAGGTTGCTGATACACCCACAGGCGTTGTCATGAAAGGGTGTTCAGGTAATTCGCACTGAGCAAAACGTCAAAGCCTGATATATGAAAGTAGGAGGAAAAATCATGGCAAAAACAACCAAAATCCGGGTTCGCTTAAAAGCTTATGATCATGCTAATCTCGACCTAAGCGCCGAGAAGATTGTCAAAGCAGCGAAAAACTCTGGGGCCAATGTTGTAGGTCCCATTCCGCTACCCACGGAAAGACAAGTGTTTACGGTTTTAAGAGCTGTCCACAAGTACAAAGATGCTCGTGAACAATTTGAAATCAGAACTCACAAACGTATTATCGATATCACAAATCCAAAGAAAGAGACTATTGATGCTCTTAGAAACTTGGATCTCCCATCCGGAGTTGACATCGATATCAAGTTATAAGGAGGCAAGACTGAATGAAAGCATTATTAGGAAGAAAAATGGGGATGACCCAAGTCTTCGCTGAAGATGGCACGATGTATGCCGTCACTGTCGTTGAAGTCTTACCAAACGTCGTCACTCAAGTAAAGAACTTAGAAAAAGATGGCTATGTCGCTGTTCAAGTTGGATACGAAGACAAAAAAGAGTCTCGTGCTAACAAATGCGAAAAAGGCATCGCTAAGAAAACAGGAACTACCTGTAAGTATCATCACGTTGAACTTCGCGGAGATGAAATGGCCGGTTTCAAAGTCGGAGATGTAATTACCGCTGATATGTTCAAGGTCGGCGATGTCATCGATGTCGTCGGAACAAGCAAAGGCCGTGGATATTCCGGTACGATCAAGAGATGGCACGGTACAATCGGTCCAAAAGCACATGGTTCTGGATATCATAGACAACAAGGATCATTCGCTAATAACGGACGTTGCAATAACCGCGTTATCCCAGGCAAGCACATGTCTGGACATATGGGAAATAAGTCTGCGACTGTTCTCAATCTAGTCATCGTTGCAATTAATACCGAAAAGAACTTCGTATTAGTTAAAGGCGCATTACCAGGACCAAAGAAATCGTTGGTAACTCTACGTTCGCCAATTAAGACTCAAAAAGGTTCCCCAGTAATTAAGCCAATTATTAATCGTATTGTTAAAGAAGAACCAAAAATTGAAGCTGCACCAGCTGTCGAAACAGTTGTAGCAGAATCTAAATAATCTGGACGGAAAGGAGAAAAAACAATGGCAGAAAAGAAAACAATTAGTGCTAAGGTGTTAAACCAAGCCGGCGAAGAAGTCTCAAAAATTAGTTTAAAAGCTGATGTTTGGGGTATTGAACCAAATAAACAAGTCATGTTCGACGCCGTCCAGGTCTATCAAAGCAACTCACGTCAAGCCACTGCAAAAACAAAAGTGCGCCACGAAGTTAGTGGAGGTGGAAAGAAACCTTGGAGACAAAAAGGAACAGGAAGAGCCCGTGCGGGTTCCTCGCGTTCACCAATTTGGGTTGGTGGTGGCACGGTCTTTGGACCAGATGGCACACAGAACTTCAAATTGTCACAAAATAAAACAGCTCACCGCTTAGCGCTCAAATCCGCTCTTTCGATGAAAACAAAAGACGGATTGATCGTCGTCGATAAATTAGAACTCAAGAACATTAAGACCAAAGAGTTTAGAGCAATTCTCAAAGCTTTGAAGGCCGAAACTAAAGTTCTAGTCGTCGTAAGCGAACTCGAAATGAATTTGCTTGCTAGTGCAAACAATATCAATTGGGTCAAAGTTGTTTCATCCGAAAATGTCAGCGTCTACGATTTAATGAATGTCGACGCAGTCGTTATCGAAAAAGAAGCAGTTAAAGAATTAGAGGAGGCATTAGCATAATATGGCAGCCAAAAAGACCGCAAAAGTTGCTGAAGAAGTAAAGACTGAAAAAGTTGAAGCTCCAGCAAAAAAAGTTGCTAAAGCAACCGAGAAGAAAGTTGAAAAACGCTTCCCTAACGCAACCTACCGTGACTTCGAAGTTATCATGAAACCTGTTATCACCGAGAAATCGATGGATATCATGCAAAGATTAAATCAAGTTACTGTTAAGGTTAAACCAGATTCCAATAAAGCCGAAGTCAAAATGGCTTTTGAAAGAATATTCCAGGTTAAAGTTGTCGACGTTCGTATTAGTAACGTGCGCGCAAAAGAAACCACCCGCGGATCCAAATTCAAAGGATCAATTAGCGGATACAAAAAGGCAATCGTAACCATCGCTGAAGGCGAGGCCATCGACCTTTTCAAAGAGTAGTCAGTAGGACTACAAAATATAGGAGAAAAAAGAATGTCAATTAGAACTTACAAGCCTACGACTCCAAGCCGTAGAGGCATGACTAACACGACGTTTGAAGAAATCACCAAATACACTCCTGAAAAAAGCTTATTAGTTAAGAAGAGTAAGACTGGTGGAAGAAATAACCAAGGCGTTATTACTACCCGTCACATTGGTGGAGGACACAAACAAAAATACCGTATCGTTGACTTTAGAAGAAATAAGGACAACGTTCCGGCCGTCGTAAAAGCGATCGAATACGATCCAAACCGCAATGCTAACATCGCTCTTCTAGCTTATTTAGATGGCGAAAAACGTTACATCATTCATCCACAAGGACTCCATGTTGGAGACCGCATTGTATCCGGTGAAGGATGCGATATTAAAGTCGGAAATGCAATGCCACTTAAGAACATCCCAGAAGGTACTCTCGTTCATAACGTCGAGCTCACTCCTGGTAAAGGTGGTCAAATGTGCAGAGCCGCTGGAACGAGTGCTCAGGTTCTCGGTCTAGAAGGAAAATACGTGATTCTTCGTCTTGCCAGTAGCGAGATGAGAAAGGTTGTTGCCACCTGCCGTGCCACAATCGGAGTCGTCGGTAACGAAGACTTTGCCCTTATTAATAAAGGAAAAGCAGGAAAGACGAGATGGGCGGGCGTCCGTCCAACCGTCAGAGGTTCTGCAATGAACCCATGCGATCACCCACACGGTGGTGGTGAAGGTAAATGTCCAGTCGGACGTGATGCTCCACGCACTCCATGGGGCAAGCGCGCAATGGGTGTTAAGACCAGAAAATCAAAGAAAGCATCCGGCCAACTAATTATTAGACGCCGCAATGCTAGTAAGTAATCGCAAAGGAGGAAATAAGATATGTCAAGAAGCTTGAAAAAAGGCGCATTCGTCGATGAGTACTTAATTAAAAAAGTTTCCGCATTAGATGCAGCCGGTAAAAAAGAAATTATTAAAACTTGGTCAAGAAGAAGCACGATCTATCCAGCATTCGTTGGACACACCTTTGCGGTCTATAACGGAAAAGAACACATTACCGTTTATGTTACCGAAGATATGGTCGGACATAAATTAGGTGAGTTCTCACCAACCCGTAAATTCAGTGGACACCACGGCAATAACGCAGAAGATAAAGCTGCAGCCGCTGGTAAATAGGAGGAATAAGTAATGGCTACCGAAAAGAAAACAAAAAAAGTTGCCGAGACTGTCGAAGCAAAACCTGCTGACGAAGCTCCTAAAGCCGCTAATAAAAAGGAAAAGAAAGTTGCTGAGAAAGTAGTTGAGAAACCAGCGAAACCTGCAGTGACTGAAGCGAAAGCTATTTCTAAAAACGTGAGAGTTACTCCACGTAAGGCAAGATTAGTTATCGACGTAGTAAGAGGAAAAGATGTCAAAGTCGCTCTTGGAATCCTTGCTAACGTTAACAAAGCCGCTACTGTCGCTGTCATTAAAACGATTAAGTCAGCCGCAGCTAATGCCATCAACAACTTCGGAATGGATGAAGAGAAATTATACATCGATACGATTTATGCAACAGATGGTATGAGAATTAAGAGATACCTTCCACGTGCTAAAGGTTCAGCAAGTGGACTTGTCAAAAGAGCCTGCAACATCACCGTCGTGGTGAAGATGAGATAAGGAGGAAACATCAATGGGTCAAAAAATTAATCCAGTTGGCATGAGAATCGGCGTCAACCGTAATTGGAATTCTCGCTGGTATGCTGATGATCAACATTACCATGTGTTCCTCAACGAAGATATCAAGATTCGTAAATATCTCACTAAGGAACTAAAAGAAGCCATGCTCTCTCACATCGAAATCGAACGTCAAAAGACCGATAAGGGCAACAATGTTGTCATCATGGTCTTCGTCGCTAGACCAGGCGTTGTGATTGGACAAGATGGTGCTAATATCAATCGCATTAAGAACGAACTTGGAAAACTAGTCAAGGATGCAACCTTAAGAGTCGACGTCGTCGAAGTTAAGAATCCTGACTTGGATGCCAATCTCGTTGCTCAATCAATTGCAAAGCAATTAGAAGAGCGTGCAAGTTTCCGTACAGTTCAAAAGAAAGCCATTCAACGAGTTCGTAAAGCTGGTGCTAAAGGATGCCGCACTCTTTTGTCCGGTAGACTTGGTGGAGCTGAAATTGCTCGTCACGAAGGTTATAAAGAGGGAACAATTCCTCTACATACATTAAGAAGCGATATCGACTTCGCAATCGCTGAAGCTGCCACAACCTATGGCCGTATCGGTGTTAAAGTTTGGATCTGCCGCGGAGAAGTCCGCCCAGAACTAGATGCGAATAATAATGCTAAGGAAGGAGAATAGCCAATGCTTCAACCAAAAAGAGTAAAATACCGCCGCCCTCATAGAATTTATTATGAAGGAAAATCAAAGGCTGGTATAACCGTAGCGTTTGGTGAATTCGGTCTTCAAGCCGCAGAGGGCGCATGGATCACTGCTAATCAAATCGAGGCAGCCCGTATCGTTCTCTCCCGCTACACAAATAGAAGTGGTCAAGTTTGGATTAGAATATTCCCACACTTGGCTAAAACAAAGAAACCTGCTGAGGTCCGTATGGGTTCTGGTAAAGGTAATCCAGAGTCATGGGTCGCAGTTGTTAAAGAAGGTCGTGTGATGTTTGAAATCGGAGGCGTCCCAGAAGAGACAGCCCGTGAAGCCTTAAGACTTGCCGCTTACAAACTCCCGATTCATTGCAGAGTGATCAAAAAGGAGAGTAAATAATCATGAAACTTAGTGAAATTCGTGAAATGCCTTCTAGCGAATTAAACCAAAAGGTTTATCAATTGAAGGAACAACTCTTCGAACTCCGTCGTAAGAAAGCAGTGGGTGCTCTCGAACACGGCGAAGAAGTCACCAGAGTCCGCAAGGATATCGCAAGATGTATGATGGTCTTGCGCGAAAGAGAACTTAACATCAACGTTAAATAAGGAGAACATGAATTATGTCAATCGAAAGAAATCAAAGAAACGTCATCCAAGGCGTAGTCCTATCTGATAAGAACGACAAAACCATCGTTGTCCTTGTCGAAACCCACAAAAAACATGCTAAATATGGCAAACGTGTTCAATACCGTAAAAAGTACTATGTTCACGATGAAAAAAATGAAGCCAAGGTTGGTGACACAGTCACAATCATGGGAACAAGACCATTATCTGCTACCAAACGTTTCCGTTTAGTAAGCATCGACAAAAAAGCTGAACTTTCAATTAAGCAAGCTGAAGCCGAACTCAAGGAAGAAATCTTAACGGGTGTCGCCGAAGAGAAGAAGGCTGAAGGTGTCGAAACCAAGGAGGAAAAATAACTATGATTCAAACAGAAACAAATCTCGTAGTTGCTGACAACTCCGGCGCTCGTAGTGTAAGAGCGTTCAGACTATACGGTGGAAGTCACCGCAAGTCGAGCAGCATTGGTGATATTATTCTTTGCTCAGTCAAGGAAGCTATCCCAAGCGGCAAAGTTAAAAAGGGTGATATCGTGAGATGCGTTATCGTTCGCACAGCTTACCCAATTCAAAGAGCTGATGGTTCTTCCATTAGATTCGATGATAATGCCGTCGTCATTATTAACGATGATAACACGCTAGTAGGTACGCGCGTGTTTGGGCCGATTGCCCGTGAACTAAGAGACAAAGGCGAAGAATTTATGAAAATCGTCTCCCTTGCCCCTGAAGTTCTATAAGGAGGAAGCGATATGAATATCAAAAAAGGCGACAAGGTTATTGTCATCGCTGGCCGCGATAAGGGCAAAGAAGGTGTGGTTCAAGTAGCCTATCCTAAGCTCAACAGAGTGGTTATCGAAAATATTAACGTTCGCAAAAAGCATAAGAAACCAACGCAAAAGAACCCAGAAGGAACGATTGCTGAAATCTATGCCCCAATTGATGCCTCTAACGTTATGTTAGCGGATCCTAAGACCAAAAAGCCAACGAGAGTTAGCGTTAAAGAGGTCAAGGGTAAAAAAGTAAGAGTCACTAAGAAGAGTGGCTCGGAGTTATAAGGAGGAAGTTATGGCAGAAGCAAAAAAAGTTGCTACTAAGAAACCAGTAGCGAAAGCCGCCGAAGAAAAACCAGCTGCTAAAAAGCCAGCTGCAAAGAAACCGGCTGCCAAAAAAGCTCCAGTAAAAAAAGTTGCTGAAGTTAAAGAAGAAACCGTAGCGACCGCCGCTCCAGTTGAAAAAGTCGCAGTTAAGAAAGCTGCTAAGGCTAAAGTAGGAAACAAAAAGGCCGCAGTTATCAACCGCGTTAAAGAGCAATACGAAACAGAGATTAAAAAGGCTTTAATGGAAAAGTTCCATTACACCTCAATAATGCAAGTTCCTGCTCTTGAAAAGATTGTCATTAACATCGGTGTTGGCGATGCCACGACCGACAGTAAAAGACTCGAGGAAGCTGTTAGCGAATTAGGTCTTATTACTGGACAACATCCAGTTACCACAAAGTCGAAGAAATCAATTGCCTCCTTTAAATTAAGAGAAGGTCAAGAAATTGGTTGCAAAGTAACACTCCGTGGAAGCAAGATGTATGAATTCTATGACAAACTAGTATCAATCGCTCTACCACGCGTTCGTGACTTCCGTGGCGTTAGTGCTAACTCCTTCGATGGACGTGGCAATTACACTCTCGGAATTAAAGAACAACTAATCTTCCCAGAAATCGATTACGATAAGGTTGGAAAGATTCGTGGTATGGATATCGTCATTGTTACGACAGCAAGCACCGATAAGGAAGCATTCGAGTTATTAACACTCATGGGAATGCCATTCCACCGATAGAAAGGAGTCCAAATGGCAAAAACAAGTATAAAGGTCCGCGCTGCGAGACCACAAAAGTTCAAAGTCAGAGAATATACACGTTGCGAACGTTGTGGACGTCCTCATGCTGTCTATTCAAAATTCCATCTCTGCCGTATCTGCTTGCGCGAGCTTGCACATAAGGGTGAGATTCCTGGAATGAAGAAATCATCTTGGTAAGGGAGGAGCTTAAAGTATGATTACAGATCCAATCGCGGATATGCTTACGAGAATCCGCAACGCAAATCAAAATCGCGCTGAAAGCGTTAAAATGCCTTCCAGCAAGATGAAAGTTGAAATCGCTAAGATTCTTAAAGAAGAGGGATTTATCCACGACTATAAAGTTTCCGGCGATACAAAGAAAGAAATTTCAATCAATCTTAAATATGCCGAAGGTGGCGTAAGAGTCATCTCTGGTCTTAAGAAGATTTCAAAACCTGGTCTTCGCGTTACGGTCGGCGTCGAAAATATTCCAACCGTTTTAAAAGGATTAGGTATTGCGATAATTTCAACCTCACAAGGTGTTATGACTGGTAAAAAGGCTAGAACACTTGGTGTTGGTGGTGAAGTTCTCGCATACGTGTGGTAGGAGGTTAGTTTATGTCAAGAATAGGAAATAAATTAATTGAAATCCCTGCTGGCGTAAAAGTCGTCATGGAAGGTAATGTCGCTAAAGTGACAGGACCAAAAGGCACATTAGATGTCATCATTAACCACGGTATCACGGTTCATGTTGAAGAGAATATTGCCAAACTCACAAGAGCAAACGACGAAAAACAAACCAAGCAAAATCACGGAACAAGCCGCGCTAATCTCCACAATGCTATTGTCGGAGTGAGTCAAGGTTTCCGCAAAGTGCTCGAAATGAAGGGTATCGGATTTAAAGCCAATATGAAAGGCGCTAATGTCATTCTATTCGCTGGACATTCTCACACCGTTGAAATCGAACCAAATGTTGGTGCGAAAATCGAAGTTAATCTCGTGAACAACCAAACCGAAATCGCTATTACCGGTATGGACAAGCAAGCAGTTGGACAAACTGCCGCTCGTATCCGTGAGGTTAGACCTCCAGAGCCATATCTAGGTAAGGGTATTCGTTACAAGGGTGAACACATTACCTTAAAAGAAGGTAAACGTGCAGCTGCGGCTTCTGGCCCAGCCAAGAAATAAGGAAAGGACATGAAGAATTATGATTAAACATGAATCAAAAAATCTCACACGTGAAAGACGTCACGCTCGTGTCCGTGCCAAAATTAGTGGTACGGCTTCTTGCCCACGCTTATGCGTTTATCGTTCTAACAAGCACATCGAAGTTCAATTGATCGACGATGTTAATGGAGTAACATTAGCTAGTTCTTCTAGCGTTGCTCTTAAACTTGAAAAAGGCAGTGATGTTGCCGCTGCAACAAAAGTCGGAGCCGATATCGGCGCCAAAGCTAAAGCCTTAAAAATCAAAACCTGCGTCTTTGATCGTTCCGGATATATCTATCACGGACGTGTTAAAGCCGTTGCAGAAGCCGCTCGTGAAGCCGGCCTTAAATTCTAGGAGGAACAATCAATGGAAGAAAAAGAATTGAACGTTGCCGAAACCGCTAACGCTGAAGTTAGTGAAGTCAAAAGCGAAGACTCCAAGAATCAAGCTCGTCATCAACGTGGTGGCGAAAAGCGTACTCGTCCAAATGGTGGCCGCGGTGAACGCCGTGGAGACCGTCGGGAACGCGAAAAAGAAGTTAAGGAATACGAAGAAAGAGTCGTTACCATTAACCGTGTTAGCAAGACCGTTAAAGGTGGACGTCGCATGAAATTCTCAGCCCTTGTTGTCATCGGAGATGGAAAAGGCAAATACGGTTTCGGAACTGGAAAAGCCGGCGAAGTCCCAGACGCAATCAAGAAAGCTCTTGAAGCCGCTAAGAAAAACACTTTCAAAATTCATATTTGCAAAGGTGATACCCTTTCTCACGAAATTAAAGGTGTCTTCGGCGCATGTGAAGTATTCTTGAAACCAGCTCCAGAAGGTACTGGAATTATCGCTGGTGGTCCAGTTCGTGCTATTCTCGAACTTGCAGGTATCAAAAATGTCTGCTCAAAAGTTTATGGTAGCCGCGCTCCAATTAATATTATTAGAGCAACGAATCACGGACTTAATAGTTTACACACCTATAGTGAAGTCAAGGCTTTACGTGGTAAATAAACTGAAATTAACTGAAAATTCTGATTATAGGAGGTGTAAATATGAAATTGCATGAACTCGCATCAACAGAAGGTTCTAGATCAAAGTCATTCCGCGTTGGAAGAGGCATTGGTTCTGGAAATGGAAAGACTTCTGGTAAAGGCCAAAAAGGTCAAAACTCGAGAAGCGGTGGCGGAACTCGTCCTGGTTTCGAAGGCGGACAACTTCCAATATACCGTCGAATTCCAAAGCACGGATTCACCAATGCTAATCGCGTCGAATTTGCAATCGTCAACGTTTCATCGCTCAATCGCTTTGAAGATGAGACAGTAGTCACCCCAGCTTTATTAGTCGAAAGCGGTTTAGTCCGCAAGGAATACGATGGCATTAAGGTATTGGGTAACGGCGAAATCACAAAGAAATTGACGGTTCAAGCCAATAAATTCTCAAAGAGTGCTATTGAAGCGATAGAAAAAGCCGGTGGAAAAGTCGAGGTAATCTAGTCATGAAGAAAATCGTCTCGATATTTAAAAATAAAGAGATCGTCAATCGTATTTTCTTCACGATTATGATTTTGTTGGTCTTCAGAATTGGTGCTCAAATCACCGTTCCAGGAGTCACAGTTAGCGATAAGTTAAGCGAGTATTTAAGTCAAAATAACGCTTTATCGCTCATGAACCTCTTAGGTGGAGGTACCTTGCAAACATTCTCAATATTTGCGTTAGGCGTTTCCCCTTACATTACCGCACAAATCATCATTCAATTGCTTTCTACTGATGTATTGCCTGCTCTAACCGAGCTCAATCGTCAGGGACAATATGGTCGTAAAAAGATTGAATTAGCGACTAGGTACTTGACGCTCCTACTTGGAGCAGTTCAAGCCTATGGCATTATTAAAACAATGCAAAGCGATACTTACTCAACTTACATTACGTTTAATCTTGCTGGCGGTGTAGAGTGGCTCGGCTACATCTATATCGTTCTCATCATGATGGCTGGCTCAATGCTAGTCATGTGGCTCGGCGATCAGATTTCTGTTAAGGGTATCGGAAACGGTATCTCGATGATTATCTTCGCCGGTATCGTCACTTCTCTTCCACGTCAAATTACTACCGCTTTTGAAAAGTGGGTCGGTGGTTCGATGGGAAAAGGAACAGAGTTGACAGGTATATTCCAATTCTTGCTATATATCTTAGTCTTCTTACTAATCATCGCCTTCGTAGTCTTTACCGAACTAGCGAAAAGGAAAATTCCTGTTCAGCATAGTGGTAAAAGTGGCGGACAGACACAATCGATGGCAAAAGCGAGT
Organism: Erysipelotrichaceae bacterium; assembly: GCA_034932745.1. Lineage (GTDB taxonomy): Bacteria > Bacillota_I > Bacilli_A > RFN20 > CAG-826 > JBAYST01. Next base: position 215,165 of record JAYFOJ010000002.1, on the reverse strand, counting down.
TTTCTTCCAATCAAGATTAACTCGGCCGGAGTTATTCCGGTCATCTTCGCTTCTTCGATTTTAATGGCACCAAGCGTTATTACTGCATTCGTAGATTCTAACGCGACAAATGCTAGTTGGCTAAAAATATTCTCGACTACTGAGTTATTTGAAATGCCGGGCATAAATGATACGACATGGAAGATGCCTTGGGGATTATTAATCTATATTGTCCTCGTCCTCTTCTTTACGTTCTTCTATGCTAATATTACAATCAACCCTCAACAACTGGCTGAGAATTTCCAGAAAAACGGAAGTTATATTCCGGGAATTAGACCAGGAAACGAAACCGAGCGTTATGTCCACAAAGTACTAAACCGCGTGACATTCATTGGTGCAATCGCTCTAACGGCAATTGCGGCGCTTCCGGCCATTCTTACGCTAACCAATGTGTTTGGCGAAGGTTATACTTCGCTAGCACTAGGTGGTACTGGATTAATCATCGTTGTTGGTGTTGCACTTGAAGTGAGCAATCAAATCGATGGTTTACTTGCGGGTAAATCATTCGATGAAGTCGTTGCTAGTGGAGGTAACTTTTAATGTTAAAAAATATCATTCTGATGGGACCACCAGGTGCTGGCAAAGGCACTCAAGCCAAGATGTTAATCGGCGCGTTCAAGATTCCCCACATATCGACTGGAGATATGTTTAGAGAAGCAATCAAAGAAGGCACTAAACTTGGTAAACTCGCTCAAGGATATATCGATCACGGGGACCTCGTCCCTGATGAAGTCACAATTGGAATCGTTAAAGAACGTTTAATGAAAGAAGATTGTGACAAAGGATTTCTCCTCGATGGATTTCCAAGAACTATTCCCCAAGCGGAAGCTCTTGAGAAAATCGGAGAAGAAATCAACCGCAAAATCGATGTTGTAATCAATATCGACTGCGAGGAAAAAGAGTTAATTAGAAGAATCAGCGGACGTCGCGTTTGCAAGGTATGTGGAACCCCATATCACGTCGATACTATGAAACCAAAAGTTGAAGGTATCTGCGATGTATGTGGTGGACCTCTTATCCAACGTAAAGACGATAATCCAGAAGCTCTTAAAATTAGACTCGAGCACTACGTCAAAGAGACCAAACCATTGTTACAATTTTATAAGACTCGCAAGATTCTTAAAGATTTCGATGGAATGATTGGAACTGACAAATTATTCGATGAATTATCTCAACTCATCAAAGGAAAATAGTCGTCTATGATTATCGTCAAATCGGAAAGAGAAATCGAATTGATGCGCAAAGCTGGTCAAATAGTGGCGAGCGTCTTCAAGACTCTTCAGCCAGCAATTAGACCAGGCATCACGACGAAAGAACTAGACGAACTTGCCGAAAAAACAATCCGCGACCAGGGAGCCTATCCGACCTTTAAAGGCTATGGTGGCTTCCCGGGCGCTATCTGCATTTCGGTCAATGATACTTTGATTCATGGTATACCTTCAGAGAAGATTATTCTTAAAGAAGGAGACATTGTCTCATTAGATGTCGGCGCCACTTATCAAGGGTATTGCGGAGATGCTTGCCGCACCTATCCAGTCGGGCATATATCCGAAAAAGCCGAAAGACTCGTCAAAACTACAGAAGAAAGCTTCTGGTACGGATTAAAATTCGTTAAAGAAGGGGCCTTCTTAGGAACAATTAGTCACGCAATTCAAGAATATAACGAAAAGCGCGGTTATTCGCTCCCACGCGATTACACGGGCCATGGAATTGGTAGCCATCTTCACGAAGATCCCGCTATTCCAAATTACGGCAGAGCCGAAACTGGTCCGATCTTGTTAAAAGGAATGTGCTTAGCAATCGAACCAATGGTCGCAGAAGGAAAACATCAGACTCGCGTCCTTCCAGATGAATGGACGGTCAAAATGAGAGACGGCAAATTAAGCGCTCATTACGAAAACACAATCGTGGTCACAAAAGATGGCTACGAGGTATTGACCACTTATGAAGGAGAAAAGATTAATAATGTCTAAAACAGACGTCATCGAAGTACAGGCGGTCGTTAAAGAGACACTTCCAAACGCAATGTTTAGAGTGGAACTTGAAAACGGCGTCGTAATCTTGGCCACCGTTTCTGGTAAAATCCGTATGAATTACATACGCATCCTACCAGGTGATAAAGTTACGGTAGAAATCTCGCCTTATGATTTAACACGGGGCCGCATAACATTCAGATACAAATAAGGTATCAATATTTAAAGAAAGAAAAGAGGAATTATTTATGAAAGTAAGACCCTCAGTCAAACCAATCTGCCCAAAGTGCAAAGTTGTCAGACGTCACGGTAAAGTGATGGTTATCTGCTCAAACCCAAAGCACAAGCAGAGACAGGGATAATAGGAGGAACAGGAAATGGCACGTATTGTAGGTGTTGATATTCCTAACGACAAACAAGTCGTTATCGCCCTTACCTATATTTATGGTATCGGCCGTTCGATTAGCAAAAAGATTTGTCACGATGCTAAAGTGGCAGAAGACATCCGCGTCAAGAACTTGACCGATGCTCAATTCAACGCTATTAGAACACAAATTACGAAATACAGAGTGGAAGGCGACTTGCGTCGTGAGACCGCTTTAAACATTAAGAGACTTCAAGAAATCGGTTGTTACCGTGGCTTACGTCATCGTAAGGGCTTACCAGTTCGCGGACAAAGAACAAGAACCAATGCCCGTACTCGTAAGGGACCACGTAAGACAATTGCTAACAAGAAGCAAGCCGCTCAAGGCTAATTATTGAAAGGAGAATAAATTTTTATGGCAGACGAAAAGAAAGTTAAAGCTAGAAAAAAGAAAGTAAAACGCAGTTTCACTCGCGGTGTTGCTCACGTTCATTCCACCTTCAATAATACGATCATTACTATTTCTGATGAAAAGGGTAATGTCATCGCTTGGAGTTCCGCTGGAGCTCTTGGATTTAAAGGTGCAAAGAAATCGACACCATTTGCCGCTCAACAAGCAGCAGAAGCATGCGCTAAGGCCGCTTTCGACCAAGGCATTAGACAAGTTGAAGTCGACGTTAAAGGTCCAGGCCCAGGACGTGAAGGAGCTATCCGCTCATTAGCAGTCGCTGGTTTACAAGTTTTATCCATCACTGACAGCACTCCAATCCCACACAATGGATGCCGTCCACCAAAGAGACCACGTGGTTAATTTTAGGAGGATAAGATAATGATAAGATTGCCAGACCCATTCGAAAAATTCGAAATTAAGAAAGCTGACTACGACGGAACCGAAAATTATGGACGTTTCGTTATTGAACCTCTAGAAAGAGGATTTGGCTTAACTGTGGGAAATGCTCTTCGCAGAGTGCTCTTATCTTCGCTCCCAGGTGCCAGCGTTTACGCTGTCGAAGTAGAAGGCGCACGTCACGAATTCTCTGCTCTTGAGGGAATCGAAGAAGACGTAACTATGATAGTTCTAAACCTCAAAGATCTCGTCTTAAAGATCGAAGATGGTAGCGAAGAAAATAAACGTCTTGAAATCGACGTCAAAGGACCAGCGGTTGTTACCGCTAAAGATATCGTTGCTCCAACTGGAGTATCGGTTGTCAATCCTGAACTAGAAATCGCTCATGTTGTCGAAGGTGGACACCTTCACATGGTACTCCATGCCCGCAACGGTCGTGGATACGTCACAAGCGAGATGAATAAAGTTTTCCATCCTCATTTAGAAGTCGGTGTTATCGCTACTGATAGCAACTACTCTCCAGTTTTGATGGCGAGTTACAGCGTTGAACCAACTCGTGTTGGTCACGATTCGCATTTCGATAAATTAACTCTCGAAGTGCAAACAAATGGCTCAATGACTCCACAAGCCGCTGTTGCAATGGCTGCTAAAATCTTAGTCGAGCACTTCAATAAGTACTTAGACCTCGAAAGCCGCACCCACGACATCAACATCGAAAAAGAAGTCGTCGTCCACGAAGAGAATAAATACGAGAATATTATGATCGAAGAACTCGATCTATCCGTAAGAAGTTATAACTGCCTAAAACGTGCAGGGATTCAAACGGTTCTCGAATTAACTGAAAAGAGCGAAGATGAAATGATTAAGGTCAAGAACCTTGGCAAGAAGTCGCTCAAAGAAATTAAAGAAAAATTAGCCGGTATCGGTTTAAGTTTCCGCAATTTCGAATAAGGAGAATAAAAAATGCCAGCACAAGGAAGAAAGAACGTACACGGCAAAGCCGGTGTCCGCTTCAAAGCTGCTTATACCAAAAGCAAATACGAGAACATGCTCCGCAATGTCGTCTCTGAATTAATCGTTCACGAACACGTGACCGTGACCAGTGGCGTCGTTAAAGATCTTGTCCCTCTTGCCGACTCTCTTATTACTCTTACGAAGAAAGAAGACAAATTATCCGCTAGACGTTTAGCGGCCAAAACTGTCCGCAACATCTTCGCTAATGAAGAAAAGACAGTCACAGCACTTGAAAAATTATTTAACGAAATTGGCCCACGTTTCGCCACTAGAAATGGTGGATATACTGTCCAATTAAGAACTGAAAGCCGCAAAGGCGACAATGCTGAAAAGGTAATTGTTGCTTGGGTTAAGTAAGTTAAATTCGATTTATCAAAAATAAAGTCTCTCGCTAAGGGAGACTTTTATTTTGCAAATAAATGGTCTTTTGCAGAGATTTTTAGCAATTGCATATCTTTTATTAAAATTAGAAATTCGTAGAATTTATAAAAGTTTCTAATTTAATTGCCCGATCAATTTTACTTATCTATAATATAACATGTGATTATTACCTAGTAATAAAAGCGGAGGCATGTATGGCAAAATTACAAGAACACGCAAGAAAGCAAATCGTCGAGATTGTTGAACGCTATAAAAACGAACCAACTCCATTGATGATGATTCTAGAAACTATTCAAAGTGAATATGGTTATATTCCTCTTGAAGTTCAGGAATTGGTTTCCGAATTAACCGGAATCCCAGTTGCTGAGATTTATGGAGTGGTAACTTTCTATTCATTTTTCTCGTTAACACCAAAAGGAAGATTCGTAATTGGTGTTTGCCTAGGCACAGCTTGCTATGTCAAAGGCTCGCAACAAGTCATGGACAAATTTAGTGACTTATTAAAGATTAAACCAGGTGAAACTACTGCGGATGGATTATTCACCCTAGATGCATTACGTTGCATCGGCGCTTGTGGAATTGCCCCTGCAATCACGATAAATGGAAAAGTCTATCCAAAGATGGACGTTGCTAAAGTGCTCCCAATCGTTAATGAATATAAAGCAAAAGCTAAGGAGACTTTATAAGATGGCTGAAAAAATCAAAACTGAATTACAGTTGAAAAATAAAATCGAATCTTGTGAATCGTGTTTAAAACAAAAATTTAGTGGTAAAGACGGCAAGAGACATATCGTCGTCTGCGGCGGTACTGGATGTATTTCATCAGACTCTGCTGTTATTATTTCGACACTAGAAACATTAATTAAAGAAAAGGGACTAGAAGACAAAGTGACCGTTAATAAAGTCGGATGCTTTGGTTTTTGCTCTCAAGGACCATTTGTTAAAATCTATCCCGAAGATCGTCTATATCGAACAGTAAAAGTTAAAGATTGCGCAAGAATAATCGACGAAGATATTATCGGCGGTAAAGTAATCGTTGATCTTTTATACGAAGAACCAGCAACTCGTCAAAAAGTTGAAAAACAAGACGATATTAATTTCTATAAAAAGCAGTTAAGAATTGCACTTCATGGTTGTTCATTGATTAACCCTGAAATTCTTGATGAAGCAATAGGCTACGATGCATTTAAGGCGCTTATTAAGGCTCTTCATATGTCACAACAAGAAGTGATTAACGAAGTCCTTGCTTCTGGTTTAAGAGGTCGCGGAGGCGCTGGCTTTCCAACCGGCCGTAAATGGCAATTTGCATACGATCAAAAAAATGACGAGAAATACGTTATTTGTAACGGTGACGAAGGAGATCCAGGTGCATTCATGGATCGTTCAATTCTCGAAGGTAACCCAGTTGGCGTTATCGAAGGAATGATGATTGCTGGATACGCAATTGGAGCTAAAAATGGCTATTTCTACGTCCGTGCCGAATATCCAATCGCTGTCGAAAGATTAAAGATTGCAATTGCGGAAATGGAAGCAGTTGGTCTTCTTGGAGACAATATTTTAGGAAGTGGATTCTCATTTAGATGCCATATTCGCTTAGGCGCAGGCGCTTTCGTTTGTGGCGAAGAAACCGCATTACTAAATTCAATTGAAGGAAAACGTGGAATGCCAAGACCAAGACCACCATTCCCAGCTGTGAAAGGCTTATGGGGCAAACCAACAATTATCAACAACGTTGAGACGCTTGCTGATGTTCCATACATTCTTCGTGTCGGTGGTGCAGCTTTTGCTAAAATCGGTACTGAAAAGAGTAAGGGCACAAAAGTATTTGCTCTTGGTGGAAAGGTTAATAATGTCGGTCTAGTCGAAGTTCCAATGGGAACAACACTACGCGAACTAATTTATGATATCGGTGGTGGAATTCCTAATAATAAAAAATTCAAAGCAATTCAAACCGGAGGTCCTTCTGGTGGATGCTTAACCGAAAAAGATCTCGATGTCCCAATCGATTACGATTCATTAATCGCTCGTGGTTCAATGATGGGTTCGGGCGGTGCTATCGTAATGGATGAAGACAACTGCATGGTCGACGTTGCAAAATTCTATATGGAATTCATTTGTGACGAATCTTGTGGTAAGTGCACTCCATGCCGCATTGGCACAAAGCGCATGCTCGAAATTCTTACAAAAATAACCGAAGGAAAAGGTACGCCAAAAGATTTAGATGAACTTCAAAATCTTGCTGTAGCGACGCGCAATAACTCGTTATGTGCTCTTGGCCAAACTGCCGCAAATCCAATTCTTTCTACTATGACCGCGTTTAAAGATGAATACCAAGCACATGTTATCGATCACAAGTGTCCTTCACATGTTTGTAAGTCAATGCTTACATATGTTATCAATCCAGAAAAGTGCAAAAAGTGTTCATTGTGTGCTAGAAACTGCCCAGTAAATGCAATCACCGGTGAAGTCGGAAAGACTGTCTTTGTCATCGATCCAGCCAAATGTATTAAGTGTGGCTTATGCTTCACTAGTTGTCATTTTGGCGCTATCGATAAGAAATAGGAGAAAAAAAGTATGTCACTAGTAAATATTAAAATTGAAGGAAAACCATACCAAGTCGAGGAAGGCTTAACGATTCTCCAAGCCGCTAAAAAATGCGGTTACAATATCCCATCTTTATGTTCATTCATGGACGGACGTTGCTCTTTAGCTAGTTGTCGCGTTTGTCTAGTCGAAGTAAAAGGTGCTCGTGGATTAGTTGCTTCTTGTGCTTATCCAGTAAACGAAGGAATGGAAATCACTATTTCATCCACTAAAGCTACAGAAGCACGTCGAACCAGTGTTGAATTAATGCTAAGCAATCACCAAAAGAATTGCTTACAGTGCGATAAAAATGGTCATTGTGAATTATTAGAAGTAAGCAAAATCGTTGGAGCAAGAGACGGAATGTATATGGGCTCGATGACGCCAACAACATTAGATGAAGTTGCGCCTGGAATTATTAGAAATACTGGAAAATGTATTTTATGTGGACGTTGTGTTGAAACTTGCAAAGAATTACAAGGAATCGGTATTTTAGGATTTGAGAAACGTGGATTTAAAACTTTTGTTTCTCCTGCCGAGAACCGTTCATTTGCTAATTCACCATGCCTTCAATGTGGACAATGCGTCCTCGTTTGTCCAACCGGCGCTTTAATGGAACATAGCGAAATTGCTAATGTCGATAAGGCAATGAGAGAAGGTAAAAAAGTTATCGTTCAAACCGCTCCAGCAGTTAGAGCAGCCATCGCTGAAGAGTTTGGTGAGAAGATTGGCACTCCTGGTACTGGTAAAATGGTTGCTGCTTTACATAGACTCGGTTTCTACCGCGTTTTCGATGTTAACTTCGGCGCTGACTTAACGATTATAGAAGAAGCTCACGAGCTTTTAAAAAGAATAAATAACAAGGGAGTTTTACCACAAATTACATCTTGTTCACCAGGATGGATTAATTATATGGAATACTTCTATTCAGATTTAATTCCAAACATTTCAACGTGCAAATCTCCACATCAAATGCAAGGCGCTATTACAAAGAGTTACTACGCTCAAAGAAGCGGTATCGATCCAAAAGATATTTATGTAGTAAGCGTCATGCCTTGTACTGCAAAGAAATACGAAAAAACTAGAGATGGCGAAAACGCTGTCGATGGTTTATCTGATGTCGATGCTGTTTTGACGACTAGAGAATTAGCAAGAATGATTAAAAGAGCAGGTATTAATTGGCAAAGACTTCCTGAAGAAGAATTCGACCAAGACCTCTTAGGAGATTATTCTGGCGCAGGCGTTATTTTCGGTGTTACTGGTGGCGTTATGGAAGCAGCCTTAAGAACTGCTTATAAAGAGTTAACTGGCAAAGAACACGATTTAATTCAGTTTGAAAGCGTAAGAGGATTAGAAGGTGTTAGACACGCTGACATCAATATCAACGGCAGTATCGTTAAAGTCGCTGTTGCTAGCGGTATGAAAAACGCTAAGATTCTTCTCGATCAAATTAGAAAAGGTGAATCTCCATATGCCTTTATCGAAATCATGGGATGCCCAGGTGGATGTATCAATGGCGGTGGACAACCTTATGTCAAACCAATGTTCCTTCCAAATGAAGCTGATAACATTCTTGAGACATATCGTCAAAAAAGAGCGTCAGTGCTTTATAAAGAAGATGAAAAGCGCGTTGTGAGACAATCGCACAACAATCCAGATATCATTAAGTTATATAAAGATTTCCTTGGAAAACCATGCGGAGAAAAGAGCGAAGAATTATTGCACACTCATTACAACGCTCACCGCGAACGTTACCCAGAGAAGAAATAATTGCTTTAAATTCTAAAAGAGGCCGAAATGCCTCTTTTCTTTTGCTTTATACATTTATAAAAAAGTGTTTTTTTGCTATACTCTTCCATAGGAAAGAAAAATGAATATTAGATTTTATAACTCTTTAAGTAAAAAAGTTGAAGACTTTAAAACGATAAAACCAAATCAAGTATCGATGTATGTCTGCGGACCAACGGTTTATAACTATCCACATATCGGCAACATGCGACCAGTGGTGGTTTTCGACACATTGAGGAGATTTTTAGAATATGTCGGTTATAAAGTAACGTATGTTTCTAATTTTACCGATGTAGACGATAAAATCATTAATAAGGCATTACAAGAAAAGAAAAGCGAAAAAGAAGTAACTGAGTATTTTATCGGTGAATTCAAAAACGATATTCATTGCATCGGATGTAAAGACCCTAATGTCACACCAAAAGTGACGGAATATATGTCACAAATCATTTCGTATATTGATGTTTTAATAAAAAAGGGTGCTGCTTATGAAAAGAACGGAAATGTTTATTTTCGCGTTTCAAAGATAAAAGATTACGGTTCCTTAAGTGGAATCAATATCGACGATTTAATTACAGGAGCTCGAGTTGAGACTAATGATGAAAAAGAATCCCCGTTAGATTTTGCGCTTTGGAAAAAAACTAGTGAAGGTATTAGTTGGGACTCACCATGGGGCAAAGGAAGACCAGGATGGCACACTGAATGTTGCGTGATGATCGATACTATTTTTCCACCTGATGGTCTTATCGATATTCATGGCGGTGGATATGATTTAAAATTCCCACACCACGAAAATGAAATCGCGCAAGCAGAGGCTAGACATAACAACAAAATTGCAAATTACTGGCTTCACAACAATTTTATTAACATTAATAACGAGAAAATGTCCAAATCTTTAGGCAATGTCATCTACGCCAAAGATTTGATTGAACAATTTGGCGGTAATGTGGTGAGAATGGTTATCCTTTCAACCCATTATCGTGCCCCAGTCAATTTTACAAATGAAACGATAGAATCGAGTAAAAACGAAGTTCAAAAGATTGAAAACGTCTATCGTCAGATGGCTTTAGTTCTTCAGATAAATGAAAAAAAGATTCCAACTATTGGTCACGCTTCAGGAATGGAGAAATTCCTAGATTCACTAGCAGATGACTTAAATACTTCTAACGCTTTAGCAGAACTTTACGAAGTAACCAAAAGGGCTAATCAGTCATTAAGACAAAGAGAAATCGATTTTGATTTAATCGAACAACTATTTTCAACGATGAGTGATATGCTTTCAATTCTTGGAATTGATATTAAATATGTTAGACTTAATACTGCTGATAAGAAGCTCTACGAAGAATATTTAGCCGCGAAAGCAAAAAAGGATTTTTCTCTAAGCGACAAACTTAGAGCGGAATTAATAGAAAAGAAGATTATTTAGATTAAAGGAGTGCTCTTATGTTAGGAACGACACTATTTGTAACCGCAGGAAACTTTATAACGGCAGACCAATGGATTGCCGAAAAACTTAACGCTTGGACAATCGATGGATTTCCAATCGGAAATTTAATTTTGGTATTCATAGCCTTAATTCTTACTGTTATATTGTCCGCTGCAATTGGTATGGAAAGAGAAATGAGAGGACGCTCTGCTGGACTTAGAACGCACCTTTTAGTCGCTATTGGTTCGGCGATTGTCATGATTATTTCGATTTACGGATTCCCAGAAATTCCAGCTGGCTGGTCACGTGATCCAGCTCGTTTAGCGGCTCAAGTCGTAGCCGGTATTGGCTTTTTAGGAGCTGGTGCAATTATCCACAATAATGGTGGTATCAAAGGACTTACAACAGCTTCGACGATTTGGTTAGCAATGGCTATCGGCCTAGCATGTGGAAGTATGAATTTTATTATAGCCGCTATTGGAACAATTGTTGTTATGGTCGTTTTAATTTCGTTTAGAAAAGTCGAACAAAGACTTACAAAAAATCATCCAGTGGTTATCGTTTTAGCGGATGCTGACAAGCCAGTTATGACAGATTTACTCGGATGTGCAAAAAAACATGATGCAAATATTGGCGACATCGTCACACAAATAATTAACGACGGTGGAGCAGAAAAAATACAAGTAACCTTTAGGTTAAGTTCTTCTAATGGCGAGACACTTGATCAACAAGCCTTCATTTCTGACCTTAAAAAGTCAATCGAGGCTATTGATATTCAAGTTCTCAACCATCATTAGTATTTGAAAAAAAGATAAAATTATGGCATCGTTAATCTTTGGACGGAACACAGTTCGCGAGTCTTTAACCAATTCTAGGGTAAAGAACATATATGTAAGCTCTTCTTTTAGCGACAAGGCATTGTTAGATATCGCGGAAAAAGAAGGAGTTTTAGTACACATTGTTTCGAGTCAAAAGTTAGATGCAATGGTAAGCGGCAATCATCAAGGTATCGTGGCAGAAATAGAACGATTTGAGTATTCTTCAATAGATGAAATTATTCGTTTTAGTAAGACGGTAGAACGACCGGTGATATTACTTCTCGATGGGATTAATGATCCTGGTAATTTTGGCGCCATTTTAAGATCTTGCGATGCATTTCAAGTATGTGGCGTAATTATTAAAAAACATGGTCAGGTCATGTTGAATTCAACTGTCGCTAAAACATCCACCGGTGCGATTAATTATGTCAAGGTCGCAATGGTTTCTAACCTTTCTCAGGCGATGGATCAATTGAAGGAAGAAGGATTCTGGATAGTCTCATCAGATGGTAGTGCTAAAACTAACTATCAAGATTTAAAGTATGACTTTCCTGTCGGTTTAATAATCGGAAGCGAAGGAGAGGGAATTTCCCCTCTACTTATTAAAAGATCCGATTATGTTGTAAAAATTCCGATGAGCGGGCATGTCAACTCTTTAAACGCTTCAGTGGCAACGGGAATATTACTTTCCTACATACATATTAAAAAACTGTGATTCCTCAGAAAGGAATTCACATGAAAAATAAAAACCAATCAGATGAATATCTTGTTCATTTGATAAGAAACGGCAATAAAGAGGCGTATGAAACCCTTTATTTTCGTTACAATCGTCTTTCGATGATTTTAGCGATAGATTTTTATCGTAGCAATTACCTACCAGGCTTAACGGTCGATGACTTTTATTCGATTTACTCTTGCAATTACTTTACTGCGCTTCGCAATTTCAATGACAAAATTGGAAAATTCAAAGCTTACTGGAAACAAATATCGTTCCACGAAATCGTAAAAATGGTCAAAGAGAACGCAAAACATTATCAACCAGGGAATGTCTCGCTAAATCAAAAAATCGACATTGAATCAGAAACCTTAATGGAAGAAATCATTGGTCGAGACGACGAAAGCGTATCAATAAGACTTGAGGCCGAGAAAGTAATTGAGCACATTAAAGAATCGGACTCATCTATTTTAACCGATGAAGAAAGAGATGTCTTTTTGGCTCGGTCTTTTGGATTATCATATAAAGAAATCGCTAACAATCGGAATTCTGATTTGAAACACATTCGCTACATATACTCACGAGCATGCAAGAAGCTCGCGGAAATAAGCCATTTTAAATAATTTATTATTTGTTTATGTTATAATTCCACAGTATGAATGCATTAGAAATTAATAACCTTACTTATAGTTATGATGGACTAACCAATGTTGTCGAAGGAATTTCTTTTATCCTTGAACAAGGAAAATTTGTTTCCGTGATTGGCCACAATGGTTCCGGAAAATCAACATTAGCAAAACTAATTATCGGTCTATTACCTAAAAAAGAAGGCTCAATAAAAGTTTTCGATGTGGAATTAGATAAAAACAATATCGCCGATATCCGTAAAAGAATCGGTATAGTATTTCAAAATCCTGACAATCAATTTATTTCTGCCACGGTCGAAGATGATATTGCTTTTGGTCTTGAGAATCATTGCGTAAAACACGACGATATGCAAAATATTGTGAATGAATATGCGGAAAAAGTGGGAATGAAGCCATTTCTAAATAAAGAACCATCTAATCTCTCTGGTGGTCAAAAACAACGAGTTGCAATCGCCGGTGTTCTTGCAATGAACCCAGATATTATCATCTTTGACGAAGCTACCTCTATGCTTGATCCAAAGGGTAAATCTGACATTAGGAACCTCATTATAGAAATGAGAAAGAATAATCCAAGTTTAACAATTCTTTCGATTACTCACGATATCGAAGAAGCTTATCTTTCAGATGAAGTTATCGTGATGAGCGAAGGCAAAAATGTGTTAAAAGGAACGCCAGAAGAAGTATTTTCTAATCGAGATATTTTAGAAAAAGTATCGCTATCGACGCCTTTCTTACTAGAAATTAAATCAAAACTTTTAGAAATCGGTATTAAGGCTACTGATGCCAAAAATCTCGATGAACTAGTGGAGTTAATATGCCGATAAAAATTGAAAATCTTTTTTATACATATGCTCCTAAAACTCCGTTTCAATACGAAGCATTAAACGGAATATCTCTAGATATAGCAGACCATTCTTATGTTGCTTTTATCGGTTCGACTGGTTCTGGTAAAACCACCATCGTTCAGCATCTAAATGCATTATTGACTCCTAGCAAAGGAACAATCATTATCGATGACTACACGATCACTAATCGAAATACGAAAAATATAAAAAAATTGAGAAAACACGTTGGGATAGTTTTTCAATTTCCTGAATATCAATTATTCGATGAAACCGTCGAAAGAGATGTCGCCTTTGGTCCAAAGAATTTTGGCTTAAAAGAAGAAGATGCTATTACAAAAGCTCATGAAGCATTAATTTCAGTTGGATTAGATCAATCCTATTTTCAAAGATCCCCATTTGAACTATCCGGTGGAGAAAAAAGGCGAGTGGCCATTGCCGGCATATTAGCAATTGAACCAGATATTCTCGTTCTGGACGAGCCAACTGCAGGTCTTGATCCACGCGGTTCAGTCGAAATTATGAATCTCGTCGATAAGATGCATCAAAATGGGACAACCATTATTTTAGTTACTCACGATATGGATCTCGTCATGAAATATGCCGAAAAAGTATTCGTCGTTAAGGATGGAAGAATTATTTCTAGCGGTGAACCACAAAATGTTTTTGGCGAGTTAGATGAAAATTCGGGAATTGAAGTTCCCAAAGTTTTTTCTTTAGCACAGAAATTAAACAGCCATGGCTTTAATCTAGATATTTGCAAAATAAGAAATATCGATGATTTGATTCAACAAATAAAACTTAATAAGGAGATGCCAAAATGACATCCGTAACTTTTGGGCGATACGCTCCTTATAACACGCTAATCCATCGTCTTGACCCAAGAAATAAAATCTTAATGATGATTTTACTGATGGCTACGATTTTCTTACCATTCAGCGTTTGGTCGACGAGTTTAATTATGTCTGTTTGCTATCTAATTTTACTGATTGTCGCGATGATCGTCTCTCGAGTCAGTTTTATTGGTTTATTTAAGAACTTAAAGGCAATGTGGTTTCTAGTTTTGTTTTTGCTTATTATTTACGTTTTTGTTCCTAATCCAACCTATCATTTAGCCGCTTTTAAAATCTGGGATTTAACGATTTATTGGGATGCTTTCTATCAAAGCGCCTACATCGTTCTTAGATTAGTTTTAATGATTTGCATAACAATGGTGTTAACTAGCACGACCAAGCCATTAGATTTAACTTACGCTCTTGAATGGTATTTAGTTCCTTTAAGAGTGATAAAATTTCCAACTCATGAAGTAGCGATGACTGTATCAATCGCTTTGAGATTTATACCGACGATTCTCGATGAAACCGACCGAATTATGAAAGCCCAATCTTCTCGTGGCGCCGATTTCAATCATGGCGGTTTATTTAAGCGTTTTAAAGCTATTATATCTTTGATTATTCCTTTATTTATTTCGGCGTTTGAAAGAAGTGGACAACTTGCTGATGCGATGGAAGCCCGTGGTTATGATCCGCGCTCGAAAAGAACTAGATATCGAGTATTAAATTTTCATATTAGCGATCTTGTTTCATTTTTACTTGTCGCAGCGGTTTTTAGTGGCGTATTGTATTTGACTATTGCGCAAAAAAACATGGATTTAATAGAATTAATTTTTAAAGTTAAATTAGGTTGGTAATATGAGAATTAAATGCCGAGTAGAATATATTGGAACAAAATATCAAGGTTGGCAAAAGCAGCCTAATGGGGCCACCATTCAATCGATAATTGAAGAGGTGTTGTCTAAAATACTAAACGAGACAATTATTATCCATGGTTCTGGTCGCACAGACACTGGAGTTCATGCTAAAGGTCAGTATTTTCACTTTGATACTTCAAAAAACATAGCAGACCTTCAATCATTAAAGCACTCGATGAACTGTCTTCTTCCAGAAGATATCAGAATTCTTGAAATAGCAGAAACAAAATTAGATTTCCACTCTAGATTATCTGCGAAGAAGAAAATTTATCGATATGATATTTATCTTGGAGAATGCGATGTTTTTTCTAAACCATTTTGTTACGAAATAAATAAGCCGTTTTCTCTAGAAAAGTTTAAAAAAGCACTAAGTCTTTTTCTCGGAGAACACGATTTTAAAAACTTTACCTCAAAAGAAACAGACGAAGCGAAATTTGTCCGCAATATTGAAAAAATAGATATCGAGATAAATGGAAATAGTGTTTCTGTTTTGTTTGTTGGCAATGGTTTCATGCGCTATATGATTCGAGACATCATCGGGACATGTGTGGCATGTGCAACCGAGCAGATATCTATATCATCTATCGATAAACTTTTAAAAGACACTAAGAGAAACATTGTTTCATATAAAGCACCCGCCCAAGGTTTATTTCTTGTCGATGTTTTATATTAAACTTTAACTCTACATATAACTTTGATAGAATATCAAACGAAAAGAGGCACATACCAATGGGTAGACATTTCGAAGTTAGAGCGAAAGCTATGGCCGCTACCGCGGCAAAAAAATCTGCTCTATATATGCGTGCTAGTAAAGAGATTTATATGGCCGCTAGAGCTGGTGTTCCCGATCCTGCAAACAATCTTGCTTTAAGAGCAGCGGTTGATAAATGGAAAGGCCAATCAGTGCCACGCGACGTCCTTGATCGTGCGATTAAAAAAGCCGCCGGTGGAGAAGCAGAGAATTATATTGAAGGCCGTTACGAAGCCTTTGGCCCAGGAGGTTCGCTTCTCGTCGTCGACACACTAACAGATAATGTTAACCGTGCGCTATCAGAAGTAAGAACGGCAATTACTAGAAAAGGTGGTCATTTAGGTTCGGTATTATATAACTTTTTTGATGCCGGTATTTTAGTGTTTGAAGGAACAAATAAACCCAATATCGAAGAATCTTTGATTCTTGGTGATGTCGATTTAAGAGAAATCAACGAAGACGAAGGCATTATTACCGTCATCGTTTCTCCAAGTGATTTTACCAAAGCGAAAGAAGTATTAGCAGGTTTAGGAATTACTGAATTCGAAACTTGCGAAATAACACTTCTAGCAAGTGAAGAAATCGAACTAACTGATCCAGAAGAGTTACGTAAGTTTAACGAACTAGTCGATGCACTAGATGAACTTCAAGATGTGCAAGCTGTTCATCACAATGTAAAGCAATAAAACACCGGAGTAAAAATCCGGTTTTTTTCTCTTTTGCTTTCCTTTAAGGAAATTATCGTTGACTTTACGACTAGAAATATATAATATTTAACTCGGCACAATTGCCTAAACTAGTAGTCCCGGTAAGATTTACAAGTTTGGTAAGGAGGAAAGTTATGCAACGTCAAACAACTATTGCAAAACCAAATGAAATCCAACGCAAGTGGTATGTCATAGACGCAAAGGACAAACCATTAGGTCGTTTAGCCAGCGAAGTCGCTGTTGTTTTAATGGGCAAAAATAAGCCTATTTTTACACCAAACGTCGACTGTGGTGATTTTGTTATCATCATCAACGCTGAGAAAGTCTCGCTTTCTGGAAACAACAAGTTAACTAACAAAGTTTATTACAATGCCTCTGGTTATAATGGAGGTCTTCGTAAGAGAACCGCGAAGGAAATGCTTGCCGGTTATCCATGTGAAATGGTGGAACGCTCTGTCCACGGTATGTTACCAAAGGGCAAACTCGGAAGAGCCATCGAAAAGAAACTTTTCGTTTATAAAGGCGCCGAGCACAAACACGAAGCTCAAAAACCAGAAGTTCTTGAGCTCAAATTCTAGGAGGAATCATTATGGCAAAGAAAAATGATGTCCAGTATTACGGAACCGGTCGTAGAAAATCTTCTATCGCTCGCGTTTATGTCGTAGCTGGCAAAGGTAAAATTGTCGTCAACGGACGAGATGTTAATGAGTATATGCCTTATGACACACTCGTTATGGATTTGAAACAACCATTAGTATTAACTAATACGCTTGAAAAGTATGATGTTATCGCAACTGTCAAAGGTGGCGGTTTCACTGGACAAGCGGGTGCAATCCGCTTAGGTATCGCTCGTGCTCTTCTAGAAGCTGGAGTCGACCGCAAGACGCTCAAAGTAGCAGGACTTGTCAGTCGTGATTCCCGTTCAAAAGAGAGAAAGAAATACGGTCTCAAAGCCGCACGTCGCGCGCCACAATTCTCAAAACGTTAATTCGTTTGTTAAGGCTATCATTAAACCCACATTTAAAGATGTGGGTTTTTTGAATGAAAAATGACATTGATTTTCGAAAATCTATATAGTATATTATTAAAGCATCGATGCGTTATGGGCCTTTAGCTCAGCTGGTTAGAGCACTCCCCTGATAAGGGAGAGGTCGATAGTTCAAGTCTATTAAGGCCCACCAACTTTGATGTCAATGTCCGTTAGGGACATTTTTATTTTGAGAGACATTAAAAACGACTTTCTTCTTTTATTGAAAAAATGATAGTATTTTGCTAGTATGATAAAGCGTTTGACTGGACACTTAGTTCAGCGGGAGAACGCTTCCTTCACACGGAAGAGGTCACAGGTTCGATCCCTGTAGTGTCCACCAATAATGCCGGCTTAGCTCAATTGGCAGAGCAACTGATTTGTAATCAGTAGGTTGTAGGTTCGATTCCTATAGCTGGCACCAAACTTGCAGCTGTGGCGGAACTGGCAGACGCGCTAGACTTAGGATCTAGTGGGGTATCCCGTACAGGTTCAATTCCTGCCAGCTGCACCAAATCAGTCTTAAAATTACCGCACTAATATGTCAAACGATGTATAGTGTGGTTTTTTTTATTAGCAGAATTTGTTTTAACTCAACAAATATTAGTCATTAAAATTTAAAAGAATGCGTATCAATTTTTATCGATTAAAAATATTTATTATTTTTCTTAACGAACAAAACGACGGCTTGTGATAAAATTATTTTTGTTATGAGTGAAGAAAAAAATGAGTCTTTGGCTACAAGCCAAGAACCAAAGAAAAGTAAAAGTAAAATTCCTTGGAAATACATTTTAAACATTTTAGTCGTGCTAATTGTCACAATCGTTGCTGTTGTTATTTCTTTAGCATCTGATTTTGACAACGTCATCGAATCGTTTAAAACCGTAAACTGGGGTTGGATTGGTGTTTGCGTCTTATGCGTCGTTTTTGCGATGCTAATAAGAGGTTTGATACTTTTCTGCTTTGCAAGGCTATATACAAAGAATTACCGCTTTAGACAAGCCCTCGCTTGCGATCAAATAGGAACATTTTATTGCGGTGTGACACCTGGTGCTAGCGGTGGACAAGTAATGCAAGCATATGCCTATAAGAAGCAAGGAGTGCCAATTAGTGCTGCTGCTTCTATTATGGTTATGTATTCAATTATCTATCAGCTAGTGTTGATTACTTATGGAATTGTTGCTTTTATAGTTAAATTCGATGTTTTGATGCAAATTAAAGCCGTTGAATTAACAATTAACGGAGTTTTGATTTCTTTACCAATTTTACCACTTACAATAATCGGTTTTGCTTTAAATTTAAGCGTTGTAATGTTGGTTCTATTAATGTCTTATTCAAGAAAGTTCCATAATTTTATTATGGGTCCATGCATTTCTTTACTCGCTAGAATGCACATCATTAAAGACAAAGACAAGATTCGTGAGAATCTACGTATCCAAGTTGAAAACTTTAAGATTGAACTTCGTCGTTTGATATCTAATATTCCATTTACGATACTAATTACAATTCTATTTTTCTTTGTAATGACACTCAATTTCTCGGTTCCATTTTTTGCTGGTAAGGCGTTAGGTGCGAACTATAGTGTCGACTGGATGTCTTTTTGGGACAGTGTCTATTATGGAAATTATCATCAAATGATTACGGGATTAATTCCGATACCTGGCTCCGCTGGTGTATCTGAATACTTCTTCAATCAGCTTTTCTATACTTACCTAAATCCGGATGGCGGAACAAGTGTGTCGACGATCGCTGCTCAACTTATTTGGCGTACTGTAACATTTACATTACCGCTTATTCTCGGCGGAATTGTCACAGCGTTTTACCGTGCTTCTCCAAAGGAAAATGTTCCAGAGCACGACAGTTTCCGCGAGACATTCGTTTCTTTACAAAAGAGCACATATGTCGAACGTAAAGATGCTGCGGACGCAGAGTTCGAAACCATGCGTCTTAATCGCGAACTAATCCGCGAGTCTTTAAAGAGCAAAAAACTGGAAGACGAAAAAAAGAAAAACAAGAAAAACGAATCGAGAAAAATGGAACAAACAGACTGGAACGAAATAGATGTCGATGACGATGACATCGATAAAGGGTAGCAAACATGAGGATAGCCATTTTTTCAGACACTTACCCACCACAAATAAATGGAGTAGCGACATCCACTTATAATCTTGTCCACACTCTTATTGACCACGGACACGATGTTTTATTGGTGACCGTTAATAGAACAGATGGGAAGTTTAAATACGAAAACGGAATAATCGAAATACCAGGAATTTTACTAAAGAAATTATATGGTTATCGTGCCGCGCCAATTTACCACTCTAAGTCGATGAAAATTCTAAAAGAATGGAAGCCAGATATCATTCACAATCAATCAGACGGACCGATTGGCCAGTTTTCAAAAATAGTGGCAAGGAATCTCAATGTTCCAATAATTTATACATACCATACGCAATACGAAGATTATACATACTATGTTACCAAAGGTAATTTCGATCGAATTGCCCGTAAGAGTATTCAATATTATTCGAGAATGATTGCTAAAGGTTCAACCGGTTTTATTACTCCAAGCGTTAAGACAAAAGAAATGCTCCGCCTATATGGTAGTGATGTTTATATTTCCGTTATTCCCACCGGAATAGATTTCTCTCTTTTCCAAGCAGATAAACAAAATCCCGAAGAAATAAAAGCGTTCAAAACCGCTCACGGTATTAGTGATAAAACACTGGTGTTTTTGATTCTTGGAAGATTAGCAGCTGAAAAGTCGATGGATATTAGCATTAAGTACTATGCTGGTTTTATAAAGAGTCACAAAGAAGTAGATACGAAGATGTTTGTTGTTGGCGGTGGACCTGCTCGTAGTTCTCTTGAACTTCTCACCCACGAATTAGGTATTTCAGATCATGTGGAATTCCTCGGACCTTCTCCGGCATCTAAAGTCCCATTTTATTATCACTTAGCAAACATTTATACTTCTGCCTCAATTACTGAAACACAAGGATTAACCTTTATGGAAGCAATGGCTAGTGGTGCCTTACTATTAGCGAGATTTGACGACAATTTAACTGGCGTTATCGAAGATAATGAAACTGGATACTTCTTTACAAGCGAAGAAACGTTTATCGAAAAAGTTGAGAAAATCATCTCATTAACAGAAGAAGAAAAACAAACAATTCAAAAGAATGCATTTAACGCGATTGAAAAATACTCAATCGAAACATTCTATAGAAGCATCATGGAGGTTTATTTACGTGGCGTCAAAGCTTACTGGTAAGAAAATTAGAAAAGTAAGAATCTGCAAGAGCAAAGTGGTGATTACTTTTACCGACAAGACAAAGATGGATATTTCTTATGATACGTATGCATCTTTTTATCTTTTTGACGGAAAAGAATTATCTTACGACGAATTAAAAGATATTAAAGAAGTTAATAGTATTTCTGCCCTTTTAAATACTGCTTTAGGAATTGTTAAAAAGGCAGTAACCACAGAGAAGAGATTAAAAGAAAAATTGTATACTAAAGGTGGAGATAAGAGAAAAATCGAATCTGTTATCAAGACATTAAAGGAAAATAATTTAATCGATGATAAAGCCTATATTCAAGACTTTTTGATTTACGCAGCAGAAAAGAAAATGGGCCAATTTAAAATTACCGAAGAGTTAAGAAAAAGAGGAATCGAAGAAAAGGATTTAAAGAGTCTTCATTTTAAGGAAACTAAAGAATTAGAAAAAGCAAAGTCTTTGCTTTCGTCTTTAGAAAGAAGATACTCTAAATACAATTATCTCGAGAAGAAACAACACATATATAGCAATCTTGTAAGCCACGGCTTCACTAGCGAGATTGCTAGCAGCGTCTCATCCTTGATAAAGGTTGATTCCAAACAAGAAAGTAATGTTTTAGCAAAAGACTTCGCTAAAACTTATACGAGATTATCGAGTAAGTATGATGGCCGAGAACTTTACGACAAAGTTATTAAGTCTTTATTGCAAAAAGGTTATAAGTATCAAGAGATTAAAAAGAAAATAGAGGAAAAAGTAAATGAAACTAATTAATGAATTTCAAGATGGCGAACGCATAGTTACCCAATTAATGGTCGCTAGTTCTTTAAAGGGAGTCACAAACAACGGACTAACATATCTTACAATTGAATTTAGAGATTCGACTGGTTCAATCAATGGAAAGAAATGGGAAGTCACCCCACAAGACGAAGAGTTATTTCAAGTGGGGGCGGTGGTTGAAGTTACAGCAGATGTTATATTCTATAAAACATCACTACAGTTGAAAGTTTTGTCTGCGACCATGCTAAAAGATAATGAAATAGATCCAATTCGTTTTATCAAAGCGCCACCAATTCCAAAAGAGGAACTGATTCAAAGACTTCAATCTCACATTTCTTCTATCAAAAACAAAGAATGCCGTGCGATAGTGGATGCGGTAATGGAAACTTATGGGAAGAAGGTTTACGAATACCCAGCCGCTGTTAGCGTGCATCATGAATATTCGAGCGGACTACTTCATCACACAGTTTCAATGGCTGATATTGCCAAGATGTTAGCAGATTATTATAAAGACGTCGATAAAGATATCCTAATTAGCGGTGTCATCCTTCACGACATCGGTAAAACTATTGAATTTGAAGGACCAGTCGTCTTCCATTATTCTCTCGAAGGGAAACTGGTTGGACATATTTCAATCATGGCGGGAATCATTAAAGAAACCGCGGATAAATTGAATATTAAAGGTGAAACCCCAATTCTTCTCGAACACATGGTCTTATCGCATCACGGCGAATATGAATTTGGTTCCCCAGTTCTGCCACTTACCAAAGAAGCAATATTGCTTAACTTGATTGATAACATCGATAGCAAGATGGCAATAGTGACCAAAGCACTCGAAGATGTAAAGCCTGGTGAGTTTTCGCAAAGAATATTCCCGTTAGATAATCGAACGATTTATAAACCAATGGGAAAATAAAAAAGCGGCAATGCCGCTTTTTCTTTCCAATTAGAGGTTTGTTTTAATTTCTTCTGCAATAGCTGGGAGATTTAACTTACCGCTTTCTGGATTTTTCATTTCGATAACCATTTTGTCGTTGATTCCATATCGAGGAATAACGTGGACATGGAAGTGCATGACGCTTTGGCCTGCTTCTTGATAGCAGTTCGTTAGAATGTTAACACCTTTAGCGCCGAGCATTCTAATTTGCACTTGGCCAATTCTTTGAGCGACGTCCATTACTTTATGGACAATGTCTTTTGGAGTGGCTAAGAAGTTATCGTAATGCTTCTTGCTCACGACGAGCGTATGGCCCTTTGTTACTTGTGATATATCGAGGAACGCCAGGACATCATCGTCTTCATAGAGCTTATAACACGGGATTTCCCCGTTAACTATTTGACAGAAGATACATGTTGATTTCATAATCAATACCTTCTTTCTAGTTACTATTATATAAAAGAAAAAAGGGGTTGTTTAGACCCCTTTTAATCTTTTTTAATTTTTAATCAAAAAGATCAGGATAATTATCAACAAAGTATTGATAGATAACATCATCGTGGTACGCCATTGCGGCGGCTTTGAGCCAATATTGAGTTGAAAGTGTTTTGTAAGAATCATTCTGAGCGATGACTTTTGCGACATCGTGAGAAATGTCTTCCATCTTGTTCCAACCTTCGACTTCGCCATAGATTCCTTCGTAGTTCTTATCGCTTGTTTCGGATAATTTGCTAGAAGAAACAGCTTCGGTTACTTCGACGATATAGTATTTGCTTGCGCTCTTATCAAACCACAAGAAGTCATTTAGACGGTTAGTGGTATCAAGAGTGTTACGAACGGCGCTAAGTGGAGTCTCACTTCTTTCAGAAGTAGATGGCTTTAAGAAGTAGCGACCGTGAATCTTACAGACATAGTTTCCTTCGTTTTCTGGGATTGCGTAAACGCCATCGCTAGTGAAACGATCTGGATATGGGTCGGTGTTCTTATCAAGAGCATTAGCAACGCCGATATTGAATAAGCGAGTTCTGATAGTCTCATTGATACTGCTTAAACCACCATTTTTAATGAAGAATCCATCTTCGGTGTAGTCTTGAACTCTTGCGGTGTTAACCTTTAATTCAAAACCAGCGGCCACGGTGTGTTTTCCAGTTCCAGTGAAATCGCTATGAATAGCGGTATTATCTAGTTGTGGATCAACGTTAACCTCTTTGAGATTTTCGACGATGCCACCGTAAGCGGTACCTTTCCAATAACTATATGATTTCTGAGTGTATCCAGTGGTGTCATCTAGTGTTCCGACTTCTGCGCCAGCTTGTGAAAGTAGAACGGCTGCTCTATTATCATCATCTGTTGCTGAGCCATCGACGGTTGTTGGAAGATTAATACCTCTCCAAGCCTTTGATATTAGTTCGAAATTGCCTTGGTCGGCTTGAGCTTGAGTGTCGCAGTTGATGTAATTATCGATATACGCATTCATCAAGTTACCAGCAAGAAGCGGATAAGTGTTATTGACTGAGAGCGAAATGATATTGACATTGCGAGCGTAAGCACGTCCGATGGTGTTGTAACTTTGGTCAAACAAGTATTGTTCGACTAAGATGTTACGATAAATTTCTGGAACTAATTTTTGTGAAATGTAATTGAAACCTTTTGCTTCATCCTCGAGTAATTCCTTGTGGACGTAGTGGCTAAATGTCTCTTCTTTTTTAACTTCTGGTAAGATTAGCACTTTATCGTGAAGGACAACTCCTGAAGGAATATCAGATGCATCATTTGGATTAGCAACTTTGTAGAAGCCATTTCTTAAGGACATTAAGTATTTAGTTTCACTAAAGAA
This sequence comes from Erysipelotrichaceae bacterium, assembly GCA_034932745.1. GTDB lineage: Bacteria > Bacillota_I > Bacilli_A > RFN20 > CAG-826 > JBAYST01. The sequence continues at coordinate 190,661 of JAYFOJ010000002.1, read as the reverse complement.
GTTGTTTTCGCTATAGGAGCCACCAGCGATTGCGTCGTAGACACTCTCGCTAATTTTGTCTTGAATACGATTCCAAGCCTCTTTAACGCGACGATACTCTCTCTTACGAGTCAATTCATCGGTTTTGCGATTACCATCGCTATCCTTAATCCAATAAGAAGGATGTTTGGTTAAGAATTGATTAACGGTTTCGTTATTTGTTTCGTTAGCGTCGATGTTGGCAACTGCATCTTCTAAAGATACGGTGTCGCTAGTCGACACGCTGTTATAACGTCCGATTACTGATATTGCTAATTGATATAGAACTTCATTGAGAACATCGCCCGATAGAGTTCCGCCATCGCGGATCGCATCATAGATGACATTCATCGAATTGTTTGGTACTCCGCTAGCAAGAGTGGTGGTTCCGGCATCGACGATAAGAGGATCATCATAGTTTGTTGGTTTAGCGATAATCTCGTTAGAACATGCGCTAAGCATTAAGGCAGAAAGTAGAAATATAGGTACGAGTTTTTTATTATTTGCCATAGTAGCAAGCTCCTCCCTTCTTCCATAAAGCATCATTTGGGTCATAACTACCGAAGTTGATAGCACATGTGACTTTAGTCAAACGTTTACTACCGTCTAGGTTAGTACCGTAATCATCGTCGCGCATTTCATATTGAAGATTTAGTAAATCGAGATATGTTTGCCATGTCTTGGTCACGTTTTGTTCGTCTGACCATTCAATATATTCTCTCTTTTGCGCGATATAACGATCGATTTCAGTTTTAACTGTTGGATCATTAATTTGAATTTGATTGTTTGCTGCAAATTGTTCGTAGATACGATAGTCATACATCGAGTCAAAACCTTTTATCTTTGTTTCGACTTTATCGGCTCTTTCGGTATATACAGATTTATCAGCATTGAGGAAATTGACATATGTTACTTTGTCTTTTCCTTCAGTTGTTTGTGGATATCCTTGATCTCCTGGTACTTTAGTAGTGTAGTACTCGTTGATTTTAACGTCGTTATAGCTGTAACTCTTAGTCGAGTCGTTATAACTGCTAATTGTTCCATCTAATTCAAATGGAGTTCTTTGCATAATCATAAAGTGAATACCGTATTCGCTTCTAACGCCGATAACCACGCGGCCGACTTCATCTGTTAAGACCTTGGTGCCTGCAGCTAAACCTAATCCGCTAACCTCGCGGAAACCGGTTTTGCCATTTGCATCTAGACCTGGTTTTGTCCAGTGTGTTCCAGAATCGGTCAAACCATTATCTGTAATAACGAAAACGTTGTGAAGATTCAAATAGTTATTCCAATAGATGTTGCGTGGGAAATACTTCGTTACACCATCATTAACGGATTCACCGCCATCTGATTTTTCGGTTTTATATGTTTCACCTAATCTTAAGAATACTTCGTATGAAACTTGTCCGAGCCCGATGTTGGATAATTGATCTTTAACGGTGGAAGTAGCACTAGAACCATTATATGAATCGCTTAGACCGAAATAATCATCGCGATTAATACTTTGGGCACCAGTTACTGATTTTCCATAAAGACCATCATAGGCATATATTCCGAGTTTGAACTCATTGACGAAGTTTTCACTTACATCCATGATGCCAGAATCTCCGAATACGGAAGCTGATGAATCATCACTCCAGCTCGCTGCTACTTGTCCAAATGTGTTCTTACCACTTGCAAGAGCCTCGTATACTGTGTCTAATTTTTTTGCTTCGTCTTGTGTAATTTCACTAGAAGTAAAATCCGTTGCACTAGCGGTTGTCTTAACAAGAATGTGTCTAATGTGATATGGGAGCATTGCGCTGTGTTCATCACCGCGATAGGCACCCCAAGCATTACTATTGTCTTGTTTGAAACCGATGTATTCACTCGTCAAGGATGAAAGATTGTTTTCAAAATATTTGTCTTCAATCTCTGCCTTTTCAAAATTGTAAAGGAACAACGCTTTTAGTTCATCACGGTCTTCAACTTTATTTGAATCCAAGAGTTTGTTCCATTCTTCTTCGTACGATGTACCATTTTTTTCCGCGTTTAATCTTGCTTCTTCTTCAACACCCTTAACTTTATTTTCAGCTTGTGTTTTAAGTGAGGCAAGTTTTGATTTGACATCTGCATCGGTACTAGTTTCGAAGTAATTGCGAATTAATACTTCTAGTATGGCTTTGTAAAAACTTGAAATTCCATCAGCACTTGTTTTGTATTGATTAAAAATCGCACCTGCGTCGATATCGATGGTTTCACCATCATATCCCTTCAAGGTGAGTATGGAATTGTCTTTAGCGGTTACATCAGAACACGCTGAAAGCCCCAATGCAGCAATGAAAGCAGAAATTAGAGAAATTGATAATTTTCTATGCTTCATTAATGCGTCCTCCTTATTTTTTATAGCGTTAATATTTTATATATTAGAGGTTTTTATTGCAACAAAATTATTGCCATCTTCGTTTAATTTGAAGTTTTGGCAATATTTTTATAAAAAATAGAAAAAAGTTATCGTATAGTTTGATAGTCGCATTTTCATATTGTAGAATTGTTGAGATTTGAGGTAATTCAATGAGAAGTTTATTAATTAAAAATTTGCATGCCGAAGTAGATGGCAAAGAAATCTTAAAAGGTATTAATTTAACGATTTCTCAAGGCGAAACAGTGGCTTTACTAGGCCCTAATGGACACGGAAAATCTACTCTTTTGAATGTTATTATGGGGCATCCGAAATACAAAATAACCAAAGGTTCTATTGAATTAGATGGCAAGGATATTACTTGTTTAGAGCCAGATGAGAGATCTCGTGCTGGGATATTTTTTGGGATGCAGTATCCTTCAGAAGTTCCAGGAGTAATTAATGCTGATTTTTTAAGAGCGGCGATTAATGCAAGAAGCGAAAAACCAGTATCTTTATATAAGTTCTATAAATTAATAGATGAATCGTCAAAAAAACTAGGTATGCCGCTAGACCTTGCTAATCGTTCTTTAAATGAAGGGTTTTCTGGCGGAGAAAAGAAAAGAAACGAAATTCTTCAAATGCTAATTTTAAACCCAGACTTTATTCTTCTAGACGAAATCGATTCTGGCCTTGATGTCGACGCTATTCAATTGGTTGCTGACGCTATTAAGGCCCACCAATCAGAACAACACGCTTTCTTAATTATTTCGCACTACGCAAGACTATTTGATTTGGTTTCTCCAACAAAAGCTGTGGTTATGATTAATGGGAAAATCGTATTAGAAGGCAAAAAAGAATTAATCGAGAGAATAGATAAAACAGGATATGAATTTCTAAAGACAGAATACGGAATTAAAATCGAAAAGGAAGTAGCGCAAATGAGTCAAGTTTCAATCGGCGCATGCGCAACTAAAGAAGCGATTAAATAATGAAAAGAAATAGTGTTCAAAATTTAATAAAAAACGATGACTTAATTTTTACTAATCAAGAACATTTTTCTTATATTATTAAAGGCAACGATATTGCAAATATTAAAAATATTATTTTGAACGAAAATCTTGAGGCTAATGTATTATTTATCGATTGTGTTAATTTTGGTGTTAAAGTTATTCAAAAAACCGGTTCAGTATTGAATGCTAAAGTACTCAATAAAAACGAAATCGGAAATAGTGAATTGTCATTTGATTTAATGGAAAATGCTACTTTGAGTTTAAGTTATGCGGATTTCTCAAATGGTAAAGGTATCAACAAAGTTGATGTAAATTTAATTGGAGATAATTCTCAATGCGATTGGATCTTGTCATCTATCTCGCGCAACGATGACAACAAAGAGTTTAAAGTATTAATCGATCACATTGGTTTATCGACGCGTGCAACTGCCAATAATTATGGTGTTGCCAAAGACCATTCTCGTTTGGTATTTTCTGGAGCCTCCCACATCGAAAAAGGTTCTAAGAAATCAAAGACAAAACAAGATGCAAGAATCATGGTGTTTTCTAAAGAGGCAGATGTTGTTGCAAAACCGATTCTAAAAATCGATGAAAATGACATTGAAGCAGGGCACTCTGCGGTACTTGGTCAAGTTAATGAAGAACATTTATTCTATTTAAAGTCTCGCGGAATTAGTGAAAAAGAAGCAAAAACACTAATTGTCATGGGATATATAAAACCGATATTGAAGAATTTCGAAGACGAAGAGATAAAAGAAGAGATTGAAAAATTGATTCTGGAGAGGGTGTAAATATGTACGATGTATACGAAATAAGAAAACAATTTCCAATGCTCGATGGAACAAAAACAATGAGTGGCAAGCCACTAGTTTTTCTCGACAATGCATCGACGACTTTTAAACCTTTTAGCGTAATTAAAGCAATTGAACACTATTATTCAGATGTTACATCCAACAGTCATCGCGGTGATTACGATTTATGCTACAACATGGATGTTGAAGTCGAGAAAGCAAGAGAATCGGTTGCTAAATTTATTAATGGTGATTCAAGGGAGGTAGTTTTTACTAGCGGCGCCTCAATGTCTTTAAACTTAATCGCATACGGTTATGGAGCAAAATTTTTAACCGCTGACGATGAAATATTAATTACTGAAGCAGAACATGCTTCTAATGTGCTTCCTTGGTTTAGAGTTCACGAATTAACTGGATGCAAGATATCCTTGATTCCTCTAGATAAAGAAGGAAGACTCACACCAGAGAACCTTAGAAAAGTTATATCTAAAAAAACGAAACTGATTTGTGTTGCACATGTCGGCAATGTTCTCGGATTCATCGCTGATGTAAAAGCTCTAGCAAAAATCGCACACGAATACGGCGCACTTATTTCGGTCGATGGTGCTCAATCTGTTCCACATATTAAAACCGATGTAAAAGATTTAGATATCGACTTTTTATCTTTTTCTGGACACAAGATGTGCGGCCCAACCGGAATTGGCGTTTTATGGGGAAAATACGATTTACTCGATAAGATGGATCCATTCTTATCCGGCGGTGGAATGAATGCGAAATTTGATATGTGTGGTGATGTCGAGTATTTAAATCCACCTTCAAAATTTGAAGCCGGCACAATGAATTTAGCTGGAATTATCGGATTAAAAGCAGCGGTGGATTTCATTTCGAAAGTTGGAATTGAAAACATCCATCATCACGAAGAAATGTTAAGAGCGTATTTTATTGAAAAAGCCAAAAGAATAAATAACCTCATTATTTATAATGAACACGGAGCGACTGGTATTATCACGTTTAATATCAAAGGTGTTTTCGCTCAAGACGAGGCAACTTTGTTAAATAGTAAAGGAATCGCCGTAAGAAGCGGTCAACATTGCGCCAAAATCTTAACTGATTTCTTAAAAACAAGTGCAACTTGCAGAATGTCCACATATTTATACACGACTAAAGAAGATATTGATGTATTTCTTGACGCTCTTACAAATGGAGGTGACATTTTAGATGCCTACTTTAACTAATCAAATGATGAGAGAAATCATCGTCGATCACTACACTTATCCACGCAATAAGCGCGAACCTAGCGGTTCTAATTACGAAAAGATACACATGCATTCAGATAACTGCATCGACGATATCGACGTCTATGTATTAAAAGAAGACGGCATTATTAAAGATGCCTGTTTCACTGGAATCGGCTGTACCATTTCAACGGCTTCGACCGATATTTTATGTGAATTGGTTAAAGGGAAAAAGATTAAAGAAGCTGATGAAATTCTTGCGAATTACGACGCGATGATTCACGAAGCTCCTTTTGACGAAAACGTATTGGACGAAGCCGTTGTTTTCATGAACACCTCAAAACAAGCGGCGAGAATAAGATGTGCGATGCTTGGTTGTACTGCAATTGGAGAGCTAATTAAAAAATGAGTGCGAAGAAGAATGTCAAATTTCAAGAAGATACAAACACTGGTTTTAAAAACGAAGATGTTTCAATTCTAAAATCAGGTGTTGGCTTAAACGAACAAGTAGTTCGTAATATTTCTTCATGGAAGCACGAACCAGAATGGATGTTGGAATATCGCCTTAAAGCTCTAAAAGCTTTTAATGCTATGCCCCTTCCTCATTTTGGTCCAGATTTAAAAGAAATTGATTTTAACTCATTTACATACTTTATTAGGCCTAGTGAAAAAGAAGAAAATAGTTGGGATAAGGTGCCAGATACGATTAAAACAACTTTCCAAAGACTCGGAATTCCAGAGGCTGAACAAAAATTTCTTTCTGGAGTATCAACTCAATACGAATCAGAAGTTGTATATCACAACATGCTGAAAGAAGTCGAAGAAAAAGGTGTTATTTTCCTTTCTACTGATATGGCGTTAAAGTTATATCCTGACTTAATTAAAAAATATTTCGGTACTGTTATTCCATTTGCTGATAACAAGTTTTCTGCACTCAACGGTGCAGTGTGGTCTGGAGGATCTTTTATCTATGTTCCAAAAGGTGTCAAATTAGATAAACCCCTTCAAAGTTATTTTAGAATTAACAACGAGAAATCTGGACAATTTGAAAGAACATTGATTATCGTCGACGAGGGCGCAGACGTTCACTACGTCGAAGGATGCACAGCACCGGTTTATTCTAAAGAATCTTTACATGCGGCCGTCGTAGAAATAATTGTTTTAAAAGGCGGAAAATGCCGCTACTCAACAGTTCAAAACTGGTCGACAAATATTATTAATTTAGTTACAAAAAGAGCCATTTGCTATGAAAATGCTTCAATGGATTGGATCGATGGAAATATCGGCTCACAACTCAATATGAAATATCCAGCATGTATTCTTGCAGGAGAAGGCGCTAGAGGAACTTGCATCTCAATCGCCGTTGCAGGCCATGGACAATTTCAAGATGCCGGCGCGAGAATGATTCATAAAGCTCCTAATACATCTTCGACAATTATTTCTAAATCAATAGTCAAAAATGGCGGAGTATCTAATTATCGCGGCACCGTAAGACACGAAACTAATGCATATAATTCGCGTTCTCATGTCGAATGCGATACTTTGATTTTAGATAACATTTCAAAAAGCGATACAATTCCAACAAACGAAGTATCTAATAACAGTTCTTTTATCGAACACGAAGCAACTGTCAGTAAAATCAATGAAGATCAATTGTTTTATCTAATGAGTCGTGGTTTAAGTAAAAAAGACGCTACGCAAATGATAATTATGGGATTTATTGAACCATTTTCAAAAGAATTACCGATGGAATATGCTGTCGAACTTAATCAGTTGATTAAGATGGATATGGATGGAAGTGTTGGTTAATGGATAATAAATTCGAAATAATCGTTGTCGGCGGTGGACACGCTGGTTTAGAGGCCGCTTTTGCAAGCGCGCATTTGGGGTGTAAAACACTTCTTTTAACTTTAAATATCAAAATGATGGGCAACATGCCATGCAATCCATCGATTGGTGGATCGGCTAAGGGAATAGTAGTTAGAGAAATCGACTCGCTCGGCGGAATGATGGGAATTGGTGCCGATCACGAATACCTTCAAATGAAGATGTTAAATACAGGTAAAGGACCAGGCGTTCAATGTTTAAGGGCTCAAGCCGATAAGTTAGATTATCCACATTACATGCAGCAACTTGCATTAAATACTGAAAATCTAACGGTAATTGAAGGCATGGTTACTGAAATTATTCATGAAGATGGGATTATTAAAGGCGTTAGAACTAGCGATGGAAAATCATATCTTTCCAAGTCTGTTATTTTGGCAACTGGAACATATATGGAAAGCGAAATTCTTGTTGGACATAGCAAAACTAGCGGGGGTCCAGATGGTGAAAAGCCTTCAATTGGACTTTCGCCATATTTGTCGTCTATGGGAATTGATATTTATCGTCTTAAAACTGGAACCCCACAAAGAATCAAACGAGATTCAATCGATTTTTCCAAATCTGTTCCACAGTATGGAACCCCAGAAAAATTAGCATTTTCATATGAAACAATAGAATTTGTCCCAATTGAAGAGCAATTACCATGTTATTTGATATATACAACCCCTAAAACACACGAAATAATTCGTAATAACTTAAAAGAATCGGCGATGTATGGTGGAATCGTCAAAGGTGTCGGACCTCGTTATTGCCCTTCTATTGAAGATAAAATTGTTAAATTCGCTGATAAAGAAAGACATCAATTGTTTTTAGAGCCAGAGTCACGTCGAACTGACTCGATTTATCTCCAAGGCTTTTCGACGAGCATGCCAAAAGATATTCAACTTAAAATGGTTCATTCCTTACCGGGTCTAGAAAACGCTGAAATCCTCAAATACGCATACGCAATCGAATATGATGCGATTAAATCATACGAATACGATGCCACTTTAATGATCAAAAAATGGCCTGGATTATATGTTAGTGGTCAAATATGCGGAACTTCAGGATACGAAGAAGCTGCAGGATTGGGGTTGATGGCTGGAATTAACGCCGCGTTACGCATAAAAGGCAAAGACCCATTAATTCTCCGTCGCGACCAGTCCTACATTGGTGTTATGATCGACGATTTAATTACCAAAGGAACAAATGAACCATACCGTTTAATGTCTTCAAGAGCAGAATTTAGATTACTTTTAAGACATGACAATGCTGATTTAAGACTTACCGAAATTGGTCATACCATTGGACTCATTAAAGACAAAAGATACGAAAAGTTTGTCGATAAAAAAACCAATATTGATAAGGCGATAAGTGTTTTGGAAAATACCTTTATTGGAAAGAAAAAAGAATTTGTCGATTATTTGATTTCTTTAGGCTTTCAAGAAGTTAAAGGCGGAATTAGAGCATCTGAAGTCCTTAAAAGACCAGGTGTCGACTATAATGGTCTTATTGAATTTGTTCCCGCTCTTAAAGGTTTGACTTTAGACGATGATTCAATTAAAGAAGTCGAAACGATGATTAAGTACGAAGGATACATCGCAAATCAAATCAAGGAAGCTGCTAATATGGCAAAATTAGATGAATTAAAACTTCCAGATGAGATTGATTACCTACATACAGACGGATTAGCCATTGAAGCTAGACAAAAATTAGCGAAGATTCATCCAAATACAATCGGTCAAGCGTCGAGAATATCAGGAGTCAATCCTGCTGATGTTGCCATCTTGATTATGCTAGTAAAGAAAGGCCTCAAAAAATGAATTTAAAAGAACTTAAAATGAAACTTTGGGAAAGCGGTCTTCCTTATGAAGATGAAGCGATTAATAAACTAGATTTAATCATGAATATTACTCTTGAAACCAACGAGAAATTTAATTTGACCGCGATTACCAATAAAGAAGATTTTGTCGAAAAAATGATATTTGATTCTGCTTTAGGAGTCCGAGATATCGATTTGCAAAATAAAAAAATACTAGACTTCGGTTCCGGCGCTGGCTTTCCAGGATTAGTTATTGCTACTCTTTTCCCTTCCGCACATGTTTATTTGCTAGATGCAACAAAAAAGAAAACAGATTATTTACTGGAAGTTGCAAAGAGAGTCAATCTTCAAAATGTTGAAGTTATCAACGCTCGTGGCGAAGAATACGCAAATATGCATCGAGAAGAATTTGATTTTGTGATTGCACGAGCGGTTGCGCCTTTGTCAGTCTTACTAGAAATCTGCGTCCCACTTGTTAAAGTCGGTGGTGAATTCATCGCGATGAAAGGCAAAACTGGAATAGAAGAATACGAGAATGCATCTGTGGCGATTAAAAAACTCGGCATCGAACTTAAAAATGCAATGGAAGAAGAACTGCCGAATTCTAAAGAAACTCGTTTTAATTTAGTTTTTGTTAAAAAAACTCCAACGATAAAAAAGTATCCTAGGATGTATAAAGAAATAATTGATAAGCCACTATAGTCTAGCGAAATAGAGCTACTAGATAGTATAATGTGTTTCACGGGGAATTATTGTGGCAAAAATTATCGCGATAGCAAATCAAAAAGGTGGAGTTGGTAAGACGACGACTTCAATTAATCTTTCCGCTGCTTTAGCGCATTTTGATCGCAAAGTTTTACTCATTGACATGGATCCGCAAGGCAACTCATCGCGTGGTTTAGGAATCGATATTTCTTTGATTAATAAATGTCTTTACGATGCCATGATGGGACTTGAACCGATGTCAAAAGTGGTGAGAAAGACAATTGTAAAAAATCTAGACATAGTGTCGCCAAAACTCGTTCTTTCAACTATTGAAAGTTCGGTTTACGGCAAGGTCGATCAACCTTTCTTTTTGTTGAGAAAAACCCTTAATGAAGTGGAGAAAAACTACGATTATATTATTATCGATTGTCCGCCATCATTGGGATTATTGACTGTAAACGCACTAGTGTCTGCAAACACAATTTTAATACCGGTTCAATGCGAATATTTCGCAATGGAAGCGGTGGCACAAATACTTGCTTCTGTTTCAAGCATTCAAAACACATATAACTCCAGTTTAGGAATCGAAGGTTTCTTACTTACAATGTTTGATTCAAAGAGTAGACTCGGAGTTGAAGTCACCTCTCAAATTAGATCCCTTTTTAAAGAAAATACTTTTTTATCGCAAATACCACGTAATGTATCGATTCCAGAAAGCAACGCTAAAGGTTTACCTGTTACTTTATATCGTCCATCTAGTAGCGGTTCTTTAGCTTACTACTCGCTAGCGAAAGAAGTTATGGATCATGAAGAAAGACACTAACAATAAACCAATAGTAAAGATTTCTCTATCTAAACTCCTTAAACGTTTTTCAAACACAAACGTTATTGCCAACATGGAAAAGGAGTATCAAACCGCTACTCCTAGATATATTTCAACCAATCTTATCGATGACAATGCTTTTATTAGAAAAGCAAAAGTGAATGAAGAAAAACTGGTAAAAGACTTTGCCAGTTTAGCCGAAAAAGGATTAAAGAGTCCTTTAATCATTAGGGCAAAAAAAGATCATTACGAGATTATTCTTGGAAGAAGAAGACTATTGGCGAGCAAGAAATTTAACCTCCCTTCTGTTCCGTGCGTGTTAATCGATGTCGGAGACGAGGAAACTTTGCTTCTTTTAGCGTCTGATATGAGAGATTCAATTAATCGTAACATGGTCGAATTATCATTAGTTTGCAATACATTGAAAGAGAGATTCAATTATTCTCAAAGAGATATCTCAATATTAATGCATCAAAGTAGAGCGCAAATAACGAATATTATGCGTATATTAAACCTACCCGACCAAGTACTAAACGATGTTTCAATCGGTAAGTTATCTTTTGGACATGCAAAGGCGATTATTACTTTACCCGATCAATTTATTACAGAAATAGTTCAAAGAATATATACTGATGCTCTATCTGTTAGAGATACGGAAAAAATAATCTTTGAGTACAAGCATGGAATTAACTATTTGCCAGAAGAAAATCGCATTGATAAAAAGTACAATTGTAAAACCAATATTCTTAGAAAAAGAATAGTTTTATCTTTTGAAACAGAAGAAGATCAAGAAAAATTTCTTAAAAAAATATAGTCATTTAAAATATCGTGTTATAATGTTTTCGCTTCAGGGCAGGGTGAAATTCCCGACCGGCGGTAAACTCCGCGAGCCGAAAGGCAGGAATCCGTGTAATTCGGATAGCGATAGTAAAGTCTAGATGGAAGAAGAAAAGTATATTTCCCCCTGTAGCATGGGGATTTTTTTATGAACAATTACGATTTAACGCGTCTTGTAATCGCTTCGCTATTTATCTTTGGCGCTATAGCATTTGCACTAGCTAGATTTATTAAAGTCGAACATCCGATTACGACGAAATTTATTACTAGGACGGCGATTTTTGCTGCCTTTGCGACAATTTTATATATTGTCCCATATTTCAAGTTTTCAATCCCGATTTTCCCAATGTTTCTCGAATTTCATTTCGATGAAATACCAGTTTTAATCGCTGGATTTGCCTATGGCCCGTTATCGGCATTTTTCGTCGTTTTGGTAAAAACCATAATTAAGCTGCCAATGACATCTTCGTTAGGCGTTGGCGAATTGGTCGATTTTATTTACGCATTACTCTTAGCGATTCCAGCGGCAATCTGGTATAAAAAACATCGCTCGATTAAAGGGGCGATGGTCGGTTTATCAATAGGATTTATCATTCAAGTGATTTCTGCATCATTAATTACTAGTTATTTGGTTCTCGATTTCTATATCTTTGTAATGGGATTTTCAAAAGAGGCATTGATTGCTATGTGTACTGCTGCAAATCCAAATGTCACTTCTCTTGGTTTTACTTTCTTCCTTTACGTCGCACTACCATTTAATGCGATTAAAGATGTGGCAGTAATTATTATGACTCTTGTTTTATACAAGAACATCCATCGAGTTATAGAAAAAATTGCGTAAAATAAAAACTAGGAATTGCTCCTAGTTTTTTAATTTATTTATGAAAATTAGTCTTCAACGGTAATTGCGCCTACTGGGCAAATATCTCTGACTTCTTCGTCACATTCTCCACTGATAGGTTCTGCTAATCCGTCGTCATTCATTCTGATATCATCTGGATAGTTACCGGCGCAGCTTCCACAGCCGATGCAAAGACTACTGTCGATGTGAATTTTCTTTCTTGCCATTTTTCATTCCTCCTATGGACGACTATAAGTATATTTTTTTTCAGTATTGAATGCAACTTTGAAGTTCTATAAAAAGTTTTTTTCTTCATTTTATTAGTGCAAAAACATTCTAATCTATATTAGAATATAAAAAGAAAATGGTGGTATGGAGCAAACTAGAGTAAAAAAGTTCAAAGATTATCGAAATTCGCTCGGAAAAAGTGACGATGCAGTTTTAAAGTCCACAAAAGAAAGCGAATCAGAAGTTGATGATATCATTCAACAACCAGCCTCTAGAAGCCCAAGAACTACTTCGACAGTACCTTACGATCAAATAATGCAAGCAACCGACTATTCGAAAAAAGAAGAAACTTTGATTGCTGAATTGAAAAAGAAAAGATTGATGAATACTATTTTGATTTGCGTCGGTGTTTTGTTTTTGCTCGTCATTATAATCGTAATCGGAATATTAATTTTTAAATAGAAAGGGAACATTATGAAGGTTTCAATTGCAATTGATGGGCCTGCTGCGGCTGGCAAATCTACTGTTGCTAAAAGAGTGGCCGAAAAACTCGGTATCACATACATAGATACAGGAGCGATGTATCGCGCCTTTACGTGGTACGCGATGGAAAAGGGAGTAGACTGTAAAGATGAAGCATCTTGCGTCAAACTAATTCCAGAGATACATATTGAATTAAAACCAGGACATATCGTGTTCTGTAATGGTATTGATGTATCTGAATTAATTCGTCAACCAAGAGTCTCTGCTAATGTTTCATATATTGCCTCATACAAAGATGTTCGATTATTTTTAGTCGAACAGCAAAGAAAAATGGCAGAACATGTATCTGTTGTGATGGATGGTAGAGATATCGGAACGTATGTCTTACCTAATGCAAACGTAAAGATATATCAAATCGCTTCCGTTGAAACAAGAGCGGTTAGGCGATATGAAGAAAATATCGGCAAAGGTATAAAGTGTACTCTAGAAGAAATCGAAGAAGATGTTAGAAAAAGAGATTATATCGATTCTCACCGCGATTTTGCCCCATTAAGACCCGCCCCAGATTCAGTCCTTTTAGATACTTCATTCTTAACCATCGAAGAATCCGTTCAAGCGGTGCTAGATATCATATCTAAGAAGACAGGAGAAAAGTTTAATGCCTAGTGCAATTGTCGCAATTATTGGTTCACCAAACGTCGGGAAATCGACTATCTTTAATCGTATCCTCGGGACCAGACATTCAATCGTCAACGATGAACCAGGAATTACTAGAGATAGAATATATGGTAAAGCCACTTGGCTCGGTAAGAATTTCACTCTTATCGATACTGGCGGAATCGAAATTGAAAATCGTCCTTTCCAAGATCAAATTAGAATTCAAGCCCAAATTGCAATCGACGAGGCTGACGTAATTGTTTTTCTTGTCGACGGAAAATTAGGTATTACCGGCGACGATCGAATGGTTGCTAAAATGCTATATAAAGTAAAAAAGCCAATTATTTTAGCCGTTAACAAAGTCGATGATTCAAGAGAAATCTCTCAGTTAGATGATTTCTATAGTCTTGGTTTAGGCGAGCCGATTGCAATAAGTGGCGCGCACGGTATCGGAATTGGAGATATGCTCGATAAAATCGTTAAAAAGATTCCAGAAAAAGCCGATGAAGATTTTAAAGACGCAATCACTTTCTCAATTATTGGAAGACCAAATGTCGGTAAATCATCTTTGATGAATGCCTTGCTCAATGAGGAGCGCGTGATCGTAAGCGATATATCAGGCACTACGCGCGACTCTGTAGACACGCCTTTTGAAAAGAACGGCCGCAAATATGTCGCAATCGATACAGCAGGACTTAAAAAAAGAGGACAGATTTACGAAGCGATCGATAAATACGCCGCCATGCGTGCGTTAAGCGCGATTGAAAGAAGCGAAATAGTACTTTTAGTGATTAATGCCGAAGAGGGAATTAGAGAGCAAGATAAACATATCGTTTCATATGCTTTTGAAAGCAGTAAAGCGATTATTATTATTGTTAACAAATGGGACACGATTAAAAAAGATCAGCATTCGATGGGTGATTTCACTAAAACAATCAAAGAACAATTCCAATTTCTGGATTTTTCTCCAATTGTTTTTATATCTGCAAAAAACAAGACTCGCATCGATCGAATATTTAAAGCAATCGAATATGTTCACGAGGCCTATAATAAGAGAATTCCAACTAGTGTTTTGAATGAAATATTCCAAGATGCTCAGATGATGAACGAGGCACCTAATTTTAATGGCGGAAGACTAAAAATTCTCTTTTCTAATCAAATTGGCATAGCTCCTCCAACATTTGTTATTTTTGTCAACAATCCAAAGTTTATGCACTTCTCATATCAAAGATATCTTGAAAATAAATTGAGAGATTCTTTCGACTTCGATGGCACTCCAATTAAATTCATTTTACGCCAACGTTCATAATTTTTTTGACATTAGACAAGATTAAGAACAAAATTATTGCAGGGAGGGTTTACATATGAATAAGTTAGATTTAACTGAACAATTAGTCGCCAAAACAGGATTGACTAGAAAAGAAGCTGAAGAGGTTGTTGCTGCAGCTTTAAAGCTAATCGCTGATCATCTTGTCAAAGGTGAAATTGTCAAATTGACCGATTTTGGAACTTTCAGTGTCAAGACACGCAAAGCTCGTAACGGTACTAACCCAAAGACTGGCAAAAAGATCAAAATTCCAGCCAAGAGAACCGTTACATTTAAGTTATCCAAAAAACTCAAAGCAAAAATCAACAAATAATAATGTCGATATGAGAGGTTCTTCCGAGAACCTCTTTTTTATTGCGCATTTTTTGATTAGAATAGTAAACGTGAAAAATAAAATTGATAAATTCATTGCACTTGCTGATATTTTCGATAAGAACGGCTACGAACTATTTTTGGTCGGTGGCTCCGCAAGAGATTATTTATTAAAATGCGATTTCAAAGATTTCGATGTCGCAAGTAGTGCTACTCCAGATGAAATTAAAAAATTTCTTCCTGGTATTGATATGACATTTGCAAAATATGGTTCAGTATCGTGTAGGATTGATGATACTGATTTTGATATCACAACATTTCGTAAGGAATGGAAATATATTGATTCTCGCCATCCGTCAAAAATTGAGTTTATTAGCGACATGAGTATCGATTATATTCGTCGTGATTTCACGATAAACGCAATCTACATCGATAAAAATCTAGATGTTTATGATTTCGGCAGTTCAATAATTGATTTAAGCGGTCGCTTAATAAGAATGATTGGTCAGCCAAAACAAAGAATTGAAGAAGATCCTCTTCGTATTTTACGGGCGATTCGTTTTTCTTTAGTTCTCGACTTTGAAATCGAGGAATCATTAGAATTCGCTATTAAAAAGTATTCATCCAAATTGAGTGAACTCAATAAAGACAAAATAAATCAAGAAATCAAGAAAATGAAGGATGCCGGAATTAGTTCTTTTGAGATAAAAGCCGAATTTTCTAAATACAATGTTCTTCCAGGTTGGAAGATATGATAAACTAATTTCACTATGGTGGGCGAAGCAATAGATTTCCGTTATCTCCTCATCGAGAATTATAAAAGACTGAAGCTAAACGAAGATGAGTTAGCGACTATTTTTATCATCGACCACTTAATTGGGCAAGGTAATTCGCTTATTACTGCGGATTGTTTGTCGCTAAAAATGACGATGGCAGTAAAAGACATCGACGCTATTTTGGCTTCGCTATTTAAAAAGGGAATGCTTGATTATGTAAGTGAGGGTAAAAAAACAATCACTACGCTTGAGCCGTTAAAGAAGAGATTATATCGAGAATTCCAAATTTCTTTTGCGGAAGAACAAAAGGTTAATTCTTCGAAAAAAATCGAAGAATCATTGAGTAATATATATAGCGAATTTCAAAAGTATTTAGGAAGAACTCTATCTCCGTTAGAGATATCTCGCATTAGAGAGTGGGTTTCTTATGGCTATAGCGATGAAATGATTATCAACGCTTTAAAAGAATCGATTAGCAAAGGTAAAAAATCTTTGAGATCTGTCGATAAACTTTTATTAAGTTGGGCCGCAAGAGAAGATATTGAAGAAGAAGGACATTCGCCTTTAAGCGAACACTGGACCAAAAACATCGAAGAGACGATTAAAATTGCTAAAACTCCTTGGCTAACCGATGATGACAAAAAAGATCGATAGTATTATTGCTTATATAAACGCTTTATATCCTAATGCGAAGTGTGAACTTCTTTATAAGCATGATTACGAACTCGTTATTTCGGTAATGCTTTCTTCACAAACTACCGATAAAAAAGTAAATTCTGTCACTTCTATTTTGTTTTATAAATACCCAAGTCTTGAATCTTTAGCAAACGCGGATGTTAAGGACATCGAAAAAATGCTTAGACCTTTAGGAATGAGCAATAAAAAAGCTGTTTATGTTATTGAGATCGCTAAGAGAATTATCAATCAATATAAAGGCATCGTCCCATCTTCAAGAGAAGAATTAATGAGTTTAGCAGGGGTGGGAAATAAAACCGCAAATGTCATACGTGCTGAAGTGTTTAAGATTCCCGAAATACCAGTAGACACGCATATCGAAAGAATATCAAAAAGATTAGCCCTAGTTGGAAAAGAATGTAATGTAGGTGAAATCGAGAAGGAATTAAAAAAGATGATTCCAGATGACATCAAGATTAGAACACATCATCAAATGATTAGATTTGGTCGTTATATATGCAAAGCAAAGAATCCGCAATGTAAGGACTGCCAATTAAAATCGATATGTTCATTTTATAAAAAACTCATTTAAAGTATTTTTGTTCGATGGCATCTAAATAAAATAAGCGAGGATTGTATCCTTGTTTTATTTCGATTCCTTCCTTTTTAATCGTCTCATAAGGAATAGATTTTCTTTTAGCGTCTTTATAAAAATCTATAATCCACTTTGCATCTAATAAATATACTTTCTTTAAGGCCTCAAACTGAATGAGAAAAAATGCGATTCCGCCATTAGAAACAACTTTTTCAAGATGATTTATTTGATGAATCGAAATATTTGAAAAAGGAAAAGAAGATTTGCATTTGGTGCTTTTGGCTTCAAAATCAATATATTTTCCTTTGTAAACACCGTTATAGTCAGTCGTAGATTGTTTTTCGAAGTATGCATCGGTTATTCTTGCACATTTTTTCGAATAGTCTACTTTTACAACATTGATTGGCGTTGGTCTTTTATAAACCATCATCAAACCTTTTGATAAATAATAATCATTCGATATATTGATATCTTCTTCAAAGCTCATTCCGCGATTAGCAGAAGAAAAAGTACGAACTTTTTTGTTAACTAGAGTTTTTTCATTAGGGCAAGAATTTGGTTTCTTACCATTTGAATAGCCAATCATTATCCGATATATTCCTTTAATTCAATTTCGAATTCGTTAGCTGTTACATCTTCACCGTTTGCCAATTTACCAACTGCATGGCTAATCGGTGTTGGGAGATGTTTCATTTTCTTAATGACTTTCTTATATTCATCCAAAACAACAGATTTCTCACTGACGAAACTTTCGTATAAATGCGCAAGATTAATAGCGTCAATCGCGGCATTGTGTGCTTGTCCTGCTTCCTTGATTCCAAATAATTTACAGTAATTTACTAAACTCATTGGATTACCATTATCGTCTTTGATGAATTCGGAGATTATTTCAGACATGTCGATATGGTTCTTTTGAATGTGACGGCAAATTTCTACTGGTGCGTCTGCATTATAAACAATCGACTGATTGATAATTCTAATATCGTGAGATCCAAACGTCGCAAAGGCTGCCCTTTTAAAATTAGGTCCGCAGTATTTTCTAAATTCATTCATCGCTTTGGCAAAATCAATACCATCTGAACAAAGTTTGTCTTCAGTTATTCCGGTTAGATTGGTTACGTATTTGCCAATTTTGTTCTTACATTTAACATAAAGTTCAAATGATTTATGATACTTCCGGATATGTCCGGCAGAGTTTATATTGCATAAAATGGCACCGATCGAAATCATTTCATGCGAAAACTGAGTTCCTTCAAAATCTAAGAACACAATACACTTCTTATTCTTGAGTAATTTGTCCAATTTTCTCATCCAAAGTAGTATAACATTCAAATTGAGTTTTTAAAATGAAATAATCGTTGATTTATTCAGTATTTTTAATATAAAATATTAACGAGGTAAATATGTCTGTTAAACTAACGCTCTCTTCTGAACAATTGCTTGCAAAAGTTTTCCCAGATGCGATTCATGGGTATAGCGCCCTTGACGTCGATGAATTCATCGATTTAATAATCAATGACTATAGGGAAATCGAGAGCAACTATCTCGTGTCAAAAAGCGAATTGGATCTTCTAAACGCTAAAATAGATAGTTTAAGAAAAGAGAACGAAGCATTAACTATCGAAAACAGATCTTTCCAAAAGAGATTTGATGGGATTAAAGAATCTGACAATCCTACGAGCGACAACATTACCCTCTTGAAGAAGATCAATAAGTTGGAAAAATTCCTTTGGAAACAAGGATTTGATCCAAATACCATCAAGTAAAAGTATCCGGCCTAGATAATCGCTGACGAAAGTTAGAGGAAAGTCCATGCTCGCACAGACTGCGATGTCTGTAGTGATTGCGCTAGCGGAAAAAATAACGCTAGGTATATGGGAGCATATAACGGCGGAGGGAAACCTAAGGGCAACTATGGTCAAACTCCTGAAAGTGCCACAGTGACGTAGTTTATTGGAAACAATAAAGTGGAACGCGGTAAACCCCACAAGCGAGAAACCCAAATTTGGTAGGGGAAGTTCGAGACGAGAAACGAATCGTCGAGAGCATGCATTGCATAGATAAATGATTATCCAAGACAAAACATGGCTTATAGGGCCGGACACTCACTTAAGGAGTAAGTATGAACTTGCCGACTAAGATTACAGTTTCAAGAATCGTAATGATCATCGTAATGATTATTGCTTTATTTATTATGTCTTTAATACCAGGCTGGACCGCTCCAATGTTGGGAAACACTGGTATCAATTTAGCATTTTTAATTCTAGCAATTGTGTTCATTATTGCATCGTTAACAGATTTTTTAGATGGTTATCTAGCACGTAAAAATAATCAAGTTACAGCATTAGGAAAGTTTCTCGATCCTGTAGCCGACAAGTTATTAGTCAATTCACTAGTTATATTTCTAATTGCTCCAGCAATGTTTGCTCCTTATAACCAAGGACAAGTCATAGCTTTTAATATGTGGTGCGCGATTATATTAGTCGCTCGCGATATCGTCGTAGACGCATTGCGTTTTATTGCTGCTCAAAAGAAAATCGTTATCGCCGCGAATATATTTGGGAAAGCGAAAACCGTTTTGCAAATGATAGCGATAGTACTCGTTTTACTAAACGGTTTCCCATTTAACTACTTCGATTCTTCGTGGCCAGTAGGACTTCACATCACTGATTTTGTTGTGTATATCGCAACCTTTGTCTCTTTACTATCTGGAATCATCTACGTAGTGCAGAACAAAGCGGCTCTTAAGGAGTAGCATGATTGCAAAAGAATTATCGGCAATATTTAGATCTGTAGGGAGAACGCTTGGCGCCGTTGAATCTCTTACTGGTGGTTTATTTTGTGAGACGATAACATCGGTACCTGGAGCTAGCCACTTTTTTAAAGGTGGAATAGTGACATATATGACCGAAGAAAAAGTTAGATTATTAAATGTTTCTTACGAAGAAGTTGATAAATACGGCGTTGTTTCAGAGCAAATGGCTTCGCTTATGGCTTCTCGCGGTGCAAGAATATTAAACACTGATTATTGCGTCTCTTTTACGGGCAATGCAGGACCTGAAACGATGGAAGGTAAGCCAGTAGGAACAGTTTATATCGGCTTTTATTGTTACAACAAAGTATCGGTTTACCATTTTGAATTAAAAGGAACTCGTGACGAAATAAGAAAAGAATGTGTTAACCGCGCCATTGATATCTTGGCGCAATTGATTTCTACTAATAATTAGCATTATTAAAATAAAAGAATATATAGAATTAAAGGAGAAAAGTATGGCAAGTGAAAAAAACGAAAGAGAAGTCGCATTAGAACAAGCCCTAAAGGAAATTGAAAAAGTCTTTGGAAAAGGTTCTGTTATGAAACTCGGAGAAAGAAATCCTGTCGATGTGGATGTTATTTCGAGCGGTTCGATTAGAATCGACCACATATTAGGTGTTGGCGGTTATCCAAAAGGAAGAATTATTGAAATATTTGGTCCAGAGTCAAGCGGTAAAACGACACTAGCTCTTCACGCAATTGCTGAATGTCAATCACGTGGTGGTAGAGCAGCTTTTATCGATGCCGAACATGCTATCGATCCAGTCTATGCAAAGAACTTAGGCGTGAATATTGATGAATTAATCCTTTCTCAGCCAGATAATGGCGAACAAGCATTAGAAATTGTTGAAATGTTAGCGGCTAGTAAAGCAATCGACCTTATCGTCGTCGATTCAGTTGCGGCGTTAGTTCCACAAGCTGAAATCGAAGGAGTCATGAGCGACAATCAAGTCGGTCTCCAAGCCCGTTTAATGAGTAAAGCGATGAGAAAGCTCGCTGGTGTTTTAAATAAGTCTAATTGCGCCGTCATTTTCATTAACCAAATTAGAGAAAAAGTTGGAATTATTTATGGTAACCCAGAGACGACATCTGGTGGTCGAGCTTTAAAATTCTATGCCTCGATTAGAATTGATATTAGACGTTCTGAAGCAATTAAAGACGGCTCTGATATCGTCGGAAATACTTGTACTGTTAAAGTGGTTAAAAACAAAGTTTCACCTCCATTTAAGGCATGTAAAATCGATATTATTTACGGTCAAGGAATCTCTCGCGAAGGTGAAATACTCGATCTAGGTGCAGAAATGGGATTCTTGAAGAAATCTGGGTCTTGGTATGAATACAATGGCGAAAAAATTGGCCAAGGTCGCGAAAGCGCTAAATTGTATTTAAAAGAAAATCCAAAAATTGCAAAAGAAATCATTAATAAAATCAAATCTGGCGTCATAAAAGATGAATAATGAAGAATAAGCCGTCACACGACGGCTTTTCTTATAACATAACCCTTGTGGAAATGGTTTTAAGAATTATATAATAATTGCGTACCTCAAGAAAGGTACTTACCTATAGATTCTCATTGGAGAAATTTCCGTTATGCAGATTAGCATCTGTTTGATATATTATGGCGAAGCATTTTTTCGCATATTTTAGGTAAATATTGGCGCAAGCCAGAATATTTTGTTTTCATAACAAAGAAAGGAATATTATGAGCACTGAATTAAGTATCATTTTAATCGTGGTTGCTGCCGTTGTTGGAATCGGTTTAGGAATATCAATCATTTTTCTAATCCCTGCAATTCGTAAGAATTTAGCCAACAAACAATCACAAAGAATTATTCGCGAAGCTGAGGTAAAAGCCGAACACATCGTGAAGAATGCTCAACTCGATGGCAAACAGGCTATTATCGAGATGAAGAACGAAGTTGAAAAAGAAATGCGCGAAAAAAGAGGAGAAATTGCGCAACAAGAGAACA
The DNA here is from genome assembly GCA_034932745.1 of Erysipelotrichaceae bacterium. Classification (GTDB taxonomy): domain Bacteria; phylum Bacillota_I; class Bacilli_A; order RFN20; family CAG-826; genus JBAYST01. Next base: position 168,495 of record JAYFOJ010000002.1, on the reverse strand, counting down.
AACTCCTTCAAAGAGAGCAAAGTATCGACAATCGAGATACCGCTCTTCTTAACAAAGAACAAATTCTTGAACAAAAAAGCGAGTCTCTAAATCGTCAAATTTCTGAGAACCAAAAGAAAGAACGAATCCTTCAAGAGAAGATCGACGGCATTATTCTCGAATTAGAAAAAGTTTCTAAAATGTCTGTTCAAGAAGCAAAGGACGAAATCTTGCAAAGAGTGGAGAGTAAATCCGCTAAAGAAATTGCTATCTTTATCAAAAATAAAGAAGAAGAGGCTAGCGAACAATGCGAGCAAAAGGCAAACGAATTGTTGTCTTTAGCAATGTCTCGTTATGCTCAAGATTCAACTACCGAAAGAACGGTTTGTGCTGTTTCGCTCCCTAGCGATGAAATGAAAGGACGAATTATTGGCCGTGAAGGTCGTAACATTCGCACTATCGAACAACTTCTTGGAGTCGATTTAATTATTGATGATACTCCAGAAGTAATTACGATTTCTTGTTTTAATCCAATTAGAAGAGAAGTTGCAAGAAGAACCCTTGAGTATCTAATTAAGGATGGACGCATTCAACCAGGTCGTATCGAAGAATTGGTCGAAAAGAGCAAAAAAGAAGTCGAAGAGTCCGTGCATAAAGCTGGCGAAGAGGCTGCATTTAGACTTGGCTTGCCACGTATCAATAAAGAATTACTCGATTATATTGGTCGTTTGAAATATCGTACATCTTATGGACAAAACGCTTATGATCATTCGATGGAAGTCGCTTATCTATGTGGAATAATGGCTGCAGAACTTGGAATAGATCAAAACCTTGCTAAACGTGCCGGTCTATTGCACGATGTCGGCAAAGCCGCTGATTTCGAATTAGAAGGAAGCCACGTTGAAATCGGTGCTAGATTAGCTAAAAAATATGGCGAATCAGATGTCGTCATTAACTCGATTGAATCTCACCATGGAGATGTTGAACCAAAGTCAGTTATTGCTAACCTTGTTCAAGCCGCCGACACATTGTCTGCCGCTCGTCCTGGTGCAAGAAGCGAGACTCTTGAAACGTATATTAAAAGAATCGAACAACTCGAAGAAATATGTAAGTCATATGATGGAGTTTATCAATCATATGCCATGCAATCAGGACGTGAAATTCGCGTCATGGTCTTGCCAGATAAGATCGATGATTTAGCAGCATTTACATTAGCGAAAAATATTAAAGACCGAATTGAAAACGAAATGACCTATCCAGGTCAAATTAAGGTTTCTGTCATTCGCGAATATCGCGCAGTAGAAACCGCGAAATAGTTAATCTATTTCATAGAAAGATAAGAATTTGAAGATATTATTTATCGGCGATATCGTCGGACGTGTTGGACGCGATATAGTCAAAAAGAAAACGAAATATTTTGTCGAAAAATACGGCATTGATTTCGTTATTGCTAATGGCGAAAACGCCACTCATGGCAAAGGATTAATAAGACATCATTACGATGAACTCGTCGATGCTGGTATTGATTGCATTACTCTAGGCAATCATTACGATAGCAAAAACGAGATTTCTCGTTATATTGACCAAGTTGATAACTTGATTAGACCAGCAAACCTCGTACGAGAGTATCCAGGTCCAGGAAGTAGTGTTTTTGATGTCGATGGAACGCTAGTTAGAGTGATAAGCATTCTTGGCTCTGCCTTTATCAGTGAAGAGGTAACGTCCCCCTATTTAAAAATCAAAGAAATATTAGAAGGCGAACAGATTGCCATCAATATTATCGATTTTCATGGAGAATCCACTAGCGAGAAACAATGCTATGGATATGCTTTTGATGGGAAGGTGTCTGCTATTTTAGGAACACATACTCACGTTCAAACAAAAGATGTTCACGTCCTTCCAAAAGGAACTGGTTTTATTAGCGATGTCGGTATGTGTGGATCAAAAGAAAGCGTCATCGGCTTTACCAAAGAAAGCGTCGTTCAGAAAATTATTTTTGGTGACAAGGCTAAATTTGAATTATCTGAAAACGATGGCGGTCTTTATTCGGCGGTAGTACTAAATATCGACGAGACGACCGGTCTATGCAAAGAAATCTTCCCAATCTATTATCAGGAGGATGAAAAGTAATGAAAAAAGATAAAATTATTTCGATGCCTTGTATTGATGAGGCACGGAAAAAAAGCAAAGAGAATAAGGTAATTTATTCCAACATCCAAATCAGTGAAGAAATTAAGAAACTGAATTCTGGTAAAAAGTATTTAATTAAAACTTTTGGTTGCCAAGCAAACGTAAGAGATAGCGAAACGCTTTCCGGTTTACTCGAGTCTGCTAATTTTGAACTTACAGAAAGCGAGAAAGACGCCGATGTAATCGTTATAAATACATGTGCCGTTAGAGAAAACGCTGAAGATAAGGTTTTTGGAGAAATCGGTAATTTAAAAGTATTATCAGACAAGACCAAAAAGAAAGTATTCGCCATTTGCGGATGCATGGTTGAAGAGCCAGAAGTGGTCGAAAGAATTAAAAAGATTTTCCCTCATATTAATCTAATTATGGGAACACATGAAGTACCATATATTTTAGATTACATTGAAGAATTAATGACAAAAGATATTTCTCGTATCATCTCGGTTAAATCTCAATCTGGAGACATCGTTGAAAATCTTCCATCTCGTCGTATAGAAAACTATAAGGCCTTCGTAAACATCATGTATGGCTGCAACAAATTTTGTACATATTGCATCGTACCATACACTAGAGGAAGAGAAAGAAGCAGATTGCTAAAAGACATTCTTTTGGAGTGCGAAGAATTAGTAAAAAATGGTTACAAAGAAATAACTTTACTCGGTCAAAATGTGAATGCTTATGGTAAGGATCTAAAAGACGGGAATACATTTGCTATTTTACTAGAAGAAGTGGCTAAATTGGGAATTCCACGTCTTCGCTTTACTACCTCTCATCCATGGGACTTTTCAAGTGATGTCATCGATGTGATAGCAAAGTATCCAAACATCATGAAAGCCATTCATCTACCAGTTCAATCTGGCAACGACGATATTCTTAAGAAAATGGGTCGCCGTTATACCGCTAATGATTACCGAAGATTAGTCGACGAAATGAAGACTAAAATAAAAGACTTAACAATATCGACCGATATTATTGTTGGCTTTCCTAATGAAACATATGAGCAATTTCTCGATACACTTAAAATGGTCGATTACGTAAAATATGATTCTGCCTTCACTTTCATATATTCACCACGACCAGGAACCCCGGCCGCTAAGATGGAAGATAATGTTTCAAAAGAAGAAAAACATCGCCGCTTCAATGAATTAGTCGATCGTTGCGAACTATACATCGCCGAGAGTTCAAACAAGATGATTGGCGGAGTTTATTCGGTATTGGTCGATGGTCGTAGTAAAACAAATCCAGAAATGCTTTCAGGCTATACTGAATCAAATAAAATAGTTCATTTTAAATCCCCAGATGATTTAACTGGGCAAATCGTTAAAGTTAAAATTAAAGAGGCACACATTTATTTCCTCAATGGAGATTTAATCGATGGATAAAGTAATAGAAAAGGCTAATCTATTGCGAGATTATCTAAACAGTCTTCCCGAGATTAAAGAATACTTATCACTAAAACGAATTGTTGAAGATGATTCCTTACTCAAAGAACTAAGAAATCATATTATCGATCTCGAAACACGTTTTAGAAATGGTGAAGATGTCGGCTCCGAAATGAAGGAAGCAAAAAAAGAATACGATTCTAATCCGATTGTTGTTAATTACAAGCAATCTAGTGATACTGTGTTAGCCCTTCTTGATGAAATTAAAAGAACAATCGAATAAACGGTTGTTCTTTTTCTTTCACTTAACGATTGATACAATAATTCTATGATTATTGTGATTATGGGACCAACCGCATCTGGAAAATCGACATTTGTCGAACAAATACATCGTTATTTTAATAACCCATTAATCGTAAACGCCGATGCTTTTCAAATCTATAAAGATATGGACATAGGAACGGCCAAAATTGAAAAGAATGACCCACTAAGGGAATCATATTCGTTGCTAGATGTCGTTTCTCCTAATCAAACTTATTCATCTAGAGATTATCAAAAAGACTTTCGTAATAGCGTCGATAAAGCCATAAAAGACAAACGAGATGTCATAGTTGTCGGTGGAACCGGATTATACGTAAAGGCCGCTTTATATGATTACGATTTTGTAGACAAAAAAGAAGGCAATGGGAAGAGTTTTGATTCCACGAATTTGAGCAATGAAGAGCTTTATTATTTATTGCAAAAAGGTGATCCTATTTCGGCATCTAAAATTCATATTAACAATCGAAAAAGAGTCATTAGAGCACTAGAAATTCTAGCGGAAACCGGCAAAACAAAATCATCGATTATCGATAGTCAAAATCACAAATTAATATATTCAGATGTTTATTTCTTTTTTGTTAATCCAAATCGCGAAGAACTATATTCAAAAATTAATGAACGAGTCGATAAAATGTTTGAAAAGGGTTTAGTTGAAGAAGTAAAAACATTATTGAACAAATATTGTCTTTCAATCACGGCAAAGCAGGCTATTGGGTATCAAGAAGTAATCGAATATCTACAAGGAAATTCGAGTCTAGAAGCCGCTAAAGAAGCGATTAAGAAAAGAACTAGAAATTACGCCAAACGTCAAATAACATTCTTTAAACATCAGTTTGAAGCCAAGGAATACACGTCTTTTAATGATTTAAAAATCGAAATTGAAGAATGGAGAAATATCAATGATAAACGATAAGATTCAAGAAAGAACGATGGGTTTAATCGGTCAGGATAATGTTAATTATTTTCGCACGAAGAAAATAGCCATTATTGGATTAGGTGGTGTTGGAGGTACTGCGCTAGTTTCATTAATTAGATCAGGCTTTCTTAGATTTTTTATTGTCGATTCTGACCGCGTTGATTTAAGTAATTTAAATCGTCAAATTTTATATTCACAAGAAGACGTAGGCTTAAGAAAAGTTGATGTAGCTTCGCATTTCTTGGGTGCACTAACTGATGGTGCCGAAGTATCGTTTAGTCATGAGCATGTGTCTCTTGATAATGTTGAGAAACTATTAGATAAAGAGAAAGTCGATTTCATCGTCGACGCGATTGACGATATCCAAGGTAAGATTGCATTAATAAAATACTCTTTAGAAAAAAACATACCAATTATCGTGTCCTCTGGAATGGGCAATAGAATCGATCCAAGAAAAGTCGATATCGTGCCACTTCACAAAACAGAATATGATCCGCTAGCAAGAAAACTTAGATATGAATGTCGAAATGCCAATTTGAATATTAAGAAAGTTATGACGGTTTGTTCTAGTGAAAAGCCACTCCTAACAAGTAAAAGACCATTTTCAATGATGATGGTTCCATCATCAGCAGGCCTAACAATTTGCTATTATATAGTTAATTATTTTCTTAAAAAGAAGGACGAAGGAGAAATGTAATATGCCAATATTAACTAACATATACGATGTTGCTAGAAAGGCACATATCAAAGACGAATACGTTATTCCATATGGTAAAGATAAAGCTAAAATCGACTTATCGATTAATAAGGAAATTGCGAAAAACAAAGATGGAAAACTTGTTTTAGTTACCGCAATTACTCCAAGTAAAGCTGGTGAAGGTAAAACAACTACATCAATCGCTTTGCACGACGGTTTTGCTTACATTAAAGAACAATCATTATTGTGCCTTCGTGAACCATCACTTGGACCAGTTTTTGGGATTAAAGGTGGTGCGACTGGTGGAGGTAGAGCCTCAGTCGTTCCTAGCGAAGACATTAATCTTCATTTCACTGGCGATATGCATGCATTAACGAGTTCAATTAATTTGATTTCTGCTGTGATAGACAACCATATTTATCAAGGTAACGAACTTAAAATAGACCCAAACAATGTTGTTTGGAAGCGGGCATTAGATATGAATGATCGCGCTCTTAGATCAATCACGATTAGTGAAGATGAAACAAAAGTTACTCCAAGAAAAGAGGAATTTGTGATCACTGTCGCTAGTGAGATGATGGCTATTCTATGTCTATCACAAAGCGAAGAAGACTTTATTGAAAGAATAAACAATATAGTGGTCGCTTATAATTTCTCTAAAGAAGCGGTTAGATTAAGAGATTTGAAGATTTCTCACGCAGTGACTAAATTGATGAAAAACGCTTTTAATCCAAATCTCGTTCAGACAATGGAAGGAAATCCATGCATCATACATGGTGGGCCTTTTGCAAACATCGCTCATGGTTGCAATTCACTATTTGCTACTAAAATGGCACTAAAACTCTCACCTGTCGTCATAACGGAAGCTGGATTCGCTGCAGATTTAGGTGCAGAAAAATTCTTCGATATCAAATGTCGCGTTGGACATTTACACCCAGATTGCGTCGTCATGGTGGCCACGATACGAGCGTTAAAAATGCATGGCGGTGTACCTTTTGAAGATGTCGATAAGGAGAATGTTCAAGCTCTAATTAAAGGTTTGCCAAATTTGAAACAGCACATGGAAAACATTGCAAAATTTGGAGTCCCTGCCGTTATTTGTATTAATCATTTTGGTTCTGATACGACAGATGAAACAAAAGCATTAGAAGAATGGTGCATTAAAAATAAATATGAAGTGGCTTTCTGCGATGCTTTTGAACGTGGCGGTGAAGGTGCCGCAGATCTTGCAAGACTCGTAAAAAGAACCTTAGATAATAAAGAATCTCATTTTCACGTTTTATATGAAGAAACTTCTTCGATTAAGGATAAGATTCAAACGATATGCAAAGAAATATATCGAGCAGACAAGGTGAATTACACCGCGGAAGCAGAAGAGCAAATTGCGAAATACGAAAAAATGGGATTTGCTAAAACCCCTATTTGCATTGCTAAAACTCCTCAGTCATTTACCGATGATCCAAAAGTTCTTGGCGCTCCAAGAGGATTTGATATTACGATACGTGAAGTAAGGCTTTCTGCTGGCGCTAATTTCCTGGTTCCTTTAGCGGGCAGTATTATGACTATGCCAGGACTACCAAAAGTACCTGCGGCCGTTAAAATGGAGGAGAAGCCGATTTAATGAAAGACATCGAATACAAACTTTTTGATATTGTCGAAATGAAAAAAGAGCACCCTTGTGACAAAAGAAGCAAACTTTTTCAAATCATTAGACTTGGCGCGGATATTAAGATTATGTGCCTTGGGTGCGGGTCTTTTATTATGATGGAGAGAGAACTTTTCAATCATCGAATTCGCAAAGTTATCGAACATAAAGAAGAACAAATAAAAGTTAGCAAATAATTACAAACTTCCTAATAGAATTAGGAGGTTTTTATTATCGAACTCAAAAGAATTTCTAAAAAATATAGAATAAACAAAAATAAAACAAACCATGTTTTAAAAGATATTACATTATTGCTCAATAAACCTGGCTTTATTTCGATATTAGGCAAAAGCGGAAGTGGCAAAACAACCTTAGCGAATATTGTTAGCTTATTGGATTTAGAAATCGATGGATCTGTTTATATTAATGGAGAATCAATTAAAAAATGGTCAACCAATAAAAAAGAGTCATTTAGAAACACTAATATCGGAGTTGTTTTTCAACACTATAATCTCCTTGAAAAAGAGTCAGTAGCATACAACATAGCATTGCCACTTTTAATCGATGGAATAAATGAAAAAGATGCATTTTCTAGTGCTGAAACATTATTGGAAAAAATCGACTTCCCCAAAGATTTATACTATGCAAAGACTGAGAATTTATCTGGTGGCGAAATGCAAAGAGTGGCGATATTAAGGGCGGTTATTAGAAATCCATTATTTATTATCGCCGATGAGCCAACTGGTGCGCTAGATGAAAAGAATTCGTTTCTTATCATGGACCTGCTTAAAAAAATATCAAAAAAGAAATGCGTACTTGTCATTTCTCATAACAGTAAACTGATCAATCGATATAGTGACCGAGTAATCAAAATCGAAGATGGAAAAATCGTAGAAGATATAGTTAATTATTCTAACGATAAACCATTGGCTGTTTCTCCTCCTTCTTTTCGAAAAAACAAGAGATGGATAGATCGATTTTCGCTAGCACTTACCAAAAGAAGTAAAGTCCGGAATCTAACATTTGTTTTTTCTTTGTTCTTCGGCTTTTGCTTTTTGAATGTTTCTAGCGCTATTAACGATGGTACAAAAAGAATTATTGAAGAAGGTCCAAGGAAAATCTTTAGTTACACGTCCTTTAATATTTCATCAAAAATTACCATGCCTATTGCAAACACTTCTTTTTCGATGACCAAAATTAGTAGATTAGATGACTATGTTTTAAAAAAATACGAAACAGAATATAGCAACTTGGATATATTGCCGTCTTTTGAAGCGTTAATGAAAAATGACAGCTATTTCTTTTCTAAAAACAATATTGAATACAATTTCTTATTATCTCCAGTTCGCGCTTTTGATAGAGCACACATAAATTGCAATTTAGTAATTGAGAAAACGCCATATTTTTTAGAACCCAACACTATCATTGTAAACGAGAAGGCGTACGAGATTTTAACTAAAGAAAATGATTTCGACGTCATAAATGATTGGTTCAGTTTTAATTTCCATCGCCCGATATATTACTACGTTAAGGATGTAAATAACTCATTCATAATAGACGATTTTCAGTATCTCCAAAGTGTAAAAATAGGCGGTGTAGTAAGTGAATTTGATTTTTTATGTGAGCCATGTATTTATTACTCATACGAGGAGTTTTCTAATAATCTCAAGAACTATCCGCTCGTTAACATATCCAAAGCTTTGGATAAAAACATCGATGTTGTTTCTTATATAAACTCAGCAAGTAGCGACGATGAAATTACATCTTATTCGCACAATGCGTTTTTAAAGAATATAAAAGATATCGATGAATACGAAAATGATTTGAGCAAATTGCAAAAAGACAAATCAATTGAAGTTGAATCAAATGCTTTGATTAGAAAGAAAGCCTTTTCGAGTTTTGTAAGCATTACGAATATAGCGATGCAATCGTTAAGTGTTTTTGTTATAATCGGTAGCCTTTTACTGCTGGGAATTATTTCCTATTCATCGTTTGTGTTATATAGAAAAGACATCTCGATTCTACTTATAATCGGCGCTAGGAAAAATGACATATTTAGAATCTTCTTAAATATCAATTTGTTAATGTCCGTAATTGCTTTTTCTTTATCAGCACTATTATTTCAACCATTAGCTATTGCTATGAATTTTATCATCACTAAATTAACTAAAATAGATGGCGTTTTATCGACGTCTATTAGAAGTTTTAAGACGTTAAACATTAATTCTAATCTTTTCTCTTTGGCGATTATGTTTATCGTTGTTTTCGTGGTCACGATAACACCTTTATATTTTTCGAAATCATCTCCAGTTAAGGAACTAAAAAACAATGATTAAAATAAAAAGAATTACGAAGAAATATAACGATAAGGCTATTGTTGATATAAGAAAAGAGATAGTTCTACCTTCTCGTGGGATTGTATTAATACACGGACCATCTGGTTCTGGCAAAACCACGATTGTCAATGCTATCGCAGGACTTATAGATTTCGAAGGCGAAATAGAAATAAACGGAAAAGAAATTAATCGATTAACGGAAAACCAAAAAGATGAAATGCGTCTGAGAAATTTTGGTTTTGTCTTTCAAGATTTTAAACTTTTTGAAAACGATACCGTGACTAATAATATTGATTTAGTGCTTTCATCTTCCTTTTTATCCACTAGCAAAAATCGGAAAAGAAGGATTGGAGATATTCTGCATTTAGTAGGAATGGAGCATAAAGCGAAAGCGATAGTGAATACGCTTTCTGGTGGCGAAAAGCAAAGGGTAGCCATTGCACGAGCTCTAATTAACAGCCCATCATTTTTGATATGTGATGAACCGACGGGGGCTCTAGATTCCAAGAACTCGAAGCAGATTATGGATATTCTCAAAAAAATATCTAGCACAAGTTTGGTTATATTAATATCACATGATTTTGATCTAGCTAGCGATTGCGCAAATCAAACAATCGAATTATGCGATGGAAAAATAACAAACGTTTTTAATTTAGAAAGCAAACAAGAAAAAACAGTATTGCCTATTATAAAACTACTTAAAAGACCAAAAAAGAGCAGAATTCCATTGTTTTTCCTTTTTAATTATTCCAAGCAAGCATTAAGAAAAACCAAATGGCGAACCCTTATAAACAATATCATTCTATCTTTCGGATTGCTTAGTTTTGGGTTTTCTTTCGTACTGCAAGACTCAATCAACCACACTATCAATAATTCATATGGAAATTTGATAGACCAAAAGAGAATTTTTGTTGAACCGAAGGCCAAGCAAAATAGTTCGATTAGAGAATCTTGTTCATATGATGAACTCGAAAAGATAATGGGAGAAAATCAAGACATAATTAGAGGGATTGGAATATGCTATGAAACGAATTTTGAAAACTCTTTCAAAGATAAGAACGTTTTTACTTTAATAAGTGGCGAAAAGCAAATTAATTTACCTAATTACTCGATTAGAAGTATTAACGATTACGAATGGCTAGATTTATTAAGTGCTCCTGTTTACCCAAGAGAAATTAATGAAATGGAGGATGATGAAGTAATTATCACTTTAAGCGTTGATGAAATCGAATACATTTGTCGGAAGTTAAACATTGCTGAATCGATTATTTCATTTTCGAACTATCTACTAAAAAGAGATTTATACATCTGCGTTGAATTAGCCAATGCATCTTGGCAATATAGTGATCAACAAATAGTGCGAATAAAGGGTTTCACAATCGGGGAAGAACCGATTTTGTACAATGATGATCCACATTGGAACCAGTACTTTTTTGAAGAAAGAATGAGATTACCTATCACATATAAAATATCAGAAGAGCCAGCTTTCCCTTGGACGATGAAAAAAATCCATTACTACAAAACATTGAAAGATGTTCATCATTCGATTGAAAAACTATTATTATCACGAGATATCAAAAATAGAATAATTGAGATTCCAAACGAACGATATTATCCGAATTTTAAGCAAAAAAATCGATTACTAGTTTTTAAAAACTATAGTTCTTATATTGATTTGCACGATATTGAAGAAATGCAAAATAACATTGAAATCGACAACGTTACATATGGTACTAGCGGCGGTTATTATGTTTTTCCAGATTCTTTTATTGAAGGTTTTGCGCATCGAATGATTATATCTTCTTCGGAATCTCAATTGATAAGCATCGCGGATAATAATACGTTTTTGAGTCTAGGTCAAAAAGATAAAATGATTTTACCAAGCGGATCTCTTAGTTGTTATTTTGCGGACTCTTTAGAAAATGGCGTCACATTTAAATCACATCCACAATCATTGATTTATGGTCAAACTGCCGATCAATTAAATGAAATAGTGGTGTCGAAAAATATTGCCCTAAATCTTTTCGGATACGTCAATTGTGTTGGCCAAAAAATTTATTACTCATATGTATCGTCTGAAATTAATAAAGGCGATCACATAGAAAGGATTTTCACTAACGGCGAATTTGTTATCACCGGAGTGAGTGATTCAAACAAAAATGTTATATACCACAAACCAACATGGTTATTACTATTCTTTCGAATCAAATTAAACTTATCTGCTTTTGATTTAATTCCAATAACGGCGAGTTTTGTTTTTGATAATTATCAAGATGCGAAAGAGAAACTCTCTTTTTTGTCATTGAATTACCCGGAATATCAATTCACTCATCCATATGAAAAAATCAAAAATAGTGTCGAAGACACATCGAGATACTTGAATTTTTTCGTTGTTTTGCTTTCTATAATCGCGACCAGTATGTCGTTTGTATTCATCATCGTTTTAGACTATTTGTTTATTATTGAAAACAAAAAATCGGTTGGTCTTTTACGGTGCCTAGGAATTAACCGAAATGAAGCTCAAAAACTTATAATCTCATATAGTGTTGTCCTTTCCATGCTGAGTTTTATTTCTTCATCAGTATTCTTGTTGCTTTACGCAATATATTCGTCCTTGCCCATTAGTTCATTCCAATCGGTTTTTAAGGCAATAGTATCAATGCTTTTAATAAGCATTTTCCTTGCTACCATACCAGCGTTTTTGTCGCTAAATAAACTGCGTAAATACAACGTTATTGAGACACTAAAAAACTAAAAACTAGTATTTTCCTTTAGCAATGCTAAAATATCTTTACCTTGGCAGGGACGTCGAACTGAGTTATATGATTATTAAGTCACATTTGTGACTTTTTCTTTTTTACCACTTACATATGACATATAATATCAAATGTAATTTGAGGTATTAAATTTATGTCATTAAAAGCAGGTATTGTTGGACTTCCTAATGTTGGTAAATCAACACTTTTTAACGCTATTACTAATTCACATGTCGAAGCCGCTAATTATCCATTTGCGACGATTTCGCCAAATACTGGTGTAGTTAATGTTCCAGATCATCGATTAGATTTTTTGACCAATCTTTTTAAACCAAAGAAAAAAATTCCAGCCACCGTTGAGTTTTACGACATTGCTGGTTTAGTAAAAGGCGCGTCAAAAGGCGAAGGTCTAGGAAATCAATTCTTGGCCCACATTCGTGAATGTGATGCTATCGTAGAAGTGGTTAGATGTTTTGAAAATTCCGACATCATTCACGTCGAAAATTCCGTCGACCCAATTCGCGATGTCGAAATAATTAATATCGAACTCTGTTTAGCAGATTTGGAAACCGTTTCTAATCGTTATGGAAAAGTCGAAACTAAGGCTAGAGTAGCAAAAGATAAAGACTCTATTCAAGAAGTGGGAATTTTGAGCATTGTGAAATCTGGATTAGAAAACGGAATACCGGTTAGAAATCTCAACTTAACATCAGAACAAAAAAAGTATATTGCTAGTAACTATTTTCTTCTAACGAACAAGCCTATTATGTATGTTGCAAATGTCGGAGAAGATGAACTAAATAGTTTAGATTCCGCAAAGCATTATCAAAAACTTTTGCACTACGCTAGCAAGGAAAATATACAAGTAATTCCTGTTAGTTGTGAAATAGAAAGCGAATTGTCCGAATTACCAACAGATGAAAAAGCCGAGTACTTATCATCTTTAGGTGTAAAAGAATCCGGTCTCGATTTAGTAATTAAAGCAGCCTACAAACTGCTAAATTTATCGACATTTTTTACGGTTGGAGAAGACGAATGCAGAGCATGGACTTTTATTAGCGGAATGAGCGCACCAGAATGTGCCGGAGTCATACACACGGATTTTCAAAAGGGTTTCATTAGAGCAGAAGTATATTCCTATGAAGCAATTCACGAGTTAAAAAGCGAAGCTGCAGTAAAAGAAGCTGGCAAACTTAGAAGTGAAGGAAAGGATTATTTGCCTAAGGACGGAGATATAATGTTCTTTAGGTTTAATGTTTAATTATGGATAGAATTGGATTTTCAAAAGATATTCATCGCTTAGTCAAAGGACGAAAGCTTATTTTAGCTGGTGTTGTTATTCCTTCGCCAGTAGGTGAACTTGCTCATAGCGACGGAGATGTCGTTTTCCATGCCGTTTCTGAAGCTATACTTGGCGCCTTGGCTCTTGGTGATTTGGGTAAATATTTTCCTCCATTAGACTCTAGTATTGAAGGCATTGATAGTGCAATTATTGTTCAGAAAATTGTTGGTTTGATGAAAGAAAAACATTATTGTCTAGGGAACATCGATATTCACATTTTGCTCGAAACACCTAAATTAGCTGCTCATATTGAAAAGATGAGAAATAATATTGCACAATTATTAGAAACTAACATTGAAAATGTTTCTATTACCGCAGGGACCAATGAAGGTCTAGGAGAAGTGGGTAAAAAAGAAGCGGTTGAAGCTTCCGCAATTGTTCTTTTAAGAAAAGCCTAAAGTGTTTTATTGATTTATGATTTTATACAAGTATAATGTAATGATTGAAAATAGGATAAACCATGAGTGTTGAATTAATTCTTAAAGAAAAAATTAAAAAAGCATTTGCCAAACTAGGAATTGAAATCGATAGCGAAGCAATTGTAATTGAATGTTCAAAAGATAAGAGTCATGGCGACTATGCCACGAATGCAGCTTTAAAGTTTTCATCTTTGTTAAAGAAGAATCCTCGTGAAAGCGCCTCTTTGATTGTTGAACAAATAGAAACTTCTGGTTTAGATAAAATTGAAATCGCTGGTCCTGGTTTCATTAATTTTTTTGTGAAAAAGGATTCCTTGGTTAGCGTTATTTCTAAAATTATCAACGATGGGATTGCCTACGGTAATGGCGAGAACAAAAACAATAGAATCAATGTTGAATTTGTCTCGGCTAATCCGACTGGTGATTTGCACCTTGGACATGCTAGAAATGCCGCTATTGGCGATTCTTTAGCAAGAATTTTAAAGAAAGCCGGTAACGATGTAACTCGTGAGTATTACCTTAATGATGCTGGCAATCAAATCGACAATCTTGCCCTATCAATTGAAGCTCGATATCAGGAATTATTTGGTCGCGATGTGACTATTGGCGATAACATGTACCATGGAGCAGATATAATTGAAATTGCTAAGCACATTAAAAAACTTCACGGAGACAAATTTTTAGATAATAAAAATGCCTTGAAATTCTTCAAGACTTTTGGAATGGATGAAGAACTCAAAAAGATTAATAAAGACTTGGAACTCTTTAGAGTAAAATTCGATGTATACTCTTACGAAACAAAAGTACGAGCGAATGATGCGGTGCTTAAAGAAATTGATTTTCTTAAAAATCATACATATAAAGATGGCGACGCTATCGTCTTAAGAACAACCGATTTTGTGGATGATAAAGATCGAGTTATCGTTAAATCTAACGGTGAATACACTTATTTTTTGCCAGATATTGTCTATCATGTTAACAAATTGTCTCGCGGTTTTGATTCGTTAATCGATGTATTAGGTGCAGATCATCACGGATACATTAATCGCATGAAATCAGCGTTAATGATGCACGGATATAAAGAAGACGTTTTGGACATCGAATTAATTCAGATGGTACGGATTTTCCAAAACGGCGAAGAGGTCAAATTATCAAAGCGAACTGGCAACACAATAACTTTACGCGAACTATGTGAAGAAGTTGGTGTCGACGCTGTTAGATATTTCTTTGTCGCAAGAAGCGCAAGCGCACATCTAGACTTCAATATTGACTTGGCGCGCGAACAATCAAACTCTAATCCTGTCTACTATGCTCAATATGCTTACGCTAGATTAACTAGTGTATTAGAACAAGCGAAAGATATACCACTAGATCAAAGCGGTTCTTTGTTAAAAGAGTCAGCGGAAATGGATCTTGTTAAAGTTTTAGTCGATTATCCAAACGTAATTCAAGATGCTGCAAACAAAAAAGAGCCAGCGATTATTACTAACTATATACAAAAATTAGCCACATCAGTTCACTCTTTTTATACTGCATGTCGAATTATTGATAAAGATAATATAACATTAACGAGCAATCGACTTGCTCTATCTGAAGCAGCAAGAATCGTTATGAATAACGCTTTAGATTTAATTGGAGTTAATGCTCCTAACAAAATGTAATCGGAGGATTTATATGACAAAATCAATGTTAGACATCGCTTACGACTATGTCGTAGAGCAAAAAAACGAAGTTTCGTTTTCAGACATTTGGAATCACATCGTAAAAACTTTAGACCTTTCTGATAGTGAGGCTGAAGCAAAAGTAGCAAGGTTTTACACGAACCTTATGCTCGATGGTCGTTTCGTTGACTTAGGAGATAATGTTTGGGATTTACGTTCTAAACACACCTTTGACAAAGTTCACATCGATATGAACGATGTTTATAGCGAAGTTGAAGAAGAGGAAGAAGAGGACGAGGAAGAAGAGGAATACGAAGAAGTATTCGCTGTTAAAGAGCCGACGGCCGTCGACGAAGTAAAACAAGAAGAAGACCAAGATGCCGAAGAAGGCACCGCGGAGCGTTATTAATATAAGCCTCTAATGAGGCTTTTATATTGAATGGAGAAAAGCATGTTTGAAAAAATTTACGACAAAATTGAAAAAGCCAACAGTATAGTCATTTTCGGACATGAAAATCCAGATGGCGATTGTTATGGATCCGAAATTGGTCTTAAAGATGCCATCATCAGCACTTGGCCAAATAAAAAAGTCTATGCAATCGGAACAGGACTTCCATATTTATTTAATCGCCTTGGTAAAATGGATCGAGTAAGCGATAAGATTATTGAAAATTCATTAGCCTTTGTTGTTGACTTCAACATTATCTCTCGTGCAGAAGATAAGAGAATTAGTCTAGCTAAAGATTTCGTTAAAATTGATCACCATATTTCACCGTCTGAATTTAAAGAGGGTATTGAGGTCAAAGACACGACATCTTCTAGTTCCGCTCAACTCATTCTCGAGTTTGTCGAAGAGTCAAAAATGAAATTAACAAAAAATGGAGCGGAGGCTCTGTTTGTTGGCTTAGTGATGGATACTGGTAGATTTTTGTTCTTAGAACAAGATGCTCGGTCATTTATTACCGCCTCGAAGTTAGTTAAATATGGTGTAGATACGAAATCGCTATATAACTTAATGTATCAAACCGAAGAAAGCGCAATTGCTTTAAAAGGTTTTATTTATTCCAACTATAAAAAGACAAAAGATGGCGTAATTTATCTAGTTTTAGAAGATAAAACGATTAAACACTTTAACATGACTTCAAATGAGGCCGCTGGATCGGTAAATCTTTTAAGTAATATCAAAGGATATCCAATTTGGGCGTTTTTCCTCGACTTAGGAAACGGAAAAATGAGAGTCGAACTAAGAAGCGGTAATGTTCCAGTTCAGCCAATTGCCTTGAAATATGGTGGTGGTGGACATGCCAATGCTGCCGGAATATCATCTTGCGAGTTTTCATATGAATTAATTGATAAAATAGTTAAAGACTTAAATGATGCAATTATTAATAACGGAGGTAAATAAGATGTGGGAAAAAGAACTACTAGCTGCGATTGAAGCTGGCAAAAGAGCAAGCGTTAAAATCATGGAGATATATAAAAAAGGCTTTGATGTCGAAATTAAAT
Organism: Erysipelotrichaceae bacterium; assembly: GCA_034932745.1. Classification (GTDB taxonomy): domain Bacteria; phylum Bacillota_I; class Bacilli_A; order RFN20; family CAG-826; genus JBAYST01. The sequence goes on along the minus strand of JAYFOJ010000002.1, from coordinate 151,345 downwards.
CCGATAATTCTCCAGTTACGGAAGCTGATAAACTTGCAGATAAAATGATCAAAGATTATTTAGCCAAGGAGTTTCCTTCCCATGCTTTTTTAACCGAAGAAAGCGAAGACAATAAAGATAGACTAAAAAACGATCTAGTTTGGATTATTGATCCAGTCGACGGAACAAAAGACTTTGTTGCTAAAGATGACGAATTTACCACCAACATTGCTTTATCATATAAACACCAAATAGTGGTGGGAGTGGTTGTTATCCCCGCTAAAAACGAAATGTATTTCGCGGCACGCGGAGTTGGCGCATTTTATGTTAAAAACGACATTCCAACTAAAATACATGTGAATGAAAAATTAAAAGATTTGACCGTTTTAACTAGCGTTTTCCATTCTAACGACGCCGAAAGAGCATTGATTGAAAAATACAAAGATAGAATTAAACATGTCGAGAAGTTTGGTTCAGCAATTAAACCATGTCGAATCGCTCACGGTTTAGCGGAAATTACATATCGCATGTCGGCAGGAACGAAAGAATGGGATACCGCCGCAAGTGACATCATCGTCGAAGAAGCGGGCGGAATATTTGTCGAACCAGATGGCAAAAAGCTTACCTATAACCGCGAAGATGTATATAACCGAAAGGGATATATCGTCTGCAATCGCAAAGAAAACATCTTATTATAAGAAATTAAAAAGCCGAGAATTAACTCTCGGCTTTTATTCTTCATTTCTTACTTCAATTACACCTGGCACTTCTTCGGTTAGAATAACTTCAATCGTGTCTTTTAATGTCGTATCAATTAACGAACATCCTTGACAGGCTCCATGCATTCTTACGCGAACTATTCCATCTTGAAATGACAAAAATTCGATATCTCCGCCATCGCGTTGGAGAAACGGTCTAATTTTATCAAGCGTTGCAACTATAAGTTTTTCAATATCTTCCATAAGCGAGTTGATTATATCAAACTTTACTTTAATTGTAATTAAAGATGATTAAAAAATGATAATATAAACTCATGGAAACAAAAATTGATTCGCAAGAATTAGGACTGGTTATTACTTTTGGACTAATGAAATTTTCACCAAAAGAGCTTTACCATAAGGCTGCCATGATGCTAACAGCAGACAACATTATCGTCTTTGACGATATGATAATAAATTCCGTCGAATCCTCTACGGGCATAAAACATCATAAGGCACGGGCCACTATTTCTTTGACCGATGTCGGTTACGTGGTCGATGAAAGGCTCCTCGGTAGACGAGAGTTAAAGAATTATCATCGATTAAGCGTTACGAGTAAAGATGGTAATAATAGTCTTATATTGTTTTATCCAAAAACCGAGGCAAAAAGTGCCAAAGCATTCATCGATCAATTAAAAGAATTTAAAATCGAAGTCGCTAAAGGAAAATCAGACATATCCCTTAGAACTAAATTATAAAAAACAAAAAACACCCGTTAGGATGTTTTTTTATTACAAGTGGCTGGGGCACCTGGATTCGAACCAGGGCTGGCGAGTTCAGAGCCCGCTGCCTTACCACTTGGCTATGCCCCAACTAAGTAAGGCTGGTGCCCGGGACCGGAATCGAACCGGTATGGGATTTAACTCCCCCAGGATTTTAAGTCCTGTGCGTCTACCTGTTTCGCCACCTGGGCTAAACAAATTGGTCTCCCGTAGAAGATTCGAACTTCTGACCCCGTGATTAAAAGTCAAGTGCTCTACCGACTGAGCTAACGGGAGATTTGGTTGGAGGGTGTGTGCGTGGCTGGGGTGGCTGGGATCGAACCAGCGAGATGACAGAGTCAAAGTCTGTTGCCTTACCGCTTGGCTACACCCCAAATTGGTGGTGGAGGGGGGCAGATTCGAACCGCCGAACCCGAAGGAGTTGATTTACAGTCAACCGCGTTTAGCCACTTCGCTACCCCTCCGTATAAACTTAGGTGGTGGATGCTGAGGGGCTCGAACCCCCGACCTCCGCCGTGTAAAGGCGATGCTCTCCCAACTGAGCTAAGCATCCCTGTTGGTTGTCATGCGCTTAAATAATATATCATTTGATATATTTCAAGTCAATGAAATATTTGATGGGTAAATAAACGTGTAAAGTCGTTATAAAACTAGGAAAAACTAGTAACCTTTTTTACCTAATAAATGGAACATGTTTTTCTTATAAATTTCTACGCCTGGTTGATTGAATGGATTAACATTTAATAAATAGGCGCTCATCGCGCATGCTCGCATAAAGAAATATAATAACTCGCCTAAACTATTTTCGTTTAATTCGTCGACTTCAATGATAATACAAGGAACGCCTCCATCGTCGTGGTGAGCTTTTAAAGTTCCAAGAAACGCCTTCTCATTAACATAAGATAATTCTTTATTCTCTAAATAATTTAGACCATCTAAATCATCTTTATCGTGAGGAATTTTTATATCGATACTAGACTTTTTAATTCTCAATATAGTTTCAAACAATAGCGGAGTGCCATCTTGAATGAATTGACCAAGTGAGTGGAGATCAGTTGAAAAAGATACTGAATCTGGTAAAAGACCTTTTTTGTCCTTACCTTCGCTTTCAGCGAATAACTGTTTAAGCCATTCCGATATTTGAGTTAAATGAGGTTCGTATTGGACAAACAGTTCAACGCTTTTCCTTTCGTGAACGAGCATATAGTCTCGCGCGCAAGCATACATATAGCACGCGTTTTCTTTAAGTGTCGGGTTCGAGTATCTCAGCTTGCCCTCATTTGCGCCTGAAAGAAACATTTTAATATCTCGTCCTGCGCAAGCTAGTGGAAATAATCCAACTGGAGTAAAAATTGAATAACGCCCGCCGACATCATCAGGCAAAACAAATGTTTCGTAGCCCTCGATGTTAGCTAGGTTTCTTAATGCTCCACTTTTTTTATCGGTTGTCGCAAAAATTGCTCGTCTTGCTTTTTCTTTACCAACTTGTTTTTCTAATAAATCTTTTAGCAATCTAAAAGCAATCGATGTTTCGGTGGTTGTACCACTTTTAGAAATTACATTAATTGCGAACTTCTTATCTTTTAGATAGTCGATAACTTGCGCGGTGTAATTAGGGGAAAAAGTATTGCCTAAATATACTATTTCAAGTTTATCTTTTGAATATAGACCGTTTAAAGCCTCAATGGCAGCTCTTGCGCCTAAATAACTACCGCCAATTCCGCAAACGACCAAAATATCGAAATTATTGCGAACATATTCGGAACATTTAACAATTCTTTCTAATTCAGTTTTATCGATTATTTCTGCGTAATTTACCCAACCTAAAAAATCATTTCCAAGACCAGTTTTTTTCTCAATTACTTCATTTATCTGTTTTACTTTGTCTTGATATTTCAAAATTTCTTTTTCATTCAATGCGTTTTTCAAATCGAGTTTTATCATTTACGCGAGTCCTCCATTTTGTGTTTAGCGTCTTTTATCCAATCATCTAAATGTTCGGATAGAGGTTTAAAATCGTCTTCATCGATTTCTGGAAATCTCCTTCCATTATGATGGGTGGTAAGTTTTTTATCATCGGGAACCTGTTTAAAAGACACTCTTAGAAACCCATCTTTTCCATCGATTTCAAGAATCTTGACATTTACTTCATCACCTTTTGAAACAAATTTCTCGATATCTCTAATGAAATTATCCGATATTTCAGAAATGTGCAAAAGTCCTTTTCTTCCGTCTTCTGCTACCACAAAAGCGGCATAAGGTTTTGTATCGGTAATTTTCACTTTGATGATGTCGTTTGTCTGATAGTTGCTACTCATAAGGTCTCCTTAATATAAAAGGTAGTAAGTACTACCTTCAATCTATTTGGACGCTAGTGCTTCTTGTTTCTTTTCGATTTCGTTATAGGTTGCGATGCTATCGATAATTAAGTGCATCACTTTTTCAAGATCAGAACCAGCTAAATAATCAGAACGGCATATAAAACTAACACGTCCGTCGTCATAAAGCTTTTTAACTTTATCGATTTCTTTTTCAGGATAAACCGCAATTGAACGACCGCCGTTTTTCTTAACGAGTGTCATACAAGCGATGTCAGTCATTCCGTCTCCTAGATAGACTATATTGCGATAAGGAATACGAAGATTTGGTGTTTTTTCATTGACCGAGTTATCGTCGTTGATGTTAGCCACACCCTTTGCAATTCTAAAAAAGAATTGAGTTTTTTGTGTGTAGTTAATAGCATACTTTGGCCATACAGGTTCGCCGCTTTCATCGTAGTAGTATTCACACCCGTAAGCAGCGGTAAACTCATCGATAATTGAACATCCGTCGATGATTTCTTTAGTTCCACTAGAAACTAAATAGTGTTCGACTTTCACGCCTTTTTCTTCAGCGTATTCATTAATACGTTTAAACCATGTACTAACTCCTGGGAAGAATTTGATATTCTTACCACACGAGTTGAGATATTCCCTTGTTAACTTTATACCTTTTTTTCTTGCCTCGAGAATCATCATATACATGTATGAAAGTATTCTTTCAACACCTGTTTTTTCAGAGAAGACAGTGGTTCCTCCCCAGAATTCTTGCGGAGTCATTCCAAGGTTTGGAATAAAAGTATAATTTTGCATGTCGGTTGTCGATAGTGTTTTATCGAAATCGTACATAATAGCCACAATTGGTTTTGCCATTTATTTAATTACCTCTACGCAATATTATCATAGTAAGATAATATTAGTCAAACATTGCGAAATTAGGATTTATTACATCCATTCATTTGTTTGAATGTGCTAGAATACTATCGCCTAGGAAAAATATGAATTGGTACACTATTCTAATACTCGTAGTTGGCATTATCGCGTTGGTCTATGTCTTTGGATTAATGATCACGCTTGGTTTTGTCGTAACTTTTAAAAGAAAATTGAACGAGCACAGTAGAGCAATTGTCATCGTTTTAAATCAAAAGAAAGAGGCTTTGATTAACCTCGTTGAAATAATTGAAAAAAACGGGCTAAAATTAGACCCAAAATATCTAGTTCTTTTAAGGGATATCGACGTGAACAGTTTTGAAAGAATATACTCTACAGAGTCGAAGAAATCTCGCGAAACATTATCGTATGTTAAACAAGAACTACTTAGTATTGCAAATAAGAGTGTCGATTTTAAGAAGAATGAAGAGTATAAATTGGCCTCATCTTTGCTCATATCTCTCGATGAACAATTTAGATTCTTGGTAGCCACTTATAACGCTGACGTAATTGGGTATAATTACTGGATTCGTTTTAAGCCATACGGATATATATTTTTACTTAATAAAACTGAAAATAAAGATATCATTTCTTGAGCGTTGCTATTGTTTATAGGAGCGCTTTTTTATAATATATAAAAGCAATCGAGGTAAATAAAATGAAAAATAAACCGATTATCTTATGTATCATGGACGGATATGGACTAAGAAAAAGTTCATATGGTAACGCTGTTTTAGAAGCCAAAAAACCAAACTTAGACTATTTCTTTAAGAAATATGCCTTCACGACAATTGAAGCTTCTGGGGAAGCGGTCGGATTACCAGAAGGACAAATGGGCAACTCCGAAGTTGGACATTTAAACATTGGTGCTGGTCGCATTGTTTATCAATCGTTAACATTAATAAATAAGGCAATTAAAGATGGTGTTTTCTTTGAAAATCAGCACTATATTCACGCTATTGAACATGCAAAACAAAACAATTCTAAATTACATATTTTTGCTTTGGTAAGCGATGGTGGAGTTCACTCTCATATTTCTCATATTGAAGCAATGATAAAAATGGCAAAAATGCAAGGAATGAAAGATGTATTTCTGCATTGCTTTATGGACGGAAGAGACGTTGGCCCACAAGATGGCGTTAAGTATTTAGATCGTTTACAAAAACTAATGGACGAACTCCATTTCGGACACATTGCCGATATTGGCGGTAGATACTATGTTATGGACCGCGATAAAAATATGGATCGCGTCGATAAGGCCTATCGAATGATGGTCGATCACGATGGCCCATCATTCACAGACTTCCATCAATTTCTAAAAGATCAATATGCCTATTTACCAACCACTGGTAAGGACGCAAGCGACGAGTTTTTGATTCCAACATATAACGCTAATGTCGACGGAAGAATTCAAGATAACGATTCGATTATTTTCATGAATTATCGTCCAGACCGCGCTATTCAAATTTCGACCATCTTAACAAATCCACATTTCTATGAAAATCCTGCTAAAAAAGATGATGGAACTTTAGCATATAAGCCATATGTTCCTGCTCATATTTTGAAAAATATCTTCTACGTTTGTACGATGAAGTATGCTGATTCCGTCAAAGGCGAAATCGCTTTTGCTTTACCGAAATTAGATAACATTTTAGGTGTTTTCTTAGCTGATCATGGTTACAAGCAATTGAGAATCGCGGAAACAGAAAAATATGCTCACGTCACATTCTTCTTCGACGGAACTATGAATTTTGACGGCGTCGAAAGACCAGAGTTAAAAAACTGTAAGAGAATTCTTATTAATTCTCCAAAAGTTGCGACCTATGATATGCAACCAGAAATGTCTGCGTTTAAAGTAAGAGATGCTTTAATTGCTGAACTGGACAAGAAATATTTAGATGTCGTTATCGTCAATTTTGCTAACTGCGACATGGTCGGTCATACGGCCGTCCACGATGCGGTGGTAAAAGCGGTCGAAGTAGTCGATGAATGCGTTGGCTCATTGATAAAGTGGGTTGAGCAAAATGGTGGAACCTTAATGGTTACAGCAGATCACGGAAACGCAGAAGAAATTCTTGATGAGCAAGGACATCCATTTACCGCTCATACAACCAATAAAGTTCCTTTCTGCATCAGCAGAACTGATATTGCCTTAGAACAAAATGGTGGTAAACTAGCCAACATTGCTCCGACAATCATTGATTTATTAGGTGACAAGAAGCCTTTAGAAATGACTGAAGGCTCATTAATAATTCACAAATAAGAAAGAGGTAGGTAAAAGAATATGAAATTTGAAGAATATCCTTTAAGAGTTCCATCCTTAAAAAGAGTGGAAAAGAAAATCGGTAAATTCATCGCCGATTTAGAAGAATGCAAAACAGTAAAAAAGGGTTTACCAGTTATCCGTCGATTCAATCGATACATGGATGATTTGAGTACTGATGTCACGATCATCTCTATTCGTTATTCCCTTAATACACAAGATCCTATTTATCAAAAAGCACAGGATAGAGTGGATGAAATTTCACCAATGATTTCTGGACTCGTCAATAAATGGAATAAGATCATTGTTAAAGTTCCTTTTAAAAAGGATTTAAAAGAGAAATTCGGTGATTACTACTTCCAAATGATTGAAAATAGCTTAAAAGCATTTGATGAAAAGATTATTCCTGAATTAGTGCAAGAAAACAAACTATCGAGTGAATATAACAAAGTATTGGGTTCTGCTCAAATCGAATTTAGAGGAGAAAAACTAAATCTTTCGCAAATTGGAAAATACACGACCGATAAAGACCGCACTACTAGACACGACGCAAGTGTCGCTCTCGATAAGTGGTTTGGTGAAAATGAAAAAGATATTTCGCGTATTTATGATGAACTAGTTCATTTAAGAAATAATATGGCGAAAAAATTAGGATTTAAAAACTTCGTCGAACTTGGATATTTGCGTTTAGGTCGCTGCGACTATGACGCCAAGATGGTTAAAAACTATCGTGCTCAAATCGCCGAAACCGCTGTTCCTTTGTCACAAAAGCTTTATAAAAGACAGGCCAAACGTTTGGGCATGAAAATGAAAGATATGGCGACATATGATTTCAATTTATCATTCTTAACCGGCAATCCAAAACCAGCTGGAGACAGCGATTATCTCGTCAAGGTTGCGACTAAAATGTACGACGATATGTCAAAAGAAACCAGCGAGTTCTTCCACTTCATGCTCGACAATCATTTAATGGATCTCGATGCAAGAAAAGGCAAAGCACCTGGCGGATATATGACCTATATGCCAAGATACAAAGCCCCTTTCATCTTCTCGAACTTCAATGGTACCGAAGGAGATGTTAACGTTCTTACTCACGAAGTCGGACACGCTTTACAAGGATATTTATCAGCGGACATTAAAATCCCAGAATATCGTAGTCCAACTCTTGAATCTTGCGAAATTCATTCGATGTCTATGGAATTCTTTGCTTGGCCATACATGGATGGTTTCTTCAAAAAAGATGCCGAAAAGTATTGCTTCTCACATCTAGAAGGTGCGGTTGAATTCTTGCCATATGGTATTACCATTGATGAATTCCAACACTGGGTATACGAAAATCCAAATGCTACTCATTTAGAAAGATGTGCAAAGTTTAGCGAAATCGAAAAAGCTTATACTCCACACAAGAAATGGGTCGATTGCCCAACGTTTGCTAAAGGCGCATATTGGATGAGACAATCACACGTCTTTGGTTCACCTTTCTATTACATCGATTACACTCTAGCTCAAGTAGCTGCAATGCAGTTCTTTGTCGAAATGAGAAAGAACCAAGAGAAGGCTTGGAAGAAATACGTAAAACTATGTAAATTCGGTGGTAAACTTCCATTCGTTGGTTTACTAAAGAAGAACCATTTACGCAATCCGTTTGAAGACGGCAATGTGAAAAAGGTCTTAAGACCAGTTGCGAAAGTTCTCGAAGAGTTTGACGATTCTAAAATGTAAAATAAAAGCACCTCATTAGCGAGGTGCTTTTTGTTTTCAATAATATCTACCAATCTAACGCTAGAGCGGTAATATCGCATCCAAGTGCGAGGAAGGCTAAACCGGCAGCGATAAATGGACCAGGGTATAAAGATAGAACATCACTATAACCAGATGCCCAACCATTTATTGCGACGAATATCACTTTAAATAAGCAGATTAGAACAATACCTAAAACCAACATGGCGCCAGCGATAATTAAGACAATCTTTTCGACGCTTGCCGAAGGCTGGAAAGTTGGAATGGCGATAACCGCCATTAATAATCCTGCTACTAGAACTAGCATATAGCCGACAAACATTGGCCACACACCTTTAAAAGTTGGAACAAAATCCCAGAAAATCTGTCCACTGTTTTTGGTACCATCGACTTCAATAGCAGGGACACCAATCATAATCATTGCGATAATAGCCAAGCCGGCTCCGATCCACAAGAATACGACACTACTTATCTTGTCTTTTAGTTTTGACATAAAGTAATCCTCCAATATAGGCATATAAATTGTATATTATTTGTTGTCTTTTTCAATACTTTGATTTGAAACTACTTTATCAGTAACCGAAAAATCCTTTACTTCTGCTAGCCTTTAATTGATGTTTACCCTTTTTTAATTGCTAAAATAACATATTTTAATTAGTATTTTTGCGTGGGGTTAGGGGGACTAATATGGAAGAAACAATGAAAATCAAGAAATCTTCAAAGATAAAAGACTTCTTTATGTCGACAACTAAAAGGATAAAAGACTTCTTTATGTCGACGACTAATGGAATGGCGTTAGGTTTATTTGCCACACTAATTATTGGCACGATAATCGGTACTATTGCCTTACCATTCAATGTAGCCGGAAACGATGGTTTGCTCGGAACTTATACGACATTAACTGCTCTTGCTACAGCTCTTAAGTTTGCAACAGGATTTGGAATTGGTATCGGCGTAGCCTATGCGATGAAAATGGATGGTTTAAAGCTTATTTCTGGCGCCGTTAGTGGTTTTATTGCTTCTTATATGTCTAAAGGAACAGATGGTTTTGCCTGGAGCTATACCTATGGCTTTAAAATCGGTGACCCATTAACCATATATCTAGTTGTTGTTATTTCTTTACTGTTGGTGAAACTTATTCTTAGAAAAAAGACACCAGTAGATATTATTCTAGTACCGGTATTGACATCGGTTATCGCCCTTGTAGTTACTTTAATTATCAATCAACCAGTTTATTTTATTACGACAGTATTTAAGAATCTTTTCTCAGCGATAAGTGGTCTAGATAACTTAGCATTAATCGCCTTATCTGGCCTTGTGATTTCTGTATTGATGGGAATTTGTTTAACGTTGCCAATCAGTAGCGCTGCTATTGCAGTTATATTCTCTGTTGATAAAGTAGCTGGAGCCTGTGCTTTAGTTGGATGCTGTTGCCAAATGGTTGGCTTTGCAGTTCAATCATATCGCGATAATGGCTTCGGTAAGTCTCTTGGAGTCGGAGTCGGAACAAGCATGATTCAGTTTAAAAACATTATTAAGAAACCTGTAATTTGGCTTCCTACTATTATCGCCTCTGCTATTTTAGGACCGATCGTTGGTATCCTCGGCTATCAATGCGATGCCTCTGGTGCTGGTATGGGTACATGTGCATTTGTTGGACAAATTACATCCGTTAGTGGAATGACTACAGCGGGCGCTCCTTGGTGGCAAACAACAATATTTATTGGAGTGTTCCAAATTATTCTACCCTTTGTTCTAGTATACTTAATCGACCTACTATTTAGAAAAAAAGGTTGGATTAAAAAAGGCGATTTGACTTTATAATTTAAGATTTAAACAACAAAAAAACTATCCTTCAGTGGATAGTTTTTTAATGGTGCACGAGATGAGAATCGAACTCACACTGGTTGCCCAATACGCCCCTCAAACGTACGCGTCTACCAATTCCGCCACACGTGCATGCTTTGTTATTTTAACAAAACCGCAAAGAATATCAAGAATTCTTTAAGGTACTACTCCTTTGGAGCCTTATACAATATATATTTTCTTGTGAAATAATTAAATACCAATCCAACAAGAGTTTTAATACCGAAGCTAACGATATAGGCCCAGAAAACTTGTTCTTTTAAGAAACCCCAACCAAAGTTTTTAATTAATTCCATTATCGAAGCGTCGACGACATTAAAATGCCAAATTGCCTCGGTAAGAAGGTTGCATATTTCCATCGCGCCGACCGATAGAATCAAGGCGCCGATCGATAATAAAATAAAGAATAAAATGAATTTTGGTGTTTTTGCGGCTTTCTCATCTTTGACATTTTGATAGACCCAGAATGTCGATATTAGATAGTTGACAATAACGCTAACGATGAAGCCGGTGGCAGTTGAAATGGCGGTGATGACAAATTTATCAATTCCTGTGTTAGAAAAAGCCAAAACGATTAGTTGACAAATGATGTAATCAATCAATGCTGAAACTAAACCGCAAGCCGCAAACCTTAATAATTCGAGCCACTTGTTTTTCTTTTTATCGACAATATTCATCTTTAAATTATAAACACATTTTCAATAGTCTAACCAAGTTCAATCGGAATTTTGGTTATATTTTATTCTTTAAATAATGAAATATCATTATTGATTTGCTACAATAACTAACGTTAAGCGAGGTTTAATATGAAAAAAATATTAGTCGAAACAAGCGCACGCCACATTCATCTTAATGAAGAGCAACTTAAGATATTATGTGGTAAAGATGCTACATTGACATCGCGCGCTCCATTATCTCAACCAGGACAATTTGTTTCAAACACAAGACTCGACATAGTCGGTCCTAAAAAAACAATTGCTGGCGTTTCTATTCTTGGACCTTTTAGAAAACAGGCTCAAGTCGAAGTGTCATTAACAGATGCAAGAACTTTAGGTGCGGTTGCGCCTATTCGCGAGTCTGGTGATGTTGCTAATTCTGGTCCAATTAAACTAGTTGGCCCAATGGGTGAATTAGAATTAAAAGAAGGATTAATCATTGCTAAGCGCCACATTCATATGACGGAAAAAGATGCCGAGGAATTAAAAGTCAAGAATGGTGAAATTGTTAAAGTTGAAATCGAAACGCAAGATAGATCTTTAATCTTTAAAGATGTTGTCGTGAGAGTGAGAAACGATTTTTCTTTAGCGATGCATATCGACACCGATGAAAGCAATGCCGCTGGATGTTCAGGCGTTGTTTATGGAACGATTATAAAATAATGCCAAAGATTATTTTTCATCCAGAAAACACGTGTTCGAGAGAAATAAGAATTGAGCACGAAAATGGAATCATAAAAGATATCGAGGTAATCGGAGGTTGCCAAGGCAATTTACGAGGGATTTGTATTCTTTTAAAAGGCATGAATATCAAAACCGCAATTGAAAAATTAGATGGTATAAAATGTCATGGTTCTAGAACTGGCAATACATCTTGTCCTGATCAAATTGCACAGGCTTTAAAATCTATAAAGGATATTTATTGATTTAAATAAATTACTAACGTAAACTACATATAGTTCATCAAGAACTGCATTATATGGGATGTGAAAATGCGGTAGCAACTCTTGGAAACAAGTAAGTGCTCTCCCAAGCAGAGACCCACTCTCTGAACGATGACGAAGAAAGCACATGTAAGCTTTCCCTAAGTGGGAAGGCTTTTATTAATTAAGGGGGATAATTAATGGAAAACAAAATCTTATTTACGAGCGAATCGGTAGCGGAAGGCCATCCTGATAAACTTTGCGATAAAATCGCTGATTCAATTCTAGATGCTGCATTATCTAATGATTCTGATTCACGCGTTGCGTGCGAAGTTTTCGCAACTGGAAACACAATAGTAATCGGTGGCGAAATTACTACTAAGGCAAAAATCGATTACGACAAAATAGTTAAAAACGTTTTAAAAGATATTGGGTATTCAATTCCAGAGTTAGGAACGGATTACCACACAGTGAAAATTATCAATATGGTGAAAGAACAATCGCCAGATATTTCAATGGGAATTAAAAAAGATAGTCCAGAACATCAAGGGGCTGGAGATCAAGGCATCATGTTTGGCTATGCAACAAAAGAAACCGAAGGTTATATGCCTTTACCAATTTCTATTGCGCACAAACTAGTTAGAGTGGCTTCTAATTTACGTAAAGAGGGCAAATTCAAGGGTGCTAGACCTGATATGAAATCTCAAGTTACCATCGACTATACCGACGCTAACAACATCAAAATTGATACCATCTTAATGTCTTGTTCGCACAACCCTGATGTCGATCTCGAAAGATTCAAAAAGTATATTCATGAAGAAATAATGATTAAAGTTGCTCAATCATTTGGCTTAAACACAGATTTTAAATATTATATTAATCCAACTGGAAGATTTGTTATCGGTGGTCCAGAAGGCGACACTGGTTTAACTGGTCGAAAAATCATCGTTGATACTTATGGAGGAGCCGCCGAACACGGTGGTGGATCGTTCTCTGGTAAAGATCCAAGCAAAGTCGATCGTTCAGCGACTTATATGGCGAGATATATTGCTAAAAACTTAGTGGCTGCAGGAATAGCGGACCGTCTTGAAGTGCAACTTTCCTATGGAATAGGTATGGCAGAGCCGATTAGTATTAGCATTAAAACATTCCATACAGCGCATTACTCAGACCAAACAATTTTAAAGGTAATTGAAAAGGTCTTTGATTGCCGTCCTGGAATGATTATCAAGAATTTTGCTTTAACAAAACCATCCTTTAAATACTCAGATATCTCTAACTATGGACATTTCGGCAGACCTGACGTCGAACTACCATGGGAAAAACTCGATAAAGTTGAAGAAATCAAAAAACTGATATAAATCAACTAAATTAGCTAGAAAAAGGCACCAAAAATTATGGTGCTTTTTTGTATGTGTTAGCAATTCCATCAGTTATAATATAGTTAGGCTTCTTGATAATATAATTTGGAAAGGAGTGAATAATATGAAATACCAAATTATCGGCAAAAACATTCCGGTGACGAAAGGTATTGAAACTGCGATTAAGAAAAAGCTTTCTCGCATGGACAAATACTTTTTGATCGACGACAAAACGACATGCCGGGCCGTTGTTTCGAGCCAAAAAGTCGGTGCAAAAGTCGAGATCACCATTTTTATTACTTCAATCACGTTAAGAGCGGAAGTTGAAGACCAAGACCTCTACGCAGCGGTCGATTTAGCAATCGATAAACTCGAAGGTCAAATGAGAAAACTAAAGACCAGAATGGACAGAAGCAACAACAAAATTTCTTTAGGGGAATCAATTGCTTTTGATGAAATCAAAGACGAGGCAGAAGACGAGAAAAAAGACGATGTTGTCGTAAGAGCAAAATCTTATTATCTCACGCCAATGTCTATTGATGAGGCAATAACAAGAATGGATGCCTTAGGACATAGCTTCTTCTTGTACTTAGATGAAGATGATGACCGTGTCTCTGTCGTATATGTAAGAAATGATGGAGGCTATGGAGTAATCCAAGCCGAGAACGATATAAAATAAAGAATTTTATAAGAACAGGAGGACTTCGGTCCTCTTTTTCTTTTTGCTTTTTATATTAAGAGTTAGAATAGACTAGGAAAATAGAGGGACTAGTATGGATCAAGTAGTATTCGATAAAATATCGAAAGTATACGGAAATGATGAAAGTTCACAAGTTATCGCACTCGATAATGTGACCTTTTCGATAAAGGCCGGTCAATTCGTCGTTATTCTTGGACCTAGTGGTGCTGGTAAATCAACTCTATTAAATATCATCGGAGGAATGGATAGCGCTAGTACTGGCGAGTTTTATGTAAATGACAAAGAAATATCCAATCTTTCTGATAAAAAACTCGGCAATTTTAGAAGATCCGAAATCGGATTTGTATTTCAATTTTATAATTTAATGCCAAATCTTACAGCGTTAGAGAATGTAATGTTAGCCGAAAGTTTGAGTGACGCCGCTTTCAAAAGCAAAGATATTTTATCCGAAGTCGGTCTTGAAGGAAGAGAGAACAACTTTCCATCTCAACTATCTGGTGGTGAACAACAAAGAGTAGCAATCGCTAGAGCCATAGTTAAAAACCCAACGCTCCTTCTTTGCGATGAACCAACTGGTGCCCTAGATTCTAAAACTGGCGGTAAAATAATCAAACTTCTGAAAGAAGTGTCTAAAAATTTTAATAAGACAGTTGTTATAGTGACGCACAATTCCAAGATAGCTGATGTCGCAGATCGCGTAATCGGAATTGCGGATGGCAAGATAGTTAAAGATATTATCAACGAAAATCCAACGGATCCAGAAGAAATAAAATGGTAAGAAAAGATAAAAAAACAACTAGTGTTTTAATGACGCGTCTTTTAAAAAGAAGCGTATTTAAGTCATGGCTACAATTTCTCGCTGTTATTCTAATAACTGGAATTGCCGTTACCTTATATGTTGGTTTAACTTCAAACGCTGCATCTTTTGCAAGTAGAGTGAACAAACTCTATCAAGATGGTAATGTCGCTGATATTTGGACGACCGTAACCGAAGAAGATACCAATGATTTAGATTACATTAATAGTGCTATTGGCGTAGATGGAAAAACCGAAACTAGGTATTCAATCTCGTCGAAACTTAATTCTTTCAATGCGACAGCGCTTATTTCTTCAGAGCTACCGACCGTTAACAAAGTTGCAACTACTGATAATACAGCGACAACAGATTTCTTTCTTATCGATGAAAGATTGTTGAATAATGCGAATTCTTCGCAAAGCGAATCCGTAGCGTGGAAAGATGAAAATGGAAACTATGCATCTGTTCCTGTTAATATTTCTTTTTTTGCATTTAGAGATGTTCTAAAAACGATAAAAGTCATACCTGAGGCTTATTTAACGAATCCTAACATTCCTACCGATGTCGCGAATGTTTTAAGACAAAAAACAGCCGCGGATGTTTTTGCGACATGTTTAAAAGCAGATAAGCAGAATGTCTTTGCAGACAATTATTTACCATTTAATTTTAAAATAACAGGATCGATGACATGTCCAGAAAATGTAAGGTCTGCCGCTGTTAACGCTTCATCATTTTATTTAGACTACGATTTACTAATTAATGGAATCAAACAACTATCGGTATCTAATTACGATAAACCGCAATTACTTGCATATACAGATACTGCAGATTTGTTTTGGCGAATTGCCTTAAACACCACCGATATTTTTGATAGTGTAGTCGATAATATCTGCAATTCGTTCAAGGTAAATCAATATATTTCAAAAGTCGGAAATGGTATTAATGCCGGTGCATCGATTGAAAAGATTAATAAATATTATACAGATAAGACGTCAAATAATTTATTGATGTGCAACGGTATTGATAATTTACCGAGCAACGTTGCAGTTCAAAGCGATATTGTTCAAGCAAGACAATTAGCGTATATTTTTCCAATCGTCTTCTTCTTGGTTGCGATTCTTGTCGTTTTGACCACGCTTTCTCAAATCATTTTAAAAGATCGAATTCAAATCGGCACGATGAAGGCTCTTGGAATTTCAAAAGCTAGAATCACTTTGCATTATCTAAACTTAATCATGATAGTCGTTGGAATCGGAATTGCTATCGGAGTTATTTTAGGACCATTTATATTGCCCGGAGTTATGAATCAAAAGTATGCAATCTTATATAGTTTGCCTGCAATGAACTACACGATTTCATGGCTTGAAACAATTCTTTCTACTATTGTTTGCCTAGGCATAAGCGCTCTAGTGGCGTATTTAGTGGTGAGAAAAGAAGTTAATCTAACTCCTTCTCAATCAATGCGCCCTGCAGTGCCTAAAATGATAAAGGCTAAAGAACGTGATTTAGAAAAGAAAAGAAGCGGACGCGCTCTTTCTATTCATATGGCGTTTCGAAACATAAGAATCAATATCGCAAAATCAATAATGGTTATTATCGGAGTTATGGGCTGCACTGCTCTTTTAGTCTGTGGATTTGGTATCGATGATACTTTGAATCATGGTGTAGAGCACGATCTTAATAATTTCTATACTGCCGATATCATTTGTGATTACTCGAACAATCAATCACAAAAAGAAGAATTATTGAGTGTGTCTGGTGTAACTAAAGCTGAAGAGTTCTCAATTTTCCCTATTACTGTTAAAAACGGTAATAAATCATTTCAAACATCTACTTATGTAGTCGAGCACGAATCGGAGTATTTCCGCTTTGATAATGATTACAAGTTCGAAGGGAAAATAATTGTTACCACAAAGGTTGCTAGAGAAATTGGCTGTAAAGTTGGAGACTTAATTAGTTTTTCTACTTTAGGGATGAACTATAGTGGTGAAGTCGGCTTCGTAATGGATTGTTTCTATTTAAACGGTCTATATATTGACGGAAGTATAAGTCAATTCGGCGAATTATCTAAAATAAAGACAAACGTTTGCCTGTCGATTGATAAGAGTGTTGGAGAAGACACAGTAAAGACAAATCTTAGCCATGTGGAAGGCATTTCCGCGATTAGATTAAGATCAGAGAATATCGAATTGGTCAATCGTTATATAAGCTCGATCTCACTTATGACTTTGACGGTTAAAATATTCGCCATTTTGTTAGCGGTCGTCGTCTTGTATAATTTAGCGCTTCTAAATTACAAAGAACGAATTAGAGATATTGCAACTTTAAAGGTTCTTGGATTTAATAGAACTGAAATTGCAAGAACTCTAGTTTTAGAAATCATGTTTTTAACAATAATAGGTGTAGCTTTTGGTCTACTTTTAGGAATGCCAATGGAGATACTTGTTCTAATGGTTAATATAACCCCTCTAGTGGAATTCTTATACACGGTTTACCCACTTACATATGTCATTTCATTTTTGATTACGATTGGCACAGCTTTAATCGTTAATATTTGGGTTGCAAATAAGACAAGAAAAGTAGCGATGGTCGAGTCTTTGAAATCTATTGAATGATTTAATGTAATTAAAACTTTTCAAAATGCTTTCGATTATGCGATAATCATGTCTATGACAAAACCGAAAATAATAGCATGTGATTTAGACGGGACACTTTTTTATCCCAAGCAACACAAGAAATATGTCAGCAAGAAAAACATTGCTTTTTTACGTAAATTTATCGACGCTGGAAATAGGGTCGTTTTAGTAACTTCTAGATCTGAACCATTTGTAAAAAAGGTCATTAAAGAAATTGAAAGACCAGTCGATTATATCGCTTCGACAGGTTGCAAAATATCAGTCGAAGGAGAATTGATTCAGCATAAGTTTATCGACAATGAAAAACTTAAAGTCATTTTAGATGATGTTGCTCGTGATTATAATCCGCTTGGCTTTCTTGTCTCTAGCGCTAAATATCCAGTCTTGATTTGTAGCAATCGCGATGTCAATAGAATGATTATGAGTTTTTATGGGAAATGGTATCGTTTTTATTTCGGCTTTTACCGCGAAGACTTTGTCTACGACAACGACATTTTTGATAAAGAAGTAAAAGATGGTGAAGTATATGGCGCAAAGATTTTCTTTGGTGTTCGCCGTAAAAAGAATAAAATTAGTAAAGAAATCAATAAACGCCTAAGAGAGAAGTACCCTGATATTGAAGCTTCCTGGGCTGGAATCGCTATTGAACTCACTCCTAGTGGGTGCAACAAAGCAAATTCAATAGAGACCTATATTGATTATCTCCATGCTTCTCCTGAAAATGTATATGTCGTCGGAGATAGCGGTAATGATATTTCAATGTTCATGAAATTCAATGAGAACTCCTTCGTGATGTCGCATGCCTATCCGAGCGTGAAGAAATATGCGAAACACGAAATATCACGCGTCTACCAGTTAGACAAATATGTATTCGGAAAGGAGAATAATGATGAATAACACAAACCGATACATCGCCAATCTCTACATCGTCCTATTAAATGTTCGCGACACTTTAGAATTTACAATTAACCGTGAACACCCACTTGCAGTTTTCCAAGCGCGCAAAGCAGCACTTGAAGAAAGCTTGAAAGAAAAATCTGCTTTTCGTAATTTCCTCGATCAAAACGGAGAAAAAGGAAAAGAGATTTTTGACAAAATGACATCTTTTATCAATGAAATCTATGGTCCAGAATCAACAGTTTTAGTTGCTAGTGGAGAGCAAATTAGAGTCGACCAAACCCAACACATTAAAATCTATGATTTCGTCGTTGGTTTGACAGAAACTTTAAGAGACATTCTATATAGTTACTTAAATTACGCAAGACAACACGAAGAAGCTGAAGATGTTATCACCAAGCTAGTCGTAACTGACGAAGCTTTATATCGTAGCGTATTAAACAAACTTGTAATGATTGATTTAGAAAAATCATTTGCTGAGTTTAACAAAGTTATGTCTGAATCTAAGGGAAAGCCAACGCCACAGAGTAATTTTATCGTTCAAAACGAAATTAGTAAGTACTCTGGATATGTTCGTTTTTCTAGACAACACTGCCATATTATTGACAACAAGACTCTCGATTTATTAGATGAATCGATCGAACTAATCGAAATGACAGAAGGTCGTCGTGAAAGAAGAGATGGAAAATCTTTCCAAGAATTATTCAAATTAAATTTTGAACACTTAGATGCTTACATTAAAACCGCTGAAGATGGTTGGAAAGAAGCTTATAAACCTGTTTTTGAAGAAATGGTTGCATTAGCCCAAGAACAGATGGCAAAAAACAATAAAGTTGAAGAAGCTTAGTCTTAAAAGGAGAAGTTTATGAAGAATGAAAATGGTAACAAATTAACAGTGGTTGAATGGGTTTTTTATCCGCTTGCTGGCGTTATCGCTTTAGGTGGAATTGCTTTGATGATACTAGGACTTATTGCTAGTTATCTTCCAGTAAGAACTATCGACAATCCTCTAGCTGTAGCGCAAGCTAATTCTCCTCTCACATTTATTCAATGGGGTTTAATCGCCCTTGCGCTAGGAGTCGTAATTGCCGTCATTGTCTTAAGTGTCTTTGCCCATCGCTTTGATCGAGAGTCTGAAAAGGCTTCAAGAAGAGCAGCGAGATTAGGTAAAACACTAAGTTCAAATGATGCCATAATCGACGCAGAAGTAAAATCAATTCCAGAAGACAAATAAATAACACTAAACCTCTTGCGCAGAGGTTTTTTGTTTTATGTTATAATTTAGAAAGCCGAAATTTAAAAATATAAACAAAATTGCAGTGATTTGATATAATCAATTAAATATTATGAAAAAACATTCACACTCATCTAAATTTGTCCTCGCTCGTGCGCTATACGCGTTTCTCGACATCGTCGTTGTTTTTCTTATTGGAATCCTAGCTTTTTATTCACAAATTATCGACGGACATTCAACTAGTACACAGTTAATGTGGATTTTTGTATATATCGCTAGCGTTGCCGTTATGGTTGTTCTAGCATTTATTATTTTTAGAGTTTATAAAATGATAACGAGTAATTTTGGCATATATGAAACCGTCAAAATTTCTTTTATCACACTCATTATTCAAGTATTAGGCTTAATTGCCATCGTACTTGTTCCTGATGAGATAATTCCTTCTCCAACGTTCTCGATTTGGATCTTAACCACGATAGCACTTGTCTTTATTTTCCCATCGATAAGAATCGCCGCTCGCGTCGTTAAAACTATGATCAATTCGCTAAACAAACGCGATAATGTTAGGACT
The DNA here is from genome assembly GCA_034932745.1 of Erysipelotrichaceae bacterium. Taxonomy (GTDB): domain Bacteria; phylum Bacillota_I; class Bacilli_A; order RFN20; family CAG-826; genus JBAYST01. The sequence goes on along the minus strand of JAYFOJ010000002.1, from coordinate 130,935 downwards.
TTAGTAATCGGTGCTGGAGCTGTCGCAAAGATTGTTGTCGATGAATCTCGTTCAAATAAAATGAACAAAAACAATATCGTTGTTTTAGTAGACGACAATCCAGATAAAATCGGTGGAACATTTTCTAATATTCCAGTCGAAGGCCCAATTTCTGATGTATCAAAGATTATAAATAGGCACAAGGTCGAAGAAGTAATTATTGCTATTAGTGATTTAACCGCAGAAAAATTAGATGAAATTTTGCATTTTCTCGAATCGTGCTCGGTTAGAGTAAAAAGAGCCCCTTTGCTTTCTGAAATGAGCGGCCCAAACGATATACGTATTATGGATGTCAATTTAGATGAATTACTGTGCAGAAAGCCAATAAAACTAGATAATTCAGACGTTTTCCCAATGCTAAACGGGAAGACAGTATTGGTCACTGGCGCCGGTGGATCTATCGGTAGCGAATTAGTAAGACAAATATTTATGGCAAAACCGAAAACCCTTGTCTTATTCGATATATACGAAAACTCTACATATGATATTCAAATGGAATTGACTAGAAAGATTCGCGAAGAAAAGATTAATGATGTTCAATTGGTAACTTTAATTGGTAGTACTTATAATCTGCAAAGAATGACGCAGGTATTTGAAAAATATCGTCCTGACTATATTTATCACGCGGCAGCATACAAGCACGTTCCTCTTATGGAAGATTCTCCACAAGAGGCAATTCGCACTAACGTAATCGGCACATATAATGTTGCTTTTTTGGCAGATAAATACAAAGTAACTAAAATGGTTTTGGTTTCAACCGATAAAGCTGTTCGCCCAACAAATGTAATGGGGGCAACAAAGAGATTTGCAGAAACGATCATTCAATATTTTTCTGATAAATCAAAGCACACACAATATGCCGCTGTTAGATTTGGAAACGTTTTAGGAAGTAATGGTTCAGTTGTTCCACTTTTTAAAAAGCAGATCGAAGCCGGTGGTCCAGTGACAATTACGGACAAGAATATAATTCGCTACTTCATGACAATTCCTGAAGCAGTCAGCTTAATATTGCAATGCTCACTATTTGCAGAAGGTGGCGAAATCTTTATCTTGGATATGGGTGAACCAGTGAAAATTATTACCTTGGCAGAGAAATTGATTCGTCAGGCTGGATATATTCCATACAAGGACATCAAGATTATCGAGACAGGTTTGCGCCCTGGTGAAAAACTATACGAAGAATTACTTGTCGATAAGAAAAAACATCAAAAGACCGCTAATAATCGTATCTTTATCGAAGAAAAATCTCAGATTCAACCGATAGAAGAAGAAATACAGGAGATTTCAAAAGTTTTTGATTTAACAGATAATAAGGATATTAAAGAATTACTATGTTCAATAATAAAAACGTATCAAACCACCGATCTCAATCGAAAAATAAAGGAATGAGCAAATGAAAAGATCAACAAGTAAAATATCAGAAAATAAGACGATCGGATACTTAAGCGGAACATTTGATTTGTTTCATATTGGTCATCTCAATTTATTAAGAAGAGCAAAGGAACATTGCGATTATTTGGTTGTAGGCATTCATAAAGACGCATCACATAAAGGCAAGGAAACTTTTATTTCATTTGAGGAGAGATGCGAAATTGTAAAGCATATTGATTATGTCGATGAAGTAATTCAGGCTTTTAAAGAAGATTCTGATGCTTGGGCGGTTTTAAAATATGATTACCTTTTTGTTGGTTCAGACTATAAAGGCACCGAAAGATTCAACCGATATGAAGAATTTTTTAAGGACAAAGGCGTGAAAATAATTTATTTTCCATATACCGAAGGAACAAGTAGTACACAATTAAGAAAAGTAATTGAAAATAAGAAATAAAGTGGGAAAAGTCGTCTATTATAAAATTGACATTCATAATATATTTTTATAATATATTTAGTTAATGGCAATCGGTAAAAAATTAGCTAAAAATTCAATAATATATTTTCTAGGCAAAGCCTTAATGCTTATTGTTTCTGTTTTGTGCTTGCCGATTTATACTTCGAAAATTGACACCAATGCTTACGGATATTACGATTTGACTAACACAATAATCGTATACGGAATGTCACTTTTATGTATCGAAGTATGGACTGCCGTTTTACGTTTTTCACTAAACAAAAACGATGACAATGCAAAAAAGAAGATATTCTCAACTGGATTCTTCTTTGTTTTAGCTGTTATCACTACTGCGATTGTCGGTTTTACTATTGTTAATATTTTTGCCAACTTACAATCCGCTATCTTAATCGTTATCTGTTTATCTACATATGCTATAAATAATTTGATTGTTTCTTTTTCTAGATCATTAAATAAAAATGCCGCTTTCGCACTTTCTGGAGTGGCATCAAGCGTAGTGAACGTTAGCGTAGGCATTATGTGTGTCTATGTTTTTTCACTTCAATCAGAAGCTCTTTTCTTCGCTTTGATGGCCGGGAATTTAGCACAAATATTGATACTAACCATCGTCACAAAGTTTTTCCGATACATATCGATTAAGAACTTTTCTAAAGAGATATTTATATCCATGTTTAAATTCTCTCTACCATATGCCATATCGTCATTATTCGTATTTCTTGAAAAAGATGTAGATAAGACCCTTATTTCACACTTCATGGGTGATAATTACGTTGGAATATTCTCCATTTCACTAAAGTTCATGGCTTTCATTAATGTCGCAATTGACGCTTTTGCTTTAGCGTGGAGAGATACTACTTTCGCAATAGAAAGCAAAGAAGAGCGAATCGTTCAATCCACGACTTGGATTAATCGATTCTTCAAAATCGCCGCTTCGATATCTTTTGTATTCATTCCGGTTATATTTGTCGCCTTTCCAATATTAGTTAAGGGAGATTACGCATCGGCATTTAATTTAATTCCAATATTATACGTCTCGGTCTTTTTCTCGATATGTAATGGGTTATTATCAAATTCGCTTTTAGCGGAAATGAAGACGCAATACCTGTTAATTTCAAGATTTGTGGCCGCTTGTTTTAACTTGTTAATAGTTCTATTAACCGTTAATTCATTGGGATTAATTGGAATTTGTATCGGATATTCCGTTGGCTCAATTGTTGAGTTTACTATGTCGATGATATTCTGCAGAAAGAAACTAAACATGCGAATCGAGATTCGAAGTGTTATCTATTTTGCAGTGTTTTATGCTTTCGCTACTGCGGTGTTCTACTATGGAGATCAAACCGCAAATATCATTATATTCATTATTTTGTCGCTTGTTACTTTAATCTACTGTCGCGAGTATTTTTTACTTTTACACCAAAAAATATCAACATTTTTACCAAAGTTAAAAATTGTTACGACAGATGTAAAAGCTGGCTCAAATGTAGTGAAGGGCGTCAATGAATTCTTTAAAGACAAAAAGCAGATTATTGTCGGTATATTACTTACTATTGCTTTTACTGCATCTATCGCTACTTATTACTTATTGTCATTTGTTTTGGTCGATTCGAATGCCGCTGCTATTGTTTTGACCATTGCAATAATGTTAACTATTGCCACATTTGGATTATTTGTTGTCTTTATGCAGATGATTGACTCTAGATTGATTAAATCGAAATCAGCGTTTGCCTTTATAGCGTCCTTACTTTTATCAATAAGTGCACTTGCTTGTTCGTTGTTGACTGATACTTTCTGCAAAATCGATGGCGCAGTCTTCGGATCGTTTACATTCTTCCCGACGATTATTTTTATCACAACTTTATTATCAATTATGGTAATTGCGTTTTTAATAAAAGGAAGGAGGGAATTGAAAAATTATGAAAAATAACCACAATCGATTCTCGTCTTTCGTATTAAAAGCAGGACAATTTGCCCCTATAATCTACTTTATTTTGGTTTATGTGCCATATTTTGTCGGCGCCGATAAAACTCTTATGTATTGGTTATCTCTTAGTACTTTTGCGGCAATTTATCGGATTGTTGTCTCTATGCTTTTTGTAATTTTTGTAGTCGTTTACATGTTCGTAAGGAAGGAAAAGTATCAACTATCAATTTTTATTTCGTTTTTCCTATACGCAGTATTCTTTGCGGTTGGCGCTTTTATTGTGCCTCAAACAATTTCTCAGACATTTTACATTGACTACAATAAAGTAATTGTTGAAAGTACTTTACATATCGGCCTTGAAGATAGAATTGTCGGCCTATTCAATACAATCTTTGACTTATTCTTTGCCTTCTATCTAATATTCTTTGGAAAATCAATGTTTACCAAGAAAAGTTTATTGTACTTAATGGAGGCAGTGCTACTAATTAGCGTTGTCGAGTGCGCTTTAACATTCGTCATGGATAGAGGAGATTACGCTCTTCTATTAAGCGGCAGTTTCTCAAATATTTATAGCATCAACATATCAGGAACTTTCCAAAGCAAGAATGGTTTAGGCATGTTCTTATTCCAAGGTATTTTAGCCGCTTGCTATGTTTTAGCGGTTGAACGCAAAAAATATATTAGAGTAATGACGTATATAAGTGCTTCACTAATTCTTCTTGTTTTGCTTGTTTCATTATGCAAAACATCGTTCGTAGTTAGTGCTTTGACATTCGTATCCTATGTACTAATCGCTGGTTTTAAAGACAAAAAAACCCGCAAATTGACCATAATTTTGACTATTTCTGCTTTAGCGCTAGCTGGTTTAGCCGTTGGAATAGCGTTTGTTCCAGTCGTTAGAGAAAAGCTACATTTGGATTCGATAATCAATCAATTAAATCAGTCAATTGTTAATACACTAGACGACAGAATGCGCATATGGGCTGAATCGACCTTCTTATTTAAGTCGCCATACCTATTCTTTGGTTATTCAAAGGAGTGCTCATCTCTAATACTTAGACTAATCGATGGAACGTTGAATTCGTCGTTATTCCATAATGGATTCTTATGTGTCTTAGCTAATTTTGGTTTAATTGGACTGATGTCCTATTTATGTTTACTTTATTATGCTATAAGGCAGATTTTCACAAAAATGGGAAAACATTATTCGCAGATCAAACTTATGGTATTTATCACGTTTATCTCTGCGATAGCGTATTCTATGTTTGAATCCATTTACATCATTGCTTCTGGTTCTGCAATAGTCATGCTACAAAACTTTGTGATTATAATCGTTCCGTTTTTATATGAAGACGAGTTAAAAGAAGGAGGTCACGCCGAAGATGAAAAAAAGAGCATTAGTTTTAATCGGGCTAGCATTAGCATCTAGTCTTTCCTCTTGTACGATGTCCTCTTATACCGAACAGCGAATGTACACCGAGCATTGGTGCAAATTAAGTTCATATACTGGTTATAGCGGTATGGAGTTAACAGGCTGGCTTATTGTTAGGTTTGATAAAACCATGGAGTATTCTATTTCGGCTTCAGGAAATGAATTAGAGTCAGGCAAAGGAACTTATTACATTTTAGCAAGTGATCCGCACAATGGTACATTCCATGTAGAACTTGAGAACGGAACAAAATTAATTGGCAGTTATGTTAATTATTACTTTTTTGATTTCTCTACCCCGAATGGGAAACTTACGTTTCAAAGATGGAAGGAACTTGTTGAATGATGTGGATTTTAAGAAAAATTAGATCGCTCATTTGGTTTATTCATGCACTGTTTTGGTGCTTATTTCATGGTGTAAAATATAGAAAAGGCACATATATTGGTCTTAATGTAAAGAAGAAACACAGAGTAAAACTTATTCTTGGACAATATTGTCGAATTTCATATAACACATTGCTTTGGGGTGACGGGAAAATTGTTTTGGGCAACCATTCTAGCATTGGGTCTAATTCTAGAATTTTTGCATCCAAAGATGGCGGAGTTGAGATTGGAGAATATGTAAATTGCGCATCTCACTTATATATCATCGATGCAGACCACGGTATTGAGCCTAATATGCCACTTCACGGTCAAAAAATGGTTCAAAAGAAAGTTACAATTGGTAACGACATTTGGATCGCCTATCACGTTACAATCTTAAAGGGAGTAGTAATTGGAGATGGCGCAGTATGTGGCGCGTGCTGTCTAGTTACAAAAGATGTTCCAAGTAACGCAATTGTTGGCGGTGTTCCAGCAAAAATAATTAGATATAGATAATAAATATGGAAAATCAAAAATCTCACATATTAACAGCATTAGAAACAGAGCAATTGAAAAAGAGAGAACTAGAGATTCTTCACGCTTTTACTTCGTTTTGCGAGGCAAACAAGCTGAGATATTTCATGTTTGGCGGTTCTCTTCTAGGCGCCATTAGACACAAAGGGTTCATTCCTTGGGACGACGACATAGATGTTTGCATGCCACGAGATGATTATAATAAACTATTAAACATGACTGGAACAGAGATGGGTCCTGATTATTTCATTCAGACACACAAAACTGACCCAGAGTATTTATTACCGTTTATTAAGATTAGAGACAACAAATCAGTTTTTCTAGAATTGTCGGTATTGAATTCAAATATTAATCACGGAATATTCTTGGATATTTTTCCTCTAAATTCAGTTCCAGAATCAAGACTAAAAAGATTCTTTTATAATCTGAAAATATATAGATACAATATACCGATTAACAAGAAATTCAATCTTCACGAAAAAGAATCAATACTAAAAAGATTTTTTAAGTTTTTAATCGCCATGCCTTATAATCACTTATCAATTCCTGAATTGACCAAAAAAAGGGAAGAATTTGTGATCAGACACCAATATGCTAAGAGTAAGTATTTGGCTTGTGGATTATTCTCATTTAAGCTAGTTTTCAATAAAACCGATTTCTCTAGCGGAATCGAGTGGTCTTTTGAAAATATGAACGTATTAGTCCCGGTTAATTGGGATAATGTATTAAAAACACATTATGGTAATTATATGGAGTTACCTCCAGTAGAAAAAAGAATAACAAATCATCCTGTCGCAGATTTTAAGATTTGGTAGTTATGCTTCTAATTAGTTGTTCGATTTTTGCAGAGTTTTTGCTAGGGTCATGATTTAGTGAAGAAACTAATATTGCATTATTTTTGTATATATTCATTTCTTTGTTTTCGTGCTTCGAATTAATAATCTGTCTAAACTGTTTTCCTAATTCTTCAATATTGTCGCTTACATACGCGCATTTATTTTCCAATAAATACTTTGATGACGATAGTCCTTTTGGAAGATAGCAAACAAAAGGTTTACCAGTAAAAAGCGAGTCAGGAATTTTTGTTGAGAATGCATATTTCAAATCTATACTAGAATAAAAATCGTTCGATTCAGTATAGAGAATAATATCGGTGGATTTTGTTATTTTGATGTATTCATCGTATGCAACAAAACCATGATACCTAATCGCGATATTGTTCCTGAGTTCATAAATGCCATCTTCATCAAAACACTTACCGTAGACGTCGATGATGAATTTGCGATCGATTGAATTTATTACCGCCGCAATTTCAACAATGCCCTTCCATCTTTTATTATCTAAATTACCACAATATGTAATTACCAAGTTTTCATCATTACTAGATACTTGATCATTGCTACTTAGATTTACATCATAAGAATTATAAATTGTCTCAGCGTTCTTCAACGAAAAACGCTCGATATATAACTGTTTTAAATCATCAGTAAGAAATAGGGATTTTGTTGAGTGATAGTAGGCTCTGGCTGCGCTTTTCCGTAATTTGTTATGGAACATATTATAAAAAAGACCAGCATGAAGTTTTCTCTTAAAATAATCGTACTCTTTAAATGGATATTCTTCGGTGGAATATATCATAAATGGTACATTGCATTTTTTAGAAATTAGAACTGCTAAATCGTAGAAAAATGGCAAATCACCGGCTTGCAGTATCACGATGTCAATTTTTTGTTCGGCTAACCAAGCAGTAAATGACTTTTGCTTGACTGCACGTCTATACATCATATTTCTTATTAGCATTTTAAATGCAGTCTTCTTAAATGTGCCTCTATTAACGTTATTTAAATGGACGTTTGACGGCGATTCGCATTGATTTTGGCATATATTACCTATTTTCTTAAAAGTAAAAAACGACTTAATTACGTCTTTGGTCGAGAATGCAAAAAATGAAGTGCAATGTGTCTCGTCCTTGTTATCATCCGTGATGAAAAAATTGCAAATCTCTTCCTTACTAAAATTGGACAAGAGATTACCGATTGTTTTTCCGTTAGAATTTGTTCGCGAAATAGGATTATTAGAAAGCAATAGTATTTTCATTTTATTTACCCAAAAAATTAATATAAGTATCGTAATACCCTTTTGCCATCACGTCTTGCGAATATAGGCTTTTTGCAGTCTTTTCAATACTACTTTTATCATATCCACTATTAAGTATCTCCTGAATTGTAGCGGCGAAACCATCGTAATCTTTTTGCTCGACAAATCTAACTAAATCAGGACTATAAGCTTCGTCTGGTCCGCCACATTTGAAAGCGACAACTTTTGTGCCACACAAAACTGATTCAACACAGACCATCGGGAAGCATTCGGCCTTACTTAGCATGATGGAGACATCTGCGTTGGAATATTCTTTTGCTAAATCGGTATTATATCGAGGTCCAATAGTTGTTATGTTGCTCTCGAATTTATAATCTTGAGGAACTCTGCCTGCAAGTCTGAAGGATATGCTCTCATCATTTAAAAATCTTTTAGCTATTTCATTGATCTGTGTTGCACCTTTTATTGGGTCGGTGAACCTAGGACATACATACAAAATTGTTTTCCTGTTTTCTTCGTTTTTTACTAAATTGCCATATACTTTATACACTTCGGAATCGGCTCCGTTAAATATGACTGTATGATTAGTGAACCTAGAAAGAATTGTTGATTCAGACAATCTTTTATCTAGCCATGGTGTGCACGAGCAGAAATGAACATTATTGTTTTCAAAATACGAAAACGCCTTATTCATTCTTAACCACATTTTTCTTGATCTATCAAAAAGTGGGAAAAGAGAATTTCTATCCTCATTGAAGAAGTGACAATGATTATCACAGCCACCATTTTTCCACTTATCGCAATTTAAAGCATATCCGCAACTTCCGGTGTATGAATGTTCGCAGTGTAGTGTAAAAATAGTCTTAATCTTGTTCTCACCCAAAAACTTTAATAATTTGAGTGAATTTAAGTAATAGTCGTTCATGCAATGCACGTGGACAATATCGGGTTTAATCTCTTTAATTTTCTTAATGAATTGCTGAGTAGAGTAATGACAACCATCCATCTCCATCCCAGTTAAATAGTGTCTAACATGATTAGTTTGTCTTAAAAACTCAGTACCACATCTCATCACATTATTTGCGGGTTCAACGTTCTTGTTCTTTACCCCATAGCAAACATAAGATTCTACACCTTGTTTTAATAAATAATTGTGGATGTCAGAGACAATTTTTCCAACACTGCCTTGCTTATAAACTGCACTAATCTGAAGTATTTTCATTGTTTTTCATCCTCTTATATTCACGGATACCTTTTTTCGCAACGAGAATATTATGTAAAAATCGAAAACTCTTCTTTTTAAACATTCTGCGCGTAAGAAAAATTGGCCATTTTTTGCCATACATCAAGTAATATGTAATTCCAGCTGACTTTAAAAATGTATTTTTGTCTAATTGTGAGAAATATGTAGATTCTTCTTGTTTTGCCGATAGATAAACCTTTGGAATTCGATAAAACTTAGCGCCACTATCGAACAATCTTTTCACGAATTCTGAATCTTCTCCGACCGGATACTTTGTTCCTGGTCCAAAAAGTTCATCAAAATATACTTTCTTTTCCTCAATAAACTTTTTACTGACGCATAGATGACAAGGTCCGAAAAAGGAAATATCAAAAAATGATTTTGGCTCTCCACCTTTTTCAATTTGTTTTTGTGGTCTATTAGGATTTTCTGATGCAACATTAAATGCCAAGCAGTCGTAATTTGAGTTTGTACTTAAGAAACTAGAGATCTCATCGATTGCGTTATTGACTACTCGAATGTCATCATCTAACATCAAAAAATAATCGCATTCTAACTTCTCTATTGCACGATTTCTATTAACGCTAGCGCCCTTGTCGTTAGCTTCAATAATTAATCCATTTCCAACTTTGTACTCTTCTTCCTTTACAGGCGTTTTTGTATGTTGATTTCTTAAAACAAAAGGAATGGAAAGATTAGAATGCTTAATAATTTCAAGCAGTTCATCTTTCGATTTATTTATAGTGACGATAATTGCGCCTAGTTTAATCATGAGTGTTTCTTCTCTTATGTTTTATTTCAATAAATAAAATTATAGTTTATAATGGATTAAAAGTAAAAAAGAACAGGTGGTTAATATGGATTTTAACGGGAAAATACTATTGGTTACTGGAGGCACTGGCTCTTTTGGTCATGCTGTCGTCGATCGTTTTTTAAAGACTGGAATTAAAGAAATTCGCATTTTGTCTCGCGATGAGAAAAAGCAAGACGATATGAGAAAAGTATATAACAACGAAAAACTCAAATTCTACATTGGTGATGTTAGAGACTATAGTTCAATCGTAGGGGCTTTTAAAGGAGTGGACTATGTTTTTCACGCCGCTGCATTAAAACAAGTTCCTTCTTGCGAATTCTATCCAATGGAAGCAGTTAAGACAAATGTTCTAGGAAGCAATAATGTAATCACTGCATGCGTAGAAAATCACGTCAAAAAGGCAATATTTTTGTCGACAGATAAGGCTGCGTATCCAATTAACGCTATGGGAATAACAAAAGCACTAATGGAAAAGAATGTGATCGCTAGAAGCAGACAAATGCTACCCGGAGACACGGTTCTTTGTCTAACCAGATATGGAAACGTTATGGCATCTCGTGGAAGCGTAATACCATTGTTTCTTGATCAGATTGCCGCTGGTAAACCTATTACAATTACAAATCCCGAGATGACAAGATTTATGATGACACTTGAGGATGCAGTTGATTTGGTTTTATATGCATTTGAACACGGAACACAAGGCGATTTGTTTGTGCAAAAAGCGCCAGCTGCGACGATTGAAACATTAGCAGATGCAGTTATTGAACTCACCGGTTCTAAAACAGGGAAGGCATATATCGGAACACGTCATGGAGAAAAACTATACGAGGTTTTGGTTACTCAAGAAGAAATGTTGCGTGCTGAATCTTTACCAGGATTCTTTAGAATTTATGCCGACAACAGGGATTTAAATTACGATAAATTTGTCGAAAAAGGTGATCGACATTTAAATCTTGGTGAATCATATCATTCACACAACACCGACAGATTAGACGTCGCTGGAATGAAAAAGCAGTTGCTTCGTTTGGATTTGTTCAAAGGATATAAGAAAAAATGAAAGTATTAATTACTGGTTCGAATGGTTTTATTGGTAGGAATTTATCTCTATGGCTCAAAAGTTCTGGACATACTGTCATAGGATTTGATGCAGCAGATAACGATGCTACTCTTGTAAATGCTTTGAAAGAAGCAGATTTTATCGTTCATTTAGCCGGTATTAATCGTCCTTTGAATAAACAGGAATTCTACGATGGTAATACGAATTTTACCAAAAAAATAGTCGATTTAATTAAGCAATCGAATAGAAAAATACCATTAATATATTCGAGCAGTATTCAAGCCGAACTAGATAATGATTACGGAAAGTCCAAAAAAATGGCAGAAGATTATCTTCTCTTATTTCAAAAAGAATCGAAGAATCTAGTCTATGTTTATCGTCTATCAAACGTTTTTGGCAAGTGGTGTCGCCCAAATTATAACTCTGCTCTAGCAACATTTTGCTATAACATTGCCAATGATTTGCCTATTGAAGTACGTGATCCTAACTATGTTGTTCATTACGTTTACATTGATGATATTTGTAAAGAATGGCTATTTCTTATCGAAGGTAAAATTACCAAAGATAGCCGGGTTTTGCAGGAAGTTTTACCGATTTACGATGTTTCACTCGGCATGCTTAGCGATATGTTAAACGCATTTAAAAATAGTAGAACGAATATGAATGCTCCTTCGACAAAAAACGAATTTGAAAAGAAACTGTACGCTACGTATTTGAGCTATTTATCAGAGAAAAACTTTTCCTATCCGCTTAACATGCATGTCGATAGTCGTGGATCGTTTACAGAATTCTTGCGGACTCCAGAAAACGGCCAAGTATCGGTTAATATTGCAAATCCAGGAATCACTAAAGGCAATCATTACCATCACACAAAAAACGAAAAATTTCTGACTGTATCAGGTGAATGTCTAATAAGATTTAGAAAAGTTGATTCGAAAGAAGTTATAGAATACAAAGTTTCCGGAGAAAAACTTGAAGTTATAGATATACCTCCTGGTTATACTCATAGTATCACCAACATAGGAAAAACAAATTCCGTTACAATCATGTGGTCAAATGAACAGTTTGATCCGAATAATCCAGATACTTACTTTGAAGAGGTTTAACAATGAATAAGAAAATTAAATTAGTTACCATCCTAGGAACGCGTCCAGAAATTATAAGGTTATGCGAAGTTATAAAAGCTTGCGATAAAGAATTTGAACACATTTTAGTGCATACAGGACAAAACTATGACTATGAACTAAATCAAATTTTCTTTGAAGAATTAGGACTAAGAGCCCCTGATTATTATCTTAATTGTGCCGGAAAAAACTTAGGAGAGACGATTGGAAATGCTATTTCTAAGTCTTATGATTTACTATCAGAGTTAAAACCAGATGCCGTTCTTATTTTGGGAGATACCAATAGTGCTCTATGCGCAATTCCGGCAAAACGTTTGAAGTTGCCGATTTTTCATATGGAAGCCGGCAATCGTTGCGGTGACTGGAATGTTCCAGAAACTATTAATCGTAAGATTGTTGATCATATATCAGACATAAATCTTCCATATACAGAACATGCTTACGCAAACCTTATGAGAGAGGGTCTAGATCCCAAGTTCACCTTTATTACTGGAACTCCAATGCTTGAAGTTTTAAATGCCCACAATACCGATATTGAAAAATCAAACGTATTAAATGATATGGGTGTCGAAAAAGGTAAATATATCGTTGTTTCCTCGCATCGCGAAGAGAATATCGACATAGAAAAGAATTTCTTTTCGTTAATGAACGCAATTAATGCAGTCGCTGAAAAATATAAGATGCCAGTTTTATTTTCTACTCATCCACGAACAAGAAAAATGATTGAGAAGCGTAATTTTAAAATGCATCCGCTTATTAGAAGTTTGAAACCGTTTGGGTTTTTGGAGTATGTGAAATTGCAAGAGAACGCATTTATTGTATTATCGGATAGTGGAACTCTCACCGAAGAATCTTGGATGAGACACTTTCCAGCTGTTTTGATTCGTACTTCAACAGAACGTCCAGAAGGCGTTGAAGCTGGATCAATTGTTGTATCCGGTATTGCAGAAAAAGAAATAATGGTTGCAATCGAGAAGGAACTAGCCATCTATAGAAATGCAAAATGCCCAGAAAATTATGACGTAGAGGATGTTTCTAAACGAGTAGTAAACCACATCAAAACAAAAATTGATTTAGTAAATAAGGAAATATGGAAGAAGTAAAATACGGTAAACTTGTTTCTATCGTAATGCCACTTTTTAATTCAGAAAAGTATATTTCGTCAACCATTCAATCCGTCATTTCACAAACATGCCGTGATTGGGAGTTAATAATTGTCGATGATTGTAGTACCGATCGCAGTTTAGAACTCGCAAAAATGTTCGCTAAAGATGAAAGCCGAATTATCATCCGAACACTACCAAAGAATAGTGGGTCATCCGCCGCTAGAAACGAAGGAATTAGTGTTGCTAGGGGAAGATATTTGGTTTTTCTAGATTCAGATGATTTGCTCGACTCTAATTTTTTAGAGAAGCAAGTATCTTTCATCGAATCGAAGAAGTGTGCGGTTATTACGGCTGGTTATCGCCGAAATACAGAGAATTCGTCGACGAATTTTATTCCACGCGAGAAGATTACTTATCACACACTACTAAAAGGCAATGATATATCTTGTTTATCCAGCATGATTGATTTATCGATTACGGGCAAACAATACTTTGATGTCACTTTACTTAAAAGTGAAGATTATTTGTTTTGGCTTACGCTAGTCAAAAGTAATTCGCCAGCATATTCAAATCAAGAAGTATTAGCCACATATCGTCTCCATTCGAACTCTAAAAATGGTGACAAAAAATCATTAATAAAATGGACGAGAAGAGTTTATCGAAAACTTGGATTCGGACCTTTATTATCTTGGTTTTTTGTGTCTCGTCTTGCACTATATAGTAAGAGAAAATATAGGAATGTTGCATGAAATTAAAATCCTTTATCAAGAATTTCAATGAAAAAAGGCGCATTGCTTTTCTTAAAAAAGAAACTTTAAAACACGATTACCATTTTGAAGACGTGAGTATCATATCTTCAGATTGTATTGGTGGAATTTTATATCACGACTTAGGCGCAAAGTTTCTTTCTCCTACGATTAATGTTTCATTTAAGGGCTCAGGTTTTTATTGTTTTGTTTTAAACTTGAAACATTATATTAATAGCGATATTTCAATCGTCATGAACGATGGTTCAATAATCGGCAAGATTGAAGGAAATTCACTTTTAGAGAACTGTCCTGATATCTATGTGAATTTTGTCCATTATAGTACTATTGAGGAAGCAAGAGATTCTTGGAATTCCCGCAAAGCAAGGATCAATTATAACAAGATTAGAGTAATATCAACCGAGAGAATGCTCACTCAAGAAAAACTTAACTTATTTAATGCCATAACCTACAAAAAAGTAATGATTTACGGAAATGTTGTCGATAACATTAATGTGCCTAATGGCAAAGAATTTGTTCCTTCTAAATTCATTACTAAGAGAAATTACCGAGGCAAACTGTTGGTTTTTAAGGGCATAGGCAAGAAAAGACACTTCGATGATTTGAAGTTCGATTTCCTATCATTCTTACAGTAATTATATTCGACGTTATTTTTATATTAAAAAATTCAAATAAATGGTGTAGTATCAATAGCAATGAAGATTATGAAAAACAGTAGCGCATTAAGAACATCACAAAAAATATACACATTTTTTAAAAGATTAGGAGACATCATTTGCTCTCTCTTGGTATTTATTTTCTTGGGCTGGCTTATTTTATTATTAATGTTACTTGTAAAGTGCACCTCCAAAGGTCCAGTGTTTTTTAGACAAATTCGATTAGGCAAAAACAAAAAGCCTTTCAAGATTTACAAGTTTAGAACAATGAAAATCGATGCTCCTAAGGATGTACCAACCCACTTGTTAGAAAATCCAGATCAATACATCACCAAGATTGGTCGTTTTTTAAGAAAAACATCTCTTGATGAGATTCCTCAAGTTTTTAATATATTCGTTGGTCAAATGAGCGTAATTGGTCCTAGACCATGCCTACCTAACCAAGAAGATTTAATCGCTGAAAGAGATAATGTCCACGCAAACGATGTGAAGCCAGGTCTCTCTGGTTTAGCACAAGTATACGGAAGAGATACTCTTCCAATTGAAGAAAAAGCCAAACTAGATGGTGAATATGTAAAGAAAATGTCCCTTTGGTTAGATATCAAATTGATAATCATGACGGCGTTTACGGCCTTTAGAGGCAAAGGTGAAGTCGAAGGAAAACAAGACGACACCAAAAACAACTAGTGTAATAACCCAATTACTTTTAGTTAAAAATGTTGCCATAAGTGTTGCTGCAATGTTAATTGTATTAAAAAAGTGTAGACTTAATCTACACTATTTTATTTATGGCGGAGGAAAAGGGATTTGAACCCTTGCACCCTGTTACAGGTCTACGAGCTTTCCAAGCCCGCCCCTTCAGCCGCTTGGGTATTCCTCCAATAAAGCCGTTTTTGATTATAGCAAAACTCGGTTTATTTATAAACATAAAAAGTTTAAAATAATAAATATGAAAACATACACAGTAAAAGACAATGAGTCTAACCAAACTTTAGAAAAGTACGTAAAGAAAGTTTTAAGCGAAGCGCCACTTTCTTTCATCTACAAAGTTTTTCGTAAACGAGATGTTAAGTTAAATGGTAAAAGAGCGGACATGAAGGAAAGAATAAAAGCGGGGGACATCGTCGAAATTTATGTATCCGACGACAAACTCGAAGATTTTAAAAAGAAGACACCTCTTCCTAATGAGAAAATCAAAGACCTAATTATTTATGAAGACGACAACATTTTAATCGTAAATAAGCCAAAAGGAATGCTCGTTCAAAAAGATGAGAAGAATTGCGTATCTCTTGATCAGTTAGCCATATCTTATTTCATATTTAATAACAAAAATATCGATAGCACATTCTCTATTGCTCCAGCGCATCGAATCGATCGTAACACTTCCGGAATTGTTATATTTGGGAAAAGCGTTGAAGTAATGCAAGAATTATTGCAAGCTTTCAAAAACCATAACAATGTCGAGAAGCATTATTTAGCATTAGTAAACGGTGTTGTTGATAAGGAAGGCGAAGTTAAATTAGCACTTTTCAAAAATGAAGAAACCGGAATTGTTAGACCAGGAAGATTAGCAGAAGGCGCAAAGAGTGCATGGACAATTTATAAACCAATCAAAATTTATCACGACTACACACTTTTAGATGTTCAAATATTAACTGGTCGTACACATCAGATTAGAGCACACCTATTAGCAATCGACCATCCAATTATTGGCGATCAGAAATATGGCGACTTCAAAGCAAACAAGGAATTTGCCGAATTATATGGATTATCTAGTCAGTTCTTACATGCTCAAAAAGTAATTTTTCACAACATGAAAGGTAAATTAGCGTATTTAAATGAAAAAGAGTTTATTGCTGAATTGCCTTTAAAAGAATCTGCTCTTTTAAGTAAGTTACAGTTATATTAATCTAATTAAGGAGGACAAAATATGGAAATCGAAAAGAATTATCAACGGTGGTTAACTAGTTCAGGAGTTAGCAAAGAAGATAAAGAGATACTTAAAAAAATGTCCAGCGAAGAAAAAGCTGATGCATTTTTCAAAGATGTCGAGTTTGGTACTGCTGGTATGAGAGGAATATTGGGTCCAGGAACTAATAGAATGAATATATTTACTGTAAGAAAAGCAACGGTTGCTTTCGCGCAGTATTTATTAGAAAAATTTCCAGATGCAAAAAAACGTGGCGTCGTTATATCTCATGACAATCGCCATATGTCGCGAGAATTTACTTTGTTAATTGCAGATACATTCAATAGATTTGGTATTAATACATATATTTTTGACTCATTGCGTCCGACACCAGAATTGTCCTTTGCGGTTAGATATCAAAAAGCGGTGGCAGGTGTAATGGTCACGGCGTCCCATAATCCAAAAGAATATAACGGATATAAAGTTTACGATGAATTTGGCTGTCAATTAGTGCCAGAAAAGATTAATCGTTTAGTGGAATTGATTTCGCTTTTACCAAACGAGTTGGAAGTCGTTGTTCCAAGTGGCATTAAACTTGGTAAAAATTCTGTTTTGTCGAAGAAAATTGACGATGAATATGTAAGATTAGTTGAAGCAATTGCTTTAAATCCAAATCTAGATAAAAGTAATTTCAAGATAGTCTATACACCTAATCATGGAACATCGTATGTAAACGCGATGAGAATATTTAAAGATTTTAATTATGATGTTTATCCGGTTATTAAACAATGTGATCCAGATCCAGACTTTTCTGGAACATTATCTCCAAACCCAGAAGAGGCAAAATCTTATATTGAACCAATAAAGCTCGCAAAAGAGATTGGCGCCAAATTAATATGCATGACCGACCCTGATGGGGATCGCGTCGGTTTGGCCGCTCTTGATCGCTCTGGTGAATATGTATTGTTTACTGGCAATCAATCAGCAGCGCTTTTGATGGACTATATTTTCTCTATGAGAAAGAAACAAGGCACACTATCAAAAGACGGAATTATGTATTCCACAATTGTAACTTCATCATTGGGTGCTAAAATTGCCGCTTCATATGGCATTAAAAACGAGATATTCCTTACGGGATTCAAATTTATTGGCAATCAAATTCAGCATTACGAAGAAATCAATGGTCCAAAATTTGAATTTGGTTATGAAGAATCATATGGTTGCTTAATTTCGCCATTTGCAAGAGATAAAGACGGCTTACAAGCAATCCTTCTATATTGCGAAATGGCTCTATATTACGATAAAAAAGGTAAAAACCTAATCGAGGCATTCGATGATCTTGGAAAGAGATACGGCTATCATGTAGACCAGGTTACTTCTCGTGAATTCAAAGGGCCAACGGGTCAAAAAGAAATGAAAGAACTAATGAATGGACTTCACGATAAGCCAATTTTAAAACTAGGTAGTAGAGTCGTTACAGCAGTTGAAGATTATCAAAAGCAAATTTCAATAAAAGATGGTAAGAAAACAAAAATCAATCTACCTCAATCTGATGTCGTTAAAATGTATTTTAATGATGGAAGTAATGTGGCTATTAGACCTAGCGGAACGGAGCCAAAGTGCAAATTTTATATCGGTGCGGTGGCAAAGAATAAAAAAGATGCCGAATTAGCGGCAAAAGAAATCTATGAAGATTTAATGAAATATCTGAATATAAAATAGTAACTATTTATTAGATTTAATAATACTTTTTAAAGCGTGATATATTCCGTTATGGTTATTATCTTTTTTAGTAACTATATCTGCGTGTTCTTTTAATTCTTCAGATGCATTTTTCATAGCGACACCTATCCCCGCCCATTCAAGCATCTCTATGTCATTGTGTTGATCGCCAAACGCAATTATGCGTTCTTTCTTGAAACCATAAAATTTTGCAATTTTTTCTAGAGTTGCCGCCTTACTAGAACCGTCGAAATATAATTCTGAATAGTGGCCGTTAAACCAAAACCTTACATTCAATCCTGGATATTTTTTGACGATTTCCTCGATTTCCTTTTCGTGACCGCCTTTTTTGCTTTCGACTAGCATTGCGGCAGGGTTTTTATCAAGAGTATCTCTAAAAGATCCAAATACCATTCGGTCATCTTGTGTGAAATTCCAGAAAAAATTGATTAAATCAGGATCTTTTTTATAGAGCCAAACGCAAGAATTATTCTCGCAAAAGGCATTATCAATGGCACCTTTGTTAAGCAATTCTTCGGTAATCTCGATGGCGATATTTTTATCAAACGTAAATTCATACTCAGGGAAGTCTTTATCAAATGGTGAATAGCAGTACGAACCATTAAGGCAAACTAAAGGAGAAGTAAGTTTCAATTGGTCGTAATATCTTTTTAATTCTCTTTTAGGACGTCCTGATGCTAAAACAATCATGCATCCTCGCTTTTGTAGTTTTTGTAAGTATTTGCCGGTCAAAAAAGATATCTTCTTTTTCTCATTAAGAAGAGTTCCGTCCATATCAAAACAAATCAAATACTTATTCATTCAATAAACCGACGGCTTTTTTAACTCTATTAAGTGTGACATTGGCAACTTCTCTTGCTCTAGATGCGCCTTCTTTTAGAACTTTTTCATATATTTTGTTATCGATAATGTTCTTATATCTTTCTTGGAATTTCCCTAAGTCCTCGCAAACAGCGTCTGCGACAGCTTTTTTAAAGTCTCCATAGCGATAACCTTTAAATAATTCCTGGGCTTTTTCGATTGTTATATCTTTAGTTGCGGCGTATATAGTTAATAAATTTGATATTCCGGGTTTATTTACTACATCATAGGTAACTTCGCTTCCTGAATCCGTGACCGCGGACATTATCTTTTTTCTTACTGTTGCTAGGTCGTCTTTTAAATAAACATCACCTTTTGGATCTGATTTACTCATCTTTTTACTTGGATCTGACAATGACATAATTCTCGAGCCGACTTTTCTTATTTCGGCTTTCGGCATCGCAAGAATCTCACCATATCTATTATTGAAACGATTGACTAAATCTCTAGTTAACTCGACGTGTTGAACTTGATCTTCACCGACAGGAATGATGGTTGCATTATATAAAATAATGTCACAGGCCATAAGAACTGGATAAGCAAAAATTCCTAATCCGATAGCGGATGACTTTAACTTCTGTGTTTTTTCTTTGAACTGTGTCATTCTCGACAACTCACCCATATATAAATAATTCTGCATAATTGCATTTAATTCAGCGTGAGCCGAAACACTTGATTGAAGAAATAGTGTGGTCTTTTTTGGGTCGAGACCAGCGGCGAGATAAAAAGCGGCGATATCGATAGAATTCTGTCTTAACATCTCTGGCTCAATCGGCATTGTTAATGCATGTAGGTCAGCGATAAAAATAAAGGACTCTCCTCGCTCTTGAACATCTGGTAAGTGCTTAAGCACTCCAAGATAATTCCCTAGCGTTAATTGTCCAGTTGGTTTTATGCCAGTTAGTATTCTTTCTTTTGCCATATTTTTCTCCCAATTATCTTTAATTAGTTTATGTTTTTCTATATGCTTTTTCAACCTAAGGTTGTTTTAATATATCCACTTTAACGATAGTTTTTAATTTGTTATACTTAACAAAGAGATAGGGAGGTAATAACATGATTAAAATTTATACATCGCCTAGTTGCTCAAGTTGCCGCAAAGTAAAAAAGTGGTTTACCGAACAAAATATACCGTATGTCGAAAAGAATATATTTTCGGCTACGTTAAATGAAACAGAATTAAAAGATATACTCGCAAAAAGCGAGAATGGAACAGAAGATATTATTTCCGAAAGAAGCAAAATAGTAAAAGAAAATGGTCTTGATTTAGATAGCATGACAATCAAGGACTTAATTGAGTTTATTCGTGCTAACCCATCTGTTTTAAAGCGCCCTATCGTCGTCGACGATCGAAGAATTCAAGTCGGTTATAACGAAGAAGAAATCCGTTCATTCATTCCTCACGCTAGAAGGATTGCACAATGGAATTGCAGTCCTGAAAATTGTGAGAAATATAATAATTGCGAACACGCTCAAGACATTTGCGAGTAAATATGAAGATTAGTTTATTTAGCGTTCATAAAGAAAAAACAGCTTTAATTGAACAGAAAATAACCGCTCTTTTGGACATGCACGAAATCGAAATCGACGACCGCAATCCAGATATTATTATTTGCATAGGTGGAGACGGAACATTCTTAAAAGCGGTGCAAAGCAACATTGATCGTTTAGATGATGTCTGCTTTTTAGGTATTAACAACGGAACCCTTGGCTATTTTTATGATTACGATGCTGATGAGATTGAACAGGCGATTAGCGATTTAGATAATGGTAAATTAGTCGAAAGAACGTTCCCGCTTTTAGAAGGAACAATCGCTTGCGAAAACGAAACATACGATATATATGCGGTAAACGAAATTAGATTATCTTCGATATATAAAACGCTCGAATGCGAAGTATATGTCGATAATGAAAAACTTGAGGATTTTGTCGGTAATGGTTTAACGGTATGCGGTCAATTAGGAAGCACCGGTCTTAATAAATCACTCGGAGGCGCTTTAGTCGACTTCGATGTTGACTGTCTCCAAATTACTCCAATAGCACCAGTGATGAACAATGTTTATTCACCACTAACTAGTTCGATAGTTTTTTCTAAAGATGTCGATATTAGCATTATTGGTAACTTGGAAGATTCATCAGTTTCTTTCGATAACGTTATTATCGAAGACAAACCAACGAGAATTAATATAAGAAGATCTTCCTTAACAGTTAGAATGCTTCTTAAAGATACTCACACTTTTATTGGTTCGATAAGGAAGAGTTTTATTAAATGATACCATTACAAGAAATAAATGAATTTTTAGCTGCTTATGGTTGGATAATTGCGGTTGCAATAGCGGTCATTCTAGCCATCACTGTTTTAATTATTCTTTTCTTGAACAAGAAAAAGAGTTCCAATAACGGTGGCATCATTGAGTTAATTGGCGGTAAAGATAATATCATCGAATTTAGCCTTAAAGGATCTAGGTTAACGGTAAAAGTTAAAGATCGCGGGTTGATTAAAAACAACGAATTGCACAATGCTGGAGTCGTTAGCGTCATCGAAACCGGCGAAAAGATTGTTCTAGTGCTAAATAGCAAAACCAAAAACGAATTAGAAAAAAAGACTTCGTTATAATACTCGAAGTCTTTTTAATTCCTTTTTAATCGATTCAGTTGGGAAGCCCATAACGTTATCGAAACTTCCGTTTATATTTTTAATTAGATTAAACTTTTCATCCTGACAACCATACGCTCCGGCCTTATCCATTGGCGATCCGGTTTTGATATATTCATCAATTGTTTTTTCGCTAAGAGAGTTAAATGTTACTCGACTTTTTATCGTTCTACTTATTTCAAAGTATTTCGAAATGATGGTGTAACTTGTAAGGACGATATGCGTATTATTTGATAGGCTAGTAAGCATTTCTTTTGCTTCTTTTTCATCGCGTGGTTTTCCGAATACTTTGTTATTAAAAACAACAATTGTATCGCACGCTATAACGACATCATCTGGATTATTTTTAAATATCTCATACGCTTTTAATTTTGCTAAATCATAAGAAAGAGTACTCGAGCTCAAAAATGGTTCATTCTCATCAATATTCGAGACACAAATCTTAAAATCGGATGTTATTTTCTTTAGAAGTTGTTGTCGTCTTGGAGACGAAGAAGCTAGGATTATCATACTAATTCTTCGACATGATAAGCGGAATAATCATTGGGTTTCGCTTAGTTTCTTTATATAAAACACTTCCTGCAACTTTCTTGATTGTGTTTTTTAAATCGGCAAAGTTGGCTTTTCCTGCTAAAACGATTTTGATCTCTTTTTCAACAGCATTAGCAGTGTTTTTCATAACGTTTTGATGTCGGCGGTAAACAAAACCATTCGTGTATATTTTTGGTGCAACTATTAGTTGATTTGTCTTAGTGTCAATTCCAATGACAACTGCAACCATTCCATCATCCGTTAAGACTTTGCGATCCTTGATGACAGAAGGCGCTAGACCATCGATTTTGTTGCCATCGATAAATGTGACGCCAGATGGAACTCTATAGCCTATTTCACATTTATGATGAGAAATAACAACGGAGTCACCATTATCGCAGACAAAACAATTTTCCTTTGGGATGCCTAATGATTGCGCTAGTTCGGCATGAATGACTTGCATTCTGTGCTCACCGTGAACCGGCATGAAGTATTTTGGCTTTATTAATTTAAACATCAAGCGTAGTTCTTGTTTGGCCGGGTGACCAGAAGAGTGAATATCGCTCAGTATTGAATTAGTAATAACGTTAGCACCACATTTTGCTAGTTCATCGACGACATTATTAATTGAGATTCCATTTCCTGGAATAGCTGAACTAGAGAAAACTACGGTATCGCCTGGAATAATTCTAATATCTTTATGATCGCCAGTAGCGATTCTGCTAAGAGCCGCCATTGGTTCTCCTTGTGAGCCGGTGCATAAAACCACAATCTCGTTTAATTTGGTTCGTCTAATTTCAGAAACGTCAATTATTGCGTCATCTGGAATTTTGATATATCCGTATGATCTAGAGATAGCGACAGCGTTTTCCATTGATTTTCCAACAATTGCAATCTTGCGATGGTGAAGAACTGCAGCTTCACATATTTGTTGAATACGAGAAATATTACTAGAGAATGTCGAGACAATTAAACGCCCTTCAGCCCTGGTAAATATTTCGTTTATCGATTCGAATACGTTTCTCTCGCTCGGAGTGTATCCTTCGTTTTCAGCATTTGTGGAATCGCTCAATAAAAGAGTGACACCTCGTCTACCCAAATCCGCTATTTTATTCAATTGAATATCTGGTCCAATTGGCGTTAAGTCAATTTTAAAGTCACCAGTGGTGACAATACGTCCTTCTGGAGTATCGACAACGATACCAAATGAGTCAGGAATTGAGTGCGTGACGCGGAAAAATGTCACGAGGAAATCATCTACCTTAATTTGACTCTCATCGTCGTATTCGACAATCTTCACGCGGTCTACTAAACGGTATTCTTCCAATCTGTGTTTAATTAAAGCGGCCGCTAATTTTGGTGCATATATCACAGGGATATTCACGTTTTGAATTAGATAAGGAATTCCACCGATATGATCTTCGTGGCCGTGTGTTATAAATAGGGCTTTGATTTTGTTTCTATTGTTCTTAAGGTGTGTATAATCAGGCACTAGGTAATCTATTCCAGGAAATTCGTTACCTGGAAACAAGACGCCAGCGTCAATAATGATTAATGTTTTTTCATTCTCAATACAATAAGTATTTTTTCCGACTTCGCCAAGTCCACCTAAAGCGTAGACGGAAACAGGCATAGATATTTTGCTCGCCATAATAATCCTCCTAAAATGCGATTATTTTATGTTGCTTGTAGCACATTCATTATAAATGATGATTCAAAAAAATAAAGTAAACAATTAAATTTCTACTTCGTTAGGTAATAATCTGAATGGGTTAATAATGTCGATTCGGTCATAGAATAGCACTCCATCGAGATGGTCGTACTCGTGTTGAAGAACAATTGCAGGATATCCACTCAATACAATATCTTCTTCCATGCCGCTGACTTGATTAAATGCGTGGAGTTTAATCTTAAAATGACGATGTACTAATCCTTCGTGCTTTCCATCGACAGATAAACATCCTTCTCCACCTTTTAATGAACACATTTTGACGGATAATTCAGTTATTTTAGGGTTTACCAATTCTAAATGAATCAATTTGTCTTCATCTTTGAGATAAACCACAAACATTCTTTTGTTGACACCGACTTGTGGTGCGGCTAAACCAACTCCAGCTCTTATGCTGTGTTTTTTAGCGTATTCTTCATCTTGAGAAAGTTTTAAATACTCGGTCATATTCTTTAAAAGTTCAGAGTCTTCTTTTGTTAAAGGAAGATCCACAACCGAACATGGTTTTCTTAGTGAAGGTTTGTTGTCTTTTACAATTTTAATTTTCATCATGAATGATTCTATCATTAACACAAGTTAATTTGTATATTAATGCCTCGATTGATTGTAGCATATTTAAATGATAAAGTTATAGAACGATGGATGAGAAAATTCTTAAATTAACAGTGGAACTAAAAGAAGAGCTTTTAAACGACCAAAGGATTATCGAACTAATCAAAGCCGAAAAAGCAATGGAAGACGATATCGAAGCAGAGAAATTGTCTTACCAAAAGGATCTTGCCGCTAGTGAGTATAGCGACATGATTAAAATATTTGGACGCGAGAGTGATGAAGCACTAAGAGCTCAGAAAAAACTCTATGAGGTTAAGAAAAAACTCGATAGTCTTCCAGTCGTTAGAAATTATTTAGAAAAATACAAAGAAGTAAGAAATTTATATAGCGACATTAATAAAGTATTGTTCGATGAATTTGTTTTTGATATTTGTAAAGGACATCGAAAATGAGAATCGTGGGTGGAATCTATCGTTCTCGAATCATCGTCTTTCCGGAAGATGAAATGGTTCGTCCAACAAAAGATAGGATAAGAGAATCGATTTTCAATGCACTTTCTAGCGATGTCATCGGACGAGATGTTTTAGACTTATTCGCCGGAAGTGGTGCGTATGGGTTAGAAGCAATATCAAGAGGTTCTAAAAGCGTGACATTTGTCGACAATTATAGAAAATCCATTGAGGCGATTAAATTCAATGTCAATTCATTAGATATAAACAGTCAGTCAATGGTAATAAATACAGATTATGCTAGTTTTTTAACATCTAATTCTAAACAATTCTCCTTGGTTTTTCTCGATCCTCCATATCGAATGGATATATATAAAGATGTAATAAGGAAGATGGAAGAAAAGGAAATCATTACCAGTAATGCTATAATTGTTTGCGAAGCGGATCATCAAATCGATTTTAAAGATCTTCGATTCGCATCGATAAAAGAGTACCGCTACGGCGAAATATTTGTCTTTATTCTTAGGAGGTAATATGAAAATAGCAGTTTATCCAGGAAGCTTCGACCCGATTACTAATGGGCACATCGACATATTAAAAAGATCATTAGAAGTATTCGACAAAGTTATTGTTTTAATCGCAGTTAATCCAAAGAAAACCTCTCGTCTTAAACCAGAAGAAAGGCTTCAAATCGTTAAAGATTCGGTTAAAGGAATCGGAAATGTTGAAGTCGATATGACTACTGGTTTGACTGTTGAATACGCATTAAAGCATGGCGCGACTCATCTCATAAGAGGGTTACGTGCTGTGACGGATTTTGAATACGAGTTTCAACTCGCTGCCGCTAACGAATTTGCAAACCCTAAAATTGATGTTGTCTTTTTCATGAGTAGAAGTGGAACATCGTTTATTAATTCGTCTACTGTTATTCAACTATATGAAAACGGAGTCGATATTTCTTCGCTCGTACCAGCCCCTGTATTAAAAGCACTCAATAAAAAGCACTAAAGTTACTATTTTCTTAATATAATAGACGCCATTCTTCCGACTGGCGTTTTTTGATACGCGGAATATAAACGAGGATTATCGTATGTGTCTTCGTCGGTAATAGAAATATTCTCTGCTTTTACTCCAGCTTTTATTAGTTGAAGATAGTTCATTAGCGGGGCATCGAATAAAACTTTATCGCCATTAAACTTAAGCGCCTTTTCGTAGCCGATTGAAATAATGTAATCTTCATCTACTTTGTCTATTGTATAACTAAAAAACTTTCTCGACGGTCCAATATAGACGTGAATATCTTTGGGATCTACTTTTTCGTTTTTATTTAGGTATTCGATCGATTTCTCAGCGATTCTTTTTAATGTTCCTTGGTGTCCAGCGTGGATGATACCGATTATTTCTTTGCTTGGTATGTAAAAGAATATTGGTACACAGTCAGCGTGGAATATTCCTAGCGCGATTCCCTTTTCTTTTGTATATAAGGCATCTGCCTCGACCCCAGATTCAAAACTAAGCATGCCCTTGCCTAAATCCTTATTATTTACTTCTTTGATAATATCGCTATGAGTTTGATGAACAAAGACTATATTCTTCTCTTCTATTTTTAAGTCACGAGAAAGAGTTGTCCGAACTTTTCTTACAGACTCATAGTCATTTCCGACTTGATAGCCGACATTGCCCAGTTCGCGAGTGGTGGTAAAAGCTTTTATGTTATTAAATTTATTCCATTCAATATATTTCATATTTTCAATTATATCACACGAAAAAGAAAAGCCACCAAACGGTGGCTGTTAATTCTTTTTGTTATTTCTTATAACCAGTAGCGAATATACCTTTATGATTCCAAGCATCGCACAATGTTCCAGCGAGCGAATATGAATCAGTGCCTGCTACTCCGGTTGGACCAAGACGTCCATCGTAATTGAAGAATACTTCGGCAATACCGTAAGTTTCATGTTCGGCATATGACCAATCGATTAAGAATGATGTTGGGGTTTGAAAAGCCTCGACATCTCCGATATTAGGAAGAAGTTGGCCATAGCCACTAGTCGTACCGCCTAAATTATTGAAATATGGGCGATTCTCGGCTAAAGTTGGCGCTTGTTCAAAGAAGTCACTATGACGACCATAGAAATATTGTTTAAATGAAGTTTGAGTTCCAATCAAAGTATCATCTGTAGATTCATCGACAAAGATTGTATAAAGTTTGAAATTCTTTCCATCATCAATGGTGTAACCAGAAGTATTCCAGTTCTTTTGAAGTGTTTCAAATCCTGGTTGAGCTTCTTCACAGCCTTCGCATCCAGTTTTTACGAATGAAAGAAAAAACTTATCACCATAGGTATTAATTTGATCGGTGGTGGCGGTTCCATCTTCACGTGCTTCGATATATTTTAGTAATTTATCAGCATCGCTAGTTCCGTCTTCCGAATTATCTAGTGAAAGTTTGTACTTAGAATAGTAGTTTTCGGCACTACCACCATTATCAAACCAACCACTTACTCCTTTTACGATGTAAGGAATGGAAAAGATAAGAGCAAAGATACCACCAACTATAAGAAGTGGTTGAACCCACGCGGTATCTCTAATCCATCTACCAATGGCGGCAAAGAATCTGCCTATCGCTTTTAAAACTATCATTTCTTAATGCCTCCTATATTAACATATAGCGTTATAATCTTATCATTTGCATTATGGCTTTTCAATAATATTATTGTCCATTTTTTCGTCTAGTATTTTGTCTACAATCTCGTTGTTTTTTATCCATAAAATGTATAAAATACACTTGCGTATCTATGAATAAGAACAAAAAGATTAAGAAGAAAGTCGAAAGTTATCTATTCGACCACCCAGTTCTAAAATTCGCTCTTGATTATTTTTGGGCACTTATTTTATGTTTGTTCTCATCATTTGTGTTTGCTTTTGGTTTCTCGGCGTTTATTACTCCTGGTGATCCAGGCGTAGGTTTAACAATTATTACTGGCGGAGCATCCGGCGTTGCACAAATTATTGCTTTGATTTTTAGTATGTTTGGCATAGCTCTAGACCATGCGGTTATTGTCGCCATTGCATTCGTCGGAATTAACCTACCTTTAATCATTTTTTCATTTAGATTTATCGGAATAAGATTCTCAATACTAACTTCGTTAAATGTCTTATTGACCGCTATATTTATGACGGTTTTTGATCCGACAAAAGCTCAGTGGATAAAAGATATCGCAAGTAGTCCTTTAATTGCCGATCAAACAATAGTGCGTTCCTTATTTGCTGGAGTATGCACTGGACTTAGTAGCGCAGCTGCGTTTTCTGGTTATTTTTCTGCTGGTGGAATCGACATCGCTTCTTATTATTTTTCAGTCAGAAAATCGACTTCAGTTGGTAAGTATGCATTAGGTATTAATTTCTGCGTAATTACAATATTCACAATCTTGAGTATTATTGGTAGTTTAACAGGAACAACTGGCAGTTCGTTAAAGTGGTCAGATCAACTCCTCGGTTTCTTGTTTGCAGTTGTCTATTTAGCAATTGTTTCAATTATTATCGATTTAATTAATGTTAGAAACAAAAAAGTACGGGTTGATATCATTACTAACGACGAGCATTTATCAGATGTTCTAATTGCAAATTTCCCACACGGATTAACGATTACTAAAGGAATTGGCGGATATTCGCATAAAGAGAAATTCGTCCTATCAATGGCGGTTTCTTCAACCGAAGTAAAAAAGGTTGTCAATGTAATAAAAGCGACCGATCCAAATGCGTTTGTCGAAGTCATAAATCTCCAACAAATTTACGGTAACTTTTTCATTAATCCGATTCGCTAATTAGTGTGATATAATTAGTCGCTCTTCATGGAGGAATACCCAAGTGGTTGAAGGGGTCAGTTTCGAAAACTGATAGGAGATGCAAGTCTCGCGTGGGTTCAAATCCCTCTTCCTCCGCCACGAACTTAATAGTGTAGACTAGGTCTGCACTTTTTTTATTATATCAATGACGTTGTAACGCTTTTGGTAACATTTACCATTATTAACTTTTGAAAATAACGGATTTGACTTACATATATACGCAGTAATTATGAATAGCAAAATTCATAAAGGGTCGCTATAATTACTTACATGGAATGGTTTAACTTTCATAATGTTGAATTCATCGTATTCTTCGTAATATTAGTCGGTTCCCTCCTCCTTTTAACGTTTTTTATTCTCACATTCTTCTACCAAGAAGCTAGCGAAAAGAACTACTTTGAGCAAATTAAAGTCGAGTCTAATACAACTCGAATTTTCATTATCGATGCGAAAAAAAACTTAGTCACGTACTTTAACCGTAGCGATATCAAAAACAAAAAAACCATGGATTTAGCATCTTTTTATCTCCGATTTCACGAAGACGACAAAGAAAAAGTGAAGAATTGGATTTTTCAAATCTGCGTCGATCATTCAAAGGTTCAAACATATTTAGAAGCAGACATCGTTTTAAGACATTCAAAGCGTAGTCTTTTCTCGCTTCTTAAACTAGTAGACTACCATCCAGAAAAGGGTCTAATCCATCTCGAAAGCAAAATGCTAAAATACATCACCCCACATAGTGAGATGAAAAGAAAGAAGAAGATTACTGGTCTTCCAACTGGTCAAGTAACTAGAGGAGCGATGGCTTCAATTATTTCAAAGTATAAATCTCCTAAAGGATATACTTTCTCGATTCGCTTTTTAAATGTCAGTCAGAGGGCATTTGATAACGACGAAGAAGAAAGATTCATGATATTGACACTTAAGAATAGCGTTTATCCTTTTGCTCTAGATCGAGTGAGATTACGTCAACTTGTCGATATTAATAATCGCGAAATGTTACTTGTCGATTTAAGGCTAGACACAAAAGAAGAAGCGTTTCGTTTAGCTTCGTCTATTGCAGAAGAAATCACTAGAAGTATTTCGATTAATAGTTTCCAAACTTTTATTAAATTCACGATTGGCGTCGTTGAAAACAGTCAGTTCTTTCAAGATTTCGACGCAATTGTAAGACACGCTCAAGAGGCTTCGCTAGTCGCAGACCAAAAAGGTGAACAAATCTACTTTTACGAAAAAACCGCGGTTCCTGCTCTTGCAAACGACCGTTACAAGGAACAAATCGAATCTCTTATCAAAGAGAACAAACTTCGTTATTTGTTCCGTCCAATCGTCGATGTTAAAGCAAAAAAAATTCCTGGGTATTTCACATACATCAAATCATATGGCGCAGCCTTTAGTGGTTATAACGAGATGATGAAATACGCTAATCAGTGTTCTAAATCGCGTGAATTATTCTCTGTCGTTGCAAAAAATGTGATTAACCGTTTCGCAGATCAAAACTTCGATAAAGATTGTCGCTTGTTTTATCCGGTATCGGTTTTCGATTTTAAAAATATCGAAACAATTATTCCACAGATATCAGGAAAGAGTAGAGTTCGTTTGGTCCTTGTTTTTGAAGAACAAGAGTTTAATCAAAACTCCTCTAATACGAAGGCTCTAAACGAGTATTTGGTGAAACTTCACCTTCTTGGATACGAATTAGCGTTAACGATGATCGATAAGAACTTGCTTCTCGATCCGGCTATTTATAACAACTTTGACTATTTCGTCGCTGGTACTAGCATGACTAACGAATTAAAAAAATCTGGTTTATCACGTCTTTCTATTAGAACTTTAATCGAAAGTTTATTAAAATACGAGAAGCCGATTATTGCCTCAGCCCCTGAAGGATGGCAAGAAGTCGAACTGATTATCAAATCAGGCGTGTATTTGGTTTCTAGCGATGTCATCGCTCAATCAAACGAAATGGTTCTTCCAGTAGAAAAGAAGAAACTAGATAAATTAGCAAGCATTGATAAATATGCTTAGGGAGTAAGTAAAATGGAAAACAAAACAATCAAAAACAACGCAATAACTCGTCAAGAAGACGATTTTGCCCAATGGTACACCGATGTCTGCATGAAAGCAGAATTGATGGATTATTCGTCCGTTAAAGGGTTTATTATCTATCGACCATATGGCTACGCTATTTGGGAACAAATCCAATCATATCTCGATAAGAGATTTAAAGAAACTGGACATGAGAACTGCTACATGCCTTTAGTGATTCCTGAGTCACTCTTTAATAAAGAAAAAGAACACGTAGAAGGCTTTGCACCAGAGACTTTGATTTGCACTATTGGCGGTAAAAACGAACTAGAAGATCGATTGATCGTTAGACCGACATCAGAAGTATTGTTCTGTGAACATTACGCGAAGATCATTTCGTCTTATCGCGATTTACCAAAGAAATATAATCAGTGGTGCTCAGTCGTTAGATGGGAAAAGACAACAAGACCATTTTTAAGAGGAAGCGAGTTCCTTTGGCAAGAAGGACACACAATGCACGCGAGCGAAGTCGAAGCGAGAACTGAAACTTTATCAATGCTTGAAATATATGATGAATTAGGCAAAGACTTATTAGCGATACCGTTTACGAAAGGTCGGAAAACAGATAAAGAGAAATTTGCTGGAGCAGAAGAAACATATTCAATCGAAGCTCTAATGCCAGATGGAAAGGCTCTTCAAAGCGGCACAACCCATTATTTTGGTCAAGGATTTGCTAAAGCCTTCGGAGTTCAATTCCAATCGAAGGAAGGAAGACTCGAACACCCTTATCAAACTTCATGGGGTGTATCTACTAGATTATTAGGATCGATTATCATGGTTCACGGAGATGATAATGGTTTAGTGCTACCTCCTTATGTTGCTCCAATCCAAGTCGTCGTAGTTCCAGTAGCACAACAAAAACCAGGAGTCATTCCTGCCGCTAGAGCAATCGCGGACAAATTAAAAGAGGCTGGTTTTAGAGTCGTATTAGATGATAGCGATAAGACACCAGGATGGAAATTTGCTGACTGGGAGATGAAAGGCGTTCCATTACGAGTTGAAATTGGACCACGCGATATCGAAAATGGCCATGTTGTTTTAGGAAAAAGAAATACTGGCGAAAAGATTATTGTTAAAAACGATGAACTGGTGGAGAAAGTTGAGTCTCTCCTACGCGTAATACATAAAGAAATGTATCAAAAAGCTCATCGTTATTTATTAGATCACGTAACAGAAGTTCATACTTTAGAAGAATTAAAAGCCGCTTTAGATAAAGGTGGCTACGCGAAGATGATGTGGTGCGGTGATGAGGCTTGTGAAACCAAGATTAAAGAACTCACAAATGCCACTGCTAGATGTATGCCGTTTAATCAAGAACCATTCGGCGATGTTTGTCCTATCTGTGGTAAGAAAGCAACCAAAGTTGTTCTCTTCGCAAAAGCTTATTAATTTTGAATTGAACGCAAGCGCCTAATTATGATACGATAATGGGGCGCAAAATGGAGTAGTACCCAAGTTGGTGAAGGGGCGTCCCTGCTAAGGACGTAGATCGGGCAACCGGTGCGAGAGTTCAAGTCTCTCCTACTCCGCCATTTAAAAAAACAGGTTTGATACATCGGTGTCAGACCTTTTTTTGTTAAATAAACTAATCTTTGAAAAATTGATAATATCGTAAGTATTGTGTGTACAAATGCCGTACATTTGTTATAATATGTTTGCAATTACTAAAGGAGGGTATTTATGGCGGTAACAACTAAAGAAAAGCGCATTGAATTTCGTGTTCCAGACGGCGCAAAGAAGACGATTGAAGACGCGGCAAAAATCTCAAATATTTCTCTATCATCGTACATTTTAAGTGTGGTATTAAAACAAGCTAAAATTGATTTAGAACAAAACGAGATGATTATTTTGAATAACAAGGATAGAGACTCGCTTATGAACGCTCTTAAAAATCCACCGAAACCGAACAAAGCATTAAAGGCACTATTTAAATGATTGTAAAATCCATTGGTGAAGTGAACGAAAAAGAAGTGATTTCTTTTTCGTGTGGTAACAATGATTTAGACACTTTTATAAGAAGACATGCTTTAATCAATGATAAAAATGGGTACGGAAAAACATTTGTGCTCATCGACGAAAAAGAAATAGTTGGTTTTTTTACTTTGTGTAGTGCGTCGATTAAATATGATGAATTCCCAATTAATGAATCCATGACATTCCCAAAGTATCCAATTCCTTGTATCAAGATAGCTCGATTAGGAGTTAGGAAAGAAAAGCATGGGAGAGGTTATGGTAAAGAATTATTAAAACAGGCATTTTTAAGAATCTTAAATGTATCTAGTACAATTGGAATTAGACTAGTTTTAGTCGATGCAAAAGAGCCATCGAAATCATTTTACGAGAAATTTGGTTTTTCTAGATTGAAAGAAGATAAATTGTCTTACTATTTATTAATAGACACTTTGAGACAAGCAATATATTGATGTTTGATAATTGGACATCTTATTAAACTGTAATTTCAAATTACTAATACTCGCAGTTGCTATTAACAATTTAGCTTCTACTTTCATTATCAAAAACTTATGTCTGTTTTAGATTCTAAAATTCCTACTAAGTAAGCTGCTAACTTTGTATACTAGTCGTAGAGAAAGAGGTAGAAACATGAAAGAAATTTTTAACGATATTCTCGATAAAGATGAACAGATAATCAAAGTTTATAAGCCCAACAAGAAAAGAGCGGTGACAATCTCATTAATCTTTAATGCGATTTGGATGGCTGTTTTTGGGTTACCAGAAATAGTACTTTCAATATTAGGTTTTACTGGTGTGGTGGCGTTTATCAATGATAACGGAACTGATGAAACGATTTCGACATCAATCGGTTTCTTGGTAATGGGACTCGTTATTGTTCTAGTGTATGTCTTTACCGTCATCGTAACGATTGTCCGCTACAGCAAAACATACTACGCATACTCAAATAAGAGAATTATTATTAGAACTGGTTTTATCGGTGCTGATTTTGCAACATTAGATATGGATATGATTGGTACAGTAACGATTAACGTTGGTGTATTAGACAAATTCATCAAGCCAAATACTGGTACGCTTCGCTTTGGTTCAACTGCCACTCCACTTGGTGGCACTAATATCAAATACGGCGGTGGATTTATCTTTTCTGGAGTCGATGATGCATATGCGACATACCGTGAATTAAAAGAAGTCATTAACACTCATCGTGACACTTCACTAAGGGTAAAATAAGAATAAACCATTTACACATAAAACAACGACCACGTGTTGTTGTTTTATTATTTAATAAACGATTATTAGAATCTATAAAGTATCTTCTCATAGATATATGAGCTTAGATTTAAGATAATGTGTTATAGGAGGAAAGCATGAAAATAGCATTAATCACTCTTCATCGCGTCATAAACTATGGTTCTTTTTTGCAAACGTACGCTACGCAAAAAACGATTGAAAAATTAGGTCACGAATCCTTAATCATCGACTATTATCCAAAACGCTATACTATTGGTGCAAGATTATCGAAGATCGACACGCGAGAAGAAACTAAAAACAGGAATTTCCTTACTAGATTTATTATTAAATCAGTTTTACTTAGTTCATACATTTTTGTTTATCCTTCCTTCCATCGTCATCAAAAAAAGACATACAAGATGACTAAAAAAACATATCGCACTAGTGAAGATTTTGTAAAACATCCGATCTCTGCAGATATCTTCTGCACTGGTAGCGATCAAGTCTGGAATACTGAATGGAACAACGGAATTGACTACCCTCTTTATTTAAAGTTTGTGACCGATAAGAAAAAAATCGCCTACGCTGCGAGTTTTGGAACAAACGAAATAGAGCAGAAGTATTACGATGAATCAAAAGAACTTTTATCTCAATATTCACATATTACAGTTCGCGAATCTCAAGGTGTTGAAATACTTAGAGGTATGGGAATAAATAGCGACCATGTATTAGATCCAACGCTCCTATTATCAAAAGACGAGTGGTTAGAATTTGCTGGAAAATCAAAATGCAAAAAGCCTTATGTGCTTGCCTATATATTAAATAGAGACAAGGATCTTTATCGCTATGCCTATGAGTTAAGTCAAAAAATGGGATGCAAACTAGTTTTTATTACTTATAACATCAATGATGTTTTCAAAAAGGGAAAGATGGAATTCGCTAAAAGCCCACGTAAATTTGTTTCCTTATTTGCAAACGCAAAATGCATCGTGACAGATTCATTCCACGCGACATCTTTTTCAATGAATTTACAAAAAGATTTCTATGTAAAATACCCTTCTAATTTTTCTTCAAGAATTAGCAGTGTTTTAAAGGAATTCGGTTTAGAAGATAGACGAATTGATGTTAACGATTCTCCGTTTGAAAAAGAACAGTCATCAATCGACTATACGGAAATCAGCAAAAAACTCGAATTAGAAAGAATTAGATGCACAAATATTCTAAAGGAGATTATCGAAAAATGATGAACAATATTAGCATTATCGATAAATGTTTTGGTTGTCGTTCTTGCGAACAAATATGTCCGACCAACGCTATATCGATGGTTCCTGATAAAAATGGTTTCATTCATCCGATTGTCGACAATGATAAGTGCATCGACTGTGGAATTTGTTTGGCACATTGTCCTGCTAAAACTTTGCCGATACTTAAAGAGCCAAAATCGTTTAATGCGTTTATCAATAAAGACCGAACAGAATTATTAAAGTCTTCTTCTGGTGGGTTTGCATATGCACTAGCTTCACACATTTTAAGAAATGGTGGAGTCGTTTTCGGCTCGGTATTTAACGAAGATTTAGTTGTCGAACAAGAAATGATTGATAACATTGAGGACTTGGCCAAAACAAGAGGTTCAAAATATGTTCAATCAGACACGAAAGATACATTTAAACTCGCAAAAGAAAAACTAGATAAAGGAATTCTAGTTCTATATGTTGGCACTCCTTGCCAAATCGCGGGTCTTAAAAAATACATCGTAAACGAATATCAAAATCTAGTTACGGTCGACTTTATTTGTCACGGAGTTCCTTCGCCAAAACTTTTTAGTGCCTACGTTAAAGACTTAGAAGAAAAAATGGGTGACAAGATTATAAACTATTCTTTCCGCGATAAGAAAAATGGCTGGGGTAATTTTTTGGTTTCAGCATCCACTAATAAAAAAACGTATCGCAAAATCATGATTGCGGATAAATATGGTGACGACTTCTTTTCGATGAGCGCATTTAGGGATTGTTGTTACTCTTGTCCGTTTTCTCAATTGGATCGTGTCTCAGATTTTACGATGGGAGATTTATGGGGAGTTGAAGAGACAAACCTTAAAGCTAGAATCGAAGATGGTGTATCCGTTATTTTAGTTAATAGCGATAAAGCGTTAGACATTCTTAAAGATATCAATGGTTTAGGAATCATCAGTCAGTGCGATAAGAACATTGTAATAAAGCATCAAGAGAATTTGTCTCATCCATCGACTAATAAAAAGCCAGGATTCTACGATAATATCGATTTTGAAAATTACTATAAAAATAAAAAAGTTAAGTTAAGTTTGAAAGCCAGAATCAAGTCGCTTATCCCGGGCAAAATCAAGAACAAACTCAAACGTCTTTTGTCAAGACGTGGACAAAAACAGCAATAGTGTAATAATGGGGCTAATACTGGTCTTTTTTTAGTATTTTAAAAAGTATATAATAAACTAATACAAACTTTTAAGGGGATTTAATATGAAGGGAATTATTCTTGCTGGTGGCTCTGGTACTCGTCTATATCCAATAACATTATCAATTTCTAAACAATTGCTACCTGTTTACGATAAACCGATGATTTATTATCCGATGAGCATGTTAATGCTTGCAGGAATCAAAGAAATCTTAATCATTAGCACTCCAAATGACATTCACAATTTCGAAAATTTATTCGAAGATGGATCGTCTTTAGGTTTGAGTATTAAGTACGCTGTTCAAGAAGAACCAAAGGGCTTACCCCAAGCTTTTACCATTGGCGAAAAATTCATCGGTAAAGACTCTGTTTGTCTCTTGCTTGGAGATAACATTTTCTATGGTGGTGGAATTAGAAAAAGACTGATCGACGCTAAAGACAAAGCCGATAAGGGTGTCGCAACAATATTTGGACACTTCGTTCAAGATCCAGAACGTTTTGGCATTGCGGAATTCGACAACAAATATAATGTTTTATCAGTCGAAGAAAAGCCTGAGAACCCAAAATCTAGTTATGCGATTACCGGAATGTATTTCTTCGACAATCGTTGCATTGAATTTGCTAAAAAATGTGTTCCGTCAAAGCGCGGTGAAATAGAAATAATCGACGTGATTAGGCAGTATTTATCTACTAATAGCCTTACTATTGATATCCTTGGTCGTGGCTTTACATGGTTTGATACAGGCACTCATGATTCGCTTACAGATGCATCTAATTTCGTCAAAATGATCGAACAACACCAAGGGATTCAATTATCGTGTTTAGAAGAGATTTCATACATCAATCATTGGATCGACAAAGAACAACTTCTCAAACGCGCTAAGCTAATGGGGAAAAGTGCCTATGGCAAGCATTTAATGAATGTTGCAGAAGGAAAAATTACTTACTAATGATTGCCCAAAACGTTAAAATCGCAATCGAAAAATCATTTTCCGAAACATCGCAAAAAGGATGTCTCGAACTTAGAAAATGGGTCGAAGAGAAAAATAAAGCACTCAAATCTGAACTCAGAAAAATTTCCCTTCAAGACCAAGATTTTTGGTTTCTCGACGAAAGCGGAATTATTAAAAATAGAAACCATAGTTTCTTCACGATAGAAGGAATCAAAGGAAAAGTTGATAAAAAGATTGTCGAACAGCCAATCATCATTCAAAACGAAGTTGGGTATTTAGGATTTATTACAAAAATAATTGATGGTAAGTTGCTTTTCTTGATGCAGGCAAAAATTGAGCCAGGAAATGTAAATAAAGTGCAACTATCTCCGACCATTCAAGCTACTGAAAGCAATTTTAAACAAAAACACGGTGGTAAAGAGCCGCCGTATCTTTCATATTTCAAAAATGTTAATAAGTATACTGTTATATACGATGGAATTCAGCCAGAGCAATGTTCACGTTTTTATAAAAAGTACAATCGGAACGTCGTTATTTTAGTCGAAGATGAAGTCGAGATACTACCAAGATACAAATGGGCCTCGCTAAATGAAATCAAAGAACTATTGATTAGTGTTCCTAATTTGGTGAACATGGATACTAGAACTGTTATTTCGTGTTTACCACTCGATGAAATAGTACCATCGCTAATGACCGCGGAAGATGAGTCTAAATTGCTCGAGAGTAAGATTAATAAATATCGCGAAGCAAACTCTAGTGAATGCAATTTTTGTTCGCTAAGTGAGTTAAAGGGTTGGAAAATTGATTCAAAGGGAATAACGTGCACTAAACCATATCCTTTCTCAGTAAATTACTATTCGATTTCAATTGAAGATCGCGAAGTAACGAAATGGACACAACCTTTAGTGGTGGCAAATGGCGAAGCGTTGTTTGGGACATTTGTCTGCTTCATCGATAATGAATTGAATTTTTTAATTAGAATTAAAGAAGAGATTGGAGCGAACAATTGCGCTTTGTTTGGACCATACATTCAAAAAGAATCAATCGAACTAAACAGAATATGCGATAGTAAAAACGAAACATTATTTTTTAAGTTACTAAATGAAAAGAAAAATATCGCGGTCGACATTGTTCAATCCGAAGAAGGCGGTCGTTTTTATCACGAGCAAAACCGCAATGTTTTAATTCTCGTCGATAAAAAGGATTTGGATCTAAAAGAGAAGCACTGCTTTTTAGTTAACTACAAGACATTAAGAATGTTGATTAACGATTATAAAGACGTCAATATTCAAATGAGAAGTCTACTTTCGATGATTGGAGAGACACTATGGAAAATAAAAAAATAAGAATTGTCATTCTCGGTGCCTCCGAAATTGCATTTAGAAGGTTTTTACCTGCACTTAAGAAAGACGACCGATTTGAATATGTTGGCGTTGCCTACTATCGAGAACAAGATAAAGATAAAGCCGGAGAATTTCAAAGGTTATTTGGCGGACAAATATTCACAAATTTCGAAAGTGCTATAAAAAATAATAATGTCGATGCTGTATATGTTCCTCAACCTCCGGCGCTTCATTATAAATATGGAAAAATGGTTCTTGAAGCCGGGAAGCATTTATTCATGGAAAAACCTTTTACGACTAGACAAAAGGACACAGAAGCACTGCTCGAATTAGCCAAAATGCGTCACTTGGTCGCTTATGAGAATTACATGTTTAAATATCACAACCAGATTAACAAGTTTTTTGAACTCTGCAAAAGTGGGATTGTTGGAGATATTTCTCATTATGAGACAAAGTTTTGCTTTCCGCTTCGAAACACTAGTGACTTTCGTTATTCCAAGGATTTAGGTGGTGGCGCTTTACTCGATTGTGGCGGATACCCAATCATGCTTTCCTCTTTACTAATGGGAGAAAATGCAATTTTGCTACCAGGTCGTCCATTATATGAGAATCAATTCGAAGTCGACATGCATGGATCAGGAAGAATGTTATCTAGTAATAAAATGATCTGGTGTGATTTCTACTTCGGCATGAATGATGAGTATTCTTGCTATGTTAAGGCTATCGGTACTAAAGGAATATTGGTCGCTCCTAGAATCTTTACCGCTCCAGCGGATTTCGATGTCACTTTCGAACGTTATGATAAACAAAACAACCTATTAGAAACAATTGAAGTGGGAATCGATGATGCGTTTTTAAAATCGATAGACAACTTTTATCAATCGATTTTTAACGACAATGTAAAAGAAAGTAATTATAGTATAATAAAAAAACAGAGTTATTTTATTGATATGATGCAGAAGGGACAAAAATAATATGGGTGTGAAAATTACAAAAACAGAACTAGAAGGCGTCTTGATTATTGAGCCGGATTATTTTTACGACAATCGTGGATATTACTGTGAAATGTTCTCGGAACGTGCGCTAGAAAAAGCCGGTTTTAAAGCTCCGAGATTTGTTCAAGACAACCAAAGCATGACTTTGAAAAAAGGTACTGTCCGCGGCATTCATTTTCAAATAAATCCAAAACCGCAATCAAAACTCGTTCGTTGCTCAAGAGGAAAAGTTTTTGATGTCGTCGTCGATCTTCGCAAAGATTCGCCAACATTTAAAAAATGGATTTCAATCGAATTAAGCGAAGAAAATAAGAAACAACTATGGATTCCATCCTGGTGTGGTCATGCCTTTATGACGCTGACCGACGACGTTGTTTTTCAATATAAAGTCGATGAGTTCTATTACGCAGAATACGACCGCGCCATTCGATTTGATGATCCAGAAATCGGCGTCGTTTGGCCGATTCCTAATCCAATTAAATCAGAGAAAGATTTGAAAGCTCCATTTCTAAAAGATAGCGATGTGAACTACAAATTTAAGAGATAAAATTATGAAAGTAGCAATAGTAACTGGCGCCAATGGTTTTATCGGTAAAGCAATGACTGAATTTCTTCTTAAAGAAAAGTTCTTTGTTTATGCTATTGTTACCGATGAGAATTCATTAGCTGATATTAAATGTAGTAACTTAAAAGTTATTAAAGCTTTCTTTGATGATTATAAGAATCTAGCAGAGCAAATCGATAAGAAACCAGATGTATTTTTTCACTTTGCGTGGCAAGGAGTTTTTGGTAAGTCATTTAGCGATTATGCATTGCAGTATTCTAATGTCGTAAACACTGGTATTTCTTTCGAATTAGCAATAAAACTAGGGGTGCAGAAGTTTGTTTTGGCCTCTACTGTTAACGTTTTAGAGGCAAAAGACGCCATCATCCATAATAGAGGTATTCGTTACCGAAACACGATGAATTATGCAATGGCTAAACTTTCTTCAGAGATGCTTTGCAAAACTCTAGCCAGTAATTCCACAGTCTTGTTTAATACTGTTTATTTATCGATGGCATATGGTCCTAATAACCGCGCATTGACTGTCCAAAATGTCGTCATGTCTAAAATCGCTCAAGGCATATCTCCAGATTTAATAAAAGGAGACGGACTCTACGATTTAATATATATCGACGATGTGGTTCGTGGATTTTATCAGGTTTATTTATATGGCGAGAAGAACGAATCTTACTATATCGGGCATCAAAATCTTAAGACATTTAAAGAATTATTTGTCGATATCGGTAATGTCATCGACAAAAAAGTAAAACTCAATTTTGGAGTATACCCAGAAGAAAATAGTATTAACTATAGTTTAATCGATATTAAAAAAACCAAGGATGTTTGCAAGTTTGAACCAACATCGAATTTTGAAGAGTCGGTAAAAATAACCATTAAGTGGTTAAAAGATAATGATTATTTAGGAGTGAAATAATGAAATACTTAGTTACAGGCGGTGCTGGTTTTATCGGCGCTAATTACTTGATTAAAATGGTCGAGAAGTATCCTCATGATGAGTTCATCTGTTTGGACGCTTTAACCTATGCTGGAAATTTAGAAACTCTTAAAGAAATCGCGATTAAACCTAACTATTTATTTATTCGTGGCGATATTTGTGACAAGACATTAGTAGACGAACTATTTAAAAAGCACAAGTTTGATTACGTGATTAATTTTGCCGCTGAAACTCATGTCGATCGGGCTTGCGTACATCCGGAAATTTTTATTAAGACAAATGTCGAGGGAACGCAAACCTTATTAGAGGCTTGTCGTCAATATGGCATTAAAAGATTTCATCAAGTGAGTACCGATGAAGTGTATGGTGATTTGCCGCTTGAAGCTAAGAACGAATACTTTAATGAGATGAGCCAAATAAAACCATCATCTCCTTATAGTGCCTCAAAGGCTGCCGCAGATTTATTAGTTCTTTCCTATCATCGAACATTTGGTCTCGATGTCACTATTTCTAGATGTTCGAACAATTATGGACCATATCAATATCCAGAAAAACTTATTCCTTTAATGATACAAAAGGCGATTAATAATGAGCACTTACCAGTATATGGCAAGGGTGAAAATATAAGAGACTGGCTATATGTCGAAGACCATTGCGATGCGATTGATTTAATCATTAAAAACGGACGTAGTGGTGAGATATATAATGTCGGCGGTCACAATGAAAAAACGAATCTAGAAGTGGTGGAAATCATTCTTGAAGCATTAAAGAAACCAAAGACATTAATCAACTTTGTCAAAGATCGACCTGGCCATGATTTGCGTTACGCAATCGACCCAGCAAAAATTGTTAAATTAGGTTGGAAGCCAACCCATAATTTTGAGTCTGGAATTCAAAGTACGATTAAGTGGAATATTGAGCACCAAGACTGGATTAAAAAAGTTGAGACTTGTGAATACGATGAATGGATGAAAAATAACTATGGATCGAAGTAAAATTTCTATTTTGATTTTTGGATACGATCCATATTCTGATGCGATAGATTTTTTCCCATATTTTTTCGAAAAGTATTGGTCAAACTGTCCTTATGAGACTTACTTTGTTTCATCTGAAGCAAAAATCAATTCGACAAAAATTACTACATTAAATACACATGGAGATCTTTCATATTCTGGAAGGCTTAAATTGGCGTTATCTAATATCAAGACAGAATATGTATTAGTTTTAGAAGAAGATTACTTATTGTCTGGTAAAATTAACACCAATCGCATTGAGGAAGTGGTGGATTTTTTAAAACAACACGACGAAGATTATTGCCAAGTGTTTTCTCCATTTAGAAGCAACAAAGGAAAGAAAGTCGGCTCAAAAATTTTGTTACGTGACAAAGACGTCAAATACAAAGTTAACCTTCAACCCTCAATTTTCTCGGTTCGCCTTTTACAAGAGATTGCCAAAAACGACGTAATCAATCCGTGGGAAGCGGAGATGTACTTCATCAAGAACTGCAAGGAAATGCACTCCTACTTCGCCTACGATCGCTTTTTCAAGATAAATAACTATATTTTCAAAGGTAAAGCCGATCGAAAAACGGTGAAATGCCTTAAAAAAGAAAAGTTATGGAAAAATCAACGTCAAGTTATGAGCGTAAAAGAGAATTTGGCGC
Source organism: Erysipelotrichaceae bacterium (assembly GCA_034932745.1). GTDB lineage: Bacteria > Bacillota_I > Bacilli_A > RFN20 > CAG-826 > JBAYST01. The sequence goes on along the minus strand of JAYFOJ010000002.1, from coordinate 87,483 downwards.
TTCAGATAAATTATAAATTGATTTCTATTCTTCCAAGTTTTATCAAAAAGCTAATGCGAAATCGCATGAAAAAAAGTGGGAAGACATTCATTTCTGATTAAATAGACGTAGAAAATATTTCATATTTCCTAAATACGATATATCATTTTAAGTATGGATAAGACCAATATATCCGCTAAAAAGATAGCAACTAATACCCTCATCGTGACGATTTCTAACGTTGTTTTGCTTTTGGTTGGAATCCTTGCCGGATTTATAATTCCAAAAGTTTTAGGGGTAGAAAACTACGGATTTTTCAAGACTTTTACGATGTATGCAACATACACGACTTTTTTACAATTGGGCTTCGTTAACGGCATTTATTTAATATACGGCGGAAAAGACTTAGATGAATTGCCAAAAGACCGTTTCAAGTTTTATTTTAGATTTTTCTCAATTCTAGAATTGGCTATTTCGGCAATTTTTATTGTCGCAGGCGTCATAGTCAAGGATCAAAACATCTCGTTTATTCTAGTATTTTTAGGCATCTATAGTTTGTGTTCTAATATCATGACTTATTTCCAACTGCTTTCTCAAATTACGATGAGATTTAAAGAGTATTCCGCTCGAATATTTGTTCAATCAATTCTAAAAGTTTTAGTGGTGGGAATTGTTCTTGCACTCTATTATATTTTTCAACAGAACTTCGTCGACTACAAAATCTACACAATTTTATACATTTCTTTATATGTATTTTTAGCCATATGGTACATCTTTACATATCGCGATTTAATTTTCGGCAAATTCAAATTTGAAAAGACTTTTTGGTCCGATATAAAAAGAGTATTTATAACTGGAATTCCACTTCTCGTCGCCGACGCAATTGTAATATGCATACAACAAGTCGATCATCAATTCGTCAATATTTTCTTCACTAATGCTGAATTCTCAATTTTCTCATTTGCATATAGCATCCTGGCACTCGTAACCGTTTTAGTTGGGTCTTTATCTAATACTTTTTATCCGGTTATAAAAAGAACGAGTAAAGAAAATTTGAGTAAGTCTTTCTTAAGCATGCACTCGATCGTCGTTTCTTTGTCTTTAGTTTTGCTATGTGCATATTTCCCAATCAAAGTCATCATCGGTGATTACCTACAAGAATACATCGATTCGCTTCCGATTCTTACCGTATTGTTTGTCGGTGCTATTATGTCCACCTCGATAAATATTGTCATTCAAAACTTTTACAAAACGCTTAATAAGAATATCGATTATTCGATAATTGGTCTAATCATACTTGGTGTTTCGATTGGTTTAAATGCTCTATTTTACTTTATTTTCAAGTCGACTATATCGATTGCTCTAGCAACGGTTGTAACATACATTATTTTCTATTTTGTCAGCATATTGTGGCTTAGACGATACCTAAAGGTAAAGTTTATCCGTAACACAGTATTGATGCTGCTTGGAATGGCTTTATTCTATTTAATCGCTGTTTTTAGCCGCCAAGTTATATTTGGTTTCTTATTATATGGAATAGCAGCTGTCGTTTTGGTGATCCTTTTTAACATTAACGACCTAAAGGGTTTTATTGCTCCGGTTATCAAAAAAATCGAATCTAAAGTTAAGACAATCCACTTCTCAAAAAAGGCAAAAATCTATAAAAATGATTCGCGTTCATTTATTAAAGCTTTCCCATTAATATTCGTCAGTCTTTTACTCGTATTTACTTCGACCATCGCAGTCGGAAATATTGCTTACGATGACCGAATAGAAAATATTGCCGCTGTCGTAGATGATTACATTGTCACCAACAACAAAGACTACGCTTTAGGACAAATAAAATCGTCTGATAGACTCGAGAATTATAGTGTGTTCTTTGAGGATGCTAGAGATGTGTTTTCGGCCGCTTTATTAGAAAAAGGCTCGGTGTTCTTCGAAAGTAAAATAGTCGAAGGCAAGTATAAGCCTCTTGATATTGCTTTAGAAGATGGTAGTCATTCTTTCGACGTTATGTTTTCTCCGAGAAACTACTTTAATTCGATTGGAATCAAACTAGATGTAATTGGAAAAGACAAGGATTATTTAACTACCTATTTACCGGTTGAAAATCAACGCGACATTCTAGTTACCGAAAATATTGCTGATGAAGTTATCGCTAGTAACCCATCTTTAGATCTTGCACAAAAGGATTACGAAGGATTGGTGGCGAAAAATTTGACGCTAGGTTGTACCGCATATAAACCATATCCTTATCAATTTAGGCAGAGAATTGCCGGCGTCATTAAAAGCGATTGCGTTAAAGGAATAAGCAATATTTTTCCAAATGGTTTCGTCTTATCGACTTTTGACACATCTTTATATTATTCATATGATACAACCATTGATGTTTTGTTTAGACCTGGTGTCGTGTCTTTAACTAGTTATATTTCGATTCTCAATGGCGCAATCTCGAAGAACAAGACCATATCGATTAAGTATCCAGGAACAGTTGAAAACATCGATGGTTTCAGTCCTTTACAAGATAAAGTGTCGGCGTGTAATTTCTTCTATGATCAATACGCCGCAAGAATTATCGTCTCATCTTTAGCTTTCATATTGTCAGCGGTTCTTTACATCGTGTTAATTAATAAAGTCGAAAGAAACTTTTTGACTTCTTTAGAACAACACTCTTTACAGCCAATTTTGATGATTGTTATATCGGTGGCTTATACTCTAGTTTTGTTGACAGTGTTATCGATTGAATACATTGGTATATTTGGGTTTATTTTGTCGATCAAGCCATTCATCGGTTTGACGCTTTCTTTTGCTGTCTATCTTATTTTGCTCATCCCTTCCATTATTAGAATGAGAACCTTAAAGAAGAGACAAATAGTTAATGTCGTTAAAGGGGAGGTAAAGATTTAATATGATATTTTACTCACTTTTAGCGGTCGGAATCGCCTTTATTGGTCCATTCCTAAAGTTATTTATCAAGAATAAAAAAGTTGAAAGATTAATCGAAGTGATTCTTTGTTTTGGCGTTTTGTTTGCGGTTTCAGCGATTAAAGCCGATTCTGTTGGCACCGATACACAAGCATACATCGAAGCCTTTAATGCGATTACGTCGAAACCATTCTTCGAATTAAGATATCGCTCCTTTGAACCAGGCTTCGTTCTTTTATATAAAATATTCGGAGTTGCGCATATTCCATTTAGAGGTTTCCAGATTTTCTTGTACCTATTCGTTTATGGCGCACTTGGACTCTTTGTATGGAAGTATTCAAAGAACATATCGTTTAGCGCCTTCATGCTAATAGGGATTGGCATCTTTGGTTTTAATCTGTCTGGCCAAAGACAGGCTCTTGCAATGGCAATTTGTTTAATCGGTTTGTTCGTTTATTTACAAGGAAAGAGAATATTCTCTTTGATTGCATTCATTATTATCGTATTGATCGGTTGTTTATTCCACGTGACATCATTTGTCATGCTTTTAGCGTTATTTATGAGAAAACGTCCACTTGGATTAAAGGAATATGTAATCTTAATGTTCCTCGTCTTCCTCGTCTTCCTCTTATCGCCGTCCTTCTATCAGTTCGTCCTTCACTTCGTAATTTCATCTGTATATTACCCAATTACCACTGGTGGCGGCGGAAGATTCTTTGCTTTAACTTTTGTTGGATTGTTCTTATTTATAATTCTTAAAACCACATTCGTCGGCGATCTGTTTGTCAAATTGTTGCCTTTCACTAAAAAATTCGACGATAAAGAAGTTGTGGTAGTAGATCAAGAAGCGGTCTTACAAGAAACTCAATTAAAAGACTACATGTTTTTCTTGTTCATCGTCGCCTTGTTATTTGAATCTTTCTCGACCGTTTCTAATCAATTGACAAGAGCGAGCATGTACTTTATGCAAGTGTTCGTAGTTTTATTACCGAATATTATCGCTTCGAAAAAGAATAAAATTTACCGCATATGCTTATATGTCGGTTTCTTTGCCATTTTCTTCTTCTTATTCTACTTAACATTCATTAGGAATAGTTCAGTCGGAATCTATCCGTATTCAATTATGTAGTGGTGGATTATGGAAAAGAAAATATTAATTGTTGGAACACAACCTTATAACAAGAATATTCAATCAAGAGCGTTTGAATCTTATTTTCATAATTTTAAAAAAGAGAATCTACGTCAAATTTTTTCTTCGCGAAACATTCCTCCTAAAGGCCATTGCGAGTCTTTATATCAAATCACCGATGAACGTTTAATAAAAAAACGCTTTAATAGAAAAATTAACGTGGGGAAAATTTTTAATTATGCTGACTTATCAGAATCCCCAATTATTTTAAATACTACCTTGAGCAAAGTCTCAAAAACGAAAGGACCTTTTCAAAAACTAATTAGAAAATTAGTCTGGAAAAAGAAGTATTGGTTAACCGATTCTTTAGAAAAATGGGTCGATGAATTTAAGCCAGAAGTCATCTTCATCGCTTGGAGCAATGACTTTTTCATCCTCGAAATCGCTGAGTATTTTTCTAAGAAATTGTCGATACCGATTATCTCTTGTATTGGCGACGACTATATTTTAAATGATCATTTTTCTTTGTCGCCTTTTTATCACATCTATCGCCGTAAATACATCAAACTGGCTAAAAGATTAATTACCACTAAAGGCAATTCCTGTATCTATGTCGACGACAAGATTAGAGATGCGTACAATTCGTATTTTAACGTTAACGGGAAGACCGTTCACATCGCTAGTGAAAAGCAGTATCAAGAATTTCAAAAACCAAACTCGATTAAGAAAATGTCGTATTTTGGTAACCTAGCGTACTCGCGTTATAAAACATTGTTTATTCTTGCGGAAACATTGCAGAAGCTTGGACTTGACTATCAAATAGACGTTTATTCAAATCAACCTTCAAAGAAAATATCTCGTCTTTTTTCTAAACTATCTAATATTCACTTTAATGGAACAATTCCGTATTCGATGATCGATAGCAAAGTTGCACTTACCGACATACTTTTAATCGTCGAAAGCCTCGACGATAAAAAAAGCATTGCTGATGTCAGATATTCGTTATCGACGAAAGTCGCTGATTCGTTATCGTATGGAAAAATTGTCTTAGGAATAGGCGATAAGGAAACTGGTGCGATGGACTACTTAATTAGGAATAATTGTGCCTTAGTCGCGACATCAAAAAAAGAGTTAGAAGATATTCTTGTGCATCTAAAAGATGAAAAAATAGAATTATCATCTATAATGTCAAGAGCTCAAAAAGTTTTTAATGAAGACTTTTCATTAAATAATAGTTGCGCAATATTTGAAGAACAAATCGATAAACTTGTAGAGGAGAAGGTAAACGGAAATGAATAATTATTCGGTATTAATGTCGGTCTATTTTAAAGAGAATCCTGCTTATTTAAAACGCAGCATTGAGAGTATTTTAGCTCAGACAATTCCGACCAACGATTTTGTGGTGGTCTGTGATGGTCCCCTTACCGAAGAATTAGACTCCGTTTTAAACAACTTTAAAAGCCAATATGGTGACTTGTTTAACATCGTTAGAAGAGAAAGTAACGAAGGTCTTGGTATCGCTTTACAAAACGGCTTACTAGCCACTAAAAACGAAATCGTCATGCGCATGGATAGCGATGATGCTTCTTTAGTAGATCGCGCCGAAAGACAGCTTCCTTATATGGAAAAATACGACTTAGTCGGTGGTTTTATTTCCGAATTCGATGGAGAAGAAACTAATATTATCGGTATTAGAAAAGTACCCGAGAACTATAACGAGATCCGCAAATTTGCCAAAAAACGTTGTCCGTTTAATCATCCATCTGTCATGTATAAGAAAAGTGCTGTCATCGCCGTTGGGAACTATCGTTCTTTCTTATTTTTAGAAGACTACGACTTATGGATTAGATTCATTCATGGCAATCATAATGTTTATAATATTCAATCTGTTTTAGTCAATATGCGTTCCGGCATGCAGATGCGTGCGCGTAGAGCGGGAAAAACTTATCGCAAAAGCATGAAGAATTTAAGAAAAGAATTACTTCAATTGAAGATGATAAATGTGTTTGAGTACATTTTCTTCGTCTTCTCTCAAACCATTCTCATCATGCTTCCTTTAAAATTTAAAGAGAAAGTTTACTCAATTCTTTTTAGAGAAAAGGCGAAATAACATGGCAAAAAAAATCATTGGAATCAATCTTTGCGATAACGGTTCGAGTGGCAACCTTGCCATTTCTATTTTGAAAAGAGCGCAAAACGCTGGTTTTGATGTTATTTTAGCGACCATGAATCCAACAACAAAAGATATTCCAACTTTTAATTTCAATACTTCAAGAATTAATCGTCAATGGAACCGCTTTATTACTAAATTTCTTGGAGACGATGGATTTGAAAATGTTGCTAATACGAAGAAACTAATTAAATTCTTGAATAAAGAAAAACCAGATATTGTTCATTTAGCCACTCTTCATGGATATAGTGTTAATGTTAGAATGCTTCTCAATTACTTGAAAACTAGTGGAGTTAAGGTGGTGTGGACATTTCACGACTGCTGGCCATTTACGGGTAAATGTGTCCATTTCATTTATAACAATTGTCAGAAGTGGAAGACTGGATGTCACGATTGTCAGTATATTCACGAATACCCAAAATCAATGTTTTTTGACCGCACCCAAGAACTTTATAACATCAAAAAAGATATTTTCATGGGATTTGATAATCTAACGATCGTATCTGCGTCTAATTGGCTAGATGAGATGGTTTCGTTATCGATTGCTTCAAAGTGTGAGCATATCGTTATTCCTAATGGTATCAATATCGAAAAAATGCATGGTATTGTCGATAGCACAGCGAAATATTTCGATGTGACTGGTAAACATCTAATCTTTGCCGCAGCGTATCCGTGGGCTAAAACGAAAGGCCTCGACATTATTAACAAAGTTGCAGAGAAAATGGGCGACAATTATCACTTTGTCGTCGCCGGAGTCGAAAGCCGTAATGACACAGTATCAAATATTGAGCGACTTCCAAGAATTCCTAGAGTCGAGGTTATTACGTGGATGAAGAAAGCATCGGTCTTCTTCAATCCTTCGCTTCAAGAAACTTTTGGCATGACAACAATTGAATCTCAAGCGGTTGGAACTCCGGCTATAGTGATAAAAGATTCTGGAGCGTCTGAAGAGTTAATAATCGAAGGGAAGACTGGTTATGCAGTCGATCGCAATGACATTGACAGTATGATTGATGCGATTAAAAAGTGCTGCGAAGAAACATCAAAAATGTCGAGCGAGTGTATAGAAAACGCTAATCGTTACGATAGTGGGAAAACCTTCTCGTTGTATGTTGAATTATTTGAAAGATTGACGAGGCAGATTATGTAAGAAATCGCAACTTGATAATTTTTAATTATCGATAAGACATGTTATGAACAATATAATATCGTCTATCGCGTTGCATTTTTGATATAATAAACAAGTATGATTGAGATAAAAAACGCCACCATTATCACTTCTGATAATGAACTTGATAGTAATATTAATGTTACTTTTGATAAAGGCATGACGATTCTTCCAATTGCGAAGAAACACATTTTTAATTTCTTGGCATTTAAAAATGTCGTTCTTAATAGTGGAGAATTTATTGTCGGCGGGGTCAAAATTGTTCCTCTTGAAAATCGTGAACTTTGTCTTTTCTTATTAACAGTGGATAGTCAAAACATCAAAATGCATGTTTGCTTTTCGACATATTTTCTCGAGAAGAAAGAAACATTTAATTCAATTATTGACGAACTCACAAAACTTAAAGATCTCCCTTTAACGACAGAAGAGGAGAAGAAAGCAAAGCTTCAAAGAATATTTGAAATTATTAAAAAGTACAATGTTGTTTACATTCTTTTAAATAGCAACGATAAAACAAACATCGATTCCAAGAAACTAATCGAGGAAGTAATCGAAGAAAACGAAAGCGAGATTACCTTCATATCACTCGAATACAATCCACTTGAATTCGCTGCCTTAAAAGAACGCGAAAAAGATAATGCCACATTAGTTTCCTTCACACCAATACCTACCCCTGAAGTTCTTGCGGTCGCAGAAAGAAAGCGCGAAAAAGAACACGCCAAGGAACTAGCTAAAGAGGCAAAAGAAGAAGCCAAAAAGGCTAGACTTGAATTAAAGGCCACGAAACATTTGCACGAGCATCAAAAAGCATTAGCGGCCACTACTAAAAAGGTTGTTAAACCTAAACCTAAAAAGGCTGCTTTAAGACCTGGTTTAAGAACCGAAATATTAGCAGAAACATTTAAGAAAAACTGGCTGGTATTTCTCTTACAAATTCTCACCGTTACATTCTCGGTTTTCTTGTTTTCGATGATACCTTATTTATTCGTCGAAAAAGAAATGATAACCGTAATTATTATTGCGTTAAATGCCGCTATTGCGTTTATTGTCGGAATATTTATTGTCATATCTAGTTTTGATTTCTTAGATAAGCCAGATGATTTTACGAAAGTAAGGTATCATGTCGTTATAACTGCGTCTTTGATTAGCATTGTAATGGGCATTATTGCTGGTTTTGCCGCTTTGCTCTTATTAGGCAAATACGAAGTTTTGTTAACTCTTGATAAGTATCAGCCGGTTTATTCGGTTCTTGGCTTTGGAGTTGCGGGCATCTTCATCATTATTTTGTTCCTTGCTAAACCGATAAGAAAGATAATAGGGAAGTTTAAAAAACTCTCGAAAAAGAAAGATAAAAGCCGATTAGAAAAATAGAGATAGCAAATGTTATCTCTATTTCTTTTTCTTAATAAATAGATAATGTATACTTACATTATGAAAAACAAAAACATTATTTTTTTTATCGCTGACTATAGTCAGCCTACTTTTAACCGGATGTAACACAACTGAATCCTCAAGTGTGAATCCAAGTGAAAGCGAAACTTCACAGACAAGTGGAGATTCGCATGAAGATAATTCTTCTAGCCAAGAGAGTCCATCTTCTAGTAGTTCTTCTAGTTCAAACGTCGTTAATTTGAACCCAGAAAACAGCGCTGCAATTGTCACAACTGTCGAAGCTCTTTCAAAGAAAACCGCGAAAGATAATACCCATCTATATCGGGTTACTGGTACCGCTCAATATGCTGGTCATGCTAAGAAAGGTTATTTTGATTTCGTCGATAATGGTTACACAATTATCGTTTATGGATGTACTGCCAGCAATTCATCAATAGCACATTCTGGATCGACTTATACCTTTACTAACAATGACTCATATACGAGCACTGGAATAAAGGCAGGGGACACAGTTACTTTAGAAGGAATTGTGGATTTCTATGCTTATAGTGATTCATATGGTGTCCCAGAGTTTATGTGCTACCCAACAAAGATTATTCACAATAATCTAAGTGTTCCGACTGCAAAGTCATATACCGCAGCGGAAACCTACACCGGAACATACTACGATTCAGTCTCTTCATTGACTGGCGCTAGTTTAGGAACCGCTCTTCACAATTTGATGATGAGCACTCATACGACATACGTTTCTTATAGTAGTCTTGATACAACTTTAAAGACTGCTGATGGTAATGGTTCAAAGATTAATTGTTTCTATACTGGAAATTCATCTAGTAGCTTTAATAAAGAACATGTTTGGCCACAAGCTAAATCAAAAGATGGTGTACAATTATATGGAACCTCCTATGCCGGCTCTGATATCAATCACGTTAGAGCAGCGATTAGCAAATATAACTCATATCGTGGCAGTTCGATGTTTGCACCAATTTTTGGTACTGCTAGATCGATTAGTTGTGCGACTGGTGAACAAGTTAAATTTGGATCTGGAAACTATTATGGTGTTACCGAACCAGCAGATTCGATGAAAGGCGATGTAGCGCGCATTATTATGTACGTTTACACCCATTACGGTACTGATTTTGGTGGTACAGTACAATCCGGCGTTACTGGTAAGTTATACATCACTGGCGTCATTGGTGCAGATAGCACAAGCGATTGTTTCAAATTACTACGCAAATGGAATGCTGAAGACCCAGTAAGCAGCGTCGAAATTGCTAGAAACAACTTAGCCTTTAGTAAACAAGGAAATAGAAACCCATTTATCGACCATCCAAGTTACGCGGATAAAATTTGGGGTTAATGAATAAAATAAAAGACCGACAATCTCGTGTCGGTCTTTTTTATTAGTTTAAGCTTTTAATATTTCTTTAACTATTTCGATCATTAAGTCGTGCTCTTCTTTTACTAAGAATTCGTATCGGCCATGATGATTATAACTACCAGTACCAAGATTTGGAGTAGGACAGCCCAAGAAAGAGAATGTCGCACCATCGGTGCCGCCTCTAATTGGCTCGAATTCAAATGGGATGTAGAGGTTTTGGTATGCTTTTTCAATCTTCTCTAATGGTTTTCGATCTTTTAAGAAAACCTCTTTCATATTTTTATAATCATCGCCAATTTCCGCCTCAATAACCGCTCGAGGATATTTCTTTTTAAGCAGTTCAATTATATTCTTCAGATCATCAACTTTTTTAGATAAAAGTTTCTTGTCGTGGTCTCTTATAATAAAATCCAATTCTGCACTATCGACCGTTCCATTTATCGACGTTAAATGGTGGAAGCCTTCATATTTTTCAGTCTTTTCTGGCACCTCGTTTTGATTTAAACTATCGACCAATTCGATTGCCACTTTTGAAGCATTAATCATCTTATTTTTTGCTTCTCCTGGGTGAATTGAAACGCCTTTAATTTTGATGTGTGCATGTGCGGCGTTAAAATTTTCATAGTTAGCTTTATATGGAGAATCTCCATCGATTGTATAAGCGTATGCAGCTTTAAATATTTTGGCATCAAAATGTTCTGCGCCTCGACCGATTTCTTCATCGCAAGTAAACAACACGCTAATTGGGTGATGTTTTACTTCAGGGTGATCGATAAACCATTTCAAAACATTCATAATGATTGAAAGTCCTGCTTTATCATCAGCGCCTAATAATGTATCTCCGCTGGTGGTTATAAGAGTCTTTCCAACCATTCTTTCAAGAATAGTAAAGTCTCCTGCGAGAATTTTGTAGTTGTCATTCAATGTAATATCGCCTCCATCATAGTTATTAACTATTTGAGGTTTTACATTAGCGCCAGATAGTTCAAGTGCAGTATCGATATGTGCATTTAATCCGATTGTTTCAAGTCCTTTTCCACCTTTAATAAAAGCGTGAACTTGGCCAAATTCATCAATAAATGAATCGGATATTCCAAGATCTTTCAAGTCTTCGAGAAGCATTTTACTAAGTACTAATTGCTTTTTACTAGAAGGTGAAGTCTTCGAATTATCATCTGACTGGGTATCGACTTTAACGTACTTTAAAAAATAATCTAATGTACTTTTCATTTTTATTTACTCTCCGTTTCTTTTTTGCGTTTCAAATAATATGTAGCAATACCATATCCTCCAAACGCTAATACTCCACCTAGGGAAAGATACAAAGCTAAGACTCCAATCTGATAACTTTGTGGCCCTGGATAAGTGATACTTATATTATAGTCACCTTTTGGAATATCAAAGGCAATTAATCCATCGGCATAAATAGCGGGGGTAATGGTTACTTTATTGTCGCTTAAATTTGTTAATTCGATTTTATAACCATCGTAGTAGAATTGCATGATTTGAATTCTTGCGGTATCGCTAGTTACGCTTCCAGTAAAAGTAACATTTGGTGTATTTAATGAAGTAATTGCAAAAGAACCAGTTCCACTAACGAATGCCGGATTAGGGTAACTAGACATGTCGTAGAAGAATCCAGCTTGTCCTTTTAACATGTTTCTTACATAGTAATAATATCCATTAGCGTATGTCGGAACATAATCGCTATCAGAAAAGCAAAGGGGGGCATATTCATTCATGACGCCAACTTTTGTAACTCGTTTGCAGTAGTCTTCATCAATAACGCTGTACCAAAATGCATTTGTCTCTTTGCCCATTCTCTTTTCAAGCGTTGCCTGTGTAACGACCACCAGCATCGAAGTAAGCGCAAAGCCTAAGACAATTGAATAACGGTATCTTATTAAATAAGTGAACACATAAACAGCTAAGAAAGTGATAAAGAAGGAGAAAAGACTCCATAGCCTCCAAGCGAATTGACTTTGGAGATAAATCTCGGGTACATAGCTCCAAACATCTTTATTGAGGATTAAAATAAGCACGACGATAAGAGAGAAAACCAAGAAATATATATCGATGTTTTTATAGATGCTTTTAATTGAAAATTCATCGGTTTGTTTTTCGATGTGTGGAACATAATCTTTAAATACCATCAAGAAAACAAAAGCGATATAAAACACCACTAAGGCTAATATTAGTTCTAGTCGTGGTAAAAAGAATGTAAGGAGCAATAAGGCAAGTAAATCACCGATGAATCGATAGTAGATGCTATAAGGACCCTTTTTAATAAAGAAGTCAGTAGCAACGCATAAACCGACACCTAAAGCGAAGAATAAAATACTTAATCCAATGGCGTCAGGGGATGAAATAGTGGGCCATAAGGATGCTTTTGAAGTAATGTAGACAAAATTAAGAAAGCCGCTAAACATCCAACTATTAGCAGTCGAATTGCCGACATGTGTTACATTGGTCCACATAATTATGTTGTCGCTAATCGTATATAATCCACTCGACTGTGCTTCAAACAGTGGAAAGATATAAAAGCTGACTAAACCAATAATTAATCCAACCGATACTAAAGCATATATTACAGTTTTTAGATTCTTTACAACTTTAATTAGTTTTTTAATGTTGAACAAAACATAAATAACGACAAATGTTAAAGTCGAAATAGCAGTAAAAGGATGGGATAGGATAATGCCGGCAATTCCTATAATTAGCGATATATAAGGGAAAACTGCCGGTTTCTCGTCGTTGAGGACACGATATATTCCGTAAAAAATAATAGGAATGAACGCCATTGCAAGAGTTTCGGCGTACGCTGCGCGACATAAAGTACAAAATATGCGATAAGGCATGAATGTAAATAACATTCCACCCATTAATCCGATGTAGATATTTTTTGATATTCTCTTACTAAGTAGATAAGCAAAAATAGCAGAAACAAAAACGCTAATAAAAGCAATTATCTTATAAGATCCGATTATATCTAGTCCAGTCCAATCGAACAAATATGTAAGTAGAGCAATACTATAATGAGATAGAGGCCCATAAAATAGCATTGAGTTATAGCCTAAACTACCTAGCGTTAAATGATCGGTGGATAAACCAAAAAATCCATTTTTCATTCCGAAATAAATATCATAAGACTGCGAAAGATGAAATTTTGCGTCGTCTCCGCCTGGCAATCCATCATAAAGGAAAATGTATAAAGAGATAATCGATGCGATTAAAAGAATAAGATACGGTAATAGAATTTTCGAATAATGATAAACTTTGTTTTTCATCGCTATTACATTTTACCCCAATACATGTGGGCAATATCAACCTTTAAATTATTTTCCTGGATTCCAAGTTATTCCATGAGCTTTTAATAGTTCTTTTTTGAGATTGTTATATTTAGTCAAATCAGAAGAAAACAAACCCCTTCTTACTATTTCTTCTTCGACCGAGTCGATAATCGATAAATATTCTTTTGTTTGTTCGATTGGGTCTTTATCTTTTGCTTTCTTAAGTTTAGTGAGTTTAATCAAATACGAATCTTCTCCGTACTTTTTAATAAAATCCTCGATATTGATGCTTATCTTTTCGTTAGTTGGTAAAAGATTATTCATTTCAATAACCTTGCTTTCGGCATACTGAGCATCTTGAATGAACCCTAGTTCGAAGAATATATTGGCTGAATTCTGATAGGCTTCAAGAGATAATTTTGCTAAATTGATTTTCTCGTAATGAATGCCTAAATCGAAGTAGAATTTTGCGATATCGGTTTTCTCTTGGTCGCTAATAACGCCAAAATCGATAGATTCTAGTTTCTCGTTTGCGGCTTTCAAGTGTTGCTTTGCTCTCCAACCAACTAATTCTTTTTCCAGTATTGAGGCTAAAAAGAAGTCGAAATAGATAAAATCTAAAACATTGAATTGTTTCTCTTGCTCGGCTTTTCTTTTGGCCATAGTGACCAATGTGTAAAGACCATTGATATCGTTATCGTTATATCTTTTAGCAAAGTAGATTAAAATTGTATCCCAATTGGCGACTTTTTTGCTATCGTTCTCTAGCAAAGAGAAAACTTCTTCTTCATTCATAGTGCATTCATTATAATTCAAAATTGTTTTTAACAAAACACTACTTGAAAAGTTAAGTGGAAAAAAATTGTGAAAGTATTATTATGGTAATATGCCATATCTAGAAACGATATCCATTGTCTTACTATCAATATTCGGTGCAGTTTGTCTACTGCATCTATTTTTTTGTTTTTTTGAATTAGAGTTTTTAAGGAAAATATCTAAGCCAGTTTGTTTAATATTGCTTTTCTTCTTTGTTTTGTCTGTCAAAAGCGATGTGTTTTTAGTGTTACTAGGAATTGCGTTCGGCGCGCTTGGCGATGTATTTCTTATATGGAAAAAGAGAAAAAGATGTTTGATTTCTGGTGTATTTTCATTCATGCTTGGACATTTTTTCTATGGAGCGCAATTGTTATTACTTTTTAAATTTCCAGAGAATTATTACTACGCCGCTATTATTGGAGCTTGCTTTGTTTTAATAACAATTCTTATCTTTGCGTTATATCCAAAAACGAAGTATTTGGCACATAAATCCGCTTATGCCGGAAACGCTTACTTTGCAACCTTATTAATCATGCTTATTATGTCAATCGTTTATGCTATTGTTCATTTTAATAATGGTGTTTCATTGATGATTGTCTTCGGCTATGCATTGTTTATTATCAGTGATTCAATTCTCACTCTTACAACATTTGTTAAGGATGTAAAAAGAAGAGACTTTTACATCATGATTACTTATCTTCCGGCAGAACTTTTGATATCTCTTGGACTATTATTACTCATGATTGGATTATAATGACAAATATGGAAACAAAAAAAGCATATTGCTACTTATGTACTAACGGAGATGACAAGTCTCGAATTTTCGATATTAATTCGAAACTAGAAACCACTAATTGTCCAGTCTGTGGGAAACAAATAATCGTTAAGACCGCAATTCTAGCCTATGAAAATAGATTTAAAGAATTGGTTAAAAAAGCTTCGATTAAACTTAATGAGGAATCTGATTTCAACAGTGCATATAAAATGTACGCTAATATTATTGGACTAGACAATAAAAATACTGATGCCATTTTCGGACGCATCATCTCTTTATTAAAAATGTCGACATTAAGAGTATCTAAATTTGAAGATGCCTCATTATTATTAACCCTCGCATCTAAAACAGAATGCGTTCAAAACTCTAATCCAGATAATCACTTAGAATTTCTTCAAAGAATAGTTAATATATGCAAAATATATTTAACTAGAATTACCAAAAAATTAATGATTAAAACATATTTTTATGACGGAGAATGTCTTCATTTATACTTATCTAGACTAGATGAAATTAGTTCTTTGTTAAACATTGTTTTAAAAGAATTAGAAAATCTAAAAGACCGCTTTAAAGATATTAAAGACATCGAACCAAAAATCGAATCATTAAAATCATTCATCGATAGATTAAACGAAGAAAGCACCAAAAACTATGTTTTAGCAGATGGATGCACGATGATTGTTTCTCGAACTCCAAGTGGCCAACTTCTTCTAACGAGAAATGATAGCAACTTAGTTAGCACTAAATTACAAGGTTATCGTTTATCGACTTTGTACCCAAAAGATCGCGACTTAATCAGCATTAAAGATGTAGTTTTCCCAAATAGATCTAGCATTTACCATTTAAATAAATTAGCTTTGCCAATCTCTTTGGTGAGTTTTATCGCATCTTTGGTTTTAACGTTAATTACAGTTTTCTTTGAACCAAGGATTGTTATTGGTTCTTTTGCGATTCTTCTATTTGTTAGCAGCCTAGTATTTGGTTTCATTAAATTAATGACAAATAAAAAGGCTACAAAGTAGCCGTTTGTTCTTTTAAATACTCCGCAAGTTTTCTTAACGCTCGACCGCGGTGGGAAATCTTGTTTTTTGTTTCCTCTCCAAGTTCCGAGAATGTTTTATCGTATCCATCAGGTATAAAAAATGGATCGTAGCCAAATCCATTACTACCGGATATCATATTGGCAATTTTGCCATCGCACACGCCTTCAAAAACTCTTTCCTTACCTTTATAAATTAGTGCGATATCACAAACAAATCTCGCTTTGCGGTCGTGTCCATTAATTCTTTTCATGATGTCTTGCATCGCTTCGATGTGACCGCCTTTTTCCTTAGCAAATCTTGCTGTTTTAATGCCTGGTTCCTTGTTTAAGAAATCGACTTCTAAACCGGAATCATCGGCGATAATTGGGTAGACGTTGTAATGAGAAACGGCTCTAGCCTTTATCAAAGCGTTTTCTTTAAACGTCTTTCCGTTTTCTTCGACGTCAATTGACTTAACTCCAATATCAAAAAGTCCAAGAACATCAATTCCATAAGGTTTCAGTATTTCTTTTACTTCTAATACTTTGTGTTTATTTGACGTTGCAAAAACAATTTCCATGGTCATAATATATCACTTCTTAAAAGAAAAAGTGATTTGACATCACTTTTAGTCTTTTTGTTCGACGAATTGATCCTTACTAGCGCCACAAATCGGGCAGGACCAGTCCTCTGGAAGATCCTCAAACTTAGTTCCTTCAATGGCTTCGTCGTAGATAAATCCACAAACGGTACAAACGTATTTTTTCATTTTGCTATTCCTTTCTTAAGGCTTCTGCAAGAGCCTTGATCTCATCTTTGTTGATGTCTTTTATTCCAGACTTCACATGTACACATTGTTCAAGAATTTTGATGTTTTTACAAGTGATAAGCATTGTTTTAATAATTTTTTCGACTTGCGGTACCCATGATCCATTTTCAATTATGCCAATAGTCTTATCTTGTAGACCGTGTTCGGCTAGTCTAATCAAGAAATCGTGCATTGGCGGGAAAATACTATTGTTATAAGTGGTGGATGCTAAAACGATGTGCTTATACTTAAACGCCAAAGCTAAAGATTCATAAATATCACTTCTTGCTAAGTCTTTTATTTCAATGTCTTTGATTCCTAGATGTTCGAGTTCTTTTTTAAGCAACATGACAGCAGATTTTGTGTTTCCATATATTGAAGTATAAGCGATGAAAACACCATTCTCGTCTTCACTTCTATATGAAGACCATCGATTATATATTTCGATATATTTGCATATATCATCGTCTAAAACTGGTCCGTGCAAAGAACAAATTCTTTCGATTTGGTAGTCGCATATTTTCTTTAAGAAAGATTGAACCTGAAAGCCATACTTACTAATGATGCCAAAGTAATATCGTCTAGCTTCGTCAATCCAATTGTCCTTGGTATCGGTGGTACCAAATTTACCAAAAGCATCTGCACTGAAGAGTGTTTTACTGTGCCCTTCATAAACCATCATTACTTCTGGCCAATGAACCATTGGTGCAAACACAAAACTCAATGTATGTTTTCCGAGTTCCAATTTCTCGAATTCTTTGACGATAATTACTTTTTCGTCGAAACAATAATCAAAGAACTGATCTAGCAAAGTTAGAGATTTTTGATTAGTAACAATTTTTGCTTCTGGGTATTTTTTAATAAACTCGAGAATGCTTCCAGAATGATCTGGTTCCATGTGTTCGACTATTAAATAATCAGGACTCTTGCCCCCGAGTATTTCTTCAATTGATTTGAACCATACATCCTTTCCATCGATTTCGACAGCGTCGATGATTGCTATTTTTTCATCTTTAATTAAGTAAGAGTTGTAGGACATTCCATGAGAAAGTTTGAACTGACTCTCGAATAAATCAGCATTTTTATTATTAAAGCCTATATAGTATATGTCTCGTGTTATTTCTTTCATATTTGATTCACCTTTATATTGGTCATCTTATTTTATCAAAGATAATGACTATTGAAACCAAAAAAGCAACAAGAATATCTTGCTTACGTTGATTAATCTAACAAGTAACGATATGCTTTAGTTATCATTCTTGTTTGAGTTAACTAGGTTTAAATACCTGATCAATTCGAAAAGAACGTCTTGAATATTTGGATCGATGTTAGAAGAATCGAACATTTGCCTCTCCTCAAGACCGAAGATATAGTCTGTTGTTGTTCCATATAAAAGAGCAATCTCGACTATTTTGTCCGTTGTAGGAATGGAAATTCCCATTTCCCAAGCGTTGACACTCGACCTCGTGACACCGAGCTTATTTGCTAGTTCTGTTTGCGTCATAGACGCCTTAGTGCGTAGAATCTTAATTCTTTCAGCAATTGGCAATATCATAAATGTTTCCCCGTTTGAATGATATATATACTGTTATGGTTTTGCATTATCACGAATGATTATTAGTAATTGACATAACGACATTTGATTGCTATTGTTGAATTAGTCAAACTCACCCTTGTTTTTACCCTAGAAGCTTTCAGCAAATTGTTTTCATGAAGTAGCGGGTGAGTTTGATCCGAGAATAGTTAATTACATAATTGGTGGAATATTTCGAAAAAATTCGATTCATCAATGCCTAAAATTTATCAAATGGAGGGTAAAAAATGATTGAAACAGTACTTTTAGGATTGTCTGCGCTCGCATCAATTACTGGCGTGTCTTCTGGCACAAATTTTGAAATTAGTAATGAAGATTACAACATTATTGCAAATAGCGTCGGTTTAGAAACCGAACTAGATGAAAATGGTGATATTGCTATAAAAAATGTGACAAATAAGAACAATCTATATTCGATAAGTGGAGAAAATCGATATTTAGAATTAGTTTTTAATGGTGGCGGATATTTGATATACGACAAGATGAACAACGAAGTGGTGGAGACAGATCTTAACAGCAACTCACCATATTCTTCTTACGAACAGAATTTTAAAATCTATTACAATTCTTTTTCTGGTGCAAAGCACATTGTTTTCGAGAACGAAAAGTTTTATTGCTTGGATGATTCATCGTTAATAAGTAATTCGAGTATTGATGGTTATATGAGATTAGCGGGAGAATCTGCCGGTCAATATATTAGTAATTTTGTGCCTGATAGCAACGCTAAATTTATCGATAATTCATTTTATTTTGAAAAGCTAGGAATAAATCATGGCATAAACGATTCTGGTATTTGTACCATAATCGCAACGCAAATATCCCTAGGTTATCAAGACACTTTCTATAACGATAACATCGTCGATGAAATCTATGATTACGTGCCAATCGAAACTAGCAATACAAAAATAATACGCAATTTCAGCGAATCTCCGGGAACCGGTAGAAAAAATGGTTCTAATTCTGATCAACGTTTTAGAAATTACCTTATTTCATTAACCGAAGAAGAGATTGGACACACACCAGTAGATGCTGGGATGTACACTCAAGAACAAATAAAACTCGTGAAACGCTACTTAAACGATACTGGTCTTGAATATTCGCTCAATACTTCAGAAGGAAACTGGGGTGACCAAATCACAAATAGAGCAATCGCAATATTGAAAAACGGAATCGAAAACAATCGTCCTGTATTAGTTAATGGAACTGGGCACTCGACAATTGCCTACGGTTACGATGATAGTTATGTTTTTGTTCACACCGGCTGGGGCGATGTCGCCGCAACGCCGTGGAGTACTTTTACTACCAAATGGATTGGTAATGAATTCGATACCGGTGCCATCGATATAGAAATGAATTGTGAGCATTATCACTCCGATAATTACTATTCTGCCTATTATGATGAATACTACTGCCCAGATGGTTTTAAGCATATAAAGACAACCGTCAATCCAGAGCACCATGGTTTTGAGGCACAATACTTTTTCTCTAATAGAGTCAAGAATTTTGTATTAGATAACTATGTAATTGAAACAAATCGATTAAGAACTGGTTATATCGAGAATCAATTCATCAACTTATCTCCAAAAAGAGAAGGAGCTGGTATTGCATTTTTGGAATACAATCTTCCTTCCTATATTAAAAAAATCACCATCGATGTCTCTTTATGGAGCGGTGCCGAAAATTATTCGAAAGCAACAGATAAAATTCTGATTGAATATCGTAATTCAAATGGGGAATGGATTACTGCAATCGATCTATTAAATGATATTGAATTATCTACTGATCGAACAAGACAAAACAGAATTACTGTCGCTTTTCCTAAGCAAACATCATCATTTAGGTTCTACGCTGAAAGTAATGCATCTGGTGATAGAAACAAAGGTAGATTGTCAATTGGACAAATGGAGGTAATGCATGAATAAAAAGGCTCTACTGTTATTAATACCGGTTTTCGCACTTTGTTCTTGTAAAGGCGAACCGAAGTGTTTGAGCGAACGAACACAAGAGTACTCGACGTATCAACAAATGATCGATGCAGAAGCGGAGTATCAAAAAGTACACTTAGAGAGTGAAAAGACTTTATTTACTGTTAGTTTTGATAACTTTAAATCGGAAAAATTCTTTATTGGCGGTATCGACTACTGCCCGCTCTATGCAAAAGATTCTTTACACACAAAAGATCAAGAATACTGTCCTCATATGTTAAATAGAGAACTGTATAGCGAAACTAGTTTTGATAGTACGCAAATAGTTACCATTATCTATAAGAGTAAATGCAATTATGATTTAGATACTCTAAACTGGATCAGTAGTGATGGAGGCCCTAGCTGTTATCGATATGAAGGGAACTTTATAAGTAGTGAACAGTACATATTAACGGACAAAAACGATAATCATGTCGTAGGTCTTAAACTCTTGGTAAGTGACGATGAATTTAAGGCTATAGCATTTGCAAAAGTTATCGACGCAATAAAAGCTCTATAAAGAATAAACCAGATAATTCTTTCAGAAAAATAAAAAGCCCAGACATAGTCTAGGTTTTTTTCGTTTTGGAGCAGGTGACGAGAATCGAACTCGCATAATCAGCTTGGAAGGCTGATGTTCTACCACTGAACTACACCTGCAATAGTTCTCGCGGTTTAGATTATATAATAATTAGAATTGTCTCTCAACGAGTTTTTTACTTTTGAATGAAATCAAGCAATCTTGCTTTGTACATAAAGCCAGATTCTTTTTTCACAGGCTTACCATTTTTAAATAAAATAAGCGTTGGAATTACTTGAATTCCGTAGCTCATAGCAATGTCTCTTGCCTCGTCGACATCAACCTTAACAATCGTTGCTTTTGTTTCTTTGTTTTGGTCGATTTCCTCTAGTACAGGAGCAAGCATTCTGCATGGTCCGCACCAAGAAGCAAAGAAGTCTACTAAGACTACCTCATCTTTAAGTAACTCTTTGAATTCATTTAAGTTGTTTGCGTGTTTAATCATAATTCCTCCTATTTGATCAACACCATAATAATCCAGAACACAATATAAATGGTAATAAGATGCACCGGATAATAAATGTATGAAAAAATATTGAACCATTTAGCGTTATAACCGCGCCTCCCGTTATATAAGATAATTGGGATAGACGCAAACACTGCAAAGAATTGAACAGAAGAATTCCAATATGTTTTAAAAACGGGCTCTAGATTAGGCATTACATAGGATCCAAGAGCAAAATATAAAGAAGATAACGCCACTAGTCCTACGCAAGAAACAGCGTTTAATGCTAAGCGGTAGTAGTTGTTTTCTTTATGAAGTTCTGGGTTCAAACCATTTCTTTCAAAAAGGAATGGAACAATCTTATAAGATGCATAGAATGCTAACACCAATAAAGATGAGAAAATGTCATATTGAGGTCTTAAAAAATACGGGAACCACCATATCATAGTGCCGATATTAGCGGCTTCATAACTAAAGCAAAATAAGCTGACTAAACCAATTAGCGGTGGAATAACGGCTAAGAACTTGATAAATACATTCTTCTTTTCCAAAACCCAAACCATCAAAACACCAAAGATTAAATCGATGAAGATATTGCCTTGATAAAATGCATAATTAAAGCCGAATTGCGCGATGATTTGAAATATCATGATTGGTGTCATGATTAAAACTAATCTCAGAATGTACTTCTTGATCGATTTAGTATGAAGAGCACCTTCGACTATTAAAAAGCAGAAAAGTGGTAGTGCTAATCTACCGAAAAATCTTAAAACCGTGCCCACATCGTAAAGCGTTTCACCCTTATTTCCGTATTGAATCATAAAAAATCCAATATGGTCTAAAGTCATGGTGACAATAGCGATAATTTTGATCCAGAAATTTGAAAGAATGTTTATTCTTTTCATAATAGCCCCTATCTAAGATTAATTGAGATAATAACGCTCGTAATAGTAATTAAATTGTTTAGTACATGCGCGATAGATGAACCTGCAAAACCATATCTTTCATATGCAAAGCATAGGATTAATCCGGCAATCATGTATTGTGGAAGGTTAACAATTTCATTGATAAAGACATCCAAATTCGTTTGTGAATATGAAGTTATGACATTCCATAAAGCAGTAATGTCGAAGTGAATAAACGCAAAGACTAAGACGGTTACTATGTACGCTACCCATCTCTTCGTTCGGTATAGTACATTAAATAATCCGACTCGATATGCAAACTCTTCACATATCGGCCCGACGATACCGAAAATAAGAATGGCTAAAACCGGATAATCGCCGATTAAAGATTCGAGGATTGTCTCGTTTGCATTACCGGTTGTTTTGAAAAATGATGCTACAAAAATGCCATATGCTGTACTAGCGCCAATAAGGGCGAATCCAAGTAATAAACCGAATAATATATTTGTTGGGTTCTTGTATCCAGAGAATATCTTCTTAAGATAAGGGAAAGTAATGGCAATCATTCCGCAAAGAAGAAGAACGTAGGAAATCGTGCTATTGAGCATCAAGTTTTGTGAACTGCTAATAAAATTTTGAGCGGCGGTCAAATCGTTTGGGAAAATTGACAAAGCGTAGATATAACTAATAAAGACATAAATTGTGCCGATAATATTGAATCCAATCCATCCTAAAACAAAAATTCCTAACTGTCTCCATAAGTCAACCCAAGTCATTTTATTATTTGGGAATAAAGACAAAAAAGTATCGTTCTTTTCGTGACATTTTGGGCATTCTTCAATGTGACCGTCATAAGAATAACCGCATTTTTTGCAATCGATTTTTTTAAGCAGCATATTAAAATCTCCAATTTTGAGTTTACACTAATGTATAATTGTTTTATAGCAATAACTTTTATTAAGTTATCATATTTGCTAGAATAAATCTAAACATATGGACATTCAAACAGTACTAGAAATCTTTAAATGGTCACTAGTTGGTATCTTTGTTGCTTTAATATTGTTTTTAATAATCGCGATGTTGATTGGTCTAAAGCGTGGTGTATTCGATGCTACATTTAGACTACTTTTCATGGTCACTCTAGTGATTGTGTCTTTATCGACTATGGACTTATTAATCGACGCAATTGGTGATTTGCCAATAGAGTGGGTAAGCAAGTTCGTCATTATTACTAGAACTGACACTAATGAAGGAATAGCCGTTGCAACATCGACTGTTTTTGGCACATTACGAGATTCGATTAATGCTACATTTAGACTCTTTAATGTTTCTGGTTCTTCAGTAGAACTATATAACCTATCCATCGCCGTCGCAAAGATGGTGATTAAATATGCTCTATTTATCGTCGACATGATTTTAATTGTTACCTTAGGTAATTTGCTATGCACATTGCTATGGCACATCGTTTTCAAACATTTTATTCCTAAAGCCGCTAGAAAAATTGTTAAAATCAGATGGCTTTCAATGCTTGAAGGTGGACTTAAATACATTATCGTATTTGGAATGTTTCTCGTTCCATTTAGTGCACTAGCTAATACAATTAATCAATCTTGGCAAAAGAACAAACCGAATTCTAATAATGAAATATTAGTTACAATCGGTGGATTTGTTGATACCTATAACCAATCGATACTTGCCCAATCTTTATTTAACTGGACAGTCGCTGGTACTGATGTAACGTTTGACACAAGCATTCTTAATACTTTTACCTCTGTAACAATTGACGGCGTTAAGACATCTTTGATGGATCAATTGTCAACTCTTACAAATACCGGATTAATTGTCTCTGGTGCGATTGACGAAGGAACAGAATTAACAATCGATTTAAATTACTTATTATCGACCGAAACATTATCGGCTTTATTTCAGAATTTAAATGCTTCGGGAATTATTACTTATGTTTTACCAATCGCCGCTAGCATTGCCCTAAATAGCGACATTTTATCGAACTATGTTGATACCAATTTAATCGACACATCTGATATTAATTGGAAAAATGAAATCGAAAATCTAGAGTCAATGTCTATTGATATTATTAAGTCTGGATTAGTCGAATCAATGTTCGATGAAAACGGACAATTTAATCAAGAATTTGATCCGCAAACGATACTAGATAGTATTCTATCCGACTCCTCATATGGTTATATCAAATCGGCCTTCGAAAAAATCGATAATTCTAAATTGCTTTCTAGAGCAGTTCCAGCCGCTATTAGTATGCTAGCCTCGAGCAATGATCAAGTCGCTAGTTACCTTCCAGCTTCTTGGGCGGAAATGAACGATATTAAATGGGGAACCGAACTAGGTATTGTTTATGACACGCTATTTAGACTCAACAAAGTTGATAGTGAATTTTTAACTTCGTTCTTATCATTAGGACAAACCGATGATGGAACAAACGACGGTGGATTAACGCCTAGTTTATACGTCGATGGTCCAAAGATTAAAAAAGCTCAAGGAGAAGACGGTGGCTTAACCGGTATGGAAGACATCTTGAAACTCCTATCTAAGAACTCATCTGCGATTAAAACAATTCTTATTGGCGAATTTGATCGAAATGGTGATTTGTTGAACTGTAATGAAGATGGTATAACCATTGTAAATGATTCGTTCGGAAGAAGGATAAACGGTCGTTCTTATTCTTTATTTGATACCTCTTTGGTGAAGTATATTTTCCCAACGATTACTAACACGTTAGTTTCTACTTTGGGACAATCTGGACAATCATCTACCTTGCCTATCGATACAAACGCACTTCAAGATGCGATGTATGATTTGTCGACGAATGGTCCACAGATAAAGAACTATAAGGTTGAATTTGCGCACATTATAGATACGCTTACGCTCGTGGCAGATAGCACAGATGCACTTAGTGTTCTTACTGGTGATTCACCAAATCTTGGTAACATCAGTAATGATCTAATTTCTCAGCTCCAAAGTATCCTTGTTTCAATCGATGGTTCAAAGATTTTAACCGCCGTTTTGAAACCAGCTCTTGAAGGATTGCTCACTTCTCCAGAAATGACTCAACAATTCGCCTCGATAGGACTTAATCCGACATCGTTTAATTTTGATTGCCCAAAACTAGGTCAAGAATTATCTAACCTTTTAGGTTCCGTAAAAGCAATTACTGCAATCGTCGATGATTTTGGTAGTGGTTCTGATTCGTCATCAATCGTTAACGCAATTTCTAAAAATTATGAAAATCTAGCACTTCTCCTAGATACGATATTTGATTCTGAAATCGTCAATCCGAAAGCCGATTTCTACGATGATAATTTAGATAATAACTATTTCACCTTACTTAACTATATCTTTGGCGAATCTGGTTCTCAAACAATGCCTAGTGCAATTTCGTTCAAAGAAGATTTAGTAACATTGGAGCCACAAAGACATGGCGTAACACATCCATGGTCTAATAGTAGAACTGAAACTGGCGACTATTATCGCGATCGATATGGTAATCCAATATTTAATGGTGAAAATGGATATATTGCTGGAGTTATTGCAACTTTAGGTATGACTAATAGCGAAGGCAAATCGATTCTTGATGTCTTTAATGATCCAACCTTCCAAATTTCTGAGCATTTAAGTGAATTAGATGAAATATTCAATATTTCTAAGATAATGTCCGCTGTCGACAAGTCATCGATATTCGCTAATACCTTTGGTGACTTCTTAAATGCCAATTTAACTAGTTTAGGATTAATCAATATCGATCAAGGTATATCGTTTAATAACGTCGATAACTGGGCAGTAGAAGGTCAGAATTTCGCCAATATATGTAAGACAGTTGGTCGTCTAGGCACTCTTGATTTCTCAAATCTAGATTTCACTGCGATCACTAATATCGGCGCACTAAATCAAGCGCTACACGCTCTAGCGAACTCCAGTATCTTTATCGATAAAACTGATGGTAGTTATTTATTTAATGTTTATCTATACGATAAAATGCAATCCGCTCTAACTGGTGGAACTACCAATATGCTCTGCGATCCAGGAACTAGCGCTTCTCCAGTTTACTCTTATGCAATGGCCGATTTTGAAATCGAACAAAATGGATCGGTATATAGAAGCCTTACTAATGAGAATACATGGAATAGCGATGGATGGATTAATAGTTATATGGGTTTATCGGATGCCGAAATTGCGTCTTACGAGACTAGCCCATCGTTTATCGCTGGATTCTACAAGTCTGACGAAATTGGCAAATTATCTTATTTCTTAAAAATGGCCCAAGAAGCAAAAGACCAAGTTAATAGTGGTGAAACCATTCCATACACAAGTCCAATCGATGCTTTAACAAGTGGAAAAGTCAACTCAGAGGAATTGAGCAATGTCCTACTCTCGATGAATGACGCCAAATGTTTAAGAATGCTCGTCTATCATTCTTTTGATTCAGTGTTATCGACAATTAATTTGGATGATGGAAGCAGTGGTGAATATAACTTTGCTGTCGCTAACGTCGAGTATTTAATCGCTTCGACTACGACTAAGGAAGACCGCGACGATGAAATTAATATTACTGTCGATTTATGGTCTAACTTTGAAAAAGCGGGTCTCATCGGCGCTGGCTCAAACGGACTTCCAATCGATGATTTGACAAGTGATCCAAAGTCATCTGTTTATCTATACAATTCATTAATGGATTTAGATCAATCGATGATTTATCATCGTTCAGGTCCAAGAAACATCGGACAAAGAACGGCGTTTCAAAATGCCTTATATTATTACTACACGAGTAACTCAATTAAAGTAATTTATTACAATTCATCTTCTCCAAAAGATATCGCTAATGCATCGATTTATTCAAATAGTGCAGAGAAAGCTAATTTAATCATTAGAAACTACTTTACATATGGCGCATCAACCGATTACTCAACCCAAGAAAAGGAAATTAGTAATATATCAGAAATCATGGCCGCTTTATCTGGAAGCTACCGACATATCGATAGTGTCTTGTTCGATAATGGTGGCACACCATACTATGATCCATCGAGTTCATATGCCGGAAACGCAATTGTTAATTATGGTGGTTTAAAAGATGGCACTGGTTCTTCAACGGTTGATTTCGGCACCTTATCAATAGCTTCGATTAACTCTGATGCAGTCTACGATGTTTTAACTAACTTAAATATCTCCGATACATTATATGATTGCGTGCCAAATGCAATTGAAGTCGTCCTTCAAGATGTCAATAGCACTTCATTATTTGGAGGCGCTTCACCAATTAATTTCGATTATGCGGATACCTATTATATCTATACAGAATTTACGGGCGAAAGTAACCCTGATTATAACAAGCGTTTCTACCGCGAAGGTATTGTAGAAGACGCTACTAGAGACGACGCTGATGAGTTAAGAATCATCGCCGATTTAGTCGATCAAGTTAATCAAATCGATGAACCAGATCATCTCGGATCTACAGGTATCGATAATTTTGGTCGATTCACCGATACCCAAATCATTAACGTCTCAGAGGACATTAAAGATACATTAACAAGCCTATCTCATAGTTATATTCTTCATAGAGCAAATGCTGATACCTTGTTAAATGATTATCTTGCCGATTCTTCTTCCCCGAAACTAACAATTCTTGAGCAACTAGTTAAGAAACTTTATAGCGATACTGGCTTAAGCGCTTATGCATTTAATTCTTCTCACGATAGTCCTCAATATATCAATGCAAATGATAAACTCATAAGCAATATAAAAGCTATGACTGCGCAAGACTTATCTTCTAGTAATAACACTACAGGATTTTCAAATACTTGGGATGACGAAATCAATGCATTCTCTAAGTTTATTGTCGATATTAAACCTGCTTTGTCTGGTTATGATAACTTCTATTCATCCTTCGCATTAAATATGAATAATCCAACCTTTAGTCCAAGTTATATCGGAACGATTTGCAATGATATTAACAAGATGGACCTCGTCCACGACGCGTTGCCAAACTTTGTGAAATCTTCGTTCCAGAACATGGGATTGAGTAGTTATGCTACATACAATTCAAATGACGCGACGAATTACTATTTGACTCAACAGGAATATAACTCTACAGGTGGAATTGATTCTATCATCGATTTATTAAACGCTTTCTCGAATAAAGATGGCTCAAATAATCACACTGGTTATTTCTCTTTAAGTTCGTCTTCGATTAACGACTTCGTCTCTTCTGGTCGCTCGACTGGATCGATTTTGAAATTCATCTACGAATCAAAGCTTTACGATAATGATTTACAGTTAAGCGATTCGACACAAGTAAAACTCGACGGATATTTCATGTATAAGATGATTGAAAATGCCGGAATCGATGAGTATGTATTAGGAAATAATGTCGAAGCAAAAGCACATGTCTTAGACAAAATCATTCACGACACTAATTCCTTTGACGCCTTTGATTATTCAATTGAAGGCAAAGCCCTTGATGGAATTCTTGCCAACTCTTCTAGCTTTGCTAGTGGCAGTGGCTTTAACGTTACCGACTTTTCAACTATCGTTCCAATTAAGACTGCAATTTATAACTCGATGATGTCTTGCATCGGTTACGATGACAACGGAACATTTGTTAACTATTCAAGACGAGCATATATCTCCAGTGAAGTAGTCGCTGGTTTGCTCGATCAGATTGCTAGAAATGAAGAAAGCAAGATAGTCGATATTCAAGGCGTTGAAAGAGCAATATTTAAAGTGCAAGCAACAGGATTAATTAGTATGAATATTTCGGCCAACTCATACGGAGAACTCGACCGCAATTCATATAATTTATTAAACGCAAAAGAAGCAAAAGGAATATACGGAATCTTGTCTTTATATCGCGGAAATCAAATCTCCGATTATGCAGGATTTGAAAGATATAACGAGTCATTTGACAATCTTGGATTCGTAAACTGCTTCGAATATATGGAAGACAGTGCAACATTAACAAACAGTAGAGGCGCATACATTTTATATGCCGCAGAGTTTAGAAATACCTTCGATGTTTTATGGAATACTCCATTTGTCTTTACTCCTCCGACCGTAGATAATCCAACGGTTCACGACTTATACAATTATGACGGCACTAATGGTATTGGTTTTGAGGCATTAGGAGTGGCAATGGCAGATAGCGCAGGATTATAAATTAGCATGGAAGTAACTATCGACAAAGAATATAGATATCAGATTATTGAATCTAAAAGTAAGTTCATCGCGGTTCTCGTCCCAATTATACAAAAAGATGATTATCTTCAAGTCATCGAAAACATAAAGAAAGAATTCACTAACGCTAGTCATTATTGCTACGCAATGAGATTTAAAGGATATGCAAAATGTAGCGATGATAAAGAGCCAAGTGGAACCGCTGGAAGGCCGATACTCGTTTCTTTAGAAAGAAAAAATATCGACTGCGCTATCCTAATCGTCGTAAGATATTTTGGTGGAACCAAATTAGGAGCAGGACGTCTATTAAGGATGTACGTCAAGTCTGCTTCCGGTGTCATCGACAAGTTTTTAAACAAATAAAAGAGGTACATATATATGTCAGAATTTGCAATCAGAAGACAAAAGTTATTAGATTTATTACCAGAAAGTTCACTTGTATTAATTCATTCAGGAGTGAGCAAAATCGCTAGCGAAGATGAAACATTTCCGTTTCGCGTAAACAATGATTTCTTTTATTTGACCGGTTTTAAACAAGAAAACTCGGTCTTAATGCTCGTTAAAGGAGTTGGAGAAGAAAAAGCCTATTTATTCATCGACGAATATAGCGAACTTAAAGAAAAGTGGACTGGACGCCGCGCTACATTAGAAGAGGCATCACTTGTTTCAGACATTAAAAATGTCTTGGTTAATAATACATACGAATCTAAACTCGATTTAGCGATTCAAAAAGATAGTTTACATTTTGGGGAAATTAAAAATGTCTTTCTCGATATGTGCACGTCCTTACACGTTGGAGAAAACTTCACGATATTTAACGAAAAAGATCGCCTTGCCAACATGTATCCACATATTAATTTCCAAGACGTTCATCCGATGATGATCGAACTCAGAATGGTTAAATCTCAATACGAAATCGAATGCATAAAAGAGGCTATTAATATAACTAACCATGGTATTAATCAAATTCTTACCGAAATGAAAGTCGGCATGAAGGAATACGAACTTGCAAACTCGTTTGAATTCTACGGCCGTCAACACAATCGAATCGGCTTAGCCTTTGCGACGATTGTTGCAAGTGGTAAAAATGGTACCGTTCTTCACTATCCTTCGCAAAACGATCCTTTAAAAGACGGAGACTTAGTCTTATTTGACCTCGGGTATTCATACTCTGGTTACTCTGCTGATATATCAAGAACCTATCCAATTAATGGTCGCTTTAGCGATTTACAAAGAAAAATATATGAAATCGTCTTGTTATGTAATAAGGCGGTTATCGAATACGCTCACGAAGGTCTAACCTTATTGGATTTACAAAACTACGCTGTCGAATTTTTAACTAACGAATTAATTAGAAGAGGTTTGATGAAGAGTCCAGATGAAATCAAGAAGTATTATTACCATAATGTTTCTCATCATCTCGGTTTAGATACCCACGACGCTTCAAATCGCGAAAAACCACTTCAAGCCGGAAATGTCATCACAGTCGAACCAGGCTTATACTTCGCAGAATACGGAATTGGTGTTCGCGTCGAAGATGATATTCTAATTACCAAAGAAGGGACAGAGGTTCTTTCAAGAAACATTAAAAAAGACTTATCAGATGTCGAAAAAATGTTAAGGTGAGGTTAAATGGAAAAATTCGTTTTAGCTATCGATCAAGGAACGACGTCGACAAGAGCAATTCTCTTCGACCGCATGAGCAAGGCAAGATATCAAAGTCAAAGAGAAATCACTTGTCTTTATCCAAATCCTGGCTGGGTTGAACAAGATGCCTTGCAACTTTGGATTTCCGTTATTGATGTCGTGAACGAAGTTCTAGTTCAGGCTAATATCACGATGAAAGATATCGATTCAATTGGTATCACTAATCAAAGAGAAACCGCAGTTGTTTGGGAAAAAGAAACAGGCATGCCAGCGTATCACGCAGTGGTATGGCAGTCTCGCCAATCAAGTGCAATCTGCGATCGCTTAGAAAAACATCGTCAAATGATACACGAGAAAACTGGATTATTGATAAACCCTTATTTTTCTGCTAGCAAAATTCGCTTTATTCTCGACCATATTCCAGATGGACAATCGCGCGCGGAAAAAGGCGAGCTGTTATTTGGAACAGTGGATTCTTGGATTATTTATAAATTAACAAAAGGAAAGGTTCACGCCACTGATGTGACCAATGCATCTAGAACTCTCTTGTTCAATATTAAAGAGTTGAAATGGGATAAAGAACTTTGCCATTTGTTCGACATTCCTTTAAGAATGTTACCAGAGGTAAAGCCTTCTTCTTGTCTATTTGGAAACGCTTCATTTTTTAGCGACCGTGTCCCGATTACGGGTGTTGCTGGAGATCAACAAGCCGCTTTGTTTGGTCAAACTTGCTTCGAAAAAGGTGAAAGCAAGAATACATATGGAACTGGTTGTTTCATGCTTTTAAACATCGGTGATAAACCTCTATTCAGTAAAAACGGCCTATTAACCACTGTAGCGTGGCAAATCGGTGATAAGGTAACTTATGCCCTAGAAGGATCGGTTTTCATCGGCGGAGCCCTTGTTCAATGGCTTAGAGATGAAATGGAAATGATTGAAACCGCATCCGAAAGTGAAAAATACGCTATTAAGGCTAAAGACTCGAATGGAATCTATATCGTCCCAGCGTTCGTCGGATTAGGAACACCATATTGGGACAACGATGCTCGCGGTGCAGTCTTTGGTTTAACAAGGGCATCGAATAAGAAGCAATTCATTAGAGCTTGTCTAGAAGCCATTGCCTATCAGTGCAAAGATGTAATCGAAGTGATGAAAAAAGAATCGCAGATGAATATTAGAACCCTAAAAGTCGACGGTGGAGCAACCGCCAATAATTACTTAATGCAATTCCAAGCGGATATCTTAAACATTATGATTAAGGTACCGGAGTGTCTAGAGACGACTGCTTTAGGTGCCGCCTATTTAGCAGGCCTTAAAACTGGCTACTTTGCAAGTCTACAAGAAATCGAAAAGAACCACCCATATAAAAGAGTGTTCGAGGCCAAGATGACTAAGGCCGAAATGACTAGAAGATATTCCGGTTGGAAAAAGGCCGTTCGGGCGACAAGAGAATTCAAATAATTATGTGTAAACAAAGATGGGTTGATACCCATCTTTGATTTTTACCCACCTTAAAGGTATAATTTTTGTATGGCCAAGAAGTTAATAATCGCCCCAAGAAGCATGCACCAATCTCTTATCAAAGCCGAGAATCATCAAAATGGTTTTTACGATGTCAAAATGATGACTAAGGAAGAACTAATCGAAGACTATTTTGGTCGTTTTGATCATCAAGCAATAATCGAAACAATGCTTTCTAAAAGAATCAATTACGATTCTGCTCGAGAAATTGTCGAGATTCTTCCTTTTATCGATAAAAAATATGGTGTTGCTAAACTAGATAAATTATTTGATTTAAAAAAACTATTAGAAGAAAAGAATCTCCTTATTAAAAACGAATACTTAGCTATCGCTCTTAAAGATAAAATAGTGGAGATACATTCCTATAGTCCAGATGATTACTACCTCAATTTAATTCTTAAAGCAACCAATCAAGAACGAGTTTCTTATATTTCTAACACTAACTCAATTGAAGGCTCTTCGATCGTGGAGTTTTCAAGCATTGAACAAGAAGTTCATACGGTAATGAATCAAATTGCGAGTTTAATCGATGAAGGTAAATCAGCAAATGACATCTTTTTATTAGGGGTTGACGATGCTTATGAATACTATGTCGAAAGATATGCGTCGCTATATGGAATTGTTATAAACGGTTTTTCCACTAGATCGTTATTAAAAACCGGAGAAGCAAGAGACTTTTTAGATTTGTGCTATCAAAATATGAGTATCGCAATTTCTATCGAACAGTACTTTCAAAATACCGAAAATAATCAGACTAAGATAGAATTATATAATGCAATAAATAAGTGTATAGATAAAAGACTAGATTTCGATATGCAAATCGATGTAATTAAAAGCATTTTAAAAGCGAGCGCAAAAGAGAATGAAAAATATAAAAATGCGATTCATATCATATCTAGTAATAATGGCGTGAAGAACGCCGATATCTTTGTCTTGGGATTCAGACAAGGAGCGTTTCCAAAAGTTTCTAAAGATACAGATTATCTTCTAGAAAGCGAAAAGGAATTGTGTGGATACATTAAAACAATCGATCTCAATAAAGAGAACATATATTCTTTAGTCGATTTCTTAAAAAGCCAAAACCGTTTTCATTACTCCTTTTCAAGAAGGTCAATTAGCGAGAACTTTTATCCCTCGTTCCTTGCTAGTGAGTATAAGTTCCAAATTACAAATCCTCCCTTGATTAGTGTCGACTACTCGCTAGAAGCAGCGTCGATTGAATTATCAAAAATGTTCGATTCGAGAATTAAATATAAAGAGATTTCTCCTTTAGAAGTTCCATATCAAAAGACAATTAATCTTACTTACGCAACATATGATAATTCTTTTAATGGCGCGGAGGTTTTTAACTCTCAATCACTCCTTAAACTATCTTATTCTCCGATTAGTTCGTTTCAAAAATGTCAGTTTAAATATTTTTTAGAGCAAGTAATGAAAGTCGATGAGTTCGAAGAAAACTTTTATAACAAACTCGGTTTGCTTTCTCATGATTTATTTAAGAATTCTCTTCGAGATGATTTTGATTTTATTAGTCAATACGACGCTTGTTTAGCTAAATCGACTTGGAATGATAAAGAGTTAACTCTTCTAGTTTCAATAAAAGAATATTTGCGACTAGCATGTCAAAACATCATCGACCACAAGAAGACTCTTGATGGTGCGGCTTATTACTTAGAAACACCATTATCTTTTAACCTCGATAATAAGACGATTTTAAAAGGCACTATTGATAAAATCATCGTGACCAAAAACAAGAATTTGTATTTAGTGGATTACAAGACTGGAAAAGAATCTTTTAATCCAAACGAACTCGAATTTGGTTTTTCAATGCAACTACCGACATATGGATTATTAACTAGTGAAGACGAAAGATTTAAAGATTGTAAATTAAGTGGACTATACATCAACCACGTCATAGATGAAGGAATAAAGAAAACATTTAGTGATTTAGTCACGCCTTCATATTTAAAGCTCGATGGACAAACCATCTCTGACATTCAATCAATCGAATCAATCGACCCTAATTATCAAAAAGAGGGACCAAGATTTGTTAACATTCCTGGGTTATTAAAATCTGGTGAGTTTCCTAAAACCCCTCGTCTTGCCCCTAAAGAAACATTTGAAGACTATTTAAAGATAGTGAAGACGAAATATATAGAATCTAACGATAAAATACGTCAAAACGATTTTAGGATTAACCCTAAACTAATTAAAAAGAAATCATCTTGTGAGTATTGCACTTATAAAGATATTTGTTATGTCCGCAAATCTCAGCAAGTCATCCTAATAAAAGAAGAGAGTGAAGAAGATGAAGTGGAGTAAAGAGCAAGAACAAGCAATAACTTCTTTTGGGAAGAATGTTTTAGTTAACGCTGGTGCTGGATCTGGCAAAACAGCAGTTTTAACCGAGCACGTCACTCATCTATTAAAAAGCGATATCAAGCTTGAACGTCTTTTGGTTTTAACTTTTACCGACTTAGCGAGTAGTGAAATGAAAATCAGAATTCGCAAAAGACTAGCAGAAACAAATGAATATAAAGAACTTTCCCAATTAGTGGACTCCTCGCACATTCAGACATTTGATGCCTTTTCACTACATCTAGTAGAGAAGTATCACCACGTACTTAATCTATCAAAAGATATAAGTGTTATCGATGGTACGATTCTCGATATTGAAAAACATCGGATTATCGACGCGATTTTTGATGAGAATTATAAGAAACAAGATCAAGTATTTGTGAAATTAATTAACACATATTCTTTAAAGCAAGATGACCAGATTAAAGACTTCGTAATTAAGATATACGATTCCGCTAGTTTATCGATCGATGAAGAAGCCTTTTATCAAAGTATCACAAGTGAGTATTTCGACGCTAAGCACATCGATTTTGTCATCAACCAAAGATTTTTAGAATTAAGAGAAACATTCGAAATCGTAAAAAGAAGCGTAGCGGATAAATTAGAAAACACAATCGATATCGATAATATTACTCTAGCGATGGATAATCTTTTGTCTTATAAAACATACGACGAGTTATATTCGGCCTTACAAGCTTTTTCATTTCCAACTAAACCGCGATCAGAACCAAAAGATGGCATTGTAAGAGATAAAATAAAAGAGTATTTTGCATCGATTTGCTCTCGTTCTAGCGCCAACTTTGGTTATGCAAGCGATATTAAAAACAACATCGAAAGTACTAAAGACTTTTCAATTCTTCTTGTCTTGCTAGCAAGGGAATTAGGGAAACGATTATGGAACTTTAAAATTAAGAACAATCGCTTCTCATTTAATGACATCGCTAAACTTGCACTTCAATTATTAAGAGACGACAAGACAAAAGAAGAGATTAAAAATTCTTTTGACTACATCTTAGTCGATGAGTATCAAGACACCTCTGATATCCAAGAAGAAGTCATTAAGTCACTTGGGCGTGATAATGTTTTCATGGTCGGAGATGTCAAACAATCAATTTATCGTTTTAGAAACGCTAATTGTCAGATATTTCAGGATAAATACAATTTATACAAAAGTAACAGCGGTGGCGAAAAAATCGACATGAATGAGAACTTTAGATCTCGTGAAGAGGTAATTAATGATTTAAACACTTTCTTCTCGGTTTTTATGAATAGCGGTAACAATATCATCAATTACTCGCTAGACCACATGGTCAAATGTGGTGATATTACATATAAGAATTCAAAGGTAGAAAATCAACAATATGGTATTGGTATTATAAACTACGACGAAAACGGATTATCTAATGACGCTAAAGGAGAACTCGAAGCCGAAATAGTGGCAAAAGACATCATCGATAAAATTAATTCGAAATACCAAGTGAGCGATAAGAAAGATGGAATAAGATACTTAAGGCCTTGTCGCTTCAGTGATTTTACAATTATCATCGATCGTTCGAAAGATTTTGATAACTATAAAACGATATTTACGAAGCATCATATTCCTTTATTCACGTATTCTGATGAAGAGGTAACGACTAGTGATGTCGTTAATGTGATCAAGAATCTTTTAAAAATGCTCGATTGTGCGATTAATAACAATTACGAAGATGGAACCTATAAACATGCCTTTCTTTCGGTCGGTCGTTCATTTGTTTGTGAACTAGGAGATGAATACTTATATAAGACCGTTAAGTTCAATTCGATTAAAGAATCTAAGATAGCCTTAGTTATCGAATCATTAAAAGAAGAGTTAAGAACTAAGACTCTTGAGGAAATCATCAAAATCCTTATCGATAAGTTTGATATATATCATTCATTATTTAAACTCGGCGATTATTCCGCTAACGCACATAAGGTTGAATCATTATTATCATTAGCAAAAGCAATGGATGATATCGGAATGAGCCTCGATAATGTCGTTTCTTATTTCGAAGATGTCGAGAAATACGAAATTAAAATTGGATTAAGTCCAGTCGTCGATGTCGAAGATTCAGTCAAGCTAATGACCATTCATAAGTCCAAAGGACTTGAGTTCCCAATTTGTTATTTCCCAGGACTATTTAGATCATTTAATCGCCAAGACACTAAAACAACTTTTCTCGTGTCATCAAAATATGGAATTATTCTTCCACCATATGAAGGTGAATTTATCTCTTTAACCAAGCATCTAGCAAAAATCGATGAGAACCGAAATGACTTTGAAGAAAAATTGCGTTTATTCTACGTCGCCCTAACAAGAGTAAAAGAAAATGCAATTCTAATCGATTATAGTAATGAAGAAGAACCATCTCCAATCGATTTACCATTAGCGAAATCATTCCATTCATTCTTGAAATTTGTTTCTTTTAGAAACGGGATGGTAAAACAATATCAAAAGACCGACGTCGAACTAATAGACACTGATAAAAAGGGAGAAACCACTCAATCTAGTTTAATAATTAAATCGATTGAGATGGCAAAAGACAAGATTGAAACTAGACGCCCATCGATGATCAGCGTTTCCGAAGATCAAAATCAATACGTTGCCCTAGGTACTAAAATTCATTATCTCCTCGAGATTGCTAATTACGAGACTAAAGACACCAGCTTCATTAAAGATTCTAAATTAAGAAAATGTGTCGATCGAGTATTAAATGACGAGCTTTTTAATGGAATTAATAATTCTAATTTAAGACACGAATTCGAGTTTTTCGATGAAGAAAACGGCGTTAACGGGATTATTGACTGTCTGATAATTCGCCAAAACCAAGTCGATATAGTAGACTTTAAGTTGAAGAACATTAATAAAGAAGAATATGTCGACCAAGTTAATGCTTATCGAAATTATATCCGCAAGTTAACATCATTACCTGTTAGAGCTTATCTACTTGCAGTAGTTACTGGTGAGAAGGAGGAAGTTTATGAATAATCAAAAGATTGATAAAACCGAATTTGGACATCTTTTAATGGCCCTTAACGCTCCGAGTTATTCAAATAAGGACTATCTTTTTGAAGTTTATGAAATGTCTAGTGAAGGAATTCAAGAATTAATCGATAGTAATATTTTAAAAAACGTTCAACCCGTGAATCCAGTAGCGCTCACTTGCTATATCATCGGCGAATACACATATAGCGTTAATAAAAGAACAGATGAAGATCGAGTAAAATTCGAACAAGATGAGAACATCAAGAGTCAAATGGCGTCCGTGGTCGCCGATAAGTATTTATCTAATGATTACTTTAACTTTCAAGAAAAAAGAATCGCGAATAAATACATGCCTCCGATGTCGTCTTTAGATATCTATCTAAACTTTATGCTCAACATGCTTAATACCTATCCAAAGAATGATCCATCCTCGACCCTTATCGTCGACCTTCTTATAAAATCGGTTTCGATATCGAGATGCATTATCGAATTGCTAGAAGGTGGACACGAAACGGAAGCGATGGCGGCTTGGAGAACTCTTCATGAATGTGAATGTACTCTTTTAGTGTTGAACCGCTATGGAGCGCCACTTATCGAACGTTACTTAAGACATATGCAATATGGAATAGCGTATCGAATGGGGAAAGATAACCCATCCGAGACAGATGCTATATTTGAAGAAATCAAAGAAGCAATGAAGAAATATGATTTAAAGAGCAAGGATACCAAGAAATACATTGAATACGGTTGGCTATATGGTACCAATGAGATTCCTGCTAAAGAACTAAAGTTGAATTTTAGAGATGGACTAGAAACTATCGCTGGCTTACATCAATATTCAGAAATATACGAAAAGTCATCTGAAATAGTTCATAGCACTCCGATGCTTATTTATTCAAATAAGACATATTACTACTTAATGGCCATTATTAGCACTTATGAATCTTTCTTCCGCATTGAGAAAATCTTTACCGATATGTTTTGTAGAAGAATCTCAAAAGAACAAATGGATCAGTACGCTGAAATGCGAAAAGTATACTACGCCCAACTGATTGCAATCCATCGAGGAGAACTTGCCACTTGGCAATCAATTCAAGATAAGAAGTATTAGTTCTACTACTAATAGTCTAGTAATAACGGTGCTCATGCATCGTTTTTTCTATTAATACCAACTTTATGATTTTTTTAATCGAATAATTAACACCAAAATTTTGATGGAACAGGATTTACTATAATGGCGATGATATAAAAACCTCTAAAGGGACCACGACATTTACATTTGATGGAACAAAGATTCTCGAACGAAAAACAGGCAAAAACAATATACTTCATCGATGAAATGATTAATGTTTTACATATTGGAAAACAAAAAAAGAATGCTAGAATAAGAAAGTAGATATGGACTATTGTTTATTAATTGGCTTTATTTGTATGTTGGTAATCGGCTACATTGTCTCGGTTACAAATAGATTCCCATCATTATGCCTAACTTTAAGAATCCGGTTTTTGTGTAGCAAAGATGGTGTTTTAGATAAACTATTTGTTAAAAAGGCAAGTAGAGAATATCCACACTCTATTTTTAGAATAATCGAACTATTAGCGGCTTTAATTATCTCTCCATTAGTGGTCGCCATTTATATGTTGATTTGGATTGGGCGATTTGAATTTGTGATAGATATAATCAACTCCCCATTTCAAATTATTGTTGGTTTTATCTTAATAGCGTTAAGCCTTATCTATCCAATTGCGTTGATTTGTATAAACGAGGCATTTAAAGCTATTGAAAAAAAGATGCAACCAAGTGATTATCAAAACTTAGAAAAAGCCGTTAATGACTACTACGATAATTTAAATAGTTCTAATCAATAGGCCGAAATGAATATAGCGTAAAACAAAACCCCTTAAACGCATTGTCTAAGAGGTTTTTTTGTTTAGATTATAAATTCTTGTTATCAAACATCAGCGTAGCAAGAACCACCGATGAACTCACGAATTAGTGAATTGCATGGTACCCATTGATCTGGAAGATCATCGAAGAATTTTAACATTCTAATTAGACGTTCAGATACTGGGAAATGTGGTGATTCAGGATCGATCTTCTGAAGTAGTGGCATCGCGTATTTCTTCATGACGCTTAACTCGTAAACAAGGAATGAATTGAATACGTAGTCTGCACCTTCTTGATTATCATAGATCCATTTAAACTCGCCTTTTCTAACACTTGGCCACATTACTAATGTGTCTAGTGCAGAAGCGTTTCTGAATTGGTAATCTCTAACAATACGTCTTAATAGTCTTAAGTCCGTTAGTGAAAGAGGATTCTGATTGTCGATATTGATTTGAGCTTGTGGAGCGATGTAAACCTTAAACTTTTGGTGTCTTGGAATAGAAGGGGTGAGCATGTCATTCAAAGCATGAATGCCTTCGATGATAATTGGTTCATCGCCTGCAACCTTTAGTTTTCTTCCAGGAACGCGGTGTCCGAGTTGGAAATCAAACTTTGGAAGTTGTACCTCCATACCTTCGATTAAATCGGAGATATTTTTATTAAATGTGGCGATATCTAATGCATGGATATCTTCTAAATCTGGATCACCATTTTCGTCTTTTGGTGCTTCATTCTTTGGCAGATAGTAGTCATCAATTGAAATACGAATTGGCTTAATTCCTCTAGACAAGAGTTCGATTCTTAATCTATTGGCAAATGTGGTCTTTCCACTTGAAGAAGGACCAGCGATACAGATAAGTCTAATAGAACTAATATCTTTTTCGATTAAATCACCGAGTTCTGAGAATTGATGATTGTGTTGGTGCTCGCACATATTGATAAAATCAACTGGTCCGAATTCTTTTCCAACAGCGTTGATACCAGTGACGGTGTCGAGTCCTGCAGTACTAGCCCAAGTGTGGGCTCTTTTTAATGTGCGACCATAGGTCGGAGCATCTTTAAACTCTGGGATTTGTCCGCCACATTCTGACCTTGGATATTGAATAATGATTCCTGGGGAGTAATAGCGAATATTGAAGTGTTTAATATAACCAGTCGAAGGAACCATTCTTTCGTACATATAGTTATAGTAGCCATTGCACTCGTACATGTGAGCGGTATCTTCTGGTCTAATCTTCAAGATTTCAACCTTATCCATGAAGCCTTCTTTTTTAAAGATGGCAGAAGCCTCTTCTTTGGTCATTTTTTGACGAACAAGTGGATAATCGGCTTTAACTAAACGATTCATCTCTTTGACGAGATCAAGAGTTAGTTGAGCAGTAGCGGTTCTACCATTGTTAAGAATTTGCATAAAGATAGAACGGGAAACGTTATAAGAGAATCTAATTTGTAGATCTGGTGCAACGTTATGCATAGCCATTGCGACCAAATAACGAAGTGAAGCTTCGTATGATCTAATGGCGTCTCGATCCTTGCAAGTTAATGGTTCGACGAGTGAATTCTCATCGAGAACATATGTTAATTCTCTTACGCGATTATTAACTCTTGCACAAACGAAGTCATGACTATTTCCAACAACATCGAGCACTGTAATGGGCTTAGTATAAGTCTTTTCTTCATTATTAATTTTTACTTTAAAAGACATGATTGTACCTCCTGGGTATATAAAGTAACTAACAAAATGATTTTACATAACAAAGAGACATTATTCAATTTGATTATTGACAATGTTTAATAAATTTTCGATAGTTAATCAGTCGAGATAAAAACGAGATTTATTAACTTTTTAATACCAGCGTGATTATTTTTCCTAATTTATTTGTTTTTTAATGTATTAAAAAGCATAATATACTCGTGATATTTAAGGAGATAATATTATGAAAAACATGGTTTACATTCAAAGCGGTGGACCAACATCCGTTATTAACACATCGCTATACGGTGCAATTAAAGAAGCAAAACTTCACAAAGAGGAAATCGGCCACATTTATGGCTCACATCACGGCGTTGAAGGTTTAATATCTGACGATTTGTTTGATTTAGGCAAAGAATCGGCTAAAACGATCGAACTTTTGAAACAAACTCCAGGATCTATTTTAGGAACAACTAGAAGAAAGCTTCCTAAGGATTTCCATGATCCTATATACATGAAGATAATTGAGAATATTAAAAAGCATAACATTGGATATGTTTTCGTTAATGGTGGAAACGATTCAATGGATACTTGCAATCAAATCTCAAAACTCTGTAAAGAATTAAAACTAGATGTCAAAGTCATCGGTGTTCCAAAGACAATCGATAACGATTTAGCAATCACGGATCACTCTTTAGGATTCCCAAGTGCTGCTAAGCACGTCATCAATGTCGTTGGCCAAATCGCTGTCGACGCTCGCTGTTTCATGGTGGGGAAGGTTCATGTTATCGAAGTAATGGGTAGAAACGCTGGATGGTTGACTGCGTCAACTGACCTCTTACCAGAAGCTTCTCGACCAGACCTTATCTATATTCCAGAAACAGTATTTAACCTCGGCGAATTTATGCGCGATGTCGAAAGAATATACCGCAAAAAGGGTTGTGTTATCGTCGCGATGAGCGAAGGAATTGAGTTCCCACGCGATACCGCGAATGCACGCATTGATGCGTTTGGACATATTCAACTAGAAGGTGGTGCGGCTCATCTTTGCCATTTGATCGATACCGAACTAAACCTACCAACTAGATCAGTGGAATTATCGATTCCACAAAGAGCAGATACTGCCTATATTAGTAAGGTCGATCAAGATGAAGCAATCGAGACTGGCGCTTTGGCAGTAAGAAGCGCTTTAAAAGGTGAAACAGGCAAAATGATTATCTTTAAGAGACTATCATCTAACCCATATAAGATTGCGATGGAATTAGCTGATGTTAGCAAAATTGCTAACGAAGTTAGTATGATTCCACATAACATGATTCAAGATAAGACAAGAATGAGTGATGAATTCAGAGAATATTTAAGACCGCTCATTAAAGGCGAAATCAAGATTAAGTTCGAAGATGGCATCGCTGTCTTAGCGGAATTAAAGAAAGTAAAAGCATAGGTTTGAAATGAAAAAGTGGTTCGTTTCTTTAAGTCTAGTTCGGAAAACTGTCATTATCAGTTTAATGATAATTTTCCTTGCGTTCTTATTAACGACTCCACTATTTTTTAATAACTTAATGGAAATACCACTTGGAATAGTTCTAGGTGGTGGCGCTAGCGTTTTTTCGTTTGCTTTATTCGCGTTTACTGAAAATATCAAAGATCAAAAAAAATCGATGTCGATTACGATTATGTTAATCGTTTTTATGTCCATCATCCATGGATTAGCGCTAACGACATCAGCGGTTTTATATTATGCATTCAATCTCCATATATTCAATGTATTCGCAACGTTCGGTTCCTTATTTATTGGCCTTTTAGTCCACGTCGTTTTGAGTTTCTTACCGGAGAAGAATAATGGGTGATTTAGCTAATTCATTTCTTACTTGGAACTGGAACGACGATACAATCGCGAGTCTTACTTCCTCTTTAACAATCATGTTCATCATGATGGTTTTAGCTATTATCGTTTTTATTGCGTCGAGACATTACGATCCGCTAAAAAAACCTCATGGAATAGTTGGACTATTTGAAATTGGTGTCGAAACATTCGACAAATTAGTCGCAGACTTAATGGGACCGAGATTCAAAGGTTTCGGTGGATACATTTTCGCTATTGCCATGTATTTATTCCTATCATTTATCTGGGGACTAACTGGATTACCAGCACCAATTACTAACCTAGCGATACCATTGTCATTAGGTATCAGTACATTTATTTTGATTCATGCGACCGCTGTTAGATTTAATAAGTTTAAGTATTTTAAGCGGTACATTGAACCATTTGCAGTTTTTCTACCCATAAATTTACTATCGATGTGGGCGCCATTACTTTCTTTGACATTCCGTTTGTTCGGTAATGCTCTAGCAGGTTGGACGCTCATGAGCGTTGTATATTATGCATGTGAAATAGCATCACAAGCGATATTCTCGTTTCTTCCAGCGGGATTTAACACATTATTTATCGCG
This sequence comes from Erysipelotrichaceae bacterium, assembly GCA_034932745.1. Classification (GTDB taxonomy): domain Bacteria; phylum Bacillota_I; class Bacilli_A; order RFN20; family CAG-826; genus JBAYST01. Next base: position 43,375 of record JAYFOJ010000002.1, on the reverse strand, counting down.
CCATTTATTACGCCATTATTACATGCATATTTCGACTTATTTTCCGCCGTCATTCAAACTACTATCTTCATCATGTTGACCATGATGTTTGTAAGCAATGAACAACCAGATGAAGAAGAAATGAAAGAAAAGTTAGCTGTTTAAGGAGGTATTACACTATGGATTTAACAGCATTAGCAGCAGGCATTGCGATTCTTGCAGGTGCCGGAAACGCAATTGGTGAAGGATGGCTTTGTGCCAAAGCAATGGAGGGTATTGCTCGTAATCCTGAAGCTTATCCAAAGCTCAGAACCGCAATGATTCTTGGATGCGCCCTTGTTGAAACAACAGGTATTTATGCATTGCTTGTTTCATTGCTTATTTTGTTCGTCAAATAAGGAGAAAAAATGAGTTTCTTACTTAATCATTTTTTACTTATCGGGGCCACTTTATTTTCTGATTATCCTGGTCTACCATCGCCAGAAGAATTCATGCAAAAGATTATACCTAATCTTTGGGCATTCTTAATCCAACTTCTAGCGCTTTTGATCATGATTATTATTTTCTTCATCTTTGCCTATAAACCAGTAAGGAAGATATTAAACAAGCGCAAAGATCACATCGAATCGCAGATTAGCGAAGCGGAAAAGAAGAACGAATTAGCGAGTAAAACACAATTCGAGGCAAATAACAATTTACTTGAATCGCGTAAAAAGGCAGATCAAATCGTTACCGAAGCAAAAGAAATTGCCAAAACCGAATCGAGAAAGATTATTGATTCGACCAATTTAGAAGTGACGAAAATCAAACAAGCTGCAGATGAGGACATCGCTAGTAAGAAAGAAGCCGCTAAAGACGACATTCGTAAAGAGATTATTAATGTCGCTCTCGATGCTTCTAAAGAAATCATTCAAAGAGAAGTATCTGAAGATGATAACCGCAAATTAGTCGATGACTTCCTAAAGGAAATGGATAAGAAATAATGGAATCGGTTGCTAGTAGATATGCAAACGCTCTTTACTCATTAGCGTTAGAAACTAATGCGGTTTTGTCGTACAAAGAAGAAGTGCGGTCTATATCTAATCTACTCGATGAAAATGAGGAATTTGAAAATGTTCTCGGCTCAACTTTTCTCTCAAAAAAAGAAAGAAATGAAATGGTCGATAAAGTCTTTTCAAACAAAATTGACGAGAACATTGTCAAGTTTCTCAAAATTATCGTCGAAAACAATCGAGCGACTTCGATAAGAAAAATTTGCAAAGAGTTCAACTCTTTATGCAATAAGTCATTAAATATTGAAGAAGGAATTGTCTATTCTTCTTCGCCTTTAGCAAAAGACGAGGTAAAGAAGATCATGGAAGTAATATCTAAAAAAGAAAATAAGAAAGTGGAATTAGTTAACAAAGTTAATCCATCGCTATTAGGTGGAGTAAAAGTTATTATTCATGATCGAATATATGACGGGTCTTTGCTCGCTAGAATCGACTCTCTTAAGAAAAACCTTTTAGAAAAAGGAGGACATAAGTAATGAAGATTAACGCAAATGAAATCAGTGCTTTAATTAAAGAACAAATCAAAAACTACAATCACGAAATCGATAGTACTGATGTCGGTACAGTTGTCACCATAGGAGATGGTATAGCCATCGTTTATGGTCTCGACCACGCGATGCTCGGCGAATTAGTCGTTTTCCCAAACGACATTTATGGCATGGTAATGAATCTAGAAGAAGATCATGTCGGTATTGTTATTTTAGGTAATGGTAACTTAATTAAAGAGGGCGACACTGTTAAAAGAACTAATAGTGTCATGGAGATACCGGTTGGAGATGGTGTATTAGGTCGAGTCATCGACTCACTAGGCCGACCAATCGATGGACTAGGTCCAATCGAATCGAAGAAAACTAGACCAATCGAAAGAATCGCTCCTGGCGTTATGACAAGAGAGATGGTAGATACTCCTTTACAAACTGGTATTAAAGCAATCGATGCGATGATTCCAATCGGCCGTGGTCAAAGAGAGCTAATTATTGGCGACCGTCAAACTGGTAAAACCGCTATCGCAATCGATACGATTATTAACCAAAAAGATAAAAATGTTCTTTGCGTCTATGTCGCAATTGGACAAAAGAATTCGACTGTGGCGCAAATCGTTGATAAATTAAAGAGTTTTGGTGCAATGGATTATACGGTCGTTTTAGCTGCAACTGCCTCAGAACCAGCGCCATTACTCTATATCGCGCCATATGCTGGCTGCGCCATAGCAGAAGAATGGATGGAACAAGGTAAAGACGTCTTAATCATCTACGATGACTTATCTAAACACGCCGTAGCGTATCGCGCTTTATCATTATTATTAAAACGTTCACCAGGACGTGAAGCCTATCCGGGAGATATTTTCTATTTACATTCACGCTTATTAGAAAGAGCGTGTAAGTTATCAAAACAATATGGTGGAGGTTCGATTACCGCTCTTCCAATCGTCGAAACTCAAGCTGGAGATATCTCAGCCTATATTCCGACTAACGTCATTTCGATTACCGATGGTCAAATCTTCCTCGTCGAAGATTTGTTTAACGCTGGTCAAAGACCAGCTATTGATTCTGGCCTATCGGTGTCACGTGTCGGTGGAGCAGCGCAAATTAAGGCGATGAAGCAAGTCTCTGGTTCGCTCAAAATAGAATTAGCCAACTATAACGAATTAAAATCATTCTCTCAATTTGGAAGCGATTTAGATGAATCCACAAGAACAATTCTAAGACATGGCGAAGTGTTAAACGAAGTTTTAAAGCAAGGACAATATCATCCATATCCAGTCGAAAGACAAATATTTGAATTGCTCATTGCAAAAGAAAGATTACTAGAAGATATCCCGAATAATAGGATTCAGCCACTTCTTAATAAAATGTACGATTATATCGAACTCAATCACGCTAAGTTAATTAAAGACTTAATTAAATCAAAATCATTAGCGGATGATCTAGATAAGAAAATTGTCGAAGCCGCTAAAGAGTTTTTAGCGACATTTAAAGAAGATTTTATGAGGTAAAAGATGTCCCAAGCATTGCTACAAACCAAAAAGAGAATGCGGTCGGTCGAATCGATTTCAAAGATAACTAGAGCGATGAAATTAGTGTCGACGGTTAAATTAAAATCGCAAATGAAAAAGATGACCAATAACCGCGTGTACGCTAACGAACTGATTAAAGTTGTTAACGATGTTTTTGCTTGTGGCGATGATACTGAGAATAAGTATTCGGTCGTTCACGATTCGGATAAGAAATTATTCATTATTATTACTTCGACTCTAGGACTATGTGGTGCATATAACTACAACATTTTCCGCTTTGTCGACCAAATGGTCTTAGAAAAAGATGATGTGATTATTTTTGGTGAAAAAGGATGGTCTCACTATCAAAACTCTTCATTTAACAAACTGAATGAATACCGAAGTTTTGCTAGTCAGGCTAACGAAAGCGTTATTAATAATCTTTCAAACTACATTATCGATATTTATCAAAGTAAAAAATACCGACAGATTAATCTAGTTTATACGGAGTATAAGAACTCGATTTCCTTTGCACCTAAAACTTTAACCATTTTGCCGATTGAAAACATCTGCAAAAACGATAAAAAGGTACTTCTTGGTCCGATTTTAGAGCCATCGCAAAAAGCGGTAATCGAATCGATTATCCCCATCTATGTCGCTTCAAATCTTTATGCAAAGTTCATCGAATCAGAAGTAAGTGAACAAGCATCGAGAAGAAACGCGATGGAAAATTCGACCGATAACGCTAACGAATTATATGAACATTTAAAACTTGAATACAATAAAGCCCGTCAAGCCTCGATCACTCAAGAAATTATCGAAGTGGTGGGTGCTGCTAAATCTAACCAGTAAAGGAGATTAATATGGAAAACAAAAAAACAACAGTTAAAGGAATCATTGTCGAGATCGTTGGACCAATTGTCGACGTGAGATTTAAGAATCAACATCTTCCAGAAATTTTGACCCTTCTTGAAATCCCTTTACCAAATGGTAAAAAACTTGCAGTCGAAGTCGCTCAGCATATCGGTGACGATGTCGTAAGAGCGGTCTCTATGGGTCCAACAGAGGGCTTAACCAGAGGAATGGAAGTTATATCATTAGAGCATCCGATCGAAGTTCCAGTTGGCAAGGCAACATTAGGAAGAATGTTCAACGTTTTAGGAGAAACAATCGATGGCTTAGATGACGCTCCATTAAAGGATGCAAAAATGCTTCCGATTCATCGAAATCCGCCGAAGTTTAAAGATCAATCCGTCAAAAAAGAAATATTCGAAACCGGCATTAAGGTTATCGATCTTCTTTGCCCATATACAAAAGGTGGCAAAATTGGATTATTTGGTGGAGCAGGAGTGGGAAAAACAGTTCTTATCCAAGAACTAATTCATAATATTGCTACCGAAAAGCATGGTATATCAGTCTTTGCCGGAGTAGGTGAACGTTCAAGAGAAGGTAATGACCTATATACCGAGATGAAAAGTACAGGTGTTTTAACTAAAACCGCTCTCGTCTTTGGTCAAATGAACGAACCACCAGGAGCAAGAATGAGAGTCGGTCTTACTGCTTTAACTATGGCAGAGTACTTTAGAGACTACGAACATACTGATGTCTTATTATTTATCGATAACATCTTTAGATTTACTCAGGCAGGTAGTGAAGTATCAGCGTTATTAGGTAGAATGCCAAGCGCAGTCGGCTATCAACCAACACTTGCGACCGAAATGGGGCAATTACAAGAAAGAATTACTTCGACAAGAGATGGTTCTATCACCTCTGTTCAAGCGATTTATGTTCCAGCAGATGATTTAACCGATCCAGCTCCAGCAACTACGTTCTCTCATCTAGACGCCAAGACCGTCTTAGACCGTGGAACGGTGGCCTTAGGCATTTATCCTGCCGTCGATCCTTTGAACTCGGCATCTAATGCATTGGACCCGTTAATCGTTGGAGAAGACCATTATGAAGTCGCAAGAAGAACTCAACAGATTCTTCAAAGATATAAAGACTTAACCGATATTATTGCAATCTTAGGTATTGATGAACTATCCGAGGAAGATAAACTCACCGTTCAAAGAGCAAGAAGAATTAGAAACTTCCTCTCGCAACCTCTTCATGTTGCGGCAACCTTTAATGGCGTCGATGGCAAATTTGTCAAAAAAGAAGATACAGTTAGAAGTTTTAAAGAAATTCTCGATGGGAAAGTCGATAATCTTCCAGAAGCAGCCTTCTTGTATGTCGGGACGATAGAAGAAGCAAAAGAAAAGGCTAAGAAATTAGTAAAATGACACTCGAATTAAAAATAATTACTCCATATGGTTTATACTTCACTGGCAAAGTGGATTATTTAAGTGTCGATACGGAGAATGGAGTTTTGGGTGTTCTACCTGAGCATACGCCACTTATTACGACGATCAAAATATCAAAACTTAACATTAAAAAAACCGATGGAGAATTTGTTTTTGCCGTCGGTGGTGGTGTAATCGATATCGAAAAAGAGAATACAACCATTTTATTAAGATCGATTGAATCTAAAACCGACATCGATGTCGAACGAGCCTTGAAGGCTAAAAAACGTGCTTTAGATCGTTTACAAAGCGGAGACAAAATCGATGTAAAAAGAGCTGAAGCTGCTTTAGCTAGAGCTCTTAATCGTTTGCGTATTGCCGGTCGGTCTTAAAGACTATTAACCATTGAATTTAGTTCTTCGGCGTTACTAAGGTAATTAGTAGCGCTTTTTAATTGTTTATTTTGAACGCTGAAAGCCCATGAAGTAACCGTGGTGTCTAGTCCATAATTACTGAGTAAAGATTCATAAGCCCCTGATTCCAAATTGGATGCATCAATGATTAAAGAAACGGTGGTGCTAGTCGATAAAGTTCGATATGCTTTTTCCGAAAACATACTATATGTTTCTGGTGTTCTTTTATCCATAACATAGACGAAGAAATCACTATAATTATCTAGGAAATAATTAATACCCGCCGTAGTTTTTCCGCTATACATATTACTCTTATCGCAAAACTCAGACATCGTACTTATAAACATATTTTCATCATTGTATTTGTTAGTGGAAATCGTCAGATTAAGCTCGCCCTTTTTGAAAAACATCGTTTTTGGTGTTTCATTAAATATCGTCGGATAGTCGCGATATAATTCTCCTAATGCGGCATCGCTTGTACTATATGAGTAAAGAAGATAATGAGTATTGTTTACGAACTTAGTAAAATATGGTTCAACTTTTTGACAAGTAGCACATGTTGGATCGCTAAAATAAAGAACAAAATCTTGATGCGTATCAAGCATTATTCTTAGTTCTCCACCTGACAAAGAATTTAGTTTTTGAACAGTAGAATTGCTCAAATTATCTAACCAGTTCATCATGATGACGTGATTAGCGCTATTACATGCACTGATAGATGGTATCATAGCAATTAAAGATAGTAAGCCGACTAATTTCTTTTTCATACTTCGTATTAAATATAAACTGAAATTTGGAAAATTCCATTATTTATCTTTAATTATGCTAATATATTGTAGTCAAAGGAGCACCATCAATATGCATGCATGGCACGATGTAAGTCCCGAGAGAATCACTCCAGAGCATTTTTTGGCTTTGATTGAAATCTCAAAAGGCAGTAAAAACAAATACGAATTAGATAAACCTACTGGCCATTTAATTTTGGACAGAGTTTTATTCACTTCGACTCACTATCCACAAAACTACGGGTTTATTCCTCGTACTTTTGCTCGTGATTTTGACCCACTTGATGTATTGGTACTTTGTAGTGAACCAATTCTACCGATGTCTTTTGTAAGAGCAAAGACAATTGGTGTTCTTATTATGGTCGATAGCGGACTTCCAGATGAGAAGATTATCGCAGTGGCAGAAGATGATCCGTTCTATAACAACTTCAATGATATTACGGACATTCCTCCGCACATCATGGAAGAAATCAAACATTTCTTCTCGGTTTATAAGAGTCTTGAAGGAAAAGATACCGCTGTTGATGTCGTTCAAAATAAAGCAAAAGCGATGGAAATTATCGCTGATTGTATGAAGGCATATAAACATAGTATTGAACCAAAAGTACGCGCTGAAAGAAACGCACGTCGATAAAAAATAAAAGAGGCAATCACTTGCCTCTTTCTTTTTCAATTCTATTCTTTTTCAAAATAGCTATTTGCTCGTATACTTCTTTTTCAGTTTGGTCTTTCATCATCAGCGACCAGTAATACCAAAGAATGTCATTAAATGCGATGAAAACGTTTACTTTTTTTGTTCGTAGATTATTAAACTTTGAGCCGAAATATGAAGACAAAAACAATCTTGTTTGTTCATCGCTTAAATCGTTCTCACTAATAAAGGACGCAAGGTCAAAATAAGGATGATTCATTCCAGCGTATTCCCAATCAATAATTACCAATTTATTAAAGCGATAAAGAAGATTGCCTCTTACCAAATCGTTATGACAGATGACCATTTTTTCTCTTGAAAGAATAGCGTTAATTTGACGAATAATTTTCTTTTCGTACCTTTGATCTAGAGTATTCTTTTTTGCGAACGATTTATATAAATCTAATCTCTTGTTTAAGTCGAAATTGTAAGGAACTTCAATTCCGCTTCGGTGAAGTTTTTTAAGTGTCTTAGCCGTTAAACGAATCTGTTCGTCCGTTGGGGTTTCTTTGTATAGGAGTCCTCCGTGAACAAATTTTGAAATCTTGATGCCGAGTTCAGTATCGAATTTCACAATTTTTTCGCTGATACTAAGCTTTTCGATTGCTTCTAATACTGCTTTTTCTTTGGAAAAATCATTGAATGGTTGAATATAGTTAGATGGAGTTCGAATAACATATGAATCATTTATTTCGTGAGAAATATTGCTTAAACCACCATCTATAACATGATAGGAGTGGATTTTTTTATTAACTAGTGAAGTGAATGCTTCTTTGATTTGGTTATCTAACATAATCATATATATAAATATTACACATTTATTTTTGATAAAAATACTTTTTTGGAATATCATTTTCGTATGATTCATATCGTTTTATTTCAACCAGAGAAACCAATGAACACCGGTAATATCATGCGAACATGTGTCGCTGTCGGCGCAAAATTGCACATTATTGGACCGATTAGTTTTTCTCTTGAAGAAAAGGATATAAAAAGAAGTGGGCTAGATTATATCGAAAGATTAAAACTAGAAAACCACAAAGACTACCAAGCGTTTAAAAAGAAGTATGGAACGGAGAACATTTACTACGTAACCCGTTATTCAAAAAGAACTTACTCTTCTTTTGATTTCAGCGATCCTTGCCACGATATCTTTTTAATGTTTGGTCGAGAGTCGACCGGAATACCACATGAAATACTCCGCGATAATAGCGATAAATTATTGAGAATTCCAATGGTTTCAGATGCGAGAAGTCTTAATCTTTCTAATAGTGTGGCAATAGTTACATACGAAGTATTAAGGCAACAAAGATTCGAAGGATTAGCGACACAAGAAGAGATAAAAGGTTCGGATTGGTTAATTAAGGAGATCGAAGATGCAAGTAAATAAACTTTTACCAGTTTTTATGGTTTTTCTTTTAACTTCTTGCGGCACCGTTAATGAAGACAAAAGAGTCAAAATCAATAGCTCCAATCCAGGTGGCTTGATTTCGATTACCTGCGAAGACTTTTATAATCTTGTCATTACTGGAAATAGTAACGCTATTTTACTGCTAGAAGCAGAGGGCTGTAGTAAATGCGTCGAGGCTTCAACACAATGCGATGCATACGCTAGGAAAAACAAGTGCAATATTTATACAATAAATATATTAGAGGCCGATGCTAATCAATATCGGTATTTATATGACGCAACTAGATATGTAAATGATGCTTACGGTTTACCAAGTTATGGAAGTGCTATCGATCTACCTTTATGCATGGTTTTTGCCTACAAGGGAGTAGTCATCGAATTTAACGATAACTTCGTCACGAATCTAGATTCTTATGTCGTGGTTAATTCTTAGCGATTAAATCGATTGTTTCTTGTCTAATTTTATTAAGGTGTATCGTTTGGTATTTTTTTAATATAACTAAACCTAGTTTGCTACCCTTTTTAACATCCTTAACAAGAGCATAATCGACATCTCCGTCATTTTTGTGCGAAAGAATAAGAGCGATTTCAGCGGCAATTAATAAATCATCTTTCGATGGATTTTCACTAGCGATAACGATGTGGGCACCAGGCTCGCCATGAATATGAAGAAATGTGTGCTTAAAATTGGCTATTTTAAAAGTTAATTGGTCGTTTTGTATATCGCTCTTACCGTAGTAGATTTTAGTTATGTTATTGTTCACAATAAAATGTACATTATTTGCCTTGGGTTTATCTTTTATCTTTTTCTTTTTGTTCGCGTCATTTTTTATCAACTGATTTTTGATTTCTTTTGCGTCGTCTTCACTTGCGAATTGCAGCTGATTTTCGATGTGATTTAAATAATTCAATTCTTCGATTGTTAAATCTAATTGTTCCTTACCTTTTTCGAGTTGATTCTTGGCTTTTTTATAAATGGTAAAATAACTATTCGCGTTTTCAATTTTGGTTTTATTTTGATCAATTGATACGCCGATTCTTTCCAATTCCGCTTTCGCATCTTTATCGTCTAGAGTAAGAACTAAATTTCCAGCGTCTTTATAAACGAGTTTATGCGAAGCGGTGGACTGTTCTTCTTCGAGGATTTTTACTTTTCTTTCGAGATGTTTTTTCCGGCCTTTAATAAGCGAGAATAAATCGGCGAACTTTTCATCGATTCTCTTTCTTTCAGTATTTTCGAAATTATCATCTATGTCCCGATAAAAATCTTCAACATTTATCGTTTCGCTTCCTCTTTCGATAAAGTTGTTGATCGGCAAGATATATGGTTTGTTTCTTATAACCGATCTTTCTTTATCTTCACCTTCATAATGAGTGGCAAATTTAACCATGTCTTCACTATCTAGAATGATTAAATTCGGTTTCTTAGGAATTAATTCTAAAACGAGATAGATTATCTTTCTTTTTAAGTCTTTGTCCAAACTGGAAAGAGCAAATTTAATGATTTTATCATTGTTGAGTTGCTCAATCTTTAAAATATAGGAATCTCTAATCTCTCTTCTTAGTGTTTTTGACAATTCGTCATCTAATGTTTGAAGACTTTCTTTCTTGTCGATTAAACCGATAAGAGGGTTAGCATGGTTAATCGATATAAAAAGTTTCTTACTTCTATAAAAGGAAAAAGTCATGATAAAATCAGAAGAATTCAACAACGTAACATTTGAAATGTGATTGTTTATTATCTTGTTATTCAGATCTTCGACAATGCTTTTTACTAGCATATTAGTCATGCCAAGTTTTTTCATGCGACAATTGTAGCATATTTATTTGACTATAAAGTCCATAATTATTTATAATTAAAGGCAATAAGTGGGCGAATGTAGATGAAAAAAGGTTTATTGATTATTCTCAGCGGTCCAAGTGGTGTAGGTAAAGGAACGATTCGGAAGAAGATTATTAAGAATCCGAAACTAAACCTTGCATACTCGATTTCGATGACCACTCGTCAACGCCGAGAAAAAGAAATAGATGGACTTGATTATTACTTCGTAACCAAAGATTATTTTAAAGAGAATTTGGCAAAAGGTAATTTCCTAGAACACTGTGAATTTGTGGGTAATTTCTACGGAACACCAAAAGATAAGGTCGAAGAATTAAGAAATCAGGGAAAGAATGTTTTCCTTGAAATAGAAGTAAGCGGTGCTGCCGAGGTCATGTCTAAGGTCGAAGGTGAAGATATCGTTTCGATATTCCTTGCGCCTCCTTCACTTAGAGTGCTAGAGCAAAGAATTCGCCGTCGAAAAACCGAATCAGAAGAAATCATTCAAAAGCGTTTGGAAAAAGCTAGACGTGAAATGGATGCCGGGAAAAACTACGACTACATCGTAATGAATGATGTAGTAAGAAGAGCCGCCAATGAAGTTACGGAAATAATCCTTCGAAAAATCGAAGAGAACAAGAATAAGTAAGAGACGGGGAGGTATTGGTTGTGAAAATAGTCGAACTTTTAATCGAATACACAAGCCATTCCTTAGACCGTCCTTTTTCTTATCTTTATAGCGGCATAAAAGAAATACAAAATGGCTATCGTGTTCTTATTAATTTTAATAAGAAAGAATTAGTAGGTTATGTTTTAAACGTTCAAGAAACGAATGAAACAAAAGAGCAAATCGAAGAAAGAATGGGCTTTAGGCTTTCATATATTATCGATGTATTAGACACTAAACCTTTGCTCAATAACGACCTTTTAGATTTATCAAATAGATTGAGCGAGTATTATCTAGCGCCCAAAATTAGTGTCCTACAAGCTATGCTTCCGCCATCTTTAAAACCGGCTAAATCTGCCTTATCAAATCCCAAGATTGCTTACGATCAGTTTTTAGAAGCGGTGAATAATGATGAAGATGGATTGACTGCAAAACAAATCGAAATATTACGGTTAATAACTAAAGAAGGTCGGATTCTTAAAAAGGAGACTAAGTCTCCTTCAATTATTAAGAAACTTATCGAGTTGAAGAAAATTAAAATTGTCGAAGTCGAAAAAAGAAGAACCAAAATTCCAGAGTACGAAGTAGAGTCTCCTAAAACACTCACGACAGACCAGCAAAATGCGGTGGATGAAATCGATAATTCTAACGATTCGGTTTTCCTTCTTGAAGGCGTTACTGGATCTGGTAAGACCGAAGTTTATTTATCTCTTAGTGAAAGAGTTCTTGCAAGAGGAAAAACCGTTTTGATGCTCGTCCCAGAGATAGCGTTAACACCGATGATGATGGAATACTTCTTAAAGAGATTTCATGGTGAAGTGGCAATACTGCACTCAGAATTAACCCCAGCAGAAAAATATGATGAATATCGGAAAATAGCCTCGGGTGATTGTCGAGTTGTGGTCGGCGCTAGAAGCGCAATTTTTGCGCCTTTAAATAACATTGGTTTAATCATTTTAGATGAAGAACATACTGAATCTTATAAGCAAGATACGACCCCTTTTTACCACGCTAGAGACGTCGCTATTATTCGGGGAAAAATGAATAAAGCAAAAGTTCTTCTTGGAAGTGCCACTCCATCTTTAGAGTCAAGAGCGCGCGCCGAAAAGGGTCTTTACCATCTTCTCTTTTTGCAAAAGAGAATAAACGAGCAAAAACTCCCAGAAACAACAATAATTAATCTTCTCGATTATCATAATATCGATCGCGAATCTTACATCTTTTCTAAAACTTTAAGACGCGAAATCGAGGCCTCATTATCAAGAAAAGAACAAATCATTCTTTTGATTAACCGCCGAGGCTTTTCTACTACTGTTAGTTGCCGTAAATGTGGACACGTATTTAAATGTCCAAATTGTGGCATCACACTTACGTATCATAAAGAAGATCAGATGCTTAAATGTCATCACTGCAATCACGTTGAATTGATGCCCGAGATTTGCCCAGAGTGTGGATCAAAATACTTGATGAAAACTGGCTTTGGAACCGAAAGAATTGAAGATGAGGTCCATCGCTTGTTTAAAGACGCTAAAACCTTGAGACTAGATAGTGATTCAGCAAAAGTGAGGCAAAGAATTCAAAAGACGGTCGAAGAGTTTAGAAATAAGAAAGCAGATATTTTGATTGGGACTCAAATGATTGCTAAAGGACACGATTTCCCTAATGTCACGCTTGTCGGTGTTGTACTAGCGGATATCGGCCTATCACTCCCTTCATATCGAAGTAGTGAAAGAGCTTTTGAACTCATTACACAAGCGGTTGGTCGTAGTGGTCGTAGCGACAAAGAGGGCAAGGCAATTATCCAAACGTACGAACCATCGCATTACGCAATAACGATGGCGGCAAGACAAAATTATGAATTGTTTTACCGCAAAGAGATGTCGATGAGAAAACTGCAGAATTATCCACCATATTGTTTTATGACGAGTTTAATTGTTTCTGGTAAAAACGAAGGAACAGTAGTGGAAACCGCATTTCAAATAGTTGATAGTTTGAAGGACACCATCAAAGATGGAGCAGATATTCTTGGCCCAACTTCGCCTTTTATACCATACGAAAACAGTACCTATAAAAGAGTCATATTGCTCAAGTATCGCGATAACGCTTTAGTAAAAGGCGCAATTCAAAAAGTTATCAATTCGCTTAAAGGAAAGACGCAAATATCGCTAAATGTTAACGTCGACCCTTATGATTTTTAAAATACACAAAGTAATTTGTGTTATGATAATTTTATATAAGAAAGTAGGTTATTTATGATCACCATCACCATTAACGGTCTAGACCAGTTCGTCGTCGGAAGATTATCTCGCGATTTGACAAAATCTTTAGCAAATCTTTACGAAGTAAAAGAAGAAGAAATCAATTTTGTTGCTCCTAATAGCATGGTTTTCCACGATGGAGTAGAACAAACTTCGTGGCATATTTTAGTTACAGTCAGCGCCCCAAAGAAAGTCCAAGTTATTCAAAAGCAAGTCGCTGATTTCCTCATTCAATCGATTAAAGATGTCGGCATTCATATCGAAGTTCTCTTCACATATTTTTCTAGTGATGATCACGTCGAAAGAATTAATCACGATTATCCACTTTTTATTACCGAAGAAAACATCGTTAACATCGATGAAGAAATAGACCACGATGAAGACGATGATGAATTATATGATGGGAATATATTTAATGAACTAGAAGGAAAGGTAAAAGGTAAATGACAACACTAATTCTCGATGCAGCATGCCAGGCAATTAAGGACATTGTCGAAAACAAGATAGCTTTTTCGAAGGCTCTTAAAACAGTTTTTGAAAGTAGAGAGATTCCAGCTGAACACAAATCGACTATCTCGGCATTTGTTGGTTGCGAACTCCGTCACCATTACGTTTTCGAACGCTTTGTAACGGAGAATTTTGGTCAATTATCGACTGAAAAAGCTGTATCGATTTATGTTGCTCTAGCAAACAATTTGTTCTTAAAAAGACTAGACGAAAAAGAATGCGTTGACTATGTCATTGGTTGTTTAAAAGAGTTTGAACTCGAAATCGAAGAAGAAAAGATTGTCGAAGTTCTCGCTAAAGCCGGTAAAGAGTTACCTCTTATTCCAGAGACCCTCGATAAAGGCTCCTTAGAATTCTTATCACTTCGTTTTAATTGTCCACTTTGGCTCGTCAAAATGTGGGCTAAACATTATGGACGTGGATTAACTTACAAGATTTTAAAAAGTAACTCGCATATTGCTTTGCACACTTGTCGTGTCAATACACTACTCACCACTAAGGAAGATCTCCTAGAGGATTACAATGATTCTTTTGAACCGGCATGCGTCGAAGATATGCTCGTTTATAAGGGACGCAATTCGATCCGCAAAGAGAAATTCTTCAAAGAGTACAAAGTGATACAGGAGAAAATGGCACTCAAATACATGTTTGATAGAATAGAATTAGATTATTTAAAGAGCTGTGCTATTTATTGTAGTGAATTCAGCAATGCATTTTTAGAATTAGCAATCCGCTCTAAAAACGAAATGAAATTCGATGTCATCGTCCCAGAAGGAAAAGACATTTATCAGTATAAAAACGCTATCGCTGAGTATAAAGTTCACAACGTGAAAGTATACGAATGTCCAATTACTGGATTGATTTCTGTTTTTAGTGCTCCGTTATCGACAATTGTTCTGCTACCGAAGTCATCAGATTTTGAATCGCTTAGATCGTCACCTGATTATTTCCTACATTTCGATTCGAATAAAATGGACGCCGTTATTCAAGAACAAAACATCGCATTAGAAGAATGTTCGAAGTTTGTCGAAAATGGTGGACAAATTGTCTATGCAATACCAACGGTCTCGAAAAAGGAAAGCCATTACGTAATCACGGATTTTTTACGCAAACATCCTGAGTTCAGTTTAAAAGAAGAGAAACAAATTTTTCCATTTGATTCATTAGATAGCAGTTTCTACTACGCCATCATCACGAAAGAGGACAGAAAACTTGATTAATTTATACGGGCAAGAAATAACGAAACTAGAAAAATTGATGTTAGATGAAGATCAAAAAAAGTTTCGTGCCACCCAACTATATACTTGGATTTATGAAAAGAAAGCTTCATCATTTGATGAGATGACCGATGTATCTCTTCGCTTTCGCGAGGTTTTGAAGAATAAGTATTGTCTTGATCTTCCGACAATATTTACAAAACAAGAGGCAAAAGACGGTACTGTTAAACTGCTTTTAGAGATGAAAGACGGGGCAAAAGTGGAAACAGTCTTAATGCGCTACAACTATGGAAATGTCTTATGCGTTTCTAGTCAAGTTGGCTGCAATATGGGCTGTTCATTCTGCGCTTCTGGTCTTTTCAAAAAGAAACGCGATTTATTACCAGAAGAAATGGTTGGTCAAGTGTTGGTAATGAACAAACTCCTAGACCAAGAAGGTAAAGGACAGCGAATTACTCATGTCGTCGTCATGGGAACCGGTGAACCATTTGATAACTACGATAACGTCATGGACTTCGTTAGAATTCTAAACCATCCTAAAGCATTAGCGATTGGTGCTAGACATATCACGGTTTCGACTTGTGGTATCGTCGACAAGATATACCGCTACGCCAATGAAGGACTACAAATTAACCTAGCGATATCGCTCCATGCTCCAAATAATGAAATAAGAAACAAACTAATGAAAATAAACAAAGTTTATCCATTAGAAGAATTGATGAAAGCCGTTAAGGTATATGAAAATACTGCTGGTAGAAGAGTAACGTTTGAATACATTCTTCTAAAAGGAATCAATGACTCGCTTGAATGCGCTGATGAATTATCGGATTTAATAAGAGGAACTCTAGCCTATGTAAACCTTATTCCGTATAACCCAGTCATTGAAAATGAATATTCACGTTCATCTTCTAACGCTGTTCACGCTTTCTTAGATCGATTGACAAAGCGGGGAATAACGGCAACGATAAGAAAGGAATTCGGAACTGATATCGATGCGGCTTGCGGACAACTTAGAGCTAAAGCCGAGGCAAATAAAATATGAAGAAAAGTATAAGTGGGAACTTTTGCTATAAAACAGATGTTGGACAAATCAGAATGACCAACGAAGACCAAGCCTACGCTATTGCAAATAGCAAGGGTCGTGTTTTACTCCTTGTTTGCGATGGAATGGGTGGTCAAAATCGCGGCGATTTAGCGAGTAATCTTGCCTCGACTATTCTAGGCGAAGAGTTTAAGCGTTTTCCAAAACTGGCGAACAAAACAACTGATCGTTTTTGGCTTAGAAACGCGATTAAAAAAGCCAATAATGCAATATTTGAAGAGAGTTTTAAAAATCCGCAATATAAAGGGATGGGGACAACTCTTACAGCAATTTTAGTCAACGACACATATCTAACAATTGCCCAACTAGGCGATAGTCGTGCCTACATGATCAAAGATGGAAAACTAGAACAATTGACGGAAGATCAAACCTACGTCGATTATCTATATAAATCAGGGCAAATCACTGAAGACGAAATGAAAACTCACCCCAAAAGACATGTCCTTTTGAATGCTCTAGGGGTTTATCCTAGCGTTAATGTCGACATTAAGACGATTGAATATTCTCATGAATCGCTTTTATTGTGCTCTGATGGCTTATATAACAATGTCAGTCCATTAGATATTGAGTCGATTTCTAAAACCGATGACGCTCCAGAACAAAAGTGTGAGAGTTTAATCAAGATTGCTAACGCTAATGGCGGAAGCGATAACATTGCCGTGGTCTATTGGGAGGTTATCGAATAATGGCTATTAAGTTAGGAATGCTCGTCGATGAACGTTACCGCATAACTGCCCGAATCGGACATGGCGGAATGGCGGAAGTCTACGAAGCAAATGACATCATTAACAAAAAAATAATCGCGGTCAAGTTTATAAGAGAAGACGTCATGTCTAATCCCGTAAATCTTCGGCGTTTTGAAAACGAAGCAACAATTGCTGCGCAATTAAATCACCCTAATATCGTTCGCGTTTATAATCATGGTATCGTCGAAGGCAGGCCATATATTGCCTATGAATATATCGCTGGTCAATCGCTAAAAGAAGCTCTTGATTTTAGAACTCGTTTTACGATTGATGAAGCAGTGGATATTTTGATTCAATTAACTGCAGCGCTTTCTTGTGCGCATGGTCATTCAATTATCCATCGCGATATCAAACCAGATAATATTTTCATTATGTCTGATGGAACAATTAAGCTTGGAGATTTTGGTATTGCCCAAAACGACAACATTAATGAATCTCTTACTTCGACCAATGAAGTTATCGGTTCTGTCCACTATATGGCGCCTGAAATTGCCTCTGGCAAACTAGCGAGCATCAAATCAGATATTTATGCAACCGGAGTGACTTTTTACGAACTCCTTACTGGTCACGTACCATACGAAAAGAAGACACCTGTCGATGTTGCAGTAGCGCAAGTAAGAGAAAAATTCCCCAGTGTTAAAAAGTATCTTCCTCAATGTCCAAAAGAGGTAGAAAGAATAATTTATAAAGCCACCAAAAAGAATCCAAAGGAACGTTATGACAATGTTAATGAAATGCATGACGACTTTGTCGATTTAAAGAAAGATCCGAGCATTCTCAAAGAAAAGAAAAGTTTCTTGTCCAAAATCTTTGGTTTTAAATAATGATGATAGGTCGAGTAGTAGCTTCTCAATGCGGACAATATACAGTCGAAAGCACTGGAAATCTTTTTACTCTTACTCCTCGAGGCATTTTTAGAAAAGATAACAATCGCATTCTCGTCGGCGATAACGTCGAATTCTCTTCTGAATCGATGACGATTGATAAAATTCTAACGAGAAAGAACCATCTAGTTAGACCATTAGTCGCTAACATCGATCAATTAGTCATCGTCTCTTCACTCGAAGAACCGTTGTTTTCTTTTGAACTAATATTTAAATATCTGACATTTGCGAATTTTAACCATATACCAGCGAAAATCATTATTACCAAAACCGATATTAATAAGGATTTGTCGAGAATTAATGAAATTAAAAAGGTCTTTTCTTTAATTGAAATTCCAGTGTTTTTTGTTTCGAACAAAACTGGCGAAGGAATTGAATCTATCAAAGTTTTATTTAAAGAAAAGATTACAGCGTTGATGGGTCAATCTGGTGTTGGTAAGTCTTCGTTTATTAATATTGTTGATCCGCTTTTTAAAAGAGAAATCGGCGAATATTCAAAAGCTTTAGGTCGCGGCAAGCATAAAACTAAAGAAGTGATTCTTTTGCCATTTGGAAATGGTTATATCGCTGACACTCCTGGTTTTTCTTCGCTTGAACTAAACATGACAAAACAGCAATTAGCAGAAAACTTTCCCGGTTTTACAAAGCTACATTTAGAATGTGCATATTCGAATTGTTTGCATTTATCAGAGCCGAATTGCGCCGTGAAAAAATCACTAGAACTAGGAAAGATTCCTAGTATCGTATATGATTGCTATATCAAAATGTCTAGCGAAGCGCTAACATTTTATAGGAGGTAATATATGGGAAACATTCTTGTCGCTCCTTCGATTTTAAGTGCTGATTTTCTTAAATTAGGAGACGAAATTAAAAAAGTCGAATTAGCAGATGCGGACTGGATTCATTTCGATGTTATGGACGGACACTTTGTTCCAAATATATCGTTTGGTATTCCGGTTCTTAAATCAATTGCTAACGGACATAATCTAGTCAACGATGTCCACATCATGATTAGCGATCCTAAATTCTACGCACCAAAATTCGTTGAAGCAGGTGCCGATTACCTCACGTTCCATCTCGAAGCTTGCAAAGATTTACAAGAATGTTTGGAAGTTATCGATATTATTCATGTTTTAGGGGCCAAGGCTGGAATATCTTTAAAACCAAAAACAGATGTTAATACGATTCTCCCGTTATTAAGATTCATCGACCTAGTTCTTATTATGTCGGTCGAACCTGGATTTGGCGGTCAATCATTTATCGAAGATTCGCTTAAAAAGATTACCTTCTTCAAAGATTACCGAGCCTCTCATCAAGAAGCACACTATCTAATTGAAGTGGATGGCGGGATCAACGATAAAACTGGTGCTCTATGCCGCGAAGCTGGCGCAGATGTGTTAGTCGCCGGATCTTATATTTTTGGTCACGACGATATCAAGGAGAGAATAGCGAGGTTAAAACGATAATGGAAAATTGTTTAGTCTCATTTATTCTATCGATTGTGTTCTTTGCTTTATTTATCTTGTTTTCACTCATCGCATTTTTTGACAAAAATAAAGTGAAGTACGATTTCAGGAATTCTTTCCCTTATGAAATAAATAAGTATAAATTGACTCGCGATAACGCCTTTGGTCGAGTCGCGTTGATTTTGTCTTCTCTAATGGTCATATATTTTCTTTGTTGCTACCCAATCGGTAAGACTGGCTACGAATTTGGAATATCAATATTCATTGCTGTCACTGGGATATTAGCTGCGATATCGATGATTTTCGTCGTTTTTACGCCAATTCAAAACTTAAAGAATCACTTAATATTTGACATATTGCTATTCGTTGGAGTCTTAGCCTTAACGTTTGGACTCGGATTCTTTGCCTTGTGGCCTTTGAAAGAAAGTTTAGCTGAAATCGATATTAAACGAACTTTAATCGGTGTCGGTGCTATCTTCATCGTCATTGGTCTTTTTGCCTTAATCCTTAATCCGAAAATGAAACAATGGGCTATGTTAAAAGAAAAAATAGCAGAAGACGGAGCCGTCACTTACGAGCGCCCAAAATGGTTTGTCTTGGCTTACACTGAGTGGATTTTTATCGCCACGATATTTGTCGATCTATTACTACTTCTTACGATAATGTTTTAATTAATACTAAAATAACAATAAAAAAACGACCAATTTGGTCGTATTTTTTTCAATAAACTAACGAGTTTTGTTGAGAGTTCGATAAGCACGAGCAGACATTCTGATAGTTGTTACTTTTCCGTCGACTTCGACTTGGAATTTTTGTAGGTTAGTATTCCATCTTCTGCGTGTCGCTCTTAATGAATGTGAACGGTTATTACCACTGAGTGGTCCTTTACCTGTTACTGGGCATACTCTTGACATATTTCGACCTCCTAACTTAAACGCTTGTAAAATAATACCACGAGAGAATATAACATTCAATGTTAAAGTTTTATATTTGGATAACGTGCTTTTAACGTGTCGAAATCGAGAAGATTTTGACATCTTTCAAGCATTGCATCGTAGACCTTTCCCTCTCGATCAAAGGTGAGATATCTAACGTCGCCTCGATTGGTGACAAAAAGGACCATTTTATGCTTTTTACTATAGGCTTCATCGATGTAGACTATTTCCGAAAAATAGTAGTACATTTCTTTCTTAAAACGATGGACTAATATGTATTTTCTTTCGAGAATGTAATAGTTTTGTAAAATGGTGAAAACGTAGAAGAAAACAGTAGACGCTAGGAAGACCGCGATGACTGTCCATTGTTGCCAAGTCCACGCTTTTCCAGTAAGAACAGGATCAAGAAAAAGCCAGAATAAAGAACCGAATAATAAAGCTGCTGCGACAATAGCGGCGATGATGAATGTGTACGTCATTCGATAAAGACTTAGTCTTAACTTCATAATGGCTTATATTATAACAAAAAATCATCCTTTGAAAATAAAATGAGCATTTTCTCTTAAAAAAGAAATATTTCTTTTACACTTAGTTTTTTTGGTCTAATTAATGTTTAAAACATTATAGTCCTTTGCTACAATAAACTAGTAGAGTTTAAAGGAGAGCATTATGTCGCAAAAAATAGTCGCCGTTGTTTTAGCTGGCGGCAAAGGAACAAGACTTGAATTTTTAACAAAGAAAATTGCAAAGCCTGCTGTAAGTTTTGCTGCAAAGTATCGCATTATTGATTTCCCTTTGTCTAATTGCGCTAATTCCGGGATTAATGTCGTCGGAGTTTTAACGCAGTACGAATCTACCCTTCTCGACGCATATGTTGGTAATGGAGAAAAATGGGGACTTAATGGAGTTCGTTCAATCTTAACAACTTTAGCACCTCATCAAACCGAAGAAGGGGCACACTGGTATAAAGGAACCGCAGACTCTTTAACTCAAAACATCGATTTCTTCGATGAACAAGATCCAGATTATGTCTTAATTCTTTCTGGTGATCACATTTATAAAACTACTTATAACGAAATGATTGATTTACATATCGCTTCGGGTGCCGACGCAACTATCTCAGTTATTCAAGTTCCATTAGAAGAGGCATCACGATTTGGCATTATGGCAGTCGATAAAGACGATGAAATCGTCGAGTTCCAAGAAAAACCAAAGGAGCCTAAGAGCAATCTAGCCTCGATGGGTATTTATGTCTTTACTTGGAAAGTACTTAGACGTTTGCTAAAAGAAGATGAAAAAGACGAAAATAGCGATCACGACTTTGGCAAGAACATTATTCCTTTAATGCTCGCTAAAGGTAAAAAGTTAAAAGCGTATCGCTACAAAGGATACTGGAAAGATGTTGGAACAATCGCCTCTTTACACGAAGCTAATATGGATATCGCTTTAGGTCGGGGAGAATTGAATCTTTACGACAAAGATCCAAACACAGAAGTATACACAGAGGATACACATAGTGTTCCTCAATATATTGGAAATGATGCCAAAATATCTCGTTCTATTGTTAATCAAGGCGCGATTGTTTTAGGCAAAATCGATAGCTCAGTTATTTCTAACGAAGTCGTCATCGAAGAGGATGTTGTTCTTTCTCGATGCGTCGTCATGAGCGGTTCGATCATTCGTAAGGGTGCAAAGATATCCAATGCAATCATCGCCCCGAACACGATTATCGAAGCAGGCCGAGAAATTAATCTTGGCTCTAATGACATTGTTCTACTAACAAAATAAGGAGGAAAAAGTATGTTAAAAGGTAAGAATATTATTGCATTCTGCGATCTTCATATTTCCCCAGTTATTCCTGGATTGAACGATACTCGTTCCTTAGGAACCGTTGCGTTTTTAGGTCGATTTGCCATCATGGATTTCACCCTTTCAAACTTTTCTAACTCCGGATTTGACCGTGTCGGTATCTTGGTCCATCGTTTTCCTCATTCTGTTTTATCGCACGTCGAAAATGGTCAACCATGGATTAGCAATACTAAAACTGGATTCCAATACATCATGTATAACGAAGAAGGAATTGCTAAGCCATCATTTAACACCGATGTTGCAAACATCATCGCAAATAGAGCGGTATTAGAAAGAGAAAAATGCGATATCATCGTCGTAGCGCCAATTCATTATTTATGTAGCATGGACTATCGTCCAATTGTCCAAGAACACATCGAAAAGAACGCAGCCGTTACCGCAGTGTACACAAGAATCAAAGATGGTAAAAGATGTTTTACGAAATCAAGACTTCTAAATATCAATGATAAAGGTTTGATTAAAAAAGTGGTGAAGAACACTCGTCGAAAAGATGAGGTTAATGTATCACTGGATACTTTTATTATAAATAAAGATACTCTAGATGAAATTATTCAAAAGCATGTTCAACTATCTAAGTCCTCATCTTTAAGGGATCTAATTGCTTGGTTGATCGATAATGAGGGCCTCGAAGTTAACACATATATGTTTAATCATCCGGTTTTTCCGATTCTCTCGCTTAATGATTACGTTCATAACTCATTTGCGTGTTTAAAATATGAGAACCGTCGGAAGTTGTTCAAAGAGGATTGGCCGATTTATACGACCTCTCACGACACTCCACCTTCTAAATATGGAGAAAACGCTGATGCATCCGATTCGATTATTTCTAATGGCGCCGTAATTAACGGCAAAGTAAAACATTCGATCTTGTCGCGAAATGTCACGATTGATGAAGGAGCGGTTGTCGAGAATTCAATTCTATTCACATATTCTCACATTCATAAAGGCGTCAAACTTAACTACGTATTGACCGAAAAGCATGTCGAAGTTACCGAAGATATTTCTGGCACTAGTGAAGAACCGATTGTCATGGATGGAAAGAAGACGTGTAAAGTATGAAAATTGCAATGATCGCTTCAGAAGCTAACCCACTAGCCAAAACTGGCGGATTAGCGGATGTTGTTTATTCTCTTAGTAAGGAACTTACTATATTAGGCGAAGAAGTCATCATCGTGATGCCTTTTTATCGTTCGATTAAAGAAAACTATAAGCCTAGTGTTAAGCATGTTGCTTCCTATGGAATAAAAATGGCTTGGAGAACACCGATGGTGGAAGTCTACCAAACCTATATAGATGGTATTACTTATTATCTAATTGACAATGAACAATACTTCGCTCGACAGAAGTTTTATGGCGAATACGACGATGGCGAAAGATTTGGTTTTTTCACCATGGCCGTTAAAGAGTTATTTTCACACATCAAATTTAAGCCTGACATTATTCACGTTCACGACTGGCAAGCTGCGATGCTTCCGTGCATTGTTAAGGAAAGACCAATTGAGAATAGTTATATAGCGGGCGCAAAGTTCGTGCTTACGATTCATAATCCGGCTTTCCAAGGTTTGTACGATAAAATCGTACTAGGAGATTTTTATAACCTTACCGATGATTTATACGACAATGGAAAAGTACGTTTCAAAGGAATGGTTTCGACTTTAAAAAGCGGAATCGTTTACGCCGATAAAATCACAACCGTATCGCCTACGCATCGGTGCGAGTTACTAAACTTCGAAACATCGATGGAGTTAGAGCCTGTTATTAAATTTCGTCGAGACGACTTTGTCGGAATTTTAAATGGTATTGATGTCGATGAATTCAATCCATCTAGCGACAAAAAAATCGCAATCGAATACGGACCAACAAATTTTGTTTCAAGCAAGAAAAAATGCAAAGAAGAACTATTTAGTCGACTAAATATAAAGAGCTACGATAAACCACTTTTTTCGATGGTCTCGCGCCTTACTTGGCAAAAAGGAATGGATTTAGTTATTGCTGGATCTTATACATTAGCAGGACGTGGATGTAATGTTGTTATCTTGGGAAGCGGAGAAAAAGAAGTCGAGCAAGAACTCGAAAAGCTTCGTTCGACATTTCCGAATAATGTTGCTATCTTCATCGGATATAACGACTCACTAGCCCATCAAATATATTCTGCAAGCGATTACTTCATGATGCCTTCGCTATTTGAACCATGCGGTATTGGACAGATGATTGCTCAACGTTACGGGACTCTTCCAATCGTTAGACGGACCGGCGGTTTAAACGATACCGTAATCGGTTACGATGGTACTAATTTAGCCACATCAAATGGCTTTGCATTTGATTTTTATTCGCGAGATGCATTCATTAATACTTGCTTATACGCCTTAGGCGTGTACGATAATAAGGTGGCGTTTAGAAGGCTAGTTAAAAACGCTTTACTAACAGATAATTCCTGGAGCAAATCTGCTAAGGAATACCAAGCAGTATATAAATCAGCAATTGGAGAATAGATATGGATTACGATCACAAAATAATTGACGTTAAATGGCAGAAAAGATGGGAAAAAGAAGGAACATTTAAATGCGATGTTCACGATTTTTCTAAACCTAAGTATTACATCTTAGATATGTTTCCTTATCCAAGCGGACAAGGTCTTCATGTCGGCCACCCAGAAGGATATACCGCTAGCGATATCGTCGCTAGAATGAAAAGAATGCAGGGATTCAATGTTCTTCATCCAATGGGATGGGATGCCTTTGGTCTTCCTGCCGAACAGTATTCGATTAAAATGAATGAACATCCAGAGCATTTTACGAATAAAAACATTGCTCACTTTAAAGAGCAAATCAAATCATTTGGTTTTACATATGATTGGGACCGCGAAATCGCTACTACAGATCCAGATTATTATCGTTGGACGCAGTGGATATTTCTCCAATTGTTTAAAAAAGATTTGGCGTATATCGACTTTAGACCAGTTAATTTCTGTCCTGAATTAGGAACAGTGTTAGCAAATGAAGAAGTAATCGACGGTAAAAGTGAAGTCGGTGGTTTTCCAGTTATTCGAAAACCAATGCGTCAATGGCTACTTAAGATTACTGCCTACGCAGATAAATTACTCGACGGTTTAAATGGACTAGATTGGCCATCTTCGACTATCGAAATGCAAAGAAACTGGATCGGTCGTAGCGAGGGCGTTAAAGTCGTTTTCAAGATTAAAGATAAAAAAGAAACATTCGATGTTTTTACTACTCGTGTCGATACTCTTTATGGATGTACCTATTGTTGTTTAGCACCAGAACATCCTCTAGTCGATAAACTAACGACTAAAGAGCAAAAGAAGCTAGTCGAAGAATATAAGAAAAATGCATCGAGTAAATCTGATTTAGAAAGAACAGAACTAGCAAAAGAAAAGACTGGTGTCTTTACTGGCAGTTTTGCGATTAATCCAATTAATGGTAAGGAAGTTCCAATATATATCGCTGATTATGTTTTAGCAACTTATGGCAGTGGCGCCGTTATGGCGGTACCTGCTCACGATCAAAGAGATTACGAGTTTGCTAAGAAACACAAGCTTCCAATTATTCAAGTACTCGAAGGAGATATATCGACTCAAGCGATGGAAGATGATGCAAAGCACATCAATTCTAAAACCGCTGACGGTCTTAATATTGCCGAAGCAAAGAAAGTAATTCTCGCTGATTTGATTAAAATAAATGCTGGAAATAAAGAAGTAAATTATAAACTTAGAGACTGGCTATTTTCACGTCAAAGATATTGGGGAGAACCAATTCCGATTATCATCATGGACGACGGAAAACTTGTTCCAGTACCAGAAAAAGAATTGCCGCTTATTCTTCCAGAACTAAAAGAATATAAGCCATCGGGAACTGGCGAGTCGCCATTGGTCCACGCGACTAATTGGTTAAATGTTGAAGTCGATGGAAAACATGGATTAAGAGAGACGAACACAATGCCGCAATGGGCAGGATCTTGCTGGTATTATATTCGCTATATCGATCCAAAAAATGATAAGGCAATCGCCGATAAAAAGTTACTAGATCACTGGCTTCCAGTCGATTTATATATTGGTGGTGCAGAACACGCTGTTTTGCATTTGTTATACGCAAGATTTTGGCATAAGTTTCTTTATGATCAAGGAGTCGTTTCTTGTAAAGAACCATTTAAAAAATTGTTCCATCAAGGAATGATACTCGGCGAGAATGGTGAAAAAATGTCTAAGTCACGTGGCAACGTCGTCAATCCAGATGAGCTAATCGTTAAATATGGTGCTGACACAATTCGCTTCTACGAAATGTTTATGGGACCACTCGAAGCGTCATTACCGTGGTCTAATTCTGGTCTCGACGGTTCAAGAAGATACCTAGACCGCGTCTATCGATTATTTGTCGAAGAAGAAAACGCGAAGAAATTTTCAAACGTCAATTCAAAAGAACTAGATTACATCTATCATGCGACGGTGAAAAAAGTGAGCGAGGATTTTGAACACCTTCAATTTAACACCGCGATTAGTCAAATGATGATATTCACTAATGAGGCATATAAGGCTAATTCCTTATACATTCCATATATGGAAGGTTTTATTAAGATGTTGTCTTGCATTGCCCCGCATATCGGTGAAGAGATTTGGGAAAAACTCGGACATAAAGGCGTTATCGCTTATGAAAAGTGGCCGACTTTTGAAGATGATAAATTAATTAAAAATACTGTCCAAATCGCAATTCAAGTCAATGGTAAATTACGCGGTACAGTTGAGACTAATGTCGATATTGGCGAAGAAGAATTGAAAAAACTTGCTCTTGATCAAGAGGGCGTGAAAAAGCATATCGAAGGAAAAGAAATTAAAAAGATTATTATCGTTAAGAACAAGATCGTGAACATTGTTGCGATATAATGAAATAGCACGATACCCTTTAGGGATTGTAGCGGAGGATAGAAAATGAAAGCATGTGTAGACGTGGGCAACACCACGATCGGAATCGGCATCGTTAACGGAAACGAGTTGATTCAGGATTTCACCATCAACACCGAAAAGAACAAAAGTGAAGATGAGTATTATTTTTCGATTTCAAGAATTTTAAGAGATGGAAAAGTCGAACTAGAAAAGATTGAGATTTTTATTCTTTCTAGCGTAGTACCAAACATTACCAAACCACTTTATCACGCTCTAGAGAGAATTTTTTCTTGTCGAGGTTTAATCGTTGGTCCATCTTTAAAAAGTGGAATTCCAATTAAAATCGATAACCCAAGTGAACTTGGTGCCGACCTTGTCGCCGATGTTGTCGCTGCAAGAAGCAAATATGGTTTTCCTAGCGTTATCATCGATTTAGGTACCGCGACTAAGTTACTGGTAATCGATAAAAATGGTTCTTATATCGGTGGCATTATAGCACCTGGTCTAACCATTTCTTCTTCATGTCTTACTTCAAGTGCGTCATTGTTACCAAATGTCGCTTTAGAAATTCCTTCAAAAGTAGTCGGTAAGAATACGATTGATGCGATGAATAGCGGTCTAGTCTACGGGCATTCTGAAATGATTAAAGGACTTTTATTTAAAATCGAGAAGGAACTCGGATATCCTTTCAAAAGGATAATTACTGGCGGTAATGCTCAATTCATTATTAAATTATTCGATAAAGATGTGATTTATGATCGCAATCTTGTCTATATTGGTTTGAATGAATTAATCGAAAAGAATAGGGGGAATAAATAGCATGCGCAACAAACGAATAGCTAGATTAACCCTCGACGCTTTTATTATTGCTCTTATTGCCGTAATGACATTCATTCCTAACATTGGATATGTTTCGGTATCGTTAATTCAATTTACCACCCTTCACATCATCGTATTACTAATGGCTATTCTTTTTGGAATAAGGGAAGGGGCTATTGCTGGTTTTGCTTTTGGATTCTTCTGTTTAATTAAAGCAGTTGTTATGCCGACTTCGGCAAGCGATGTCTTCTTCATCAATCCATTGGTTTCAATCTTGCCAAGATTAATCCTCGGATTGCTTGCAGGTGGTGCATTCGATTTAATAAGACTAATTAAAAAGAGATGGTTAAGAATCTCCTTAACATTCGTCGCTATGCCGATTCTTACTATAATTCATTCGGTTGCAACCTTATCGATGCTATGGATCTGCTACAATAGCGACCCGATGTTAGCTTCGTACAATTATTGGCTCTTAATCAGTGGAATTGTTTCTTTCAATGGTTTAATCGAAACTGTAATGGCATTAGTATTAGTGCCTTTACTAGGTTTTGGTATATATTCTGGCATCAAAAACATGACTTTCTTGCCATTAAAAAGGGGAATACTTACTTATGAGAAAAAAGACAGAGTTCAAAAATCTAACTAAGCCTTACTTAGAATTAGCGATTAAAAATATTGCTGAACTAGTCGCTATTGATTCTTCGTTTGATAGCGATAGTGTATCTAAAATAGATCCATTTGGTAAAGGCGTTACGAAGGCTCTTAAGGCTGTTGAAAAAATGGCATTAAAAGATGGTTTCAAAGTTAAAAATTACGACAATAAAGTCGTCGAAATAATTTGTGGCGAAGGTGATAAAAATGTCACCATTTTAGCCCACGCTGATGTCGTCCCAGCTTGTGGAGAATGGGACTCTAATCCATTTGAATTAAAAATAACCAAAACTCATCTAATAGCACGTGGCGTCGCTGACGATAAAGGTCCGATGATTGCCTCGTATTATGCGATGAAGGCATTAAGAGACAATCACCTTATCGATGGTTTCCAAGTTAGACTTTTAGTTGGTGGTAACGAAGAAAGTGGTTCTGAATGTATGAAACACTACTTCGAAGTTTTAAAGAAACCACAGCCGACATTTGGTTTTTCTCCCGATGCTAGTTGGCCACTCATATTTGCCGAAAAAGGAATATTTAACTTCGTTGTATCAAAAGAAATAAAACTGCCACATATTAAGAGCATTAAAGGTGGCGTTGCCGCTAATGCCGTCATCGAGCGATGCGAAGTGGTGAGCGACGATAATTCTATTGAAAAATTGGTTAAAGACAATTCTAAACGTTATACCGTAACCGAAAAAGGCAAAGATTATCACTATACTGTAATCGGTAGATCCGCTCACGGTTCCACTCCAGAAATAGGCGAAAACGCTGGAATGGAAGCCTTAAAAGCCGTCGCCGAATTTACTAAAATTCCAGAACTTATTCAATTGGTTAGCCGATATCTTCCACTCGATGGAAGTGGCCTAAAAGCCGATGGTAATTCAATTGTTATGGGACATAATACCCTAAATGTTGGAATGATTTCTTATGATGGAAAAGAACTGAGAATGACTGTCAATTTCCGTTATGTTGAAACAGTTAAACTAGAAAAGATGAAAGAGAATATTAAGAAAAATACTCCTTTTGATGTCACCTTTGGTGAGGTATCTAAGTTGCTATACTATCCAACTGATACCATCCTTATTTCTACTTTAATGAAATCCTATCAAGAAGAAACGGGTGATCTTGAATCCAAGCCTCTTGCAATCGGTGGTGGGACATACGCAAAAGAAGCGAGTAACGTCGTCGCTTTTGGTATGGAATACGCTGATAGCGATGCTAGAATGCACGACGCCAATGAAAATCTAAGAATTAAAGATTTAGAGGAAGCAATGGCGATTTACGCTAATGCGATTATTAAACTCGGAGCGTTATGTAAATGAGAACTAAATTCAAACCTTGGACAGTTGAATTCTTAAACGACCATAAAGGTGTCCATCTCTTGGTCGATGATCTTTCTAACTTTGATTTTAGCAAGCCGACATTTTTAGAAATAGGCTCTGGCAAAGGAATGTTTCTAACGATGTTAGCGTTAAAGAATCCTAATAAGCAGTTTATCGGAATTGAAAAGAACATCACATGCGCCGGAATCACTTGTCGAAAATTAGTCGAAAGCGAAGTTAAAAATGCATTTATCGTCGGCGAAGATGTCGAAAAGATTTTCCCGGTCATTAAAGACGAAACAATCGAAGGTTTATTTTTGAATTTTTCTGATCCATGGCCAAAGAAGAGACACGCAAAAAGACGTTTAACGAGTGATCGTTTTATCGATAATTATTATCGAATTCTTAAACAAGGCGGACATTTTTACTTTAAGACAGATAATAAAGAGTTATTTGATTACACAGTAAAAGTATTATCATTGGATAAGCGATTAGAAATGCTAAAAATCGATGAAAACTATGATGGAAAAATAGAATTTGACACCATGACTGAATACGAAAAAAGTTTCCGAGACTTAGGTCAAAGCATCTACCGATTAGACGCTATTAAGAGGTAAAAATATGAGCTTTACAAAAAATGAAATTTCCCTATTTAAAAAAGTATGTGAATTAAACGCTATTTCAGGAATGGAAAATGAAGTTGCGAGATTCTTAAAGTCTGAATACGAAAAACTCGGCTACGAAATCGTATACGACAATCTTGGTTCGATATTCGCTTTTAAAAAAAGCAAAATTAAAAATGCTCCTAAAGTCATGATCGATGGACACATGGACGAGATTGGCTTAATGTGCATTGGAATCAACAAAGATGGAACGATAAAAGCCACTAATATTGGTGGATTATATGGAGACACATTTGTCGCTGCTAGAGTTTTACTCAAAACTAAAGATGGCGTTGTTATTGAAGGATGTGCCGATACTTATTTGCCACATAACGAAAACGAGCAAGAACCAACAAAATTTGTTTATGATTTCGGATTTAGAAATGACGAGGAAGCCAAAAACGCTGGTGTATATATCGGGGCGATGATGGTGGCAAAAGGCGATCTCGTCGCGATGAATAATAATCAAAGATTAATGGCCAAAGCTTTCGATGATAGATATGGAATCGTTCTTGGATTAGAAGTTTTAAAAGCGGTTCAAGATATCGACTTACCATTTGATTTATATGTCGGAGGTTCTACTCAAGAAGAAGTAGGATTACGCGGCGCTCAAACCATCGAGTCAAAGATTAAGCCAGACTTATCAATCGTTTTAGATTGTTCTCCGGCTAGAGACATTGGAAAAGACCAAGGTCAATTGGGTGGTGGAGTCTTACTAAGATACATCGATGGAGTGATGATTGCGTTTCCAGAACTACTGGATTTCCAAGAAAGAATCTGTAAAAAAATTAATGTTAAGTCTCAGTATTTTCAATCTCCAGGAGGCACAAACGCTGGAGCAATACATAAATCAGAGGGTGGCGTGTTAACGCTTACCCATTGTATTTGTTCAAGAAATATTCATTCGCAATCTTCGATTATTGATGCTGATGATTACCATGCAGCAAAAGAGTCATTAATAGCGATGCTAAAAGAGATCGACCGTAAATTAATCGACGAGTTTAAAGAAGCGAGAAGATAAATGAATTTTTCCATGTTTTACAACTATCATCATCTAGGAGATGTTTTGCTGATTTCTTTTATTGATGAGGAAGTAACTAATCACGAAAGAAGAGGACAAATCGAAGTCCTTTATCACGAAAATGAATTAGTAGGATATAACATTTTTGACATATCAAAGATTATGAAAATTCGTGCGGAGGGATTGATTGTTTTACCTCCTAATGCTTTAATCGACGCAATCAATTCCCTACTTTTAAAAGAAGGCTTAACTAAGTTAACGCATGTTGAAAGATCGAATTTTGTCATCGGCGAAGTAGTTAGCAGTGAAAAATTAATCGGAAAATATCTCATTAAAGTAAATATCGGAGAATCGGTGATTAATACAATCAATAAGGAAAACATTGAATCAGGAACTAAAGTAGTCATCGCTATTTCTGGTGCCACTCTATTCGACAATAGTCGAATTGATGTATCATTAATAGATGGAGTAAAAATTGAAGGAAAGCTTTGTAGTAAAAAGGACTTAAATACCGAAGATTCTGATGATTTACTAATCATCGACGATGATTCAAACATTGGAACAGACTTTTTTATGCAAGAGGTGAAATAGTATGGAAGAACTCGAGATTAAACTTAAAGAAGCGGGAAAAATATCTCGCTTAACCAATAAAACTTTTAAGTTCCCTAAAGCGTTAGGGGAAGGCTTTTATAGTGCTAATTACTTCATCAAATCGCGCAAGATAGTCGAAGAAAACGTTCCTAATCACATCGTTACCATGCAATGGTTTCAAAGAAGGAACGATTCGATGCTTTGCGGTGTGGATGAGGCAATTGCGGTTCTTCATACCTTTAGTAAACATCCAGAACAACTCGAGATCGTCGCTTTAAATGATGGCGATATCATTCAAGCAAATGAACCAGTCTTAAAAGTGACTGGTCGATACGAAGACTTTGGATTCCTCGAGTCGGTAATAGATGGCGTCTTAGCAAGACGAACTTCAGTTTCGACTAATGTCTACGAAGTAATGAAAATTATCGGTGATAAACCAATATTTTCGATGGCAGATCGTCAAGACGACTATCTGACACAAATCGGAGATGGCTATGCGACTTACGTCGCTGGAATTAAAAGAGTATCAACCGATGCTCAAGGCTATTGGTGGGGTGGTAAAGGAATGGGAACAATGCCTCACGCTCTAATCGAGATTTGTAATGGTGATGTTTTAAAAGCATCAGACATATATCAAAAATCTTTCCCAGATGAGAAAGTAACAGCGCTTATCGACTACAATAACGACGTCATTCCAGATTCGCTTAAACTCGCTAAGCACTTAGGCCATAAGTTGAATGGTGTTCGCGTCGATACTTCAAAAGGAATCATCGATCATTATTTTGATGATAAAGACACATCGTCTTTTGACCCGCATGGAGTATGTAAAGAATTAATCTTTGCCCTTAGAAAAGCATTAGATGACCAAGGCTTTAACTATGTTAAAATCATAGTTTCTTCCTCATTTACCGCTGAAAAGATTAAGGAATGGATTAAGCTTAAGGTCCCTGTGGATTTATATGGTGTTGGAACCTATTTTGTGAACAATACAACCTGTGGTTTTACTGGCGATTTAGTTAGATTAGATGGTAAACCACAAGCAAAAGAAGGACGAGCGGATTATCCAAATCCAAGACTAAAGAAAGTTCCTTACCCGATTTATTAACTTTGAGTATTATTATATAGATTATATAATTAACAAAAGAATGGAGATTATTATGAAAAACGTATTAGATGATTTAGAGTATCGCGTACTGATTAAAGATTTTTCCAATCGCGATGAAATAAAAGAACTTTTAGCCACGAAGCAAACCATCTATTGTGGTTTTGACCCAAGTGCATCCAGCATGCACGTTGGCAACTATGTAATGATTTCCTTATTGATGAGACTTCAAAAAGCAGGACACCGTATTATCGCAGTAGTCGGTGGTGCGACTGGAATGATTGGTGATCCATCCGGCAAAAGCAAAGAGAGAAATTTGCAGACGATGGATACCCTTCATAGCAACACACTGGCTATTAAAAACCAATTAGAAAGATTCTTGGATTTTAGCGATCCAGAAAAAGGAATTATTGTAAATAACTATGATTGGTTAGGAAAGATGAACGTTCTCGAACTTTTAAGAGATTATGGAAAATATTTTTCGATTAATTACCTTCTTTCGAAAGATATCATCGCTTCGCGATTAGAAAATGGTATCTCTTTTACCGAATTCACCTATAACATTTTGCAAGCGATTGATTTCTTGACCTTGTACCGTAAAGAAAAGTGCGCGATTCAAGTCGGTGGAAGTGATCAATGGGGCAATCTTACTAGTGGACTAGAATTGATTAGAAAACTAGAGCCAGAAGCAAAAGTCGGAGTAATGACTTGTCATCTAATCACTAGGGCAGATGGTAAGAAATTCGGAAAATCCGAAAAAGGTGCTTTATATCTAGATCCAAATCTAACTTCTCCATACCAACTATATCAATACTTCATTAACGTTACTGATGACGACGCGATTAAGTATTTAAAAGTATTTACTTTCTTATCTAAAGAGGAAATCGAAGAGATTTCGCATAACCATTTCGATAATCCAGGTATGAGAATCGGTCAAAAAGCTTTAGCGTACGCTATCGTAAAAGAAATACATAGCGAAAAAATCGCTGACGAAGCAGTACAAATGAGCGAAGTATTATTTAATGGAGATGTTACTACCCTTAATAAAAAACAACTTGAAGACGTCCTTGGAGATTTGATGATTGAAGTTCAAGGGGAAAAGATGCTCGAAGACATTTTAATCGAAATAAAGGCGGCTACTAGTAAAAGAGAAGCCCGCCAGTTCTGCCAAACTGGTGCGATTATGGTAAACTCGCAAAAAGTAAACGACCCACAAATGGTAATCAAAAAGGAAGATGCCTTGTTCAAAACATATACCGTTATAAGAAGAGGAAAGAAACTTTACTTCTTAGTAAAGCATATCTAATAAGAGCAAACAAAAAGACTGTGGATTTGACTCCACAGTCTTTTATAATTTGCGAATTATAACTTACGGTTATAGTATTCGACGATTTGTGATTCGATAATGTCTTGTGGTAATTCATTGCGATTTGGTTCGCGAGTGTATTTACCGCTTAACTTTTCAGCATCGACTTCGACGTATCCACATGAGTGGGCGACTGACGCTAAGGATTCCTTAACGACTTTCATATCCATATCGTTTTCACGGATGGAGATGACATCACCAACATTGCAGATATAACTTGGAATATCGGCCTTTTTACCATTGACTAGAACGTGTCCATGATTAACTAGTTGTCTGGCGCCTTTTCTTGTTCTAGCAAAGCCAAGTCTGAAGACCAAGTTATCAAGACGAGACTCTAATAGTTTCATGAAAGCGAAACCAGTAACTTCTTTGCTCGATAGGGCAATCATGAATAGACGTCTGAATTGGCGTTCATTAACACCATACATTTGTCTTAATTTTTGCTTTTCGAGAAGTTGCTTGCCGTATTCAGAAGGTTTCTTTTTACGATCATTACCGTGTTGTCCTGGTCCGTAAGGACGTTTGGCTAATTCTTTGCCTGTTTCAAGCGTAGAAAAACCTAGACGACGGGAACGTTTCCAATCTGATCCAGTGTATCTCATATTAGTATTTCTCCTTTCTTTATTTGTATCGCAAATAATGAATAGGGACAAATTCTTTGCCTCGGGTGTCCGATAAATAGGTTTCGCCTTGTAGCATCGGTTACTTCCTTACATAGCGTTCGGACGTCAGACAGGCCATATTTGTCTGCTGCATTACATGCAGTTAATACTATACGCAACCTACGAAATTTAGTCAACATTTTTTTAGTAAACGAAGGTGCCTGAATATTTTGTTTTATTTTCGCTCTATTATCATTAAAATAATAATAGTCGATATTTAGTGGTACATATGATTTATCTTATGTACTTGGATTAGTATCCTTAGTTTGATAGGAGGCTTAGATATATATGTTGGTTTCAATTAGTAACGCCGAACTTATTGGCATCATTGCTGGTAGCATCGGTGGAGCAGTATTTATCGGTGTTTTGTTATTTGTACTTTTCAAATTCGTCTTCTCAAGAAAATCTGCTAATCGTCAAATTAGAGAACTCGAACGGAAGTATTCCTATCTAGATGCTTTACTAATCGGACAAGATTCTCAATACATTAAGCGTCTTGAAATCATCTCAAGAACAAATCTCCTTTATGTCGATATCTATAACAACTATTCGAAAAAATTTAAGCAAATATATGAAATTGACGATAAATTCGCCGAAGGTGTCATTAAACAATTAAATGCACTTATCGCTAGCCGTCAATATCACAACATTAAAAAGGTTATCTCAGAAGGCCGTAAGGCAGTAGAAATATTTGAAAAAAGTGTTTTAGAATTGGATAACGAATTAACAAAGTTAATTAAACCAGAAGAAGAAGCGAGACAAATCATTCTAAAATTGAAAGAAGATTTTAGATCTGCTAAGCAACTCTACTACGTTAATAGTTCAGACTTAGAAACCGTTGGTTCCTCTTTTGAAAGAGTGTTCGATAAAATCGATAAGAAGTTCGTCGAATTTGAAGCACATATCGAAAGCGCGGAATACGATGACGCTAACGCCATCATTCCAACGATTAGCAAAGTTTTAGGAGTTCTTCACGAAGTGCTCGAAAAGATGCCTAAACTATGTGTCTTAGTCAACAGTGTGCTACCAGAAAAGATTAAAGAATTAACTGACGAAGAAGAAAAAATGTTAGATGATAAATACCCATTACACCATCTAATGGTGTCTCAGGCTATTATTTCATATAACAATAGAGTCGAATTGATGAAGAAAAAACTTCTCGACTTAGATACGACCGAAATCGTGCCTATTTCTGATCAGATTCAGCAAGAAATCGAAACGATGAGAGAAAACTTCAAAAAAGAAGTAGCAGCAAAAGAATTCTTCGACGCTAATTGTGATACAACTTACCAAAACGTATTAAACCTCGAAAAAACTTTCTTGCGTTTATGCTCGATTCTTCCTGAGATGAATCGCGTCTACGCAATTGGCGATTCAGACAAAGATCGCATCGAAGTTTTAAAAAATAATGTCAATCGACTAGGCGGCGCCAAAAGGTCTCTTGATACTTACATTCATTCATCGACAAAACAACCTTACACATTGCTTAAGGGAAAGTTGGAAGAATTAATGTCTGATTACAATGTGGTGCTAGAAGGCGTCAATAACTTTAGAGTGTTTCTCGACTCTCTTAAAGCCTCGAGCGAAGAAGCCTATACAATGGTTTTCTCGTATTACTATCGTTTAAAACAATGCGAGTCTTTAGTAAGAAAGATTAATCTACCAGAACATACAGCACAATTCATGGAGAAGATTGTTAATTGCTACAATTTACTAAATGAAATCGATCGTTACATAAAAACAATTCCAATCGATGTTGCATTAATTAATGGAAAAGTGGACGAACTCAAAAATCTTGCTAATGCCGTTTGTGAAGAGGTTGAAAAAGAAGTCAGCGTCGAGCAATTAGCAGAATCTGCCATCATATACGCTAACCGCGATCGAGTTCATCAAAACGATGTCCATCAGCAATTGAATCTTTATGAAAAAGAATTCTATCAAGGCGATTTTGATAAGGCTTACCACGATGTCATCGATTTACTTAAAAAACAGCATATCGATGATACTAATACTGGAAATAACTAATGATATATTTCGATAACGCAGCGACAACTCTTGTCGACAAAGATATTTTAAATACGTATAACGAATTAGTGATTAAATATTACGCTAATCCGTCATCTTCTCATTCTTTTGGTCAAGAAGCAAATCGCGTTTTGGATTTGGCTAGAGGCCAAATTCTTTCTTATCTTAAAATGAATGAGCACGCTGTTATCTTTACAAGTGGAGCGACTGAATCTAATAATTTGGCGATTAAGGGATATGCGCTTCGCAATAAAGCATTAGGAAAGCATCTCATCGTCACTAAAGTAGAACACGCATCTGTTTTAGAAGCCGCTCGCGATTTGGAAAACAATTTTGGTTTCGAAGTTACTTATCTCGATGTTAATGAAGATGGAGCGGTCGAAATCGAAACCCTTAATAAAGCTATTAAAAAAGACACAATTCTTGTTTCTATTATGGCTGTTAATAATGAAATTGGAACTGTGAATCAAATCAAAAGAATTGGTGAAACGTTATCTAAACATGAAAAAATTGCCTTTCACGTCGATGCTTCGCAAGCAATCGGGAAAGTGCAAATCGACTATTCAAACGTCGATCTTTTAACCATATCCGGTCACAAGATTAATGGTTTAAAAGGTAGCGGAGCCTTAATAAAAAGAAGAACGATTCAACTTCAAGCGTTAAATAGCGGCGGTGGACAAGAAGCAAATCTAAGAAGTGGCACAAACGATGTCGCGATGGCGGGTGCATTAGCAAAGGCTGTTAGATTAGCGGTTGAGAATTTCCAAGATCACTATGATTATGTTTCGAATTTATCGATTAGTTTAAGAGATTGGATAAGTAAGCACTCTGACATTTGTGAGCTTAATTCTCATCAATTAGTTAATCCATACATTGTTAATTTTTCTTTGTTAACAAAGAAAGCCAGTGTAGTTGTCGAAGCTTTATCAAGAGAAGGAATTATGGTCTCTAGTGTATCAGCCTGTTCGAGTCGTCATGAACCATTTTCATATGTTGTTAAGGCAATCGGAAAAGACGATATAAGATCGAAAAACACAATAAGAGTTAGCTTCTCTAACGATAACAGAATCGAAGAAGTCGAAATTTTTACAAAGGCATTAGAAAAAATATTAGGAGAAATAAGATGACATACGACCACATCATGATTCGCTTTGGAGAGTTATCTACCAAAGGAAAGAATAAAAAAGATTTTATCGCGAGGCTTGATTTAAACATACGAAGAGCGCTTTTAGAATTTACTGGTTTGTCATACGAAAGAAGATACGACCACATCTATATCGCGCTTCATGGTAGTAATTATGAGCCAATTATTGAACGGTTAAAGGATGTCAGTGGAATTCATGCGATGTCTTTAGTTTATAAGTGCAAATCTGATATCGAAGATATTAAAAAATCATCTCTTGAACTGATTAAGCAAGAACAAGGTTCAACATTTAAACTAACATGTAAAAGAAGTGATAAAAATTTTGCTTTAGTATCAGATCAGATTATTAGAATGGTTGCACCGACGATTTTAAAAGAAACGAATTTAGAAGTCGATGTCCATAACCCCGATATTCTTTTATCGATCGAAGTTAGAGATGGCGCTACTTATATCTTCACCAAAACATTTTTAGGGGCTGGTGGATATCCTCTAGGAATTGCCGGCAAAGCGATGATGATGATTAGTGGTGGAATTGATTCTCCTGTCGCTTCTTATCTACTTTTAAGAAGAGGAATCTCAATCGAATGCATTCATTTTGCTTCTCCGCCATATACACAAGTCGGAGTCATTTATAAACTAGAAGACATTTTAACAAAGTTAAACCGCTATCAAAATCCAATTAAACTCCACATCGTTCCCTTTACTAAGATTCAAGAAACCATCTACGCTAATTGCGACGAATCATACGCAATTACAATCATGAGAAGAATGATGTATCGTCTTGCGGAAAAGTTAGCAAAAAAGAGAAAGTGCTTATGCCTAGCTAATGGTGAATCAATTGGCCAAGTGGCGAGTCAAACACTCAATTCGATGCAAGTTATTAATGCGGTTACGAGTATGCCGGTCATTCGACCTTGCGCGGTTTTAGATAAAACAGAAATAATTAAGATTGCTTCAAGAATAGGCACATACGAAATCTCAATTCGTCCATTCGAGGATTGCTGTACGATATTCGCACCGAAGAATCCTAAAACGATGCCTCATTTTGATGAGGTGGAAGAAATCGAAAAGAAATTTGATTGGGAAGAACTTCTTAATGACGCGATAAAAAACACTGAAACAAGAGTGATTCCAAACGAGAAAAACCTCTTCTAGGCAAAATTAAAACCAGATCCTTGTGAATCTGGTTTTTTAATTAAGATGATTAAGCGCTTTTCTTTGCGACAGCGACTAATTCTTGGAATCCAGCAAAGTCGTTGATTGCCATCTCTGATAGCATTTTACGATTGACTTGGATGTTGGCATTTCTTAAACCGTGCATGAATTTGCTATAGGAAATATCACACATTCTGCAAGCAGCGTTGATACGTTTAATCCAAAGTTTTCTAAAATCTCTTTTGATGTTTCTACGATCAACATAAGCGTAGCGTAATGAACGCATGACTTGCTCTTTAGCAGTCTTGAAGATAACGTGTTTGGAGCCGAAGTAACCTTTGGCTTGTTTTAGAACTTTCTTGCGGCGGGCGTGTGTAACGATTCCACCTTTTACTCTTGCCATATTTACTTATCCTCCTTATTTTTGAATGAGAAACTTGATTCTCTTATAATCGGTCTTGTCGATTAATCTGGCTTTTCTTGAGTGTCTCTTTTGTTTGTGAGTTTTTAATGGTGCTAAGTGCGAAGTGAATGCAGAACGTCTCACAAGTTTTCCTGTTCCAGTCACTTTGACTCTTTTGGTTAAAGCTTTTTTGCTTTTCATTTTTGGCATAATGATTTCTCCTTCTTTCTTATTTTTTAGGCGCCAAGATGGCGATTAGCCAGCGGCCATCCATAGATGGTTCTTTCTCAACAACTGAGAATTCGCTGACCATTTCAATGAATTTTTTTATAACTTCTTCGCCAACTTCTTGGTGTGCCATTTGACGGCCTCTGAAGCGGACTCCGACTTTGACCTTGTTTCCTTCTTTAAGAAAACTGGTCGTGCTTCTAGCTTTGGTTTCCATATCGTGAATGCCGATTTGTGGAGTCAATTGAATCTCTTTTGTTTCCACAACATGTTGATTTTTCTTTGCAATCTTTGCCTTTTTTTGTTGCTCGTAGCGGTATTTACCGTAATTGACGAGTTTGCAAACTGGTGGAGTGGCATTTGGCGCCACGCAAAGTAGATCTAGTTCCAATTCGTTAGCTTTAAATTGAGCCTCACGAGATGACATAGTTCCAAATTGTTCACCTTGCGGTCCAATAAGAAGAACTTGTGGGAATCTGATCATTCCATTGATTAAATCGGTACTCTTGTTTTCTGGCTTTTTACCGAAGCCGTTAGCATTGTTAGTTATAATTATCACTCCTTACAAACAAAAACGGGCGCGAATGCACCCGTTAACATACTCTTAGCACGAAGTATTGTAGCGTTAGCCAATCGACTCTTGTCAATCTGGCGAGAAGCGGGTGCCTCTTCTTTCTACCTTAGTTTTTGCTCATAAAGAATATCATTACTTATAGTAAGTGTCAACAATAGATTATCTTGCTTATAATTTATCTATAGTTCTAACAAAACTATCTAGAGAATCATTGAATTTGTTTTCCGAAATTCATCGTCAAGAAATATAGATGGAATATATATTATCTTTCATGGCACTTGTGCTTATATCGGCAATATGAAAATAAATAGTGAATTGTGCATCAATAACTTCCCTTCCGTTTTTCTTTACAGTACTAAGGTAAGCATTCGCGTCCCAATCGGTATAATTATCATCAAATAGATGCATTTTTATGCAATCATTACCTTGAATGCCGACGATATCGGTTTTAAATGATAATCCGTGATTTTCATTAAGCTCATTAACGTATTTGAATTCATAAGACACGTATTTGTTAGGATTAATCGAAGTATCTTTATAGACATTGACTAGTTCACTATTTAGATATGTGGCTTCATCGATATACTTGAATGTCATCGAAGCACTAACAATAGTAATTGGTGGGTTGCCTCTTACTGCCACTCGTGTGCTTTCATATGTTTTCTCGATATAGTCAGCATCGAAATACTTAAAGTTGAAACATGAAGAAAGTGTCAGCAAGAATGCAAACGCAAGATAAACTAGTTTAGATTTCATTTTTACTCTCCATTATATTCATTTCACCTAAGACAACTCTGCCCTTGTTGCTGTCGCCCACAGCTTGATTTGTAGTTATTATTCGAAAGACACTGAAATTCTCGTTCGTCTTCAAAAATGAGTAATAGTTAAGATTGTCTTTGTCAATGCTAATAGGAATTGTTCCGCTTAAAAAATCGGTCAATGTAATCCATTGATTATTGTTGTTTAAATAATCGAGCCTTAATGAACATAAAACAGAACCGGTTGTTATATTCTCTTTATAACCCCAAAGACCCCATAAAAAACTTATACTATTGATTTTATGTTGGAATTCGAATTGTAGATAAGCTGTTCCTGCACCAGATCTTCGAGCCGACATTACCAAATAATTATTCTCGATGAAACCTGTTCTTAATCTTTTTGTTTCTGCAATCCGGTTAAAACTAGCAGCGACATTTTTGCTTTTTTCGTAAAAGAAATACTGACCTTCAAAACCATACGATGATGGTAATAAATGATAATTAACATTAATTTCATTAATTGTGATAAGCGTTATTTGATCGTTTATCAATTCTTCTGGAAAATAGTAAGTATTTTTGTTTGTGTAGTCCCAATTATATTTCACACTAAAGAAATCTTTGGATTGTCCACTATCTGATGTCCAATTTTCATAAGCGCCTATGTTCATATAGTGAAAAGGAACATTGCCAAAAGGAGGCCATGTCATTATCGTCGCCGGCATTCCTGAATCCACTGTCTCTTTTATTTTACTTCTTAGATAATTGTTACCATCCAGACCGCCGTGATACATATTGACTTCAAAAAATAAATTGTAATCAGAAAAGTAGTAATTAATAACATTAAGCAAACACGAACAAAAGTCACTGCTCATCAGACCGGCTTGATCGTTTGGAAAAACTATAATAAAAGGATTCGTAATTTCTATTATTTTTCTTGCTAAGAATAAACTTGTATCGTTATAGCCGTTTTCTCTAGCTTTATAATCGAATTGACCATATCCACAATTTACCGCAATATAATTTAAAACGCTAAACATAGCAACAACTCCACATCCTAGATGCAGTCTACTAACACTTAGTTCGTCAGCGGCCGCTCCAAGGTAGTAACCATATTCGCTGACATTATTAAGCGCATTCGCATATTCGTGAGAAACATTCGAATCGAATGTTTTTTGCCATAAGCCTTCGTATTTATCTTCGATTTTTGTCTTCATGGTTGCATCATCATTTGCAATTATTGAATCATCCGTGTTGTAGACGTCTGTACAGCCATATTTTCCATCATTTTGAAATAGACTTTTCTTTGGTAATGTTTGATTGCTGCTAGATATTGCCGTATTGCAGTTAAATAATGAACAACAAAAAACTACAAATACATATACAGCATATTTTTTAATGCTTTTCAATTTTGCATCCCCTAATTAAATTATAGCAAAATATAACTGCTGGGCAATGTCTTATTCTATTGTCATTTAATCATCGAATTCGTTTATTGGAATTCGCAACTTATGAAAGTAAAATGGAGTATCTATTTTCTGTCGGCGTACTCGTTGTCCTATCGGTAATAAAAATGGAGAATTGTGCCTCGATAACTTCTCTTCCGTTTTTCTTTACAGTACTAAGGTAAGCATTCGCGTCCCAATCGGTATAATTGTCATCAAATAGATGCATTTTAATTCCGTCGCTATTTTGGTAACCGACGATATCGGTTTTAAATGAAATACTATGTGTCTCGTTTAATTCATTGACATATTTAAAATCGTAAGACACGAATTTGTTAGGATTGATCGAAGTGTCTTTGTAGACATTGACTAGTTCACTATTTAGATATGTGGCTTCATCGATATACTTGAATGTCATCGAAGCACTAATAATAGTAATAGGAGGATTGCCTTCCGATTCTACTCTCGTAC